>QFQY01000021.1 GCA_003248805.1 Chelatococcus sp. | reverse complement strand
AAAACAAATCTCCCATCACGGCATCCTCCCGGATACCGTGAAACACATCTCAAACCAAATTAATAGGTCCTGAGCCTAGTTGGGATCGAAGCCTGCGGAACAGCGCATCATTGGGCGCGCGAGCTGATTGGGCTGGGCCACGACGTGCGGCTAATGCCGCCGAGCTATGTGAAGCCGTACGTGAAGCAGCCATATGGCGGAGCTCGGCATGGCCGCCGCGATCGGCCGTCAGGGCCTCCAGACGCTGATTGCGGTCGTGGAGGATTCCACTGATCCCCGCGTGCCGGCGGGGGCCCGAGTCTGCCTGACACTGCTGGCAGCTCAGCTTCGGCTGGTGAACGAGCAGATCCTGGACACGGATCGACTGATCAGGACCAACGCCCGCTCAACGGAGGTAGGTCGCCGGCTGATGGAGATTCCGGGCGTGGGCCCGCTGCTGGCCGGCGCCCTCGTGGGCACGATCGCCGATCCGAAAGTCTTCAAGACCGGCCGCAACCTCGCGGCCTGGATCGGCCTCGTTCCGCGACAGAACTCCAGCGGTGGCAAGGAGCGGCTTGGCGGCATCACAAAGCAAGGCGATCGCTGCCGGCGACAGATGCTGGTCGTGGGCGCCCTGGCTGTCGTGCGCTATGCCGTGCGAAACGGAACGCGCCGGCCATGGCTCGTCCAACTGCTCGCACGCCGGGCGCCGAAGGTCGCAGCCGTCGCGCTCGCCAACAAGACCGCCCGAATGATCTGGGCGATCATGACCTCCGGCGAACGCTACAGGGAGCCGTCGGCGGCATAAGGATCAGGTCGAGGAGCACTGCGGCCGACGAGCTTGGGAAGGGCGGACAGGATGTAATGCGACAGCCGGTCGAACCGGAAGACGGGAAAACCCACTTGCGCCACAGCGCTTAAAGCGCGTGCCTTTGGTCGGGACCAGTCTTCGCGGAAGGCACCATGGCCGGCGGTCATGCGCACCGCGCCAATAGGTCGAACACATGGCCGCACCGACCAAGGCTTAGCAGAACGCCAGATAACCCTTGCCAACGGAGAGCCGTCCACACATGGCACTCCATCGCCTCCGCTGCCCAATGACCGTAACGGGTCGGCACCGGCCATTAGGCCTGCAGCTTTTAATGTCCGCTTCCTCGCTAGGCCCCAATGTCCGAAGCTGGCGCGAAACGGCCGGCCGATCAGAGCTTTGCGCGGGAATCGATCCTCGCGACCCTCGACAGCAGATAATCGACCTCGGTTTTCGCCTTGGCGGAGATCGCCGAGCCCGGCTTGCGCTGGGCGTCGCTGGCGAGGATGCCGCGCTTCATCAGCGTGTATTTACGTACGGCCAGCCCGATGCCGAGCTGCTGCTCGTAGCGCAGCAGCGGCAGATGCGCATCGAAGATGTCATGGGCCGCGTCGCGCTGGCCGGCCTTCTGCAGCCTGACCACGTCGATCAGCAATTCGGGGAAGGCGTAGCCCGTCATCGCGCCGTCGGCGCCGCGCTCCATCTCGAAATCGAGGAACATGCCGCCATTGCCGGTCAGGATCGAGATCGGACGCAAGCTGCCCTCGGCCTGGAACTTGCGCAGGGTCGAGATCTTCTCCAGTCCCGGCCAGTCCTCGTGCTTGAGCATCACGCAGGACGGGTTGTCCCGGACGATCTTAGCGATCACTGCCGGGGTCATGATCACCGACAGCGTCAGGGGGTAATCCTGGATGACGAAGGGGATATCGGCGCCGATGGCCTCGATCGCCTGCGCGTAATAGCCGGTGATCTGGTCGTCGGTGCGCAGCGAGGGCGGCGGCGCAATCATCACGCCGGCAGCGCCCAGCTCCATCGACTGGCGCGCGAGCGAACGCATCGCGGCGAAGCCCGGCGCGGAGACGCCGACGATGACCGGCTTGCCCGGCATCTTCGCGACCGCGCTCTTGACGATGCGGATCGATTCCTCCGGCTCCAGCTTGGGCGCCTCGCCCATGATGCCGAGCACAGTCGTGCCGTCCGAGCCGATCTCATCGTAGAAGGCGAAGAGGCGGTCGGTGGAAGCCCAGTCGACCGTACCGTCGGCGTTGAACGGCGTCGGCGCGATCGGGAAGACGCCCGAGGCGTCGGGGGTGAGGGTCATGGCGAACACTTTCAGATGCTGGCGATCATGCCGCCATCGACGCGGATGACGGAGCCGTTGACATAGGATGCGGCGCCGCTGGCGAGGAAGGCGACGACATTGGCGTATTCCTGCGGTTCGCCGTAGCGGCCGGCCGGGATCGAGCCGGTCGAGGCGGCGGAAACCTCGGGAACGCTCCGGTTCTCGCGCTTGGCGCGCTGCTCGTCGAGAAAGCGGATCCTGTCCGTCGCGATCCGCCCCGGCAGCACGATATTGGCGGTGACGCCGTCGCGGCCGACTTCGCCCGCCAGCGTCTTCGACCAGCCGACCAGCGTCAGGCGCAGCGCGTTCGAGATGCCGAGATTGGGGATGGGTGCGACGACGCCGGATGAGGTCGAGGTGACGATGCGCCCCCATCCCCGCGCGCGCATCGATGGCAGAACTCGGTCGGTGACGGCGATCACGGACAGCACCATCGCGTCGAAATGCTTGGCCCATAGTGCCGGATCCTGCCCGCCGGCCGGGGTCGGCGGTGGGCCCCCCGTGTTGTTGACGAGGATGTCCACGGGCCCCAGCTCGGCTTCGATCGCGCCGATGCGGGATTCGATCAGGCTGCGATCGGCGAGATCCCATGTGAGCGGCAGGGCCCTGGCGCCGGCATCGGCGACCAGACCCGCCGTGCGCGTGAGCCCCGCCGCGTCGATGTCGCCGAGCGCGACATTGGCTCCTTCCCGCGCCAGGGTTTGCGCGATGGCGCTGCCCAGTCCGCCGCCCGCGCCTAGCACCAGCGCGGTCTTGCCCTTCAACCCGAAATCCATGGTCGTCTCATCCGTTCTGGAGATGCTGGATGCGCTCGCCTTCGTCGTCGTTTTCAGCGGCGATGCGCCTGAGATAGTCGGCCTTGCTGCTCTGCATGTGGTCGACGCAGAGCTGCGCGAAAGCCCAGACGTCGCGGCCCTGGAGCAGGTCGATCATCAGCTCGTGCTGGCTGATCGAGAGACGCAGGCCCTCGGGATCGGCCAGGTTCTTGGCACGCATGGTCAGCGTCAGGTCCATGTAGTCCTGCAGCGTTTCGACGAGGTAGGGATTGCCGCAGGCGGCGAACAACGCGATGTGGAACGCATCGTTGGCGTCGTGGGTGCCGCGCAGATCGCCGACTTCGGCGCGGGCCCTGTAGACCTGTTGGAGACGGCGCAGTTCGCGGATCAGGCTTTCGGGCGCAGGCAAAGTGACCATCAGCGCGGCATGGCGCGTCAGCATCTCGCGCACCTCGTAGATCTGGCGAACCTCGGACTGCGAGTAGGACCGCACCGTGGCGCCGATGTTCTTCTCGCGCCGGACGATCCCGCGTCGCTCCATCTCCACCAGAGACTGCCTGACAAAATGCCGCGAGGCGTCGTAGCGGGCCATCAGCATGTCTTCGGTCAGGCGCAGCCCCGGTGCGAGCCTGCCGAAGATGATGTCCTCCTCGAGATGGGCGATGACCTTGTCGACATCGTCCCGGCGCTGCGGAGTGGTGCTCTGGGTTGCGGTCTGCGGCATCAGCGCGTCTCCATGCGACCGGCCAGCCGATAGCATGACTCGACGAGAAAGAGCGTTTCGAGATTGTCGCGCGGAGCGGTCTCGAAGGGCTGCCCGTCGCCGAGGCGATCGACGAAATGCGCGATCGCCGCGTCATAGGAGCCCTGATAGACGGCGTCCGCATCGAAGCCGAGCGAGACCGGATCGGAGGAGACGAGCGAGAGCGCGCCGCCATCCAATCCGATCGAGCCCTCCGGCCCGAAAATCTCGAGCCTGTCCGCCGCGACCGGCTTGTGGCCGTGAGCGGCGAAGGTCGCGAAGATCTGGACCGCCAGCCCTTCTCGACCGCGCAGCTGGATGATCGCCGTATCCTCTCCGGCGAGATCGGGGCAGATCCGGTTCATCTGGCAGGCCACGACCTGCAGCGGCCCCAGCAGCATGCGCAACGTATCGATCTGGTGGATCAGGATTTCCGACACCAGCATCCGCCTCTCCCCGGCGATGAAGGGCTGGCGCAGCAGGGCCGGATACTGGCCCTGCGCATCCTTCAGCGTGCCGCTGGTCACGAATGACAATCTTGCCGCGAAGGGCGCTCCGATACTGCCCGCTGCGATCCAGTCGGCCATGGTGCGGTACCAGGCACGGAAGCGCCAGTTCTCATGGACCATCAGCCGGATGCGCCCCTCGACCTCGGCGACGAGCCCGCTCGCCTCGTCGAAGGTCGGCGCCAGAGGCTTCTGGCAGATCGTGGGCAGGCCGTGAGCGGCTGCCAGACGCACCAGTTCGGCATGGACGGCGCGCGGCGCGGCGATATCGACCGCGTCGAGAGCCTCTGCCGCCAGCATGGCGTTCGCATCGCCATAGCTGCGCGCAATGCCGAAGGCGGCGGCGCGCTCGGCACGCCGGTCCGCCGAAGGGTCGGCAATGGCCACGACCTCGGCCCGCCCGACGAGCCGCTGCCAGCCGCGCAGATGATGCTGCGTGACCCAGCCGGCTCCGATCAACCCGATCCGCAGAGGTCGGCTCAATGGACGCCCCCGGCCTGGCGCCGGCGCGCATCGTCGATGGCGGCGCTGCTCGTCGGCGAGATCGCCTTGCCCGTACCTGCATCGAAGAGATAGGCGGCATCGGCGCGGAAGAAGACCTCGACGACGTCGCCGATATTGGCCCGTGTGTCGCGTGGCAGGCGCGCCGTGCATTCGAAGCCGCCCTCGACCTCGATACCCAGCAGCGTCTCGGCGCCGAGCGGCTCGACGGCAAAGACCTTGCCGCGAACACGGCCATGATCCGGCCCCAGCCCCTCGGCGCGCAGATGCAGATCCTCCGCCCGGATACCGAGGGTCACCTCTTTGCCGGCGAGCGGCGCCAGTGACGCCGGCGCCCAGCGGCCCAGCGTCGCTGCAACCGCCTCGGTGCCGACGCGGCTCTCGTCACTTGGGCAAACCGTCAGCAGATTCATCGGCGGCGAGCCGAGAAAGCGCGCGACGAAGGTGTCGGCGGGGTTCCAGTAGACGTCGAGCGGGGAGCCGATCTGGGCGACCTTGCCGCCATTCATCACGCAGATGCGGGTGCCCATCGTCATCGCCTCGACTTGATCGTGGGTGACGTAGATCATGGTCGAACCGAGCCTGTGATGCTGCTTGATCAGCTCGTTGCGGGTGTTGACCCGCAGCGCCGCATCGAGATTGGAGAGCGGTTCGTCAAACAGGAAGACCATCGGCTCGCGCACCATCGCCCGGCCCAGTGCGACGCGCTGGCGCTGACCGCCCGAGAGGGCATGCGGCTTGCGCTCCAGCAAGGGGCTGAGGCCCAGCATGCCGGCGGCCTCCTTGACCCTCCGGTCGATCTCGGCCCGGTCGATCTGGCGGCGGCGCAGGCCGAAGGACAGGTTCTCGGCCACCGTCATATGCGGGTAGAGCGCATAGGACTGGAACACCATGGCGATGTCGCGGTCCTTGGCCGCGACATCGTTGACGACGCGCCCGTCGATCGAGAGCGTGCCAGACGAGATCGTCTCCAGCCCGGCGATCATCCGCAGGGTGGTGGATTTGCCGCAGCCCGAGGGGCCGAGCAACACCATGAACTCGCCGTCGCCGATGGTGACGTCGACATGGTCGACCGCCACCGGCCCGCTGCCGCCATAGCGCTTGCAGATCTGTTCGAGTTTCACGACAGCCATGGCCGACCTCTACTTGACCGCACCGGCGGTCATGCCGCGGATGAGTTTTTCCGAGAAGAATGCGTAAGCCAGGATCACCGGGATGACCGAAATCATCACGCCGGCGGCGATCATGCCGATGTCCTGGAAGTGATCGCCCATGAAGGCGCGGATGCCGATCGGCAGGGTGCGCTTCTCGGGATCTGTGATCAGCACGACGGCGAAGAGGAACTCGTTCCAGAGCTGGATGAAGTTCAGGATCAGCGTCGTCGCGATCGCCGGCATGCCGATCGGCAGGACGATGCGACGGAAGATCTCGATGTCGCCATAGCCGTCCATCTTGGCGGCGTCGAACAGGTCCTGCGGGATGCGGGCGAAGAAGCCCTCCAGCAGGTAGACCGTCAGCGGCAGCTGCAGCGAAATATAGACCAGCGTCAGCCCGATCAGGCTGTTGTAGAGATTGTAGTCGACCAGGATCTGGTAGAGCGAGATCAGCGTGATCTGCGGCGGGAAGATGATCGAGGAGAAAAGAATCCCGTAGATGAGCCGGTTGCCGCGAAAGCGATAGCGCGCCAGCGCATGGGCCGCCGCCGCCCCCACCAGCGTCACCACCGCCACCGCGCTGATCACGACGATAGCCGAGTTCCAGAAATAGGTCGCGAAATCGGAATCGATCCAGGCGATCCGGAATTGCTCCCAATGGAAGACGCGCGGCCAGGCGTAGTGGTCGTCCGAGATTTCACCCGTGGTGCGCACTGACATGGTGGCGAGCCACAGGAACGGCCCGAGCGTGTAGAGCGTATAGGCGCCGATCACGAGGGCGAGCGCGCCGCGGCTGAACAGGCGCGGCGTCATGGGGGAAGCGCGCACGGTCAATACTCCAGGCGGTCTTTGGACCGGAAGACGTGGTTGAGGATGATGACGGCCGCGCAAACCACGCCGAACCAGACGGTCGCGATCGCGGAGGGATAGCCGAGATCGAAGGTGTTCCAGTTGAAGGCGCGCTTGTAGACATAGGTCGAGACCGTTTCGGTCGCCCAGAGCGGGCCGCCCCCGGTCATGATCCAGACCAGGTCGAACACCTTCATCTTGCCGATGAAGGCGAGCACGTAGAGGTTCAGCAAGGTCGGCTTGAGCAGCGGCACGATGATGTAGCGCAGCTTGGCGCCCCAGCCGCAATTGTCGAGTTCGCTGGCTTCCAGCACCTCCGACGGCAGGGAATGGATCGCCGCCAGGCAGACCACCATGTTGAAACCGGCCCATTTCCAGGCATGGGTGACCATCAGCGAGGCCAGCGCGAAATTCGGGTCGCCGAGCCAGGAGCGCGTGAGGCCGTCGAGCCCCAAGGCGCGCAGCGAGACGTTCACCACGCCCCAGTCGTAGTTGTAGATCCACATCCATAGGATCGCGACGACGACATAGGAGAGCAGAACCGGCGTGAACCAGGCGATGCGCAGGAAGCGGGCGAAGGGCACCCCGGCATAGAGCGCCAGCGCCAGCAGCAGGCCGGTCGCGACATCGAGCACAGGGGCGATGAAGGCCCAGACGAAGGTGTTGCGCACCGCAACCCAGAAGGTCTCGTCCTGCATCAACGTCTTATAGTTGGCGAGGCCGACCGGGATCCGCTCGAGCCCCTCGATGGTGAAGAAGCTGTCATAGATCGTCTTGAAGGCCGGATAGGCCGTCAGCCCGAAATAGACCAGCAGCGCCGGTGCGATGAAGATCGCCAGGACCGGCCAGCTCGCCTGGCGCGGGTCGGAGGCTGCGGCGCCGGACGGCGCGCTCGAAGAGCGCGTCGTCGCGGATGGGTCGATGGTCGCCACGGTCATGTCGCGCTCAGCTCTTGAGACAGGCCGCATCCATCTTCTCGGCCGCGTCCTTGACGCTGATCAGCCCGGCCGGGAAGGCGTTATTCATCACCTGGGTGAAGGTTTCCGCGCATTTGGCGCGGTAGTGGAACAGCGGCGTCCCGAAGAAGTAGTCGACGCCCTGATTGCGCGCATTGAGCTCCTTGAAATAGGCTTCACGCGGCGATTTGATCTTGGCCGGATCGGATTTCAGCCCGGTCTGCAGCGAGACCTGCTCCATCCATTTCGTGCCGTTATCGACTGTGGCCATCGACTTCAGCAGCGCACCGGCGCAGTCCTTGTTCTTGCTTTTCGAATACATCACGTAGCTGCCGGCGACGGCCAGCGTCTTGCAGTTCGGGCAGGCGCCCTTGTCCATGGCCGGGAACTGCATGATGCCGAGCGGGAAGTCGGTGGGCATGCCGCCGCTCTCGGGGGACGCGAAGGCCCGGCCGGTGAACCAGCTCGGATCGGGAAAGGTCAGCGCGCCCGGCTTCTGGTAAAAGTAATAGTGGGACTCGCCGAGCTTGAGCGTCGCGAAGCTCTTCGGATAAGCGCCGGCATCGACCAGCTCCTTCATCCAGCCCATCACCTCGGTGACGCGCGGGTCCTTGTACGAGAGCTCACCGGCCATCAGCTTGCCGTAGTCGTCCTTGCCGAGCTTGCGCAGCAGGGATTCATAGGTCAGCAGCGCGCCGGGGAACGGCCGGTCGCCGACACCCTGCGACACCGGCGTGATGCCGGCGGCGGCGCCCTTCTTGACGAGATCGAGAAAGCCGGCCTGCGTCAGCTGTGCCGATGCAGGCACCTCGACGCCGACCTTCTTCACCTGATCCTTGTTGTAGTAGAGCTCGACCGTATAGGCCTCGACGGGCACGCCATAAACCTTGCCCTTCGATGTCCAGGCGGGCTTGGCCCAGTCTTCGAGACCCTTCAGGTCGATATGGCCGTCGAGCGGTTCCAGGAAGCCGCCCGCCAGAAACTCCGGCTGATCCGGCTCCATGTAGAAGATGTCGGGCGCCTGGCCGGTGCGGACGGCCGATTTCGCCTGGGTGTAGATGTCGGCCTTGGGGATGAAGCTGAGCTTGACCGAGCAGGCTTTGTTGGCCTCCTCGAATTCCTTCACCCGGGCCGAGACCCAGTCCTTCTTGGCCGGCTCGTCGGGCCAGTTCGACCACATGGTGATCTGCGTTTGCGCCTGCGCGGCGCCCGTCATCGCGAGCGTGACCAGCGCAGCTTTCAAGGCCGTTCCCATCGTCATCGGCTTTCCCTCCCACAAAGGATCGTTCGGTTTGTTGTTATTGCCGGCCAGCTAGAGAGGCATCGATCACATTGTCAATAACAAAATTGAAAAACGCCTCGTAATCTCCGCAATGCGGTTCTGACTGGCTCTATTATTGACAATATGAAAACCGCATCAGATATCTCGCGTAGCCGGCGGGGATCGGTGCGGGAGGATTTCGGATGACCAAGGGACTTCGCAAGGGGCTGACGAGCTATGGCGACGCCGGCTTTTCGCTGTTCCTCAGAAAGGCCTTCATCAAGGCCATGGGCTATTCCGACGACGCACTCGACCGCCCGATCGTCGGCATCACCAACACCTACAGCGACTACAATCCCTGCCACGGCAACGCACCGCAGTTGATCGAGGCGGCCAAGCGCGGCGTGATGCTGGCGGGCGCGATGCCGATGGTGTTTCCGACGATCTCGATCCATGAGAGCTTCGCCCATCCGACCTCGATGTTTCTGCGCAACCTGATGGCGATGGACACCGAGGAGATGATCCGCGCCCAACCGATGGACGCCGTCATCATCATCGGCGGCTGCGACAAGACCCTGCCGGCCCAGATCATGGCGGCCGCCAGCGTCGACCTGCCCACCGTGGTGATCCCGGTCGGGCCCATGGTCGTCGGCCATCACAAGGGGGAGGTGCTGGGGGCTTGCACCGACTGCCGGCGGCTCTGGAGCGCCCACCGCGCCGGCGAGATCGACGAGGCCGAAATCGAGGTCGTCAACGGCCGTCTCGCTCCCTCGGTCGGGACCTGCATGGTGATGGGTACCGCTTCGACCATGGCCTGCATCACCGAGACGATGGGCCTCTCGCTTCCGATGAGCGCGACGATCCCCGCTCCCCATGCTGAGCGCTTCCGCCTCGCCGAGATGAGCGGAAAGCGTGCCGCGGAGCTTGCCGTCTCCGGCGCACCGCGCCCGAGCGAGCTAATGACGAAGACCGCCTTCCGCAACGCCCAGGTGGTGATGCAGGCGATCGGCGGCTCGACCAACGGCCTGATCCACCTCACCGCTATGGCGAACCGGGTCGGCGTCGAGATCGACCTCGAGGCTTTCGACACGGTCGGCCGCAACGTCCCGGTTCTGATCGATCTCAAGCCTTCCGGCGACCACTACATGGAGCATTTCCACCATGCAGGCGGCCTGCCGAAGCTCTTGCGCGAGCTCGGCGACCTGATCGACCTCGACGCCGCGACCGTCGCCGGCGGCACGCTGCGAGACGTGGTGGCGAAGGCCGAGGAGGTGCCGGGCCAGACCGTGATCCGAACCGCCGCCACCGCGATCAAGCCGATCGGCGCGATGGCCGTGCTGCGCGGCAATCTCGCGCCCCGTGGTGCGCTTATCAAGCATTCGGCGGCCACGCAGCGACTGCTCAGCCATACCGGCCGGGCGGTGGTGTTCGATTCGATCGCCGACATGACCGCGCGCATCGACGATCCCGATCTCAAGGTCACGGCCGACGACGTGCTGGTCTTGCGCAATGCGGGGCCCAAGGGCGCGCCCGGCATGCCGGAAGCCGGCTATCTGCCGATCCCGAAGAAGCTCGGTCGGCAGGGCGTCAAGGACATGGTACGGATTTCCGACGCCCGCATGAGCGGCACCGCCTTCGGCACCATCGTGCTGCACATCACGCCCGAATCCGCCGATGGCGGCCCGCTCGCGCTTGTGAGGAGCGGTGACACCATCCGCCTCGACGTACCCGCCCGCCGCATCGACCTGCTCGTCGACGAGGCGGAGCTGGCACGGCGCAAGGCGGCACTGCCGGCCGTCGAGCGGCCGCCATGGGCCGATCGCGGCTATGCCCGGCTGTTCTATGATAGCGTGACGCAGGCCGACGAGGGCTGCGATTTCGATTTCATGCTGCCGGCCAAAAAATGATCCGGAGACCGACGCGATGTGGCAGCCAGCGGAGCGCTATCCCGATCCCGCGATCGAAATCCTCGATCCCTCCTTCGAGCGCTACCGCATCTTCAACGCGGCGGTCGAGCGGCTCCACACCGGCTGCCGCTGGAGCGAGGGGCCCGTCTGGTTCGGCGACGCACGTCACCTGCTCTGGAGCGACATTCCCAACGACCGCATCCTGAAATGGGATGAGCAAAGCGGCACGGTTTCTGTTTATCGCTCGCCGTCGGGCTACGCCAACGGTCACGCGCGCGACCGGCAGGGACGCCTCGTCACCTGTGAGCATGGCGGGCGGCGCGTCACCCGCACCGAGATCGACGGTAGGATCACCGTTCTCGCCGACCGGTTCGAAGGGCGCAGGCTGAATTCGCCCAACGACGTCGTCGTGAAGTCGGACGGGTCGATCTGGTTCAGCGACCCGATCTTCGGCATCGCCAGCGATTATGAGGGCGGCCGGGCGGAGCCGGAATTGCCCCAGAACGTCTATCGCATCGATGGCGTCAGCGGTGCCCTTTCCGTCGTCGCGGAGAATCTGCGCGGCCCCAACGGCCTCGCCTTTTCGCCCGACGAGAGCATCCTCTACCTCGTGGAATCCCGAGCCACGCCGAACCGACTGATCCTCGCCTTCGACGTCGAAGGCGAGGCGCTCACCAACCGCCGGATCGTCATCGATGCGGGGCCGGGAACCCCCGACGGATTCCGGCTCGACATCGATGGCAATCTCTGGTGCGGCTGGGGCATGGGCCGGGAGGACCTCGACGGGGTCATGGTGTTCAATCCCGCCGGAACCGCGATCGGCCGCATCCGTCTGCCCGAGCGTTGCGCCAACCTCTGCTTCGGCGGTGCCAAAGGCAACCGCCTGTTCATGGCCGCAAGCCAGTCGCTCTATGCGCTCTATGTTAATACGAGAGGGTGCCAGCCATCAGTGCCCTGACGAGCAGCTGATAACTCTGGCTGACAATGTCCGCTCTTGGGCAGGCATCGAATGTCAGCAAATGGCGCAAGCTGTGCGCGATCTTCAATTGCTTGTTCCGCGACCGGTCGCCACCCGAATTTTGCGCCACGCTGGCGTCGAAAGTATCGCCGCGCTCAGCAGCGCTAGCGCAATGGCGATCGGAGTCGAGACGAGCGCGCCCGCCTGCCCGCCGGAGATCGTCAGGGCGAGGCGTAACTGGCTCTCGATCATCGGGCCGAGTAGCAGGCCGAGCACGATCGGCGCGCTTGGATAGTCGAGCCTCTCGAGGACATAACCGACGACACCGACGCCCAGCAGCACCCACAGATCGAACACTGCATTGTTGACCGAATAGACGCCGATCGTGACGAAGAGCAGGATCACCGGGGCGAGCACGATGCGCGGCAGCCGCAGCACCTGGCCGAAGATGCGCGTGGCCGCCAGGCCGCCCAGAACCGCCAGCAAGAGCGAGGTGACTAGGAACTGCAGCATGAAGCCGTAAACGATGTCGGGATGCTCACGAAAAAGCTGCGGGCCGGGTCTCAGGCCATGGACCAGCAGGCCGCCGAGAATGACGGCCGCAACGCCCGAGCCCGGAATGCCCAGGGCCAGGGCCGGGATCAGCGAGGCCGCATTGTCCGCACCGTTGCCGCATTCAGACGCCGCGACGCCCTCGGGATTGCCTTGGCCAAAGGTCTCCGGCTCGCGCGCCACGCGCTTGGCCTCGTTATAAGCGAGGAAGGAGGACATACTCCCGCCGGCGCCGGGCAAGATGCCGATGATGATGCCGATCACCGAGGAGCGCAGCCAGACCGGCATGAAGTAGCGCCATTGCCTGAGCGCCGATCCCTGGGCATGCAGCTTGAGCTTGTCGCCACTCATACCCGTCTTCACCGCCTCCTCGACCATCTGCAGGACCGGCGGCACAGCGAACAGGCCGGTGAGCAGCACGATGGCGCTGAAGCCGTCGAGCAATTCGAGCTGGCCGAAGGTAAAGCGCTCGGTGCCGTTGGAAATGTCCTGTCCAACGGCGCCGATCAGCAGCCCGATGCCACAGGCGATCAGCCCTTTGGGAAGATCGTCGCCGAGTAGCGAGGAGACGGTCGCGAGTCCGAGGATGCCGAGCCAAAAATACTCGATCGGCCCAAACAGCAGGCTGAACGAGACCAGCGGTGGCGAGAGGACGATCAGCGCGATGGAGGACAGGACACTGCCGATCACGCCCGAGAGCAGCGCGACCTGGAGCGCATAGGCCGCCTGGCCCTTCTGCGTCATCTTGTAACCGTCGAGCACGGTCGCGACGGAGGCCGGCGTGCCCGGCACCCGCATCAGGATCGCGGGGATCGCTCCGCCATAGGAGCCGCCATTATACATGCCGGCCATCATGCCGAGCGCGAAGAGCGGATCGAGCCCGAAGGTCAGCGGGATCAGGACGGCAAGCCCGGTGACGACAGTCAGCCCCGGCAGGCACCCTACAACGAGGCCGGCGACCACTCCGATGACCATCGCCAGGAGGTTCATCGGCGCGAAGACGAGCGGTATGGCGTGCAGCAGCGCGTCGATCATCGGAAGTACCTTCCGAGCGGCGAGAGGATGTCGGGCGGAATCGGCCGTTCGAGAGCGAGCACGAAGATCAGCAGGATCACGACGACGGAGACGACCGCCACGACGACGGACAGGCCCCAGCGCCGGAAGCCGACGCTGGCCGGCAGCAGCACCCCGAGCGCGACGCTCGGCACGATGAAGCCGATTTGGCTGACCGCGAGCACGTAGAGCACGAGCGCGGCCAAGCCGATCGCCAGCCGCGGGCCATGCTCCGCAAACGAGCCGGGCGTGGCCTGCGCCTGCCGGCGGCGCAGCACCTCGCGCAGCAGAATCCAGGAGCCGAGACCGGCCAGGCCCACGCCGATGACGACCGGATAGGTCGCGCTCTCGCCGGGATAGCCGGAGGCCATAACGATGACGCCCACGGCCCCTGCGATCAGGATCGCGGCGAAGGCGATCTCGGCATGGCTGCGGGAGCCGGGAGCGGAGGCGGGGCTCACTTCCACGGCGTCGCCTTCCATGTCGCTTCGAGATCGCGCGTCGCGCCGTCGAGGAAGGCCTTGTATTCGGCGGAGGCGAGGTATTGCAGCGGGATCTCGGCACGCTTAGCGGAGTCGAGATACTCAGGATCCTTGAGGGCCTGATCGACGGCCTTTTCCAGCTTCGCGATGATCTCCGTGGGGATACCCTTCGGCGCGGCGATGCCACGCGTGGCGCCCGCCACGACATCATAGCCGCCTTCGCGGAAGGTCGGTGCATCCGGCAGATAGGGAGAGCGCTCGGCGCTCATCACGCCGATCACCCTAATCTGGCCTTCGCGCGCAATCTGCAGCGCCTCGCTCAAATTCATCGTGGCGGCAGGAACATGGCCGCCCAGGACCGCCTGACGAACCGGAGCGGTGCCGCCGAAGAAGGCCGGCGTGAACTTGGCCTCGGCCAGACGCTGGAAGTTCAGCAGCGCGATGTGCTCGGAGGAGCCACTGACGCCGGACGTGCCGATGACGACGGCCCCCGCCCCCTTCTTGGCGGCCTCGACGATATCCTTGAGCGAGGTGTAGGCGCTGTTCTTCGGCACCACTAGGACGCCGGGATCGTAGACGAGATTGGCGACCGGCTGGAAGTCGCTCATCTTGAACTTCGACTTGCCCTCGATCACCAGGGCGTTGATGGCGGGCGCGTTGATGAAGCCGATCGTGTAGCCATCCGGTTTGGCCTGTGCGACCGCCGTCCAGCCGATCTCACCACCGGCGCCGGGCTTGTTGACGACTCCGATGCGGGCGTTCCCGCCTAGATATTTCTCCATGTACCGCGCGATTGAACGCGCCGCGACATCGGTGCCGCCGCCGGGCGCGAAGGCGACGATCATCTCGATCGGCCGCTCGGGATAGCTCTGTGCCAGAGCGGGCGCCGCGCCGGCGAGGATTGCGGTGAAACCGGCTACTAGCGTCAGCGTCTGCATGATCGGCTCCTCCAATGAATCGGTCGTGATGGCAGTCCCAGGCAAGCCCGGTTTCGAAGTCGTCGAGTCAGGCCACCGCCTGCCCCCGTGGTGCAGCGATCGCTGCGTCGGCATCGACCCATTCGTCGCCGAGAAGCTCCGGCGTGTCGAAGGCGACGAGCGCCTCGTAATGCGTCTTGCGGTCGGCCACGAACAGCGCGCGGGCAATGCCGCGCGCCAGGCGCTGGGCGCCCTCGCTGACGGCGGGAATATCGCCCGACAGCTTCCCGTGCGAGAGCATTGCCGGGTAGTTGAAGCAGTGGATCTGCGCGAGCGCGGGGCAGGTCCCGGCGTCGCGCTCCTGGAACTCGAAGCTCGGACCGAGATCGGGCGCGTTCGCCAGTTCGGCATTGTCGATGCCGGCCGGCGGCGCGTAGCGGTCTCGCCAGAAGCGAATGAAGGGCGCGACGGCTGCGAGTTCGCCACGCAGGCCGAGATCGACCGAAAACCCCGTCGCCATGATCAGGAAGTCGAGCGGATACACTCCCTTGGCCGTGCTCAGGACGAGATGGCCCTCGCGCTCGGTCAGGCCTTCGATCGGGCTGCCGAGATGGAAGCGCGCCTGTGGATGGCGCGCGACGCGCAGCGTCGAGTCGCGTGGCGGCGGCGTCTGCGCCTTCATCGCATAGTCGAGGAAGCGCCATTTCCAGTCGTCGGGCAGCCCGGCAAACCCATGCACGACGCCCTGACTGCCGATGCCTGTGAATTTGTTGATCCGCGGTAGATCCTTGCGGCGAACGAACAGATCCAGGCTGGCGGCGCCCTGCTCCAATGCCTCGGCGGCATTGTCCATCGCAGAGGCGCCGGCGCCGACGACACCGACGCGCTTACCCCTGAGCGCGGCGAAGTCGATCTCGTCGGCACTGTGGGCCCAGAGCTTGCGGTCAATGCCGGCGACGATGGGCGGCACCCAGGAGCCGCCGAGCCCATCGCGCCCCGTCGCCAGCACGAGATGACGGGCGAGGATCACGCGCTCGGTGCCGGCCTCCCTCAGGCGCAGCGTCAGCAGATCGCCAGGGCCCGGCTCCACGCCGAAGAGTTCGACCTCGTTGCGGACCGGCAGGTCCAGCACCTTGCGATACCAGACCAGGTACTCCATCCACTGCTGACGCGGGATCTTACCGAGAGCCGCCCAGGCCTCGGCCCCGAATTGCGCCTCGTACCAAGCCCGGAAGGTCAGCGCTGGCAGTCCCAAAGCAGGCCCGGTCAGTTGCTTGGGCGAGCGCAGGGTCTCCATGCGGGCAAAGGTCACCCACGGCCCCTCGCGGCCGGCAGGAGCCTTGTCGAGCACCAGCAGGCTGGCGATGCCGAGCCCCTTCATCGCAGCGGCGGCAGCCAGGCCGCACATGCCTGCCCCGATCACGACGACATCGGTCACGGCTTGCCCGCCAGCCTCTCGAGGCGGCACCCAACTCTTGGCGGGCCATTCCAACCAGGAGAGGTCCTGCTGCAGCCGGAGTTCGAGTTGGCGCAACCCGAGAGGCGGCTGAGGAGCGTCGGTCATGGAGTCACGTCTCGTGTGGAAGACACGGCGGCCTGACCGAAAGCGTCAGCCATCAGCCGGTCGCGCGCCGCTGCCGTGTGTTTGACGAAACCGGGGATGGTTTCGCGGGAGGTCTCGTCCAGACTCTCGATCAGACCAGAGACAAGCGCCGTCAGCGGCCGTCCATAGGGTGTCACTACGGCCCAGAAGAACGAGATGGGCACGTCGATCGGCCGGATGGCGACACCGTCGACCGGCATGCCATAGGCGATCACGGGCTCGACGATGGCGATGCCGAGACCGGCGCGCGCCGACATGATGGCTGTGTTGGAGGTGTTGGTGTCGAGCACGGAGGTCGGGACGACGCCCTGTGCCTGCAGGGCCAGATCGACGCGGCGGCGCCAGCGGAACGGATTGGCCATGGTGATTAGGCGGCGGCCTGCCACTGCCGCGAGCGGAATGCGCTCGACACTCGCCAAGGGATCGTCGGCCGCCACCGCAGCCACGCAAGGCGCCTCGCCGATCCAGTGAATGTCCAGCGCCGGGTGATCGACGGGGAGACTGGTAATGCCGATCTCGGACACCTGCGTCGCCACGGCCTGAACCACATGCTCGGCCAGCGCCGTGCGAATGTGGATCTGCTCCGGCAGGCCGGGTTCTCCCAGGCGCTGGAGCGCCTTCGGCAGCATGCCGACCGAAAACGAGGCGATCGATGCTACCGACAGCGAGCGCGGCCGGTCGAGCGCGATCGCGTCGGCCCGCTCGCGTAGCTGCCGGAGCCAGGCCATGACCGGCTCGACCTCCTGATGGAAACGCAAGCCCTGCTCGGTCGGAGTGACGCGCGGCCCTGAGCGGTGGAGCAACCCGAAGCCTAGCGAAATCTCGAGATCCTGGATCAGCCGCGTCAGCGCGGGCTGCGAGCGGCCGAGCAGACGCGCCGCGCCGGTGATGCTGCCGGCGGACATGACTGCGGCGAAGGCCTCGAGCTGCTTCAGGTCCATCCTGGCCCACCATCCATATTACGAATGATATGGACAGCATCATGCAGGTCAAGCATCATTCGTTGATATCCTCAGGGGCGGACCATCCTGCGCGAGAAGGACGTGATGACGCTGATTGAAGAGCTCGCTGGCGTGCAGGCCGGCAGTCCCGTGGCCAGCGCGCTCGCGCAACGGGCCGAGATCATGGGTCTGAGCCAGGCCAGCCACGATGCCGTGCTGCTGCCACGCGACCCGGGCGGGCTCAGCCATGCTGAACGCGCTGCACTGGCAGCACGTATGGCCGGCTGGAACGCCGATCCCGCGCTGGTCGCCCATTATCGGGCGTTGCTGGCGCAGGCTGGCGAGTCGCCTGCCCTAACCGCCATCGCCGTCGGCGAAAACGCGCCGGTCGAACCACGCTTCGCCGCCATCATCCGCCATGCCGATCTGCTGACGCAGAGGACCCGCGAGGCACGCAAGGAGGATGTCGCGGCCCTCGTTGCGGCGGGCGTCACCGAGCCCGACATCGTTCGCCTCGCCGAGCTCGCGGCCTTCGTCAATTATCAGGCTCGGGTGATCGCGGGCCTGCGCCTTCTGGGAGCGGCGGTATGAGCAGGGTTGTCCATGAATTCACCGCAACCGTCCCGCGCTGGGCCCCCTATGTCACGCCTGTTGCGATCGACAAGGCGACGCCGGAGCAGCGCGATGCGATGCAGATCACGCCGTCGAGCAAGGGCATCTCGCCCTATGTGCTGACACTGGCGCATGATCCGGAATCGCTGAAGGTCCGCTCGCCGCTGTTCAACACGATCATGTACGGTAAGGGCGGCCTGTCCTCGGCCGAGCGCGAGCTCGGCGCGGTCGCAGCCTCGATCGTCAATTCCTGCGTCTACTGCGTCGCGGTTCACGCCTCTCGCTTCAACCAGCTCACCAAGCGCCCCGAAGTGATGGAGTCGATTTTCGCCGGGGGCGTCCAGGCGGAGCTGGAAGACCATCATCAGGCCATCTTCGACTTCGCGGTGAAACTCTCGCAATCGCCTCCGGCGGCCGGGCCTGCCGAAATTGCCGCGCTGCGCGACATCGGCCTCTCGGAGGTCGAGATCCTGGATCTGATCCTGTCGGCCTCGATCTTCGGCTGGGCCAACCGGCTGATGCATACGCTCGGCGAACCCGTCACGGACTGAGCCGTTCAGTCGCCGCGCAGTTCCCCGTGAAGCTCTGCGGCGGACAAGCCGCCGAGGCCGAGTGCCGGGAGCAGGTCATTCTCGGCCCGGAAATCACGGGCGCAGATCGCGTCGAACAAGGCGATGCCAGCCTTGTGCAGCGGCAGAGCCACGCCTGAGATCTCGCCCAGCACCTCCAGCGGGGCGAGGCCGAAGGGCACATCCTCGGTGATGAAGCGCGTGTCGAGCGTCTTGGGGCCGAGCAGCTCCGGCCGGTTTTTGTAGACGGCCGCCGCCATCTCGCCAACCGGGCCGGGCGCCACCCCGAACGAGTGAACGTAGTGGTCCTGCACGCTGCGGACCGAGAGGCCAAAGGCCTGGGCCAGCGCCAGCCGCTCGACATCCATCGCATCGACGATCCGGCCGACGCCCTGCGTGATCGAGCCGTAATTCGGCCAGTCCTCGCCGCGCTCGGCCCGCGTCAGGTTGCCGAGCATGTTGGCGACATGCGCCGGTGGGTTGAGGTTGCTGAGCATGATCGCCAGCACGTCGTCGCGGGCCTCGAAGCGGTCGCCGAATAGCGCGCGGCAGGCGGCAAGCCCGGCCTGCGCATGGCGTACCGGCAGCGTCGCGACGTCGAGCTTCGCGCGGATGCCGGAGATGTGGACGCTGCGCGGGCCGCTCTTGCGCGCGGTCAGGGCCGTCGTCGCCCAGCAGGCGATCGGCAGGTCGATGCCACGATGCTGCAGCAGGCGGTGCAGATGGAGAGCAGCAAAGGAGCAATGGGCACTGATGATGACGCTCTGCCCCGCGACGAGATGGGGCGCCATCGCCTCCATCACGGCCCGGAACCCGTTGGCCTGCACCGCGACGATGACGGCGTCTGCCCCCGCCACGGCCTCGGCACAGCCCGACGCGACCGCAAGCGGCAGCGAGGTTTCGATCTTTCCGGTCACGGCAAGCTGGGCGTCGCCGGCGAAATCGGCCTGCGCCGCGCCGCTCGGGGACCAGAGGACGGGCTGGTGGCCCTGCGTGGTCAGGTAGGCGGCATAACCGCGCCCGATCCCGCCGGAGCCGATGATGGCGACGCGCATGGGAAAACCTTTGAAGGAGTTCAGACGATTTCGAGGCCGGCGAGCACGTGCCGACGCACGGTCTCGGTCAGGCCCGGCCTGTCGCGATGGCGGAGGCGTTCGACGATGTCGTAGTGGTCCCGCACGGTCTGGGCGAGCAGGGTGGCCGTGTTCTTTTCCCGCGTGAGTGTCACGGGTACGCGGCTGCGCAGATCGAAGATCATCGCGACCAGATCGCGGTTCGGACAGTATTCGAGCATGACGGTGTGGAAAGCACCGTTGGCCTCTTCCTGATCCACGACGGTCCCCGACGAGACGGCATGCGCGAATTGGTCGGCGTGTCGTTCAAGCCGGACAAGGCCGGACTCGTCGATATGGATCAGGACCTCTTCCGCCGCCGCGACCTCCAGGATCGCGCGGATGGTCACGACATTGCGGAAGCGCTGCGTGTCGAACATTTCGACCCGGTAGCCGCGATTGGCTTCCAGCTTGACGAAGCCCTTCTCCTCCAGCCGATCGAGGGCCTGGCGGATATCGAGGCGCGAGGCCGCATATTGTGCCTCCAGATCGACCTGCTTCAGCCAGGAGCCGGCGCTGAGCCGGCCGGTGCTGATGTCCTTTTCGATGAGCTTTGCAAGTTCGCGGGCCCGCACGGCGCTGCCGCCAGCGGTGCGCATGTTCTGGACCGAGGCACTCGTTGCACCGTTCTGCTGCGTGACCAGAGTCATTTGTCCTGCATTCCCGACGATTCAGAGCGCCTGCTAACGTGACCGTTTTGCTTCGGATGACCCTGCCATGGCAACCGGCGCGGTCATCGGAGAGCCTGCCGAAAGATTGAGCCGTCCTGCAAACACAACGGTGATTGACAGATGCCAATCGCGAACTCACGATTGGCGCCAATATCGAACACGAAGGGATCGTCAATGTCCAGCACTGCGCTTTTCCCGCTCCGTTCAAGCCTTCTGGTTCTGGGCCTTTGCACCGCCGTCCTCGCGGGCCCGGCTGCCGCGCGGGACCTGACGATCGCGCTGTCGAGCAATGTGAACACGCTCGATCCGTTCAAATCGACGACGGTGGGCACCGACCTCAGCGTCGCCGCCCATATCTACACGCCGCTCGTCGATCGCGGGCCCGACATGAAGCTGCGGCCCGGGCTGGCGACGAAGTGGGAGGCCGTCGGCGACACCGCCTGGCGCTTCACCTTGCGTGAGGGCGTGACCTTCTCCAACGGCGAGAAGCTCGATGCCGAGGCGGTGAAATGGAATGTGGAGCGCGTGCTCGACCCCAAGACCGCCGCCCGCAACAAGCCCTGGTTCGCCTCGATCGCAGAAGTGAAGGTGATCTCCGCCACCGTCGTCGAATTCGTGACGAAGGGCGCCTATCCCGATCTGCCCGAGCAGATGTCGATGTTCCTGCTGATGCCGCCGAAATGGACGGCGGACAACAACCCCGCCGTCACCGCGCTCGGCAGCGGGCCTTATGAACTCGTGCGCTTCGCCAGCGGCGACCGCATCGTGCTCAAGGCCCGAAAGGACTTTTGGGGCGACAAGCCTGCCTTCGACAACGTCACCTTCCGCATCATCCCCGAGGATTCATCGCGCATCGCCGCCCTCGTCGCTGGCGACGTCGATCTGGTCACCGGATTTCCGACATCGGAGATCGCCCGCCTCAAGGCCGGCGGCAAGGTGGATGCGTCGTCCGTTCCGGGCACTCGCGGCATGTTCATCAAGCTCAACGGGCTGCGCGCACCGTTTAAGGACTCCCCCAAGGTCTGGCGGGCGCTTAACCTCGCAATCGACCGGAAGGCCATCAATGACGGACTGCTGGACGGCCTCGGTGAAATCAGCGCCTGCCAGCCGCTGTCGCCGGCCTATTTCGGCTTCAATCCCGATCTCAAGCCGGTCGCCTACGATCCTGCCCAGGCCAAGAATCTCCTGACCGAAGCAGGCGTCGGCAATAGCCTGACGATGGAACTGGAGGTCCCCACCGGCCGGTACATCCAGGCCTCCGATATTGCCCAGGTCGTCGCCGCGCAGCTTGCCGATGTCGGTGTGACCGTGAAGCTGCGCGAAATGGAATTCGGCGCCTTCATGAACAAATACATCGTCGGCAAGAACCTCGGCGACGCCGCATATTTCGGGCTCGGCTGGCCGACGCTCGACGCCGGCGGTCTGCTGAACTTCTGGGAAACCGAAAACCCGCAATCCTACTGGGGCAACGCGGCGTTCACGGATGGCGCCAAGGCGGCGCGCTCGACCAACGATCCAGCCAAGCGGATGGCCCTCTACAAGACACTGACCAGGCAGCTCTGCGAGGATTCGCCCTCGATCTTCCTGTTCTTCACCCCCATCACCTACGGCCAGTCCAAGACCATCGCCTGGCAGGCGCGCGGCGACGACTGGGTTCGCGCGATGGACGTCAGGGCACGCTGAAGCCTTCGCAAACGACCCCGGCGGCGGGTCGCCTCGCTCGCCCTATGGGACCGCTTTGCCCGATCTCAGATCAACCGGATCGCAACCTCGTCATGCCTCTTCAAAACCAAACCGCCCCGAAGCTGCGCGTCGGCGTCGATTCCGGCGGTACCTTCACCGATGTCTGCATGTTCGACGAGACCCATGGCGAGATTCATGTCTGGAAGGTATCGAGCACGCCGCAGGATCCCTCGCTCGGCATCGCCAGAGGCGTCGAGCAGGGCGTGGCGGAAGTGGCCAAGACCACCGGCCAGAGGGCCGAGGTCGTGTATTTCGGCCATGGCACGACGGTCGCGACAAACGCCCTGATCGTCGGGCGCGGCGCCGAGACCGGGCTGATCACGACGAAGGGCTTCCGCGACGTGCTCGAACTGCGCCGGCAGAAGCGCGACTCGCTCTACGACATCCAGACGCAGAAGCCGCGCATCCTGGTGACGCGCGACAAGCGGCTCGAAGTCAGCGAGCGCGTGCTCTTCGACGGCAGCATCCTGACGCCGCTCGACGAGGACGAGGTGCGCGCCGCGGCCCGCAAGCTCAAGGCCGAGGGCATCGCCACGGTGGCGGTCTGCTTCCTGTTCTCCTTCGTCGAGCCGGCGCATGAGAAGCGCGTCAAGGAGATCCTCGCGGAGGAGATGCCGGGCGCTTTTGTCTCGATCTCGCATGAGGTCGCGCCGGAGTTCCGCGAATATGAGCGGCTTTCGACGACGGTCGTGAACGCCTATCTCGGCCCGATCATGAAGTCCTATCTCTCGAAGCTGCAACCGCGGCTGGCCGAGATCGGCATCCACGCGCACCCGCACCTGACGCAGTCCAATGGCGGCGTGATCTCCTCGGAAGTGGCGCAGAACTTCCCCGCCCGGACCGTGCTCTCGGGCCCGGCCGCCGGCGTCATTGCAGCGCTCTCGGTCGGCGGCCTCGCCGGTTTCGACAACGTCATCACCTTCGACATGGGCGGGACCTCGACCGACGTCTCCCTGATCGATCAAGGCCGGCCACAAATGGCCAACGACGCCAATGTCCACGGCTACCCGCTCAAACTTCCGATGCTCGACATCCATACGGTCGGCGCCGGCGGCGGTTCGATCGCTCATATCGATCCGGGCGGCCTGCTCAAGGTCGGTCCGCGCTCGGCAGCCGCCGATCCCGGCCCGGTCTGCTATGGGCGCGGCAACGAGGAGCCGACCGTCACCGACGCCAATGTCGTGCTGCAGGTCCTCAACCCGACCCACCTGCTCAATGGCCGCATGACGATCGACCAGGCCGCTGCCAAGGCCGCGATCGGCAAGCTCGCAGACAAGCTTGGACTGGGCGTGATGGAAACGGCGCAAGGCATCATCAGCGTCGTCATCGCCAACATGGCCAAGGCCATCCGCGTCATCTCCGTCGAGCGCGGCTATGATCCGCGCGACTACGTCATGCTCGGCTTCGGCGGCGCAGGCCCGATCCATGCCTCCAGGCTCGCCCGCGAGCTCGACATTCCGCGGCTCGTCATCCCGAAATATCCCGGCATCATGTGCGCGCTGGGGCTGCTGCTGACCGACCTGCGCACCAATCTCTCACTCACCCGCCTTCTGCCGCTAACCGAGGACGGCGCCCCGAGGATCGAGCAAGGCTTCGCGGGTTTGGAAGAGCGGGCCCGCGAATGGTTCGAGCAGGAGGCGATCCCGCGGGAGCGCCGCTCGCTGATTCGCTCGATCGATATGCGCTATGGCGGCCAGGGCTATGAGCTGACCGTCCCCTGCCCCGCCGGCGCGATCGATGCCGCCGCCCTTGTCCGGCTGCGCGAAGCGTTCGAGCGCATTCATTATCAGGTCTACGGCTACATCGCAGCCGAGGAGCCGGTGCAGGTGACGACGCTGCGGATCGAGGCCGTCGGGCTCGTGCCCAAGGCCGATCTCAAGGCTTATCCCCCTGCGACCAGCCCAGCCGAGACTGCCATCACGGCGCATCGGGACGTCTGGCTGCCGGAGGCGGGCGGCTTCGTCCATTGCCCGATTTACGACCGCGCTCTGCTTGGCCCCGGCCATGCCGTCGCGGGCCCCGCCATTGTCGACCAGATGGATTCGACCACGCTCGTCCTTCCCGGACAGACCGCGACGGTCGACGCCTATCTCAACCTGATCCTGGAGGGCTGACCGATGCAGGACAAGGTCAGGACCGGAACGCTCGATCCGATCACCGTCGAGGTCATCGGCAGCGCGCTCACCACCATCGTCGAGGAAATGGGCAAGGCGCTCATCCGCGCCGCCTATTCGACCAACATCAAGGAGCGGCAGGACTGTTCGACCGCCCTCTTCGACGCGCAGGGGCGCACTATCGCCCAGGCCGAGCACATCCCCGTGCATCTCGGTTCGCTGCTCGGAATCGCCGAGCACGTCTTCAGAAGCCACGACCTCTCGACAGTGAAGCCCGGTGACGTCTTCGTCGGCAACGACGCCTATACCGGCGGAGGCACCCATCTCAACGACATCGTCTTCATGGAACCGATCTTCCACGGCGGCGAACTGGTCGCCTGGGTCACGAACCTCGCCCATCACTCCGACTTCGTCGATCGCGGCCACGCCCACATCTTCCAGGAAGGCCTGCGCATTCCGCCGGTCCGGCTGTACCGGGAAGGCGTGTTGCAGGAAGATCTGATGGCGCTGGTCCTGCTGAACTGCCAGGTCCCGCGCGAGCGCGTCAACGATTTCCGCGCGCAGATGGCGGCCAATCGGCTCGGCGTCCAGCGCTACCAGGCGCTCTGCGACAAGTATGGCCGGGACACCGTAACCGCGGCGGGTGCCCAGGTGCTCGACTACACCGAGCGCCGCACGCGAGCCGGAATTGCGACCATTCCCGACGGGACCTACCGCTTCCGCCACGACTTCGACAGCAACCTGATCGATGACGTGATGGATCTTCAGGTGGTAATCGAGGTGAAGGGCGACGAGATCTCGATCGACTTCCCAGATGCGCCCACCCAGGTCCGCGCGCCCATCAATATGGTCTACACGGCTCTGCTGGCGACGGTCTATTTCGCGGTCAAAGCTGTCGTCGATCCCGATTTGCCCGCCAATGCCGGCTTCCACCGACCCATCCACGTCTCCGCACCGCTTGGCTCCGTGCTGAACTCGGTCGCACCGGCGGCGGTCTACAGCCGCACCGACATCGGCCAGCGCCTCGTCGACATGATCTTCGCTGCGCTTGCCGAAGTCGTCCCCGCACGCATCGCGGCGGCCTCGACCGGTGGCACCCTGCTGACGACCAGTGGGATGCACCCACGCACCGGCCGCTTCTACGTCTACAACGAAATGCATGGCGGCGGCATGGGCGCGCGGGCGGACAAGGATGGGCTCGACGGCGTGCAGGTCAACACCACCAACACCGCCAACCTGCCGATCGAGGCGCTGGAAACCGAACATCCCGTCATGGTCGAATGCTACGAGCTGGTGCAGGATTCCGGCGGCGCAGGCGAGTATCGTGGCGGCATGACGCTACGCCGGAGGGTGAAGATGCTCGACCATACCGCCCGCATCTCTGCCGGCGGGACGAACTCGATCGTGCCACCCTTCGGCCTTGCCGGCGGCGAAGCGGGTTCGACCGCCCGCGTCGAGCTGTCACCGGGTGCCAAGCCGCTCGACCGGCGGGCCGGCATCCTCCAGCCCGGCGAATGGGTGGGTATGGTGGCGGCCGGTGGCGGCGGTTTCGGCGACCCCAAAAAGCGCGACCGCGCTTTGGTCGAGCGCGATCTGCGCGAGGAGCGGATTTCGCGGCAGGCCGCCGTCGAGATCTACGGGCTGAAGCTCTGAGGATCGCCGCCGCGATGGAGGCAAGCATGGTGAAGGCCTGCACGATGAAGGCTTGCTCGATGAAGGCTTGCAGATGCCGCGTCACCTGACCGCCCGGCTCGGCGAGGGCCTGATTGCGATCTGGGGCGTCGTGACGGTCGTCTTCGTGGTGTCGCGGTTGCTGGGCGACCCCGCCGTACTCCTGCTACCGATCGGCGCGACCGAAGAGCAGATGCGCGAACTCAGGACCCAGCTCGGCCTCGACCTGCCGCTGCTGCAGCAATATCTGAGCTTCCTTCTCAACGCCGCAAAGGGTGATTTCGGCCAGTCCTTCCAGTTCGGTCGCCCTGCACTGACTGTGGTGCTGGAGCGACTGCCGGCAACCGCGCTGCTGGCCGGCAGCGCACTCGCGATCGGCATCCTCATCGGCGGCATGGCCGGCGCACTGGCCGCGATTTACCGTGGTTCGGTGATCGAAGCGCTGGTTCTGCTCGTGGCCTTGCTGGGGCAGGCCACGCCCTCCTTCTGGCTCGGCATCATCCTGATCCTGCTGTTTGCGGTGCAGCTCGGCTGGCTGCCGACCGGCGGCTACGGCAGCTGGCAGAACCTCGTCCTGCCGGCGGTCACGCTCGCCTGCTTCACCACGGCAAGCATCGCGCGCCTGCTCCGCTCCTCGATGCTCGACGTGATGCGCGACGATTATGTGCGCACCGCCTACGCCAAGGGCCTGCCGCCCCGGCGCGTCTTCACCTGGCATGTCGGTCGCAATTCACTGATCCCAGTCGTGACCATGACAGGCATCCTTGCCGGCGAACTACTGGGTGGGGCGGCGGTGACTGAAACCGTGTTTTCCTGGCCGGGCGTCGGCCGCCTGATCGTGCAGGCCATCGAGACCAAGGATTTCCCGGTCGTTCAGGCGGGCGTGGCGGTCGTCGCGACGATCTTCGTCGGCGTGAATCTTCTTGTCGACCTGCTCTACACCCTGATCGATCCTAGGATCCGGCAAGCGTCATGAGGCTGCTCTCCTTCCTGCGCAGCCAGCGCTCCAACTGGCTCGGCCTGTTCGGTGCGGCCTTGCTGGTGTTGCTGCTAGCCTTGGCGATCGCCGGCCCCTGGCTCGGCTTACCCGATCCCACCCGCGGCGACCTGCGCGCCCGCATGCTCGCGCCGACGATCTCTTGGTCTGGGCTCGGCAGCCATCCTTTCGGTACCGACCAGCTCGGCCGCGACATTGTCAGCCGGATCGTCGCCGGCAGCCGCGTCACGCTGACGATCGCGGGATCGGCCGTCGTTCTCGGCGGAATCGTCGGGATCTTACTCGGCCTGATCGCCGGCTATTTCGGCGGTTGGAGCGATCGTCTGCTGATGCGGCTGGTCGACATCCAGCTCGCCTTTCCACTGATGCTGCTGGCGCTTCTGGTCGTGGCGGCGCTGGGGCCCAGCCTCCACAACCTGATTGCCGTGCTCGCTCTGACGAGTTGGGTCCGTTACGCGAGGATCGTCCGTGGTCAGGTTCTGACGGTCCGCGAAAGGGAGTTCGTCCAGGCCGTGCGCGCCATGGGAGCTGGACACCTGCGCATTCTCGGCCGTCATATCCTGCCCAACGTGCTGACGCCGGCCCTCGTCGTGGCCACGCTGGAGCTGGCCCGAACCATCGTGCTGGAGGCCGGGCTCAGCTTCCTAGGGCTCGGCATCCAGCCGCCCTCCCCGAGCTGGGGCCGCATGCTGGCGGATGGACGCACCTATATCGCCAGCGCCTGGTGGATCATAACCCTTCCGGGTCTGGCGCTGATGCTGACTGTGCTCAGCGTCAACCTTCTCGGCGACTGGTTGCGCGACTGGCTCGACCCACATACCGAGCGCAGCTGAAATCGACGGCCTGCACCGCGCCGGGTTTCCCGGAGCCCATTTCGCTTCAGTGGCTGCTGGCGGATAGCTGCAAGTATGGCTGGCACCTGCGCGACGCGGATGTCAGCTAATGGGCGATGCCCCAATGTCCGCAAGTGGCGCATCCCGCGTGCTGGGCTGCGGTCGGTGGCTTGATGAACTTCGCCTTCAGCTCAGGGGCGGCGGCGTGCGCCTCGCTTGCCTGCCAGATCAACAAGTCGCCGGAAGGTCGGGCATTCCATATGCGACGGGGCGGGGCAGTCGGCGACGTGGCGCAGGGTGTCTCGCAGAGTGGTCAGGTCATGGATCTGCCGATCGATCGCGTCGGCTTTCTGGTGCAGCACGTCACGCGGCAGGTCCGGCAGCCCGTTCACGCCGAACATGCCGGCGATCTCGCCCGACATGGTCGTAAAATTCGGCCGGATGATGCGGGAGAACATTACGACGGGCGAGATACCCTTCCGGAAGACCTACATCCGATCGGTCGTCGACCGGGTCGAAGTCGGTACGGACCTCGTCAGGATCGTCGGCGACATCGGCAAGATCGGAAAGGCAGTTACTGGCAAATCCGGCGTGGCAGCCGGTGTTCGCAGTTTTGCACCGGAATGGCGCGACCTACGGGAGTCGAACCCGTCTCCCCAGCGTGAAAGGCTGGTGTCCTAACCGATAGACGAAGGTCGCCCGCCTCGATGGCGGCGGCTCGCTGTCGCGAAGCGGGGCGAGGTATAGAGGCAGGGCCGTGCCTCCGCAAGCGCCAGTTTGACCGAAGTCCACCGCTTTCAGGCGAGGCGCGCCATGTCGAGAAGGCGCAGCTCCGCCGTCTCCCTGCCGCCCCAGCGATTGAGCGTCAGGCTGGCCGCCAGATGCACCGTCTCGCCGCGCGCCGCCAGCAATGCGCGTCCGAGCGGCTCCTGCGCGATGCGGAAGGCGATGCCGCCCACGCTCGCCCCGTCACCGCCTCGCAGCTTGAACCGGACATGGCCGCCGGAGCCGACCTCGATCGCCTCGGTGAGGCGATGCGCGGGAAAGACGAAGACGGGCTCCGGGCTGCTGGCGCCGAAAGGCCCGGCGCGCTCGATCTCGGCCAGCAGGCGCGGCGTCGCCCCGCCGGCGCTCAGCGCCGCGTCGACCAGCAGCGCCCGCGCCTCGCCCGCGGCGGCGACCTCGGCCGCGAGCCGTTCGTTCATGAAGGCGCCGAAGGCTCCCTCCCCACCGTCCGCGAGCGTGACGCCGGCCGCCATGGCGTGGCCGCCGCCCTTCAGCGCGAGACCCGCCTCGACGGCCGCACGCACGGCGCGGCCGAGATCGACGCCGGCGACCGAGCGCCCGGAGCCGGTCGCGCCGCCATGCCCGTTCAGCGCCAGGGCGAAAGCCGGCCGCCGGAAGCGCTCCTTGAGGCGCGCCGCCACGAGGCCGACGATGCCGGGGTGCCAGTCTGGCGAGGAGGCCAGCAGCACCGCGGTCTCGGGCCGCAGCGCGAGCTCGTGTTCGGCCTGGGCGGTCGCCTCCAGCACCGCCAGCCGCTCGATTTCCTGCCGCTCCTGATTCAGCCGGTTGAGCTCGGCGGCAATGGCGCGCGCCTCGATCTCGTCATGCGTCAGCAGGAGCTTCGCTCCGAGGGCCGCGTCGCCGATCCGCCCGCCGGCATTGATGCGCGGCCCGAGCAGGAAGCCGAGATGCCAGGGCTCCAGGGGGCCATCGAGGCCGGAGACGTCCATCAGCGCAGCGAGCCCCGTCCGGGCGCGTCCGCGCAGCATGGCGAGGCCCTGCCGGACGAAGGCGCGGTTCAGTCCGGTGAGCGGAACGACGTCCGCCACCGTCGCCAGCGCCACGAGATCGAGGCTGGCGAGCAAATCGGGTTCATGCGCCCGGTCCGGCCAGAAGCGCTTCGACCGCAAGGCGCGGACCGTCGCGACCAGCGCGAGGAAGACGACGCCGGCCGCGCAGAGATGGCCGAGGCCGGAGAGATCGTCCTGCCGGTTCGGGTTCACCAGCGCCTCGACGGCTGGCAGATGTTCCGGCGCCTGGTGGTGGTCGAGCACCACGACGTCCATGCCGAGCCGGCGCGCCTCAGCCAGGGGCTCGTGGCTGGTCGTGCCGCAGTCGACCGTGACGAGCAGCGTCGCTCCTTCGGCGGCGAGCGCCGCGATCGCCTCGCTGTTGGGTCCGTAGCCCTCGATCAGCCGGTCGGGGATATGGATGCGCGGCCGACGGCCCGTGGTCTCCTCGACGAAGCCGGCGAGCAGCGCCGAGGAACAGGCGCCGTCGACGTCGTAGTCGCCGAAGATCGCGATCTGCTCGCGCGTCGCCACGGCGTGTGCGAGCCGCGCCGCGGCGGCCTCCATGTCGGTCAGCGTCGCCGGATCGGGCAGCAGGTCGCGCAGCTTCGGCTCGAGGAAGCGCGCGGCGTCCTGCGGCTCGACCCCACGCGCGGCGAGCAGCCGGGAGAGGATGTCGGGGATGCCGCCCTGCTGCGCCAGCGCCTCGGCCCTGCCGAGGCCGGCGGCGTCCAGCCTGTCATGCCAGGCTCTGCCGAGAACGGATCGATCGACGCCGAGGACGAGGCGGGGCGGAACGGGACTCATTGCCGAACGGCGTCGCGCGGATAGGCTGCGGCGTCAACCCGTCGCGGGCGGATCGCACTTCTGCGTCAGCAGCGCGAGCGTACGCTCGTCCTGCACGGCGCCACAGAACGCAGCGAGCGCCTCGCGGAAGGGACCACCCTCGCCGCCCTCCGCCAGCGCGAACAGGGTCATGCAGGAGCGGAACTTCATGTCGTCCGGCGATCCGAAGATCTGCGCCAGAGACCGGTCCCGGTGCAGAAGCGCCGCCTGCGTGATCGCCCGCAGGCGCGGCCCCAGCAGCGGGTGCGCGAGGAAGGCACGCGCCTCGGCGAGCGAGGCCAGGCCGTAACGCTCCGCCGTCGGGGACAGCCCGAGGCCTCGCATCTGCGGAAAGACGAACCACATCCAGTGGCTGCGCTTGCGGCCTGCCTCGATTTCGGCCAGCGCGACCTCATGCACGGACGCCTGCGCGACGACGAAGCGTTCGAGGTCGAAGGCGTCCCGCTCCGCCATGAGGGCCGCTCCGTTTAGCGCTCCGCCGAGGCGGCCCAGATGTTGAGGCCGCCTTCGACAGCATGCCGGTCGATGGCCGCCAACTCGTCGGCGGTGAAATCGGGCCGCTCCAGCGCCGCGACGCATTCGACGACCTGCTCGGGCCGGCTCGCGCCGATCAGGGCCGAGGTGACGCGCCCGCCGCGCAGGACCCAGGCGATCGCCATCTGCGCGAGGCTCTGGCCACGGGCGGCGGCGATCTCGTTCAGGGCGGCGATGTGGCGCAGGTTCTGCTCGCTCAGGAAGCCGTCGCGGAAGGACGGCGCCTTCTTCGCGGCACGGCTGCCTTCCGGCACGCCGCCGAGATATTTCGAGGTCAGCATGCCCTGCGCCAGCGGCGAGAAGACGATCGAACCGATGCCCTCGGCATCCAGCGTGTCGAGCAGGCCGTCCTCCTCGATCCAGCGGTTGAGCATGGAATAGCTCGGCTGGTGGATGACACAGGGCGTGCCGAGCCGCTTCAGGATCGCCGCCGCCTCGGCGGTGCGCCTGGCGTTGTAGGAGGAGATGCCGACATAGAGCGCCTTGCCCTGCCGCACCACGGCATCGAGCGCGCCCATGGTTTCCTCGAGCGGCGTGTTCGGGTCGAAGCGGTGCGAATAGAAGATGTCGACATAGTCGAGCTTCATCCGCTTCAGGCTCTGGTCGAGGCTGGAGATCAGATATTTCCGGCTGCCCCACTCGCCATAGGGGCCCGGCCACATGCGGTATCCCGCCTTGGTCGAGATCACGAGCTCGTCGCGATGGCCGGCGAAGTCGCCGCGCAGGATTTCGCCGAAGGCCGTCTCGGCCGAGCCGGGCGGCGGGCCGTAATTGTTGGCGAGATCGAAATGCGTGATGCCGAGGTCGAAGGCGGTGCGGCAGATCTCGCGCATGCCGGCCCGCGCGCTCGTCTCGCCGAAATTCTGCCAGAGCCCGAGCGAAAGCGCCGGCAGCAAGAGCCCGCTTCGACCCGAGCGGTTGTATGTCATGCGGTCGTAGCGGTCGGCGGCGGGCATCGGCGTCTCTCCCTGTTTATCGCGGAACGGCGCGCGCAGACCATCGCAGGTCCGCGCGCGCCGTCCCGATTCAGGAAGCCATGATCGCCCGCCGAAGGCGACCGATCAATCCAGCTTGAACTTCGAGAAGTCGCGATGCTCGCCATAGATCCGGCGCGTCGTGCCGGTGATCGAGCGATAGACGATGGTCTCCGTCTCGATGACGTCCTTGCCGAACTTCACGCCGGACAGCATGCCGCCATCGGTGACGCCGGTCGCGCAGACGATGGTGTCGCCCGAGGCCATCTCTTCCATGCTGTACTTCTTGTTCGGATCGGTCACGCCCATGGTCGCGGCGCGGGCGCGCTTCTCCTCCGTGTCGAGGATCAGGCGCCCCTGCATCTGGCCGCCGACGCAACGCAGCGCCGCCGCCGCCAGCACGCCCTCGGGCGCGCCGCCGATGCCGAGATAGAGGTCGATGCCGGTCTTCTCCGGCTCGGTGCAGAAGATCACGCCTGCGACGTCGCCATCGGTGATGAGGCGGATCGAGCAGCCGGTCTTGCGGACCTCCTCGATCAGCTTGGCATGGCGCGGACGATCCATGATCAGCGTCGAGATCTCGCTCGGCTTCACGCCCTTGGCCTTGGCCAGCGCATGGATGTTGTCGGTCGGCGAAGCGTCGAGGTCGACGACGCCGCGGGCATAACCAGGGCCGATCGCGATCTTGTCCATGTAGACGTCGGGGGCATAGAGCAGCTTGCCGGCCTCGGCCATCGCCATGACGGCGATGGAGCCCGGCATGTCCTTGGCGCAGAGCGTCGTGCCCTCGAGCGGATCGACGGCGATATGCACCTTCGGGCCCTGACGGGTGCCGACCTTCTCGCCGATGAACAGCATCGGTGCCTCGTCGCGCTCGCCCTCGCCGATGACGATCTCGCCGTCGATCGGCAGGCGGTTCAGCTCGCGGCGCATCGCATCGACCGCCGCCTGGTCCGCCGCCTTCTCGTTGCCGTGGCCGCGCAGGCGGGCCGCCGAGACGGCCGCGCGCTCGGTGACACGGACGAGTTCCATCGAGAGATAGCGCTCGATGATCTGCGACGGAGAGATGCGAAGGTCTTCTGACATGCGGGGCTCCTCAGGGGCAGCGGAGAAGGGCGGATGGCGTGGTCGTCTCCACCCGCCGGACGCCTACTCCCGTTCGATACGGATGACTTGCGGCGGTTCGGCGACATGACCATCCGCCGTGACCTTGTCGAGGGCGGCGCGGATGGCGGCTTCGGTGGTGGCGTAGGTGATCAGCACGACCGGGACAGGCGCGCCGGAGCGGCCGGCGGGATCGCGCGAGACGGCCTCTGCCGAGCGGCGCTGCAGGATGCTCTCCAGCGAGATGTCGGCTTCCGCCATGCGTGTGGCGATCGCCGCGGCCGCGCCCGGCCGGTCGGCCACCGCGAGGCGGACATAGTAGCCACCCTCGTGCCGCTGCATCGGCGCGCGCGTCGGCTCCTCCAGCCGCGAGACCGGCAGGCCGAAGACCGGCCCGACGAGACCGCGCGCGATATCGGCGATGTCCGACACCACGGCCGAGGCCGTCGGATCGCCGCCGGCGCCGGGGCCGACCAGCGTCAGCTCGCGGACCGCGTCGGCGACCACGGTGACGGCGTTGAGCACGCCCATGACCTGGGCGATGGCGGAGGATTTCGGCACCATGGTCGGGTGCACGCGCTGCTCGATGCCGGTGGCCGTGCGCTCGGCGACGCCGAGCAGCTTGATGCGGTAGCCCAATTCGTCGGCGGTCTTCAGATCGAGCGGTGTGATCGCGGAAATGCCTTCGACATGAATCGCTTCGGCGTCGATCTTCGTGCCGAAGGCGAGGCTCGTCAGGATGGCGAGCTTATGTGCGGTGTCGAAGCCCTCGACATCGAAAGTGGGGTCGGCCTCGGCATAGCCCAGGCGCTGCGCGTCCTTCAGGCAGGCATCGAAGGTCAGCCCCTCCAGCTCCATGCGCGAGAGGATGTAGTTGCAGGTGCCGTTAAGGATACCCGAGATGCGGGTGACGTTGTTGCCGGCAAGCGCCTCGCGCAGCGTCTTGACGATCGGGATGCCGCCGGCCGAGGAGGCCTCGAAGCCGAGCGCGACGCGCTTCTCCTCCGCGAGCGACGCCAGAGCGACGCCATGGCGGGCGAGCAACGCCTTGTTGGCGGTCACGACCGGCTTGCCGGCGGCGAGCGCGGCCTCGACGGCCGCCTTGGCCGGGCCGTCGGCGCCGCCGACCAGTTCGACGAAGCAGTCGATCTCGTCGGATTTCGCCAGCGCGACCGGATCGTCGAACCAGGAGAGGCCGCCGAGATCGACGCCGCGGTCGCGGCCGCGGTCGCGCGCCGAGACGGCCGTCACGCGGATCGCGCGTCCGCAACGGGCGGCGAGCGCATTCTCCTGCCTGCGCAGGATCCTGACCACGGATGCGCCGACCGTGCCGAGACCGGCGAGGCCGATGCGAAGCGGGGCGACGTCGGAGGGCGGGGCGAGCATGGTCATGCCGCCGGGTTCGCATGCGGCAAAAGGCGAGTCAACGGAGAGCAGCACGCCCCGCCGCGCCGGACTACCGCCTGGCCGCCGAAACGACATGGGCGCTCATGCGGCCCTCGATCGGCCCGGGCCCGAAGCGACGTTCGAGGGAGCGGGCCGCGGCCTCGGTCGCGCTCGCGAGATCGGGCGGCGCGCGGGCCTCGATCTCGCCGCGCATCGGCGTGCCCTGACAGAAGGCCATCGCGACCTCCGCGGCCGAATTGCCGTGGCAGCGCTTCTCGACCGTCTCGACCTCGACGTCCCGGAAGCCGACCGCCGCGACATCGCGCGCGATGACGCCGACGTCGTGATAGCCGTGCGGCGTCCGTTCCATGAACAGCGGCGGATCGGCCGGGAAGGCCTCGGCCAGCCCCCGCATGACGGCGTCGGGACAATCGTTTCGGGACAGCCGGTCCCAGACATTGAAGAGATAGTGCCCGCCTCGCCGCAGCACGCGCAGCGCTTCCCCATGGGCCTTCTGCTTGTCCGGGAAGAACATCACCCCGAACTGGCAGACCACGACGTCGAAGGCCTCGTCCGCGAAAGGAAGATCGAGCGCGTCGGCCTGCTGCCAGCGGATGCGCAGGTCGCCGGCCTGAAGCCCGGCCGCGACATCGAGCATCGACGGGTTGAGGTCCGTGGCCACGATGCTCGTATCGGCAAGGCGCGCAGCCATGGCCCGCGTCAGCGCCCCCGTGCCGGCCGCAACCTCCAGCACCGTCAGCGGACGTTCGGCCGCGACGCGACGCGCCAGATCCTCGGCATAGGGCGCGAAGATCAACGGTACGAGCAGGCTGTCGTAGAGCTGGGGGATCGCGCCGGAAAAGAGTTTGTCGCCCGCGTCCATGAAAGCCTCCCGTCACGGTGGCTTCGCAGTGGCCGGTCCCCGCGGTGCGGGGCCGGAGCCATCGGGACCGCACCATAGGCCCGTCGAGGCGCGGGCGATATGGCATCTTGGCTACCCGGCCCGAGCCGGGCCGTCTCGCTCACTCGAAGCGGCAGACGACCTCGGCCGCGACCCGAGAGACCCGGCCGCCGGAAAAGCTGAGATGCACGCGCAGGAGATTGTTGCCGAAGGCGGTCGTCCGGATCGTGCGCAACGCCTCCAGCGCATCGCCCGACCAGGCGGAGCTGGTTTCGACCTGAGGCGTCCAGAACCAGGGCCGCGGAGGCCGGATCGCGACCGCTTCGAGCCGCCGTTCCGCCTCGGCCTGCTCGGTTCCGAGCGGAATATGGCGCAGCACGATCTCGGTCGCGTCCCGGCCGCATTCACGCGCACTGGTCGTGGCGAGCACCTCGGCGACCAGGGCGGAATCGGTCTCGGGCACGCGACCGCGCCCGAAATCATAGGACACCATGAGGCACAAGACGGCGAACACGCCGAAGCCAACGCCGATCACGCGGCCAGTTCTCGCCATAGCCTCGCCTATCATCCAGCCCAGAGCCGCCGCGCCCCTGCGACTGCGTTCCCATGTTTCGACGATGCCGTCGAGTCTCGCCGGAGCTTCGATCGTGTTTGGAAATCTTGCGAGCCCTCATCCTGCGGGATGCCGCATGCGCGGGTCCTCGGGACGAAGGCTCGATGTTCCCAACGGAGCCTCAGGGCTGGTCGGGGCCCGCTCAACCCGCCTTCGGCATCTGGATGACGTTGTGCAGGGTCTGGTCCGCCGATTTGAGGAAGCGGCCGATGTTGCGCGCGGCCTGGCGGATGCGCTGCTCGTTCTCGACGATGGCAATGCGGACATAATCGTCGCCATGCTCGCCGAAGCCGATGCCCGGCGCGACCGCGACCTCCGCCTTTTCGATCAGCAGCTTGGAGAACTCCAGCGAGCCGAGATGGCGGAACTTCTCAGGAATCGCGACCCAGGCGAACATCGAGGCCTCCGGCGCCGGAAAGTCCCAGCCGGCCTTGCCGAAGCTCTCCACCAACGCGTCGCGGCGCTTGCGATAGGTGTCCCGCATCTCGCGGATGCAGTCGTCGGGGCCGTTGAGGGCGGCGGCGGCCGCGACCTGGATCGGCGTATAGGCACCGTAGTCGAGATAGGACTTCACCCGCGCCAGCGCCGCCAGCAGCCGCTCGTTGCCGACGGCGAAGCCCATGCGCCAGCCGGCCATGGAAAAGGTCTTCGACATGGAGGTGAACTCGACCGCGACATCGATCGCACCCGGCACCTGCAGCATCGAGGGCGGAGGGTTCTTCTCGTCGAAATAGACCTCGGCATAGGCGAGATCGGAGAGCAGGATGAGATCGTGCTTCTTCGCGAAGGCGACGAGGTCGCGATAGAAGTCGAGCGAGGCGACGTAGGCCGTCGGATTGGCCGGATAGCAGGTCACGAGCGCGATCGGCTTCGGCACCGAATGCATCACCGCCCGCTCCAGCGCCGGGAACATCGCTGGCGTCGGCTCGGCCGGGACGGAGCGAATCACGCCCCCCGCCATCAGGAAGCCGAAGGCGTGGATCGGGTAGCTCGGATTGGGCACCAGCACGACGTCGCCCGGCCCGGTGATGGCCTGCGCCATGTTGGCGAAGCCTTCCTTCGAGCCCAGCGTCGCGACGACCTGCGTCTCGGGGTTCAGCTTCACGCCGAAGCGGCGCTCGTAATAGTTCGCCTGGGCGCGGCGCAGGCCGCCGATGCCCTTGGAGGCGGAATAGCGGTCGGTCCGCGGCTTGCCGGCGGTCTCGACCAGCTTCTCGATGACGTGTCTCGGGGCCGGCAGGTCGGGATTGCCCATGCCGAGGTCGATGATGTCGACGCCCTTGGCCCGCTCGGCAGCCTTGATCTTGTTGACCTGCTCGAAGACGTAGGGCGGCAGACGCTTGATGCGGTGGAAATCGGTCATCGAACGGGTCCTTCGGGTCGGCGCGCCGTGCGTCGACCACTTTTCTTGCGCGCAAGCTGCTTACCACCGCATCTTCCTGCGGGGGAGAGAAAATTACGCAAGATTCGCCCAAAGACCGATCGGCGGGGTCGTCGCCTCGCCGTCATGCGCCGGTTCGGCGCCTGTCCCGGTTCAGTTCGTGGGAACCGCAGCCGGAGTCGGCGCCGCCGTCGTCGCGCCCAGCGTCTGCGCCTGCGCGGCGGCCGCCTCGTTGGCCTGGCGCTTGGCCTCGAGCTGCGCCTCGAGCTTCTTGAAGTCCTCGACGGGCTTGCGCGGCGCGGCCCGCGTGATCGCGGTGCCGATCGGGATATATTGCGTGTCGGCCGGCCGCGTCTCGCGCACGAAGGCCTTCGATTCCTGCGCCGTCGTCGCCATGCCGGCCGCCTCGGCCACCGCCTTGGTGGTCTCGTCTCCCGCGCACCCCGCCAGAGCGAGCGCAACCGCCGCCAGAGCCGCGAGCGGCAGGGACGTCCTCTTGGGCAGATCGGTCAGCATGGCTTCAGGTCCAGAGGTTTTGGCAATTTTCTTCACTGACCATATCGGCTACCACCTTGATAGTACCAATATGGCGAGCGATGCGCCCTATAACAGATTCCAAGGGAGAGGCGCCTGATGAATCGGCCTGTGAACGGCCCGGAGGGCGAAGAGCAGCAGGCTAGCGAACGCGAGGCGCCGGATCTCGACCAGTTCGCCCAGAACATGGGGCGGCTGATCGAGGAATACGGCAAGGCGACCGCGGCCTATCTCAAGCCGATCGAACGCGGCGAGGCGAAGACAGGCCAGGCCGACGAGGCGAGCGACATGGTGCGCACGCTCGGGCGCGTCGCCGAGCGCTGGGTCAGCGACCCCAAGAAGATTATCGAGGCGCAGGCCTCGATCACCGGCGACTTTCTGAGCCTGTGGAGCACGATGCTGAAGCGCGCCGGCGGGGAGGAGCCCGAGCCCGTCGCCAAACCCGACAAGCGCGACGCGCGCTTCTCCGACCCCGACTGGTCGGAGCATCCGATGTTCGACTTCATCAAGCAGGCCTATCTGATCGGCACGCGCTGGGCCGAGGCGATGGTCGACCGGGCCGAAGACCTCGACCCGCATACCCGCGAGAAGGCGCGCTTCTACGTGAAGCAGATTTCGAGCGCGCTCTCCCCGACCAATTTCGTCGCCACCAATCCGGAGCTGCTGCGCGAGACGCTGCGGCAGAACGGCGAGAATCTCGTTCGCGGCATGAAGATGCTGGCGGAGGACATCGAGGCCGGCCGGGGCGAGCTCAAGATCCGCCAATCCGACCCGAGCGCCTTCGAGATCGGCGTCAACATCGCGACGACGCCGGGCAAGGTTGTCTTCCGCGACGAGATCATGGAGCTGATCCAGTACGCACCGGCGACGCCGCAGGTGCTGAAGCGGCCGCTGCTTATCGTCCCGCCTTGGATCAACAAGTACTACATCCTCGATCTCAACCCGGAGAAGAGCTTCATCCGCTGGTGCGTCGAGCAGGGGCTGACGGTGTTCTGCATCTCCTGGGTCAATCCGGACCAGCGGCATGCGGCGAAGGACTTCGAGAGCTATATGCGCGAAGGCATCTTCGCCGCCCTCGACGCCATCGCGCAGGCCACCGGCGAGCGTTCGGTCGCCACCATCGGCTATTGCGTGGGCGGAACGCTGCTCGGCATCACGCTGGCCTATATGGCGGCGACGGGCGACGACCGCGTCGCCAGCGCGACCTTCTTCACCACGCAGGTCGACTTCTCGGAGGCGGGCGAACTCTCCGTCTTCGTCGACGAGGATCAGATCCGCGCCATCGAAGAGCAGATGACGCGCAGCGGCTATCTCGAGGGCGCGCGCATGTCCGGCGCCTTCAACATGCTGCGGCCCAACGACCTGATCTGGTCCTACGCCGTCAACAACTACCTCAAGGGCAAGATGCCCACGGCCTTCGACCTGCTCTACTGGAACTCCGATTCGACGCGCATGCCGGCGGCTAACCACTCGTTCTACCTGCGCAACTGCTATCTGGACAACAAGCTGACCAAGGGGCAGATGCATCTCGGCGGCACCCAGCTCGACCTGAAGCGGGTGACGATTCCGGTCTATAATCTCGCGACCCGCGAGGACCACATCGCACCCGCGCGGTCCGTGTTCAACGGCTCGAAGTGCTTCGGCGGCGAGGTCGAATACGTCGTCTCGGGCTCGGGCCACATCGCTGGCGTCGTCAACCCGCCGAGCCGCGGCAAGTACCAGTACTGGACCGGCGGAAAGCCGACGGGGCGCTACCACGACTGGATGACGCACGCGGAGGAGCATCCCGGCTCCTGGTGGCCGCACTGGTTCGCCTGGCTGGAAAAGCAGGCTCCGGAGCGCGTGCCGGCGCGCGAGCCCGGCGGCGGCAAGCTCGCGCCGATCGAGGATGCGCCCGGGAGCTATGTGAAGGTGCGGTCGTAAGTCCGTCCCGCGGCAGGGTTTGCACGCCAGGGGGCACGCGCCTATAGCGATGCCCTTGGCGAGGACAGCTGATGACATGGTCCATTGTCGCGAGGGATGAGCGGACGGGCGCGTTCGGCATCCTGTGCGCCTCGCGGGCGCTGGCGGTCGGCGCCGTCGTTCCCTACGGAGCCGGCGGGACCGGAGTGATCGCGACACAAGCTTTCGCCAATCCGTTCTTCGGCGTCGATGGACTGCGCATGCTGCAAGAGGGCTGCCCCTCCGACCTCGTCGTCGCGGCGCTCGCGGCGGCGGACGAGGGACGCGACCACCGGCAGGTTCACCTCGTCGACCGCGAAGGGCGCCCCGCAGCCTACACGGGCCAGGCCTGCATCGACTGGAGCGGGAGCGCCGCGGCTCCCGGGGTTTCGGTCGCCGGCAACATGCTGTCAGGCCCGCGCGTCGTCGACGCGACCCTGAATGCCTATCTCGCCGCGTCCGACCGCGATTTCGACGAGAGACTGATCGTCGCCGTGGAGGCTGGCGAAGCGGCGGGAGGCGACAAGCGGGGCCGCCAGTCGTGCTGCTTACGGATCTGGACCGAGGCGCCCTTTCCCAGCTTCGACCTGCGCGTCGACGACCATCCGGAGCCGCTGAAAGAGCTTCGCCGCCTCTGGAGGCTGGCGCATCAGGGCTATGTCCCCTTCCAGCGCGCCCTGCCCTCCCGCGCGCACCCCGCGGGCTGGACCGATCGCGAGGCGGTGTATCGCATGTGCGAGGCCTATGCCGAGCGCTGGAACGCCGAGCATCCGGAGTAGCCTCCCGGGCCGGCCGCGCGCCTGCTCTTCTTTCCGATCGTCACCTGCACGGCCGCGCCGATCCCGCTCGCGCAGCGACAAAAAAGCCGGCCCGAAGGCCGGCTCGCGAGGCGCGGTCAGCGCCATCTCAGTACTTCCTCACCGTCGGCTGCACGGGAATCGTCTGCGCCGGATCGTCCCAGCGATAGGTCAGGCCAGCCGAGAGGATGTGGATATAGGGCTTGGCTTCGGCCGTGTAGTAGACCTTCTGGGCCTGCGGCTGGAACTGCTGCTGCGGATGGGCGCCGGTGTAGTTCACCGTGGCCTTGTTCACATGGATGTAGGTGTAGCCGAGATCGAGCTTGATCCGGTCGGTGATCTGGTAGCTGCCGCCGGCGCTGAGCCAGAGACGATCGTTGTCCGAGATGAAGATCTGGCGGTTCTGGTCGTTCACGGCCGAGAGCTCGTAGCCCACGCCGGCGCGCAGGGTCAGGTCGCGGCTGTACTTGTATTCGACACCGCCCGAGAAGAACCAGCTGTCGTCATACTGGAAATTCAAGCTGGTCGCGGGCAAGCCGTTGAACTGGCTCACGATCGGGATGTTGCGGAAGCGGCTCCAGTTCGTCCACTCGACGCCGAGATGGGCCTGCCACTGCTCGTTGATGACCTGCGACAGGCCGAAGACCACGGAATCCGGCAGGTTGAGATTCGCCTTGACCGGGATGACGGCCGTCGGCGTGCGCAGCGTGCCTTCGAGGGTCTGGCGAATGGAAGAGCGATAGCCGAGGCCGATCGTGGTGCCGTCGAGCGGCGTCAGCGTCACGCCGAGGCGATAGCCGAAGTCGATCGTGTCGCCTTCCACGATGACGGGTGGAGAGAAGGGCGAGCTGATCGCCGCGTTCTTGAGCTTGGCATCGAAGCGCTGGATCTGCAGCGCGGCACCGACCGACAACCAGTCATTGACCTTGTAGCCGACCGTCGGCGCGACGTTGATCGTGGTGACCTTGGCGGAACGGCCATAGACCTGCGCGGCGTGCACCTGGTTCTCGGGCTTCGAGCGCAGGCCGAACGGCGCGCCCGTCGTCATGCCGATCCAGAAGCGGTCGGTGAGCTGCCAGGCGGAATAGGAGGCGGGAATGAAGGAACCGTCGCCGCCGATATTGCCGGTGCCGTTCTGGATCGGGCTCGCCGGCCCGAACGGCGAGCCGAGGCGCGTCACCGATGTCGGCTCATAAGAGCCGTTCGCATAGAGATAAGTGAAGTTCCAATTGCTGTTGCGGCCCGGGAACATGGTGATGGTCGCCGGGTTCCAGGCCATCGAACCCATGCCGATGCCGCCCGCCGCCGCGCCGGCATAGGACATGCCCAGGCCTTCCGCACTCTGGCCGCTTCGGATCGCGAAAGAACTCGCAAAGGCGCCATTCGCCGCGAGCAGCGCGGCGCTGGACACGGTCGCGATCGCGACAGTTCGGACAAGGCCCTTCATAGCGTTCCTGGTATCCATAGCGTTCCGTCCCATTCACCGGCTGCGAGAGCGTTCCCCCCTCGTCTGAGTCGGAGCATGGCCTGAGCCGATTTTGACCGCAATGGCGCCACAAGAGGCACGAATCGCGACCCGAGGCGTGACAATCCCACTCGCCGCCGCCGAAATCGACCGAAATCGACCGCCTTTCCGGGGTTCCCGCCGAGCCGTCGCGACGAGAAGATGGTTTACATAAGAACTATCGGCGTTTTTTCCCGAAAGGGCGGTGGGCGGGCATCCGTACGGCATCGCATGAGCGACGTCGCTTTCGCGGATAGAGTTGCACGCGCGCAACAACGGCGAGCGCAGCGGCCGGACCATGCATGCGTCTCGCTTGTGTTCCGCCCGCCATCCGCACAGGATCGGCGGCCAACCCAATCGCTCATAACGATTGAAACAAAGGAAACGCCGTGAAACTGCTACGATATGGTGCACCGGGCCAGGAAAAGCCGGGCCTGCTGGACTCCGAGGGAGCGATCCGCGACCTCTCGGGCGCGCTGCCCGATCTCGCCGGCAAGGCACTGACCTCCGCCTCGCTCGCCAAGATCAGGGCTCTCGACCCGAAGTCGCTGCCGCTCGTCTCCGGCTCGCCACGCATCGGTGCCTGCGTCGGGGACGTGCGCAATTTCATCGCCGTCGGCCTCAACTTCGCCGACCATGCCGCCGAGACCGGCGCTCCGATCCCGAAAGAGCCCATCCTGTTCAACAAGGCGCCGAACTGCATCGTCGGCCCCTATGACGACGTACAGATCCCCAAGGGCTCGGTGAAGACCGACTGGGAGGTCGAGCTCGCCATCGTGATCGGCGACGGCGGCTCCTATATCGAGGAGAAGGACGCCCTCGCGGCCATCGCCGGCTTCGCCGTCTGCAACGACGTCTCCGAGCGCGAATTCCAGACCGAGCGCGGCGGCCAGTGGGCCAAGGGCAAGGGCTGCCCGACCTTCGGCCCGCTCGGCCCGTGGCTGGTCACGACCGACGAGGTCAAGGACGTCCAGAACCTCGCCATGTGGCTCGAGGTGGACGGCGAGCGCGTCCAGAACGGCTCGACCAAGACCATGATCTTCGGCGCGGCCTATCTGGTGCACTATATCAGCCAGTTCATGCGGCTCGATCCGGGCGATGTCATCACCACCGGCACGCCGCCCGGCGTCGGCCTCGGCTTCAAGCCGCCGCGCTTTCTGAAGGGCGGCGAGGTCGTGACCCTCGGCATCGAGGGGCTGGGCGACCAGAAGCAGCACTTCCTGCCCTGGAAGGGCTGAGGCCGTCCCCCCGGCAATACAGGAAAGGGCCGCTCGCGCGGCCCTTTTTTCGTTGTTCCCGGACTGCCTGTCCTCGCGAGCGCCTCAGCCCTCGGCGAGCCCCAGCATCAGGCGGATGTTCTGGACGGCAGCGCCCGAGGCGCCCTTGCCGAGATTGTCGAGCCTCGCGACCAGCACGGCCTGGCCGTAATCGTCGCTGCCGAACACCCGCAGTTCCAGCCTGTTGGTGTCGTTCAGCGCCTCGGGCTCGAGCTTGCCGCCGGCCTCGGCCGCAGGCACCACCGAGACATAGGTCGAGCCGGCATAGCGCTCGACCAGCGCCGTCTCGAGATCGGCGACCTTCGGCTTGCCCGGCAGCGTGTCGAGATGCAGCGGCACCGAGACCAGCATGCCCTGCCGGAAATTGCCGACGGAGGGCACGAAGATCGGCCGCCGCGTCAGGCGCGCATATTCCTGCAGCTCCGGCAGGTGCTTGTGCTTGAAGCCGAGCCCGTAGAGCTCGAAGGCCGGCGCCGTGCCGGCCTCGTAGGCCTCGATCATCGCCTTGCCGCCGCCGGAATAGCCGGAGACCGCGTTGATCGCGACCGGATGGTCCTGCGCCATCAGCCCGGCATCGACAAGCGGCCGCAGCAGCGCGATCGCGCCCGTCGGATAGCAGCCCGGATTGGCGACGCGGTTGGCGTTGGCGATCTTGGCAGCCTGCCCCGGCTCCAGCTCGGCGAAGCCATAGACCCAGCCCGGCGCGATGCGATGGGCGGTCGCGGCGTCGACGATCTTGGGCGCGGCCGAGCCGAGTTCGTCGGCGAGCGCGACGGATTCCTTCGCCGCCTCGTCCGGCAGGCAGAGCACGACGAGATCGACCGCCGCCATCATGTCCTTCCGGGCGGCGGGATCCTTGCGCTTTTCGGGCGCGATGCTCTTCACGCTCACTTCCGGCAAGGCCGCGAGCCGGTCGCGGATGCCGAGGCCGGTCGTGCCGGCCTCACCGTCGATGAAGATGGATTTCAGATTCTGGCTCATCTCGACCCTCGTCAGGCGTCTGGGGAGGATGGTTCGTCGGCTTCGGGCATAAAAAAACCGCGCTCGGGGCGCGGTCGCGGGCGTTCGGGCTTTCAGCCGAGCGTCATCGCGGTCGCGCTGGGGCGGCCGGGCGGCGGCGACGTCGAGTCGGGTTTGTGATCATGGCACCGTATATGTTCGCGCAAGGGCAGGCTGTCAATCGCTTCCCGACGATGCGGCCGGCTCTCAGTCGCGGACGAGGCGCGCCGCCGGCTCGTAGCGATCCTCCAGCCGGTTTGCGTGGCGGTGCAGCAGGCGCCAGCCGCCCTCCTCGAAGCGAAAGACATGAGTGACCCGGTTGGTCCAGCGGGACGGTTCGGCCCCGCCTTCCATCAGGACCGCGAAGGTCTCGATGTCGGTCAGGATCGCGAGATCGTCTCCGAGAACGGTGGTGACGTTCTCATGGGAGACGCTGCCGCCCTTGAACTGCTGCGCGGCCCAGTCCCAGCGACGGGAGACGGCCTCCCAGCCCTTCTCGTAACCGCCCCAGCCATAGAAGCTCGTCGCGTCGTCGGCATGCGAATAGAGGGCCTTGATCGCCGCCACATCGCCGTTGGCGACGTCCGCAAGGGCCGCGCGCAGGCGCCCGACGGCGGCGGGAAAGGCGTCCTTCGCCGATCGACCAGACTGCATCACAGCGCTCCGCATCCGCGTTTATCGAGTCGCATGAAAGGCTTGGGAACGAGTCTTCGCAAGCGGATTCAGCCGCGCTTCCGCAAGGCGAAGGCCTGGACGTAATGCTGGGCGATCGCGGAGCCGGCGATGGCGGTGGCGTCGGCATGGTCGTAGGGCGGCGAGACCTCGACCACGTCCATGCCGCGGACATCGAGGTCGCGGATGCTCCAGAGGATTCGCAGGGCCTGCGCGGAGGAGAGCCCGCCGGCCACCGGCGTCCCGGTGCCCGGCGCGAAGGCCGGATCGAGCGCGTCGATGTCGAAAGTGAGATAGGCCGGCCCGTCGCCGACACGCTCGCGGATGCGCGCCGCCGTGCCCTCGACCCCGAGTTCATGCGCCGCATAGGCATCCAGCACCGCGATGCCGCAATCGCGCGGCGCGACCGTGCGGATGCCGACCTGGATCGAGCGGGCGGTGTCGATCAGCCCCTCGCGCACAGCCTCCAGCACGAAGGAGCCGTGGCTGATCGCGCCGACGCCATCGTCCCAGGTGTCCTGATGCGCGTCGAACTGGACGAGCGCGAGCTTGCCGTGCCGGGCGACATGGGCCCGCAGCAGCGGCAGGGTGATGAAGTGGTCGCCGCCAAGCGTCAGCAGGTGCGCGCCGGAGGCGAGGATACCCGCGGCCTCCTTCTCGATCGCATGGGCGCAGCCCTGCAGATCGCCGCGCGGCAGGGCGCAATCGCCATAGTCGACGACGGCGAGGGTCTCGAAGGGGTCGATGCGCGAGGGATATTGCGCGTCTCCGTCGAAGATCACGCTGGCGCGGCGGATCGCCTGCGGCCCGAAGCGCGTGCCGGGGCGGTTCGAGACCGCCAGATCGAAGGGCACGCCCCAGACCACGAGATCGCAGCCGGAGACATCCTTGGAGTAGCGGCGGCGCATGAAGGACAGCGCGCCCGCATAGGTCGGATCGAGGGCCGGGCCGCGCCTGTCGCCGGTGAAGGCGTGGTCGATCGGCGGAGTGTCGGAATTGTCGGTCATCGGAGTCCTGGAAAGATCAGCGGCGGGCGCCCGCCAGCCAGACATAGAGGCACCAGGGCAGGATCAGGGCGAGGCCCGTCAGGACGAGGCGCAATGTCGTCCAGGCCACCGGGTGCTGGAGCGCCCTGCCGTCGAGTTCCGGCACGCCGTGGATCAGTCCGAGCGCGAAGGCCGGCGCCAGGAAGATCGCGAGCGCGCGGCCGATGCGCGCGGCGCGCGGCAATTCCGTCCGCGCCAGCATCAGCAAGGCGGGGACGGCGATCATGCCGAAGGCGATCAGGACGAGCAGGACACGCATGACGAACCAGGATGACGGGCGTTTCCGCCTCTAGCATGAAGCGCGTTGCCGATCAGCCCCGCGGAATGCGCGGAACGCACGCGCTTGTGATTGGCGCCGTCCATTCCCGCCGCAAGTTCGACGGGTTTCGGGCGCGCCCTCGCCATCGGCCCGCATCGACGGGCCGGTCGTTCGGTGTGTCGAATTTCGGCTTTGGAGGCTGATATGAACAAGGCACTGATTGCAGCAGCGTTCGCTCTGACCACGGCGGGTGGCGCCGGTCTCATCTCCCCTGCCTCGGCCAGTCCGGCGTGGCCGGGGTCGGCAGGCGCCATCGGCGCCGGCGGTCAGGCCATCGTGACGGTCGCGGCGGCCGTGACGCAGCCTCACCAGCAATTGACTTCGCCGGCCGAGCAGCAGCCCTCGGCCCAGTCCTATCCGGTCTATCACGACTCGCCCACGGCCAGCTATTTCGCGAAGCCTGTGCCGTCGATGCCCTGCCACTTCACCGAGGCCTTCGTCGAAGGCCGGATGCGGCAGGTCGAAGTCTGCGACTAACCCCCCCTGTGCGCCGGCGCCGCCACCTCAGCGCCCCCCGCCGACCCTGAGGATCTCGCCGGTCGTATAGGACGACGCCGCCGAGAGCAGGAACAGCACCGCTTCGGCGATCTCGTCGGCCGTCGCGGCGCGCTTCAGCGGAATCAGCGGCGCGATGCGCGCGACGCGGCCGGCCTCGCCGGTCGACAGGGCATGGATTTCGGTGTCGGTGATGCCGGGGGCGACCGCATTGACGCGAATGCCGTGCGCGGCGAGTTCCTTGGCGAGCCCGACGGTCAGCGCGTCGACCGCCGCCTTGGAGGCCGCGTACCAGACATACTCCCCCGGCGAGCCGAGCGTCGCCGCGACGGAGGAGATGTTGACGATCGCCCTGCCTTGCGCGCCGCTGTTGGCCGTCAGCGCGCGGGCCGCCTCGCGGGCCACGAGGATGGCGCCCGTCACATTGATGTCGATGCAGGAGCGGATGACGTCGGTGTCGGCATCGGCGAGCGGGCTCGCCTTGCCGGTGATGCCGGCATTGTTGACCACATGGGTGAGCGCGCCGAGCGCATTCTGCGCCTTGGCGAAGACGCGGATGATATCGGCCTCCTCGGCCATGTCGCCGCGCAGCGCGACCGCTTTCGCGCCCTGCGCCTCGCAGGCGGCGACGACCTTCGCGGCTGCCTGCGCATTGTGCTGGAAGTTCACGGCGACATCGTAGCCGCGCCGGGCGGCCATGACGCAGGTCGCCGCACCGATGCCGCGGCTGCCGCCGGTGACGAGAAGGACGGGGCGGGACGGGTTCATCTGCGGTCTCCTGCGACAAGACCCGACAATACGAAAAAGGGCGGCTCTCGCGAGCCGCCCTTGCGTATAATCGACAGACCGAAAACGATCAGCGCTTCGAGAACTGGAAGCTGCGGCGGGCCTTGGCCTTACCGAACTTCTTACGCTCGACGACGCGCGAGTCACGGGTCAGGAAGCCTTCCTTCTTGAGCGGGCCGCGAAGGTCCGGCTCGTAGAAGGTCAGGGCCTTGGAGATGCCGTGGCGCACCGCGCCGGCCTGGCCGGAGAGGCCGCCGCCCTTGACCGAGACGACGACGTCGTACTGGGTCATGCGGTCGACGAGCTGGAGCGGCTGCTGCAGCACGAGGCGCAGCACCGGACGCGCGAAATACACCTCCTGATCGCGGCCGTTGACCGTGACCTTGCCGGAGCCGGGCTTGATCCAGACGCGGGCGATGGCGTTCTTGCGCTTGCCGGTGGCATAGGCGCGGCCCTGCGCATCGACCTTCTTGACGTGGACGGGAGCCTCGGGCTGGGCGGGCTTCGCCACCTGGCCGAGCTGCTCGAGCGACTGAAGAACCTCGGCCATCAGACCCTCACGTTCTTGCTGTTGAGCGCGGCGACGTCGAGCGCCTCCGGCGACTGAGCGGCATGGGGATGCTCGGCGCCCTTGTAGACGCGCAGATTGCCGAGGATCTGGCGGAAGAGCGGGCCACGCGGGAGCATGCGCTCCACGGCCTTCTCGACGATCCGCTCAGGGAAGCGGCCGTCCAGGATGAACTTGGCCGAACGCTCCTTGATGCCGCCGGCGAAGCCGGTGTGGTGGTAGTAGTTCTTCTGGTCGCGCTTGCGGCCGGTGAACACCACCTTCTCGGCGTTGATGACGATGATGTTGTCGCCGCAGTCGACGTGAGGGGTATAGGCGGCCTTGTGCTTGCCGCGCAGGCGCATCGCCACGATGGAGGCGAGACGGCCAACGACGAGCCCGGAGGCGTCGATCACAACCCACTTCTTTTCGACATCGGCGGGCTTGAGCGAGATGGTCTTCATCGCGGGCACCCCTTCGGTTGAAAGAAACGACAAGCCGCCGGCGGAAGCCAGCGGCGGTGTGGGGGCGGGATAGAAGAGAGAACGCCGTCTGTCAAGCACAACATCAAAGCGATCGGCGGCAAAAATCCATTGTTTTCAGTCCAATAAGATTGACGGTATCAAAATACCGCATCGGAAGCTTGCCGGTTGGCGGAGATCGCATCACCATCTCTCCGGGAGGAACGCCAACATGCGCATTCGACAGCTTGCCATCGCCGCTCTGCTGGCCTCGCCGGGCGCCGTAACGGTTGCATTCGCAGATGTGAACGTCATCAGCTCGGGTGGCTTCACCGCCGCCTACAAGGAACTGGTTCCCGGTTGCGAGGCTAAGATCGGCCAGAAGGTGATCAGCGCCTATGGCGCCTCCATGGGCGCGGCACCGGATGCGATTCCGAACCGTCTGGCCCGTGGCGAACCCGCCGATGTCGTCATTCTCGCGGGCGACGCCTTCGACAAGCTGGTGCAGGACGGCAAGGGCATGGCCGGCACCCGGACCGACCTCGCCCGCTCCGCCATCGGCCTTTCGGTCAAGGCTGGCGCACCGAAGCCGGACATTTCGACGGTTGAGGCGTTGAAAAAGACCCTGATGGCGGCGAAGTCCATCGCCTATTCGGCCAGCGCCAGCGGCACATATCTCTCGGAGGAGCTCTTCCCGAAGCTCGATCCCAGCGGGCAGGTGATGGCCAAGTCCAGAAAGATCTTCAGCGAGCGCGTCGGCACCGTGGTGGCGCGCGGCGATGCCGAACTCGGCTTCCAGCAGGTCAGCGAGCTCATTCCGATCGAGGGGCTGGATTTCGTGGGGACCCTGCCGGAGGAGGTCCAGAGGGTGACGATCTTCTCCGCTGGGCTTGCCGCCAACGCGAAAGAGCCGGCCGCCGCGAAGGCCCTGATCGCCTGCCTCGGCGGCTCCGAGGCCGCGCCGATCATTCGCCGGACCGGGCTCGATCCGATCCCGCCGAAGTGAGGCGGCCCCCGATCAGCGATCGGGAACGGAATAGGTGCCGGTCGCATGGGCGACCATCTCGTCCTGTCCCTGCGAGTAGAGAGCGACCTCGCCCACCGCCAGCCTCTTGCCGAGCTTGAGCAGGCGCGCCTGCCCGATCAGGGCCACCGGCCCTGGCTTGCGCAGGAAGTTGAAGCTCAGGCTCGTCGTCACCGCGAGGCCGACCGGCCCGATCTGGGCCAGGATCGCGGCGTAGAGCGCGACGTCGGCCAGCGCCATCATGGTCGGGCCGGAGATGGTGCCGCCGGGGCGCAGATGCTTCTCGTGGTAGTCGCAGCGCATGCGGGCCGTCATCGGCCCGACCTCCTCGATGAAATAAGTGCGCCCGCCATGGTGAAGCTGCGGGAAGACCTCGTCGAGATAGGCGTCGATCTCCGAGGCGGTCATGCGGATGGTCATGGCAGGCTCCTGGCGGGCTCTCGGGACCGGAAAGAGGCCGCCTCTTGCACCACGGCCGCCACGCCCCGACAATGCGGCAAAACGCAAAGGGAAACGCCATGAATGCGCATCACCAGCCGCCGGCGGGCCCTGCCCTGCTGCGCGAGGACAGCGAAGGCGTCGCGGTCCTGACGCTCAATCGCCCACAGGCGCGCAACCCGCTGAGCGAGGCGATGCTGGAGGCGCTGGCGCAGACATTCGACGCCATCGCACAGGACCGCGCCGTGAAGGCGGTGGTGCTGGCGGCGGCGGGCCCCGTCTTCAGCGCAGGGCACGATCTCAAGGAGCTGACGGGCCACCGCGCCGATGCCGATCGCGGCCGCGCCTATTTCGCCGACATCCTCGGGCGCTGCTCGCGGGTGATGCAGCAGATCACCGCCCTGCCCCAGCCGGTCATCGCGGCTGTCGAGGGCACGGCGACCGCCGCCGGCTGCCAATTGGTGGCGAGCTGCGATCTCGCGGTCGCGGGCGAGGCGGCGCGATTCTGCACGCCCGGCGTCCATATCGGCCTGTTCTGCTCGACGCCGATGGTCGCGCTCACGCGCAACCTCGCCGCCAAGCACGCGATGGAGATGCTGCTGCTCGGCGAGATGGTGCCGGCGGCCGAAGCCCATCGGATGGGGCTCGTCAACCGCGTCGTCCCGGCCGGCGACGCCCTGGCGGAGGCGCGCAGGCTCGGCGGCCTCATCGCCTCGAAGTCTCCGGCCACAGTGCGGACCGGCAAGCGCGCCTTCTACGAACAGCGGGAGATGGGGCTCGAGGCCGCCTATGAGCATGCCTCGGCCGTGATGGTCGAGAACATGCTGGCGCGGGATGCCGAGGAGGGCATCGGCGCGTTCGTGGCCAAGCGAGCGCCGGTCTGGGAAAGCTGAGGCGGGTTCCGACCGCCTTCGGCCCTCACGCCGCCGATCGCCGCCTCGCCGCCCTCTCGCTCCAGGCGAGGCGCAGGGCCGCAGCGAGCGCGATCAGGAGCAGAACGGCGACGAAGCCCGCCACCGCCGGCCATTGCCCCGCGCTCCAGAACAGACCGCCGAGCGTTCCCAGCACGCTCGACCCGGCGTAATAGGCCAGCAGGTAGAGCGAAGAGGCATGGCCCTTGGAGCCCTCGGCCATGCGGCCGACCCAGCCGCTCGCGACCGAATGCATGACGAAGAACCCGATCGTCACCGCGACGACGCCCGCCACGATCAGCGGCAGATACGACGCCATCGTGAGCGCCACGCCGAGGCCTATGGTCACGACGCCGGCGATCAGCACCGGGCCTCTGCCGTGACGATCCGCGGCCGAGCCCGCGAGCGTGGAAGCGGCGACGCCGAACAGGAACACGACGAACATCGCGCTGATCTGGCCCTCGCTCAGATCGTAGGGCGCGGCCGCCAGCCGGAAGGTGAGATAGTTGAACATCGCGACCTGGACACCGAGCGTCAGGAACCCCGTCAGGAACAGCAGCGGCAGGCCCGGTGTCGCGAGATGTCCCAGCCAGGCGCGCCGGTGCTGCGCCAGCGGCATGCCCCGCCGGGGCACGAAGTTCCGCGACGCCGGAAGCAGCCTGACGAAACCGATCGCCGCAAGCAGGCCGAGCACGCCGAGGACGCCCAGCGCAACACGCCAGGAGCTGAATTCGGTCACCAGCCCCATGCCGACGCGCCCCATCATGCCGCCGACACCCGTGCCGCCGACATAGATGCCCATCGCGGCTCCGAGCGATCTCGGGTGAATCTCCTCGGCGAGATAGGCCATCGCGACAGCGGGAACACCGCCGAGCGCAAGCCCTTCCAGCGCACGCAGCATGAGCAGCAGATGCCAGTTCGTGGTAAGCGCGCAGGCGATCTGGAGCAGCGCGGCCGCGATCATCGAGGCGCACATCAGACCCCGGCGGGTGAACCGCTCGCCCAACGCCCCGGCGCAGAGGATGGCGAAGGCGAGACAGCCCGTCGACAGGGAGAGCGCCAGCGAGCTCTGCGACGGGGTGACGCCGAACGTCTCGACCAGATTGGGCAGCAGCGGCTGCACCGAATAGATCAGCGAGAACGTCGAAAAGCCGGCGAGGAACAGCGCGATGCCGATCCTGCGATAGGCAGGCGTCCCCATCTCCGTCCATGCCGGCGTCGGCGACGAGGACACGCGCGCAACGACGGTCGCCGAAGCAGGTGGCTCTCCCGGCGGAAGCGGCGCGGGATCGTGGGCGGCGATGGTCACGGGCGATCTTTCGGTTCGCGGGCGATCCCCCTTAGCAAGCGGCGGGCTCTCGCGGCTCAGCCATTTGCACAGATCGGATATCGCATGGGATGCTAGGTCGCCTGTCCATCACTCAGCTCAGGAGCGCGCGCCGCGCCGTTCGCGCTCCGTTTTTCAGGTCCCGTTCTGCGCGATCTCGCCGGGCGGCCGGCTTACCCCGGCTCGCGGAACCGCGTATCACTGCCTCCCTGGCATGATCGCCCGCCGCCGGAACGCCTGTGCATGACCCACGACGCCTATCCCGACAGCCTGATCCGCGACATCCTGACATCGGTGAAGCGCATCGCCCTCGTCGGCGCCTCCGCCAACGAGGCCCGGCCGAGCTGGATCGTGGCGAAATATCTCATCGATCGCGGCTATGACGTCGTGCCTGTCAATCCGGGCCTCGCCGGGCAGCAACTGCTCGGGCGCACGGTCTATGGCTCGCTCAAGGATATTCCGGGTCCGGTCGACATGGTCGAGATCTTCCGCAATTCGGAGGCGGCGGGGCCGATCACCGACGAGGCGCTGGCTCTCGATCCCATGCCGAAGGTGGTCTGGATGCAGCTTTCGGTGCGCAACGAGGAGGCTGCGGCCCGCGCCGAGGCAAAGGGCGTCATCGTCGTCATGGACCGTTGCCCGAAGATCGAGTTCGGCCGGCTCTCGGGCGAGATCGGCTGGCAGGGCATCAATTCGCGCATTCTGTCGTCGAAGAAGCCGGTGCTGGCGGGAAAGGGCTTCCAGAAGCTCTCGATCCGCCCTCCGGGACGTTGACGGCTATCGCGGCGCCGAAACCCCTCCTATCCTAACGCCAGATCGTCTCGCCGCGCGCATCCGGCCGAGCCGGATCGCCGAGTGCGCATTCCATCCCCTGCGCGGATCGGGAGGGACGCCATGCGCGAGCTGACCACGACCTGCTGCATCGCCGGAGGCGGCCCCGCCGGCATGATGCTCGGTTTCCTGCTGGCTCGCGCCGGCATCGACGTCGTCGTGCTGGAAAAGCATGCCGATTTCCTGCGCGACTTTCGCGGTGACACGATCCATCCCTCGACGATGGAGCTTATGAAGGAACTCGGGCTGCTCGACGCATTCCTGACGTTGCCGCACACCAAGGAACGGCATGTTTCCGTCCGCATCGGCGAGGACGAGATCCCGATGGCCGATTTCAGCCATCTCCCCGTCGCCGCGCCCTATATCGCCTTCATGCCGCAATGGGATTTCCTCGACTTCCTCGCCGACCAGGGCCGGGCATTGCCGCATTTCACGCTGCTGATGCAGACCCGAGCGACCGACGTCCTGCGCGAGTCCGGCCGCGTCATCGGCGTCACCGCCGAGACGCCGGACGGGTCGCTCGCCATCGAGGCCGCGCTGGTGGTGGCGGCGGACGGTCGCAGCTCCGACCTGCGCGACGCAGCACATTTTCAGGTCACCGATATCGGTGCCCCCATGGACGTACTCTGGTTCCGGCTGTCGCATCGGCCGGGCGATCCGCCCCAGACGCTCGGCCAGATCGCAGCCGGGCGCTTCTTCATCATGCTGAACCGCGGCGACTACTGGCAATGCGCCTTCGTCATCCCGAAGGGATCGCTCGAAGCGTTGCGGGCGAACGGACTCGAGGCGTTCAGGCAGGGGCTCGCCGCGCTTGCGCCGCATCTTTCCGCACGGCTCGGCGAACTCGCCTCCTGGGACGACATCAAGCTCCTCTCGGTCGCCGTGAACCGCCTCGAACGCTGGTGGCAGCCGGGCCTCCTGTGCATCGGCGACGCCGCGCATGCGATGTCGCCGATCGGCGGCGTCGGCGTGAACCTGGCCATCCAGGACGCTGTCGCGGCGGCGAACCTGCTGGCCGCGCCATTGCGGGAGAGACGCCTGGCGGACACCGATCTCGCGGCCGTCCAGGCCCGGCGCGAATGGCCGGTCAAGGTCACGCAGGCCCTTCAGGTCACGATCCAGAACCGGCTGATCTCGCCGATTCTCGCGAGCAAGGGTGCCATCGCCCCGCCCTGGCCGATGCGGCTGTTCAAGCATGTGCCGCTGCTGCGACGCATCCCGGCGCGGCTGATCGGCATGGGCGTCCGGCCGGAGCATATCGGGCCCGAGCTCGCGCCTCGCGCGCGCGAAGCGACGTGATGAAGCGGGCCGCGAATTGACGCCTTCGGGAGCGTTCTTTAAAACGAACGCAACGTCTCGATTTCAGAAGGCATCAGGGAGCACGCCATGACCGACCGGGCACCGGGATTCCACACGCTCGCCATCCATGCGGGCGCCGCGCCCGATGCGGCCACCGGCGCACGCGCCACGCCGATCTACCAGACCACCAGCTTCGTCTTCGACGATGTCGACCACGCCGCCTCGCTGTTCGGCCTGCAGGCTTTCGGCAACATCTACACCCGCATCGGCAACCCGACGAACGCCGTCCTGGAAGAGCGCGTCGCGGCGCTGGAGGGCGGCACGGCGGCGCTCGCCGTCGCGTCCGGCCACGCGGCCGAGTTCCTGACCTTCCACGCCCTGCTGCAGCCTGGCGACGAATTCGTCGCGGCGCGCAAGCTCTATGGCGGCTCGATCAACCAGTTCAACCACTCCTACAAGAGCTTCGGCTGGAATGTGATCTGGGCGGATTCGGACGATCTGGAGGCCTTCGCGGCCGCCGTGACGCCGAAGACCAAGGCAATCTTCATCGAGTCCATCGCCAATCCGGGCGGTGTGGTGGTCGATATCGCGGGCATCAGCGCCATCGCGAAGAAGCACAACATCCCCCTCATCGTCGACAACACGATGGCGACGCCCTATCTGATCCGCCCCTTCGAGCACGGCGCCGACATCATCGTGCACTCGGCCACCAAGTTCCTCGGCGGCCACGGCAATTCCATCGGCGGGCTGATCGTCGACGGCGGCTCGTTCAACTGGGTCGGCGACGAGCGCTACCCGATGCTGTCGAAGCCCCGGCCGGAATATAACGGCATGGTGCTGGGCGAAACCTTCGGCAATTTCGCCTTCGCCATCGCGACACGCGTGCTCGGCCTGCGCGACATGGGCCCGGCGCTCTCGCCCTTCAACGCCTTCATGATCCTGACCGGCATCGAGACCCTGCCGCTGCGCATGCAGCGCCACTGCGAGAACGCGCTCAAGGTCGCCACGCATCTGGCGAAGCATTCGGCGGTGGAATGGGTGAGCTATCCCGGGCTGGCGGGCGACAAGTACCACGACCTCGCCAAGCGCTATTCGCCCAAGGGCGCGGGCGCCGTCTTCACCTTCGGGCTCAAGGGCGGCTACGAGGCCGGCGTGAAGCTCGTCTCGAAGCTCAAGCTGTTCTCGCATCTCGCCAATATCGGCGACACGCGTTCGCTGGTGATCCACCCGGCCTCGACGACCCACCGCCAGCTCACCGACGCGCAGAAGACCGAGGCCGGCGCCGGCCCGCAGGTGGTGCGCCTGTCCATCGGGCTCGAGGATGTCGAGGACCTGATCGCGGATCTGGACCAGGCGCTTGCCTGATCGCCGTCCGGTCCGTCATTCCGGGGCACGCCGCAGGCGTGAACCCGGAAGCCACGACCGGGAGAGCCTGAACCGACTGGCGCCGTGAGCCGCTGCGGGCCAGTCGTGGGTTCCGGGTTCTTCGCTGCGCGAAGCCCCGGAATCACGGCGGGGACGTGTCAGGCCCGCGCCGCCTGCTCCGTCCGCGTGACATGCACCACGGCCATCGCGAGGATTGCGAAGCCGAGCGCCTGATGCGCCAGCCCGGCCCAGAGCGGCACGACCAGCAGCAGCGTCACGACGCCGAGCGCCGCCTGGGCCAGCGTCAGGCCGGCGATCGCGCTGGCCCGCCTGGCGCTGCCCGAGCCCGGCGCGGCCATCCGCATCCGCCACGCATGCCAGAGCGCCACCGCCAGCAGCAGATAGGCGCCGAGGCGGTGGTTGAACTGCACCAGCGCGACGTTGTCGACGAAGTTCTCCCAGAAGGGCGTTCCGGCGAACAGGATCGAGGCCGGCGGGACCAGAGCCCCGTCCATCAGCGGCCAGCTGTTGAAGGTGAAGCCCGCGCGCGAGCCGGCGACGAGCCCGCCGAGCGCGATCTGGGCGAAGACCAGGAGCAGCAGCAGCCACGCCGCCGCCCTGCCCCGCCCGCTCTCGGACCGGCGCGGCGGCGTCAGCGCGGTCGCGAAGGCGACGACGGACGCGAAGAAGAGGCCGGCGAAGGTGAGGTGCAGAGTCAGCTTGACCGGGGCGACGGCCGTCATGCCGGGCTCGAGCCCCGAGGCGACCATGATCCAGCCGATCGCGCCCTGCAGGCCGAGGAGCAGCCCCATGCCGAAGAGCGTCGCGGTCCGGCCGGCCGGCAGCAGCCGGCGCAGCGCCACGACCAGAAACCCGGCGAGATAGACCAGCCCGATGAAGCGGCCGAGCTGGCGGTGGCCCCACTCCCACCAGTAGATGAACTGGAATTCGCCCAGGCTCATGCCCTGGTTGAGCAGCTGGTATTGCGGGCTCGCCCGGTACTTCCCGAACTCCTCGGCCCAGCTCTGCGCCGAGAGCGGCGGCAGGGCCCCGGTGATCGGCTTCCACTCGGTGATCGAGAGGCCCGAGCCCGTCAACCGCGTCGCGCCGCCGACGACGACCATGACGAAGACGAGCGCGGCGACCGACCAGAGCCAGAGCCGGATGCCGCGATGGCCGCCGGACACCCCCGCCACGGCAGGGTCAGCAGATCGGGACAGGGCGATCGTCAACGGAGAAATCCCTCGCTCGCGCGCCGGTACGCTTCACAAGACGGCGCGCGGATGAGAGATAGAACCGCAAAGCGCCCCCGGCAACGCGCCCGTTGCCGCAGACGAAGGCGCAGGCCATGGGAGAGACCGGCATGAAGCAGCGCAGCCGCAAATTCGTCGGGACGGTGATCGTTCTCGTCTTCGTCTGCGTCTATGCGCTGGTCGCGATGGCGCTGGCGCAGGGCCGGATCACGGAGGCGCCGAAGCTCGTGCAGACAGTGGCCTATATCGCGCTGGGCCTCGCCTGGGTGCTGCCGCTGCTGCCGCTGATCAAGTGGATGGAGCGGCGGGACGAGGCGTAGACGGCGGGAACGGCCTTCGCCGCATTATCGTCATTGCGAGCGCAGCGAAGCAATCCAGCCTCGTAGAGCGCGTGGTTCCCTGGATTGCTTCGCTGCGCTCGCAATGACGAAAGGCCTTCCGGCAGACCGGAGTCCTATCCCACACTCACCCGCCGCCCCCGGTTCCAAAGCCAGAACGGCAGTCCCGAAAGCATCGCCCTGACCGCCGCCTCGCTCTGGTGCAGGCCGTTGAGGGAGACGCGCGGCAGGGCGTGGAGATGGGCGGCGTGCTCGGCAAAGAGATGCCCGGGCCTCGTCGTCACGGCGGCGGCAAAGCCCGCCTCGCGCGCCATGGCGAATTCGCGCGGGCCGGCCGATGCCCGGTCCCCGACCGGGTAGGCGATATGACGAATGGGCAGACCGAGTTCCGCCTCCAGCCGCGCCTTGCTCTCGACGATCTCGCGGCGAGCGAACTCGGCGTCGTGCTTGGCCAGCATGGGATGCGTGAGCGTATGCGCGCCGACCGTGACGCCCGGTGCACCGGCGAGTGATCGCAACGTCTCCCAGGGCAGGCATTCACGCTCGACCAGCGCGGCGGGATCGATTCCCGCCTGCGCGGCGAGTGCGGAAATGCGAGTCAGCAGAATCGCTTCCGGCTGTTTGCGCAGACGCCAGTAGAGCCTGGCGAAGGCTGCAGCCTTCTCCGGATCGGTCGCGGCCGGCATCGAAAACGGGCCATCCGGCAGGGCCAGTTCGATCCGTGGCAAGGCCCGGATCGCCTCTTCCAGCTCCAGCCACCAGAGCCGCGCCGTCCGGTCGGCGAAGCCCGGCGTCACGAACAGGGTCCAGGGAGCGCCATGCTTCGCCAGCACCGGCCAGGCATGCTCGACATTGTCGCGATAGCCGTCGTCGAAGGCGAGCGCGACGAAGAAGCGGGGAGAGCGGCCGGCCGCCAGGCGCGCCAGCGCCTCGTCGTGGGAGACGAGATCGTAGCCCTGCGCGCGGACCAGCGTCAGCGTCGCGTCGAGGAATTCCGGCGTGATCGCCAGCAGGCGATTGGGCTGGAAGCCATCCGAGCGGGCCGGGCGGACGTGATGCAGCGTCAGGATCACGCCCATGCCCTGGGCGAGCCCCCTGCCCCAGCGGTCGGCGCCGGTCAGCGCGATCGCCGAGAAGGCGGCCGAGAAGGCCTTGTGACGCCAGTCGATCATTCGCGGCAACCACTCGCTAATCCTGTCGACCGATCGGGCGGTCTCCTGCCGGGACCTTGACCGGTCCGTTCACAATGCCGGGTTAAAGAGCGGCGAGCGCAGCGCCATCACGACAGCCCGACCATGTCAGCCATCGCCAGCCGTACGGCATCCGCACAGGCCAAGGAGCAGGACGAGACCGCCCTGCGCCCGTGGCGGACGCTCAACGTCGTGACCGGCATCGACGCGATCGCGGCGGAATGGCGGGAGTTCGAGGGACGCGCCCTGCTGACGCCCTATCAGGGCCATGGCTGGGTCCGCGCCTTCGTCGAGACGGTCGGCGCCGCCCATGGCATGGATGTCCGCTATGTGCTGCTGCGCGACGCGCAAGGAGTGCTGGTGGCGCTGCTGCCGCTCGTCCTGACACGGCGCAACGGCGTGCGCTTCGCCGAGTTCATCGGCGGCAAGCATGCCAACTATCACATGGGCGTCTACGAGCCCCGCTTCGCCGCCGCGCTCGATACCAGTGCGACGCGCGTGATGCTGTCCGACATCGCCGCCGCCATCGGCGGGCTCGATGCCTTCGTCTTCGCCAACCAACCGGTCTCGTGGCAAGGCATGCCCAATCCGCTGGCGGCCCTCGCCTCGGCGCCGAGCCCGAGCGGCGCCTACAAGCTCGCCCTCATTCCCGGCGACGGCGAGGCGACGCTCAAGCGCTCGATGAGCCGCCACGCCCAGAAGAAGCTCAAGACCAAGCGCAACCGTTTTGCCGAGATCGGCTCGTCGCGGCTCGTCAGGGCGCGAGAGCCGCAGGAGATCGCCCGGCTGGTCGACACGTTCCTGGCCCAGAAGGCGGCGCGCTTCCGGGAGATGGGCGTGCTCGATCCCTTCGCCGATCCGTCCGTGCGACGCTTTCTGGAAAGGGCGGCGCAGGCGGGAAGCGGCGCGCCACCCGCACTCGAGCTCTACGCGCTGGAACTCGACGGCAAGCCGGTCGCCACCTATGTCGGCGCGGTCCAGGGCGAGCGCTTTTCCGGCATGGCCACCTCCTTCGAGATGGACAGCCCCGCCGTGCGCATGAGCCCCGGCGAGATCCTGCTCGTCGAGCTGATCAAGCTCAAATGCCGGGACGGCTTCACGGTCTTCGACCTCGGTGTCGGGGAGGCGCGCTACAAGACCTCGATCTGCGACGAGCGCGACGAACTCGTCGACAGCTTCGTGCCGATCACGGCCAGGGGACGCGCCTTCGCCTGGATCAGCCGCGCGAAACGCGCCGCCAAGCGCCGCGTCAAGCGATCGCCGCTGCTGCTGAAGCTCGCGCAACGCTCGTCGCGGTGGCTCAGGCGAGCGCCAGCCCCGCCGGCCGACGAATAGTCGGGCCTTTCTCGCCGCGGATCGGCGTCAGGCCAGCGCCTCGTCCTGCTCGGGCGCCCGCACCGGCGGCGCCGGAGCCATGGCGGGATCGAGCACGAGGGCGACGGGCGACGGCGTCAGATCGGCCAGCTGGTAGGAGACCTCTACCGCATGGCCGTTGCCGAGATGGCCGGCCATGACCAGTCCACCCTGGGCGCGGCGCGCGATCGGCGCCAGCGCAGGCGTCGTATCGCCCGAAGCGGCGGCGACCAGCACCCAGTCATAGGTCTCGCAGAGCGCGTCGAGCGCCACATCGACGAGATCGGTCGCGGCGAGGACCGCCGCGCTGCCCGCATGGCCGGTGCCGATGCGGTGGAGCCGCGAGCCCGGCTCCCGCATGATGATGTCGGAGAACAGCGCCTCGCCGGCGAGCAGCTCGGAGAAGCCCGGCTCGCCGCTGTCGTCGTCCACCGTCAGATCGACGATGATGCAGCGGCAGCGCCGCGACAGCAGCTCCGCGAGATCGCGCGCCGTCGCAGCCCCCGGGCTGGCGCCGTCGAGCACCAGCACCAGAGGCGCCATGCCGCGCGGCGGCTCCTCGGTCCGCTCGGCGAGATCGGCCAGCGTCTGCTCGGGCTCGGCGGAATCGAGCGTGATCTGGCCGATCCGGCCGCCCTGGCTGAGCAGGCCGGCAACCCGCTCGCGACGCGGCGCGACGACGGGCATCTCCGGCATCATCGGCTCCTCCTCGCGCATCTCGCCGGGCACGGGGCGCGGCGCCGCCTCCCCGGCCGCGCGACCGTTCAGGAGTTCGCGGGAGACCACGACCGCCAGCGCGATAAAGAAGCTCGCGAGCGTGGCGACCAGCACCACCGGCAGCTTCTTGGGGAAGGACGGGGTGGTCGGCTCGACGGCGCGCGAGATCACGCGGGCATCGGCGGGCGCAGCGTTCTGCGTGTCGCGGGCGACGGCGTCGCGGTAGCGCAGCATGAGCTGCTCGAGCTGCTCGCGCAGGGTGCGGGCATCCCGCTCCAGCGCGCGCAGCTGCACCTCGCTGTCGTTGGCCGTCGAGACGTTCTTCTTCTGGCCCTCGAGCGCGGCGGTGAAGCTCTCGACGCGCTGGCCGGCGATCTTCGCCTCGTTCTCGAGGGTGCGGACGGTGCGCTCGGCGGCGGCGCGGAGCTGCCCTTCGAGGTCGGCGAGCTGGGCGTTGAGCTCCTTGATGCGCGGGTGCTCGGGCAGAAGGTTGCGCGATTCCAGCGCGAGCTGGGCGCGCAGATTGACGCGCTGCTCGATCAGTCTGCGAACGAGTTCGTTGTTGGCGACGTCCGGAATCTCGAAGGTGCGCCCCTGCTTGATCGCGTCGCGGATGAGGCCGGCCTTGGCCTGCGCCTCGGCCTGCTGGCTGCGCGCGGCGGAAAGCTGGGAGGACAATTCGGCGAGCTGCTGGCCGGAGATGCTGGTGTTGTTCGGCCCGGAGAAGAGGCCGTTGCGCGAGCGGAAATCCTCGACCTTGGCCTCGGCCTCGGCCAGCCGCTTGCGCAGCGGCTCGATGGTGTTCGACAGCCAGGACGAGGCGCTGCGGGCGGTGTCCTGCTTGGCGGCCTCCTGCATCTCCAGATAGGTCTCGGAGATGATGTTGGCGGCGCGGGCGGCCAGTTCGGGATCGCGCGAGGTGAACTCGACCGCGACGATGCGCGAGCGGCCCACGGGATAGACGAGCAGCCGGTCGAAATACTTGTCGAGCACCCGGTCCTCGGGCGAGCGGTCGGCCGGGTGCCCGCCGAGCCCCAGCATCACGCCGATGCTCCGCAGCGCGCCCAGCGCGCCCGCGCCCGAGTCGAATTCGGGATTGCCGACGAGGCCGATGCGCTTGATCGCCTCGCGCGCGAGGTCGCGAGACATGATGACCTGAACCTGGCTCTGCACGGCCTCGGCGTCGAATTGCTGGCCCGTGGTCTCGCCGCCGCCCTGTCCCGGGCGCGTGAAGAAGCTCTCGCGGCTTTCGAGCAGGATGCGCGACTCGCCCGTGTATCGCGGCGTCACGAGGTTGACGGCGACGAAGGACAGGCCGAGCGCGGCGACCGTCGGCCCGATGATCCAGCGACGCTGCCGCTTGATGGCCGCCCAGAGCGCCGACAGGTCGAGCATGTCGCCCCGCCCCGCTTCGTCCATCGGCGAGGTCGTCTCATCCCGAAGCTGGCTTCCGGCTCGAGCGCTCATGACCCATCCATTCAACGCAAAACGCACGCGCCCCGGACAGAGCGCAGGCATGGATGAAAGCCCAGTAAGGTTAGTGCGAGGTTAAGGGCGCACGGCCGGCCCTGCCGGGGGAGCGGCGACGGCCCCCTCGGGGCCGCGCGGGAAGCTTTTGTTAACCATGCCGCCGCTAAAGCTTGAGGCAAGGTCCGCATGGGTATTTGCCAGTGATGAGTCGACGCCTCGCCACTCTCGTCATGGCCGTCGCGCTGGCGGCAGGAGCCTGCGCGCCGCGGCCGGACCTGCCCGATTTCGGCTTCTCACAGCCGCAGGGCCCGTATCTGCTCGCCAGCGGCGACCGGCTGCGCATCATCGTGTTCGGCCAGGACAATCTCTCCAACATCTATGCCGTCGACGGCTCGGGGCGGATCTCGATGCCCCTCATCGGCACGGTCGACGCCCAGGGGCGGACGACGCAGCAGCTCGAGAAGGCCGTCGAGGCCCGCCTGCGCGCAGGCTATCTGCGCGAGCCCCGGGTCTCCGTCGAGGTCGACACCTACCGGCCGTTCTTCGTGCTCGGAGAGGTGACCAATTCAGGCCAGTTCCCGTTCGTGAGCGGCATGACCGTGCAGACGGCGGTGGCGATCGCCGGCGGCTTCACGCCGCGGGGCAACCGCTCCACGGCCGAGATCACCCGCGCCTATGAGGGCCGGCTGGTCACGGCGGTCGTGCCGATCACCTACCCGCTGCAGCCCGGCGACACCGTCGTCATCAAGGAACGCTGGTTCTGAGCGCGGGATCGCGGAGCGTCATGAGCGAAACGAGCAGCGCGAACGGCCCGCTCCGGATTCTCCATGTGTTCCGCGCGCCACTCGGAGGGCTGTTCCGGCATGTGCTGGATGTCGCTCGCGGCCAGGCGGAGCGCGGCCATGCGGTCGGAATCTTCTGCGATTCCACGGCAGGTGGCCAAAGGGCGGAGGAGGTGTTCGCCGAACTCTCCGGCCTGATGACGCTCGGCATCACCCGCGTGCCGATGTCGCGCTATCCCGGCCCGACCGACCTGAAGGCCCAGCTGGCCGAGATCGCCCTGCAGCGGAAGCTGGCCCCGGACGTCGTCCACTGCCACGGCTCGAAAGGCGGCGTCTACGGACGCCTGCCGGCCCTGCTCTCGCCCGGCCGGCGCTACATCACCGCCTACACGCCGCATGGCGGAAGCTTCAACTACAAGCCGGGCACGACGACGCACAGGATCTACATGGGCGTGGAGAGACTGCTGGAACGCGCCACGGACATGTTCCTGTTCGAGAGCCGCTTCATCGCCGGGCGTTTCGAGGCCAGCATCGGCCATGCTCCGAGGACCAGCCACCGCATCGTGCTGAACGGCATCTCCGAGGAGGAGTTCGAACCGATCGACCATCGCGACGCGGCCTTCGACCTGCTCTATCTCGGCGAGCTGCGCTCCGCGAAGGGCGTCGACACGCTGATCGACGCGCTCTCGCTGCTCAGGACCCGCGACGGCCTGACGCCGCGCATCCTCATCGTCGGCTCCGGGCCGGACGAAGCGGCGCTGAAGCAGCTGACCGTCGAGCGCGGCATCGCGGCGCAATGCACCTTCCAGCCGCCGAGCCCCATTCGCAAGGCGCTGGCGCAGGCGCGGATCATGGTCGTTCCGTCGCGCGCGGAGTCGCTGCCCTATGTCATCCTCGAGGCGGCCGCGGCGGCGATGCCCATGGTCTCGACGAATGTCGGCGGCATCGGCGAGATCTACGGCCCGCGCCACAGCCATCGTCTGATCGAGACGAACGACGCGCTGATCCTGGCCGATGCCATCCGATGCATCCTGGCGATGCCCGAGGCGGAACGCGAGGCGCAGGCGGCCGACCTCGCCGAGAACGTGCGGCAGAATTTCCGCCTCGACGCGATGATCGACGGGGTCATCGCCGCCTACCGCAGCGCGATCGAGGCGCGCAGCCCCGCCTCCCCCGAGGCCGTCAAAGCAGCTTGAAAGCCGCCATGCCGGCGACGACGAGCGCGATCCCGGCCCATCCGGAAGGCTGGATGCGCTGGCCGAAGGCGAGCGTGCCCACCACCGCCGTCACCACCAGCCCGACGCCGCCCCAGACCACATAGGCCACCGACAGTTCCATGCCGCTGACGGCGCGGGCGAGCGCCGCGAAGGCGCCGACCACGAGGCCGACTCCGGCGAGGGCGAAAAGCCGGCGCGACAACCCGTCCGAGAGCTTCAGCAACGTCGTTCCCGCGATCTCGAGCACGACGGCGAGCAGCAGCCAGAGCAGCGGCGCCGCCTGTTCCAGTCCCGGGACCGTCATGACGGCCTCCGCTCGTCCGCGACCTCGTCTCCCGACGTGCCGCATTCGACCAGGAGGATGCCGGCGAGGATCGCGGCGAGGCCGGCCACGCGCCCCGGCGTCAACGCCTCCCCGAACATGAAGTGACCGGCCGCGGCGATGCCGACGATTCCGAGCCCTTCCCACACGGCATAGGCGACCGCCATGGGAATGACCCGCAAGGCGATCCCCAGCAACGAGATGGACAGGCCAATGAACAGGAGCGGCAACCAGGTCACCGCCCCCGATGCCCCGACAGCCGCCTTCAGCGCGACCGTCGCGACGAGCTCGACGGCGATCGCCGCGAGCAGAACCAACCAATGAAAAGACATGATGCACACGGGGCGCGTGAGGGGAGCGTCGCGCCTGCGGCGCTGTCACGGGCCAAGTTCGATTTGAGCTGAAAATGAACGAGAGCAAACTGCGGGAACGTCGACGCCAGTCGATCGAAAAACCGCTGCGAGCCTCGCGAAACAAAAGCCGCGCAGGCCCGCTACAAGATATGGTGCTCAGTCGCTCATCCACCGACAATATGCCCGAGGCCCTCGGCCCGGTCAAGGCAAGGTCGGCGCGGCAACCCCGCGCGAACCCCCGCAGCGCGGCCGCCGGGCTTCGTTTTGCTTACCTTTCCCTACGGGATCTGGTCGCGTCCGGCACCGATCGCGGGCTCGGCGGAGCGCTCCGAGATCGCCGGCCGGCCGTAAGAGAACGAGCCGTCGGGTTAAGCCTTCCGAGACCAATTTGCTCTAGTCGGGAGCGGTGCGGCGCGCCCCGGCGACGCCGGACACGGGTTCGAGGATTGAACGTCATGGCTGCTTTCGATGTCCGTGACATGATGAAGGCGGACGGGCCCGCCTCCGTCGCGTCGCCGGGAGGATCCGGGACGGCGCCGCCGAAGCCGGCCGGCGATCTGAATCCCCTGGCCGAGCGCATCGCCGCCTTGCCGGTGAAGCCGACGCTGTCGCCGGTGATGATCGAAGGGTGCGCGCGCCTCCTCGACCTGGTCGCCATCCTGGCGGCCGGCGCGCTGATCTACTGGCTCTACGCGGCGGGCAAGGTGGATAACACCCTGCCCTATCGCGTCACGGTGCCGGCGGTCGCGGTCTGCGCACTCGGGCTCTTCCAGTCGCTGCGGCTCTACAATGTCGGCGCCCTGCGCCACTATCTGCGATCGGTCGTGAAGCTGCTCAGCGGCTGGACGATGCTGTTCTGCGCCACGCTGGCCTGCTTCTTCTTCCTCAAGATCAGCGATCAGGTTTCGCGGGTCTGGCTCCTGGGCTTCTATGGCGGAGGCGCTTTCCTGCTGCTCGCCTGCCGGCTCGCCGCGACCGCCGTCGTCCTGCGGCTGACGCGGGCGGGGCGTCTCGACCGGCGGACCGTGATCGTCGGCGGCGGCGAGGCGGGCGAGGCCCTGATCCGGGCGCTCGAGGCGCAGCCGGACACCGGACTGCGCATCTGCGGCGTCTTCGACGATCGCAACGACGATCGCTCCCCCGACTCGCTCGCCGGCTATCCCAAGCTCGGCACCGTCGACGACCTCGTCGAGTTCGCCCGCCGGACACGGCTCGACCTCGTGATCTTCACCCTGCCGATCTCGGCCGAACAGCGCCTGCTCGCGATGCTTCGCAAGCTCTGGGTCCTGCCGATCGACATCCGCCTCTCGGCCCATCGCTCGAAACTGCGCTTCCGGCCGCGCTCCTATTCCTATCTCGGCGCCGTGCCGGTGCTCGACGTGTTCGACCGGCCGATCGCGGACTGGGACGTGGTGGTCAAATGGCTGTTCGACAGGATCGTCGGCGCGCTGGCGCTGATCGCGCTGTCGCCGGTGATGCTGGTGGCCGCGATCGCCGTGAAGCTCGATTCCAAGGGCCCGATCCTGTTCCGGCAGAAGCGCTACGGCTTCAACAACGAGGCGATCGAGGTGCTGAAGTTCCGGTCGCTCCGCCATGACATGAGCGACTTCACCGCCGCCAAGCAGGTCACCAAGGACGATCCGCGCGTGACGCGCGTCGGCCGGTTCATCCGCAAGACCTCGATCGACGAACTGCCGCAGCTCTTCAACGTCGTCTTCAAGGGCGACCTCTCGCTGGTCGGCCCGCGACCGCACGCGATCCACGCGACCATGTCGAACCGCGCCTACGAGCAGGTCGTGGACGGCTATTTCGCGCGCCACAAGGTCAAGCCCGGCATCACCGGCTGGGCCCAGATCAACGGCTGGCGCGGCGAGACCGACACGGAAGACAAGATCCAGAAGCGTGTCGAGCACGACCTCTACTACATCGAGAACTGGTCGGTGGAATTCGACCTCTACATCCTGCTGAAGACGCCGTTCTCGCTGCTCACCAAGAGCGAGAACGCCTATTGAGCGCGCTCGCGCCGACGGGCAGCGGCCAGTCGCGCGCCGGCGGACACCGGCTGCGGCTCTCCTATGCCGCGCTCAAGCGCGGAACGCTGTGGCTGCTGACGGCGGTCAGCGGCTTCGCGCTGATCGAGCCATCGCCTTACGAACTCGCCTTCCTGCTCGCCCTGTTCGTCTTCGCGCTGACCGGAATCCGCTTCTCGCAGAAGCTCCTGCCTCTCGCGCTCCTCCTGCTGCTCTACAATCTCGGCGGGGTCCTCTCGCTCATCCCCTGGATGGACGACACCGACTCGGTGCGCTTCACGGCGGTTTCCGTCTATCTGATGATCACCTGCATCGTGCTGGCCGCGATCATGGCCGAGGATACGGTGGCGCGGCTCGAGACCCTGTGCAGAGGCTATCTCTTCGCAGCCTGGTGCTCGGGTCTCGCCGCGATCCTGGGCTATTTCGACGTCGCCGGCCTCGGCGGCGTGTTCACGCTCTACGGGCGCGCATCCGGCACCTTCAAGGACGCGAATGTGCTGGGGCCGTTCCTCGTTCTGCCCATCCTGTACATCCTGCAGCGCATCCTGACCGGGCGCACCAGCCTGCCCCGAGGCTTCGCCCTGATCAGCGTCCCGCTCTTCGCCCTGTTCCTGACCTTCTCGCGAGGCGCCTGGGGCAACCTCGTCGCCTCGGCGCTGCTCATGGTCGGGTTGACCTTCCTCGTCGCGCCCGATGCCGGCCGGCGGGCCCGCATCGTCCTGCTGACGCTCGGCGCCTTCGCGGCGGCGGTCGTCGCGCTCGGCATCGCCCTCTCCTTCGAGAGCATCCGCGAGGTGTTCGAGGTGCGGGCCAGTCTCGTTCAGGACTATGACGGCGGCGTCACCGGCCGCTTCGGCAACCAGATCCGCTCGATCCCGCTTCTGCTGGAAGCGCCGAACGGCCTCGGACCGCTGCGCTTCCGCTGGCATTTCCCGGAGGATCCGCACAACGTCTACATCAACGCCTTCGCCTCCTATGGCTGGCTCGGCGGCTTCGCCTGGCTCGGGCTGATGGCGGCGACCTGTTATGTCGGCTGGCGACTGGTCTTCCGGAGAACGCCCTGGCAAAACCATGTGATCGTGATCTGGCCCGTGCTGTTCGTGACGATCCTGCAGGGGCTGCAGATCGACACCGACCACTGGCGCCATCTCTATCTGATGCTCGGACTCGTCTGGGGGCTGGCCGTGCTGCCCCCTCCCTCACCGAAGCCGACGGCCCCCTGAACGGCGCCGCCGCTCCCGTCGGGCCATCCTCCGGCCGTCAGGCCCTGTCCTTGCGGACCACGACGAAGGCGTAGGTCGTCACGAGGTCCCAGCCGATCCGCGCGGCGAGCGCGTTGAAGCCATGGTCGAGCTGCTTCAGCCCCGGCATGCGGTCGAAATAGCCGTGCCCCCAGAAGCGCTGGACATGGATGTCGCGGAAGCCTGCACGCTCCAGCATCGGGGCGAGCGTCGCGCGGCTGCCGCGGCACCAGTCGTAATGCGCCGGGAACTTGGGATCGTCGCCATCGGCGCGCCTCGCCGGGAACAGCGCATGCACGATCGCCCGCGAGGCCGTCTCGGGCAGGATATGGTTGAGGGCGAAGACGGGGGCCCAGAGCGTCGGAAAGAACGCCAGCGCGACCCCGCCCGGAGCCAGAAGGGCATGGACGTTGGTCCAGGCCCGCTCGACATCGGCGACATGCTCGAAAACCATGCGCGAAACGATGAGATCGTAGCTGCCGCGCCGCACATCCGGCTCGGAGAGATCGCCGGCGACGTCGAAATGCGCGGTCTTCAGGCCGGGCGGCGCGAGTGCGAGTTCGCCGGCGTCGATGTCGTTGACCGTGACCTCGAGCCCGTCGCGCAGGGCCTGCTCGGGCGAGAAGGCCGAATCGCGCCCACCCCCGATCTCGCAGACCCGGCGGAGCCCGAACTGGCGCGCGAGCGCCAGGATCGTCGACTCGTAGTGGTCCCAGGCCCATTGCGAGTGCCAGTCGGGCCGCAGCTCCGCGAAGAAGCTCGCCAGGGAGCCGGTTCCCCGCCCGCCGACGACACGCAGCCTTTCGCTCGGATTGCCGCTCGCAGTGGCCAGGGACATCGCGTTCTCACCCATTCCAGCGCATTCGCGCGCAGGCTGGACGATGCCGCCGGCGCCGCCGGCAGGCAATCGAAGCCTCGCGACGGAGTTAAATAAGGATGAGAAGCCTCATGGCTGCCGACCGAGGTCAAACGGGTTGAGGAAGGATGCTGAAGCCGATTGCATCCCCGTGCGCCCGCCACTATAAGCCCAACCGTCGGAGCGTAGCGCAGCCCGGTTAGCGCACTTGTCTGGGGGACAAGGGGTCGGAGGTTCGAATCCTCTCGCTCCGAC
>QFQY01000020.1 GCA_003248805.1 Chelatococcus sp. | reverse complement strand
ACGGCAAGACACTATCTCGCCATCGTCACAATCGCCGCAACCGTCCTATGGCTCAGATAAGTGTCCACGGATCCTAGAGCATCGGCCCGAAGAGTGGAGCGCGGTTTTCGGGAAAAGCCGATGCAAGATCAAAGAGTTAGAGTATCGGCATCGCTTCCGCCGGAGCGCTACGGCGCCGTCTCAGAGCCCGGTTGGACATACGGGCCCTCGTCCTGAGGCGCCATTTCGAACGGAACGGCGCTCACGCGGACCCCATCGCATGATCGGACCATGCCGTCATGTGTGCTGGAGATGAACCGTGACCTGCTGCTGGTGGTCGTCCTGCATGGTGTAGACGTCGTAGATGATCCCGGCGCCGTCGGTGAACTGGCTGTTCTGGTTCACCGAATTCGAGAACGAGACGTTATCCCCCGCATCGCGGTTGATCGTCAGAATATTGCCGGCCGGTGCCAGCGAATACAGGGTCGCCCCGTCGAGCGAGACCGTGTCGTTGCCGCCATTGCGGAAATCGAGATCCTCGATTCCCGACAGCCCCGTCAGCACGACGCTGCCGGGATCGGTGAAATGGACCGTGTCTTGGCCCGCACCGCCCTGGACCGTGTCGCTGCCGCGGCCCGTCGTATAGAGGATGTCGTCCCCATCGCCGCCCGAGAGGAAGTTGGCACCGCCCTTGCCGTCGAGAGTGTCGTTGCCGGCGCCGCCGATCAGGCGGTTGTCGGCGGCGTCGCCCGTCAGCGTGTCGTCGTGGTCGCTGCCGGTCAGGTTCTCGATGCCGGAGAAGGTATCGCCCTCGGCCTCGCCGCCATGCGCCGTTCCGGCGGTGAGGTCGATGGACACGCCGGCGCCTGAATGATTGTAGAGTGCGGTATCGCTGCCCGCCCCGCCGATGAGCTGGTCGGCACCGGCTCCGCCCTCGAGCGTGTCATTGCCGATTCCGGCGACGAGGCGGTCGTCTCCCGTCGTGCCGACGAGCGTCTCGCCCTGCACGTCGCCCACCAGCACGCCGAGCGCCTGCGTCGTGGTCAGGCCGTGGTCGTCGGTGGCGACGAGGTTGACCGCGTAGGAAGACTTCGTCTCGAAATCGAGGGAGACGCCGTCGAGCAGCTTGACGGACTGGCCGGAAATCTCGAACAGGGCGGCATCCGCCCCCGACAGCGAATAGGTGACACGATCGCCCTGGTCGGGATCTGAGCCGGTGAAGCTCGTCACCGTTGCGCCGGCATGGTTTTCGTCGATCGTCACCGATGTCGCGGCAGCCGCGAGATGAGGCGCCTCGTTGACGTCCGTCACGGAGATGTCGAGCGTCTGGGTGGTGACCTTGTCGCCGTCGGACACCAGCACGGTCACGTTGTAGTGGTTGTCGTGGCCCGCATCGCCGGGCGCCTCGTAGTTCGGGGCGCTGCGGAAGCTCAGCGCGCCCGTCGCGGAGTCGATCGCGAACAGATTGGCGTCGGCGCCGCCGGCGAGAGCATAGACCAGGGTTCCGCCGGCCGGATCCGTCGCCGAGACGGTCGTGGCGAGCAGGCTGTTTTCCGCCATGGCGACGGTCGCGGCCGAGGTGATCGTCGGCGCCACGTTGACGAGCGTCACCGTCATGGCCTGCGTCGTCGTCAGGCCGCCGTCGCTGACGGCCACCTGAACGTCGTAGACGTTGTCGTGGTTGGCGTCCGCCTTCGCCTCGTAGTCAGGCGCCGAGCTGAAGCGCAGGGCCCCCGTCTGGGCATCGATCGTGAAGAGGCCTGCATCGGCGCCCCCCGAGATCGAATAGGTCAGCGTCGATCCGGCGTCGGGGTCGGTCGCGTTCAGCGTCGCGGCCGCGGTCTGACCCTCGTTGACGGTCACGGCCGCAGCGGAGGTAAATGTGGGAGCCTCGGCCGCGTCGGTGACGGTCACCACGATCGCCTGGGTCCGCGCGAGGCTGCCGTCCGAGACCAGCACGGTCACGTCGTAGACGTTGTCGTGCCCGGCATCGGCCGGGGCCTCGAAGTTGGGGGCATTGCGGAACGCGAGCGCGCCGGTCGCCGAGTCGATGGTGAAGAGCGAGGCGTCCGCGCCGCCCGAGATGGCGTAGGTCAGCGTCGTGCCGGCATCGGGATCCTGCCCGGTGACGGTCATCACGCCGGCGACGTTTTCCGAGACGCTCGCGGTCGCCGCCGAGGTGAAGCTCGGCGCCTGGTTGACGTCGGTCAGCGTCACGCTGAAGGCGCGATCCGTGCTCGAGCTGCCGTCGGAGGCCCTGACGGTGACCTGGTAGACGCGGTCATGGTCGGCGTCGCCCGGATTCTGATAGTCCTGAGCACTGACGAAACGCAGTTCGCCGGTCTGCGCGTTGATGGTGAACAGGGCCTGGTCGGCTCCCCCGGCAATGCTGTAGCTGACCGCGGCCCGCTCCGGGTCGGATGCGACGACGGTCGCGACCGCCGTGCCCTGCTCCGGGGCGCTCAGCGCGGCGGCCGTCGCGAAGACCGGCGCTTCGTCGACATTGGTCACCGTGACGGCGACGGCCTTGGTCGAGGACAGGCCGGTCTGGTCCTGAGCCTTGACGACCACGTCGTAGACATTGTTGGCGCCGGTATCCTGGGCGTTCTCATGGTCCGGCGCGCCGACGAAGGAGAGCGCCCCGGTCGAGGCGTCGATCGCGAACTTGGCCGCGTCCGCCCCGCCCGCGATGGACCAGGTGACGGTGTCGCCGGCATTGGGATCCGAAGCCGACAATGTCGCGACGGCACTCTGGTTTTCCGCGACGGAAAAGGCTGCGGCAGAGGTAATCGCCGGCGCCTGCTGGTCGCGCAGCACGGTCACCGCAATGTCCTTGACCACGCTCACGGTGCCGTCCGAAGCGCGGACCTGCACGTCGTAGACATTGTCGGCGCCGGCATCGGCCGGGCTGTCATAGGACGGCGCGGATGCGAAGGAGAGCACGCCGGTGGCAGCGTCGATGGAGAAGCGCGCCGCATCCGCGCCGCCGGCGATCGACCATGTCAGCGGGTCGCCGTCCTGATCCGTGGCGACGAGCGTCGCGACCTGCGTCGTGTGCTCGATGATCTGCGCCGTCGCGGCGGAACCGATCACGGGCGCGTCGTTGACGTTCGTCACGGTCACCGCGACGGCCTTCGACACGGTGTTGGTGCCGTCCGAGACCGAGACGGTCAGGTCGTAGACATTGTCGGCGCCGGCATCCTGCGGGTTCTCGTAGTTCGGAGCGGCAATGAAGGAGAGTGCGCCGGTATTGGCGTCGATGTGAAAGAGCGCGGCATCCGTCCCCGCGATCGACCAGCTCCTCGTCGCGCCCGCATCGGGGTCGGTCGATGTCATCGTCGCCACGGCCGTGCCGTTTTCGGCCAGCGAGAACGCGGCGGCCGAGGTGATGGTCGGGGCCTCGTTCACATCCGCCACCGCGACCGTCAGGCTGCGCGTGACGGTGATCGTGCCGTCCGAGACCGTGAGGTCGAAGCTGCGTGTGGTCGCCTGCTCGTAGTCGAAGGAGACGCCGTCCTTGAGCCGGACGGTGTTGCCGTCGATCGTGAACAGCGCCGCATCCGCACCGCCCAGCGTATAGGTCAGCGTCGTTCCCGCATCGGGATCGGCACCGGCGAAATTGGCTACGGTGGCACCGGCAACCGTCTCGCTGACGCTCCCGGTCCCGGTCAGCGTGAGGCTGGGCGCCTCGTTGACGTTGGTGACGGTGATCGCGACCGCCTGGGAGGTCGCGTTGGTCCCGTCGGAGACCGAAACGGTCAGGTTGTAGACGTTGTCGGCGCCGGCATCCTGCGGGTTCTCGTAGTTCGGGGCGGCGATGAAGGACAGTGCGCCGGTGGTGCTGTTGATCTGGAATAGCGCCGCATCGGTGCCGGAGATCGACCAGCTCTTCGTCGCGCCTGCGTCAGGATCGGTCGCCGAAAGCGTCGCGACCGCCGCGCCGTTCTCGGCGATGGAAAACGATGCGGCCGAGGTGATCGCCGGCGCCTCGTTCACGTCGGTGACGGAGATCGTCAGGCTACGGGTGACGCTGTTGGTGCCGTCTGACACGGTGAGGTCGACCGTGTGCGAGGTCGCCTGCTCGTAGTTGAAGGCCGCGCCGTCCTTCAGGCGGATCGTGTTGCCGTCGACCACGAACAGCGCCGCGTCCGCGCCCGAGAGCGTATAGGTCAGCGTCGTGCCGGCATCCTGATCCGAGGCCGCGAAGGTGGCGACGGTCGCGGCGACCGTGTTCTCCGCGATGGGACCAGACGCCGAAAGCGAGAGGCTCGGCGCCTCGTTGACGTTGGTGACGGTGACCGCCACGGCCTGGGAGGTGGTGTTCGTGCCGTCCGACACCGAGACGGTCAGGTCGTAGACGTTGTCGGCGCCGGCATCCTGCGGGTTTTCGGCGTTCGGCGCGGCGATGAAGGAGAGCGCGCCGGTCGCGCTGTCGATATGGAACAGGGCCGCGTCGGCACCGGAGATCGACCAGGATCGGGTCGCCCCCGCATCGGGGTCGGTCGCTGTCAGCGTCGCGACCGCGCTGCCGTTCTCGGCCACGGAGAAGGTGGCGGCCGAGGTGATCGTCGGCGCCTCGTTGACGTCTGTGACGGAGACCGTCAGCGCTCGGGTGGCGCTGTTGGTTCCATCGGAAACCGTCAGCGTCAGGTCGCGATGCGTGGCCTGCTCGTAGTCGAGGGACACGCCGTCCTTGAGACGCACCGTGGCCCCGTCGATCATGAACAGCGCCGCGTCGGCTCCGCCCAGCGTATAGGTCAGCGTCGTGCCGGCATCCGGATCCGAGGCGGAGAAGGTGGCAACCGTCGCGGCTGCGACGTTCTCGGCGATCGCGCCGCTGCCCGTCAGCGTCAGGCTGGGCGCTTCGTTGACGTTGGTCACGGTGACGGCGAGATTCTGCGACGTGACGTTCGTGCCGTCGGAGACCGAGACGGTCAGGTCGTAGACATTGTCTCCGCCCGCGTCCTGCGGCCCTTCATGGTCCGGAGCCCCCTTGAACGAGAGCGCGCCGGTCGTGCTGTCGATCTGGAACAGCGCGGCATCCGTGCCGGAGATCGACCAGCTCCTGGTCGCGCCCGCGTCCGGATCGGTCGCCGTCAGCGTCGCCACCGCTGCACCGTTCTCGGCGATCGAGAAGCTGGCGGCGGAGGTGATGACCGGCGCCTCGTTGACGTCGGCGACATGCACCGTCAGCGACTGCTGCGATGTCAGGCCGCTGGCATCCGTGGCCGTGACGGTGACGCTGCGGGTGGACGCCTCCTCGTAGTTCAGCGAGACGCCGTCCTTGAGGCGCAAGCTGCCATGATCGACGACGAACAGCGAGGCATCGGCGCCCGAGAGCGTGTAGGTCACGCTGTCGCCGGCGTCTGGATCGGCGAGGGACAACGTGGCGACCGTCGCGGCCACCGCGTTTTCGGTGACCGGACCGTTGTCGGTCAGCGTCAGAACCGGAGCCTCGTTGACGTTGGTGACGGTGACCGCGAGATTCTGCGAGGTGACGTTGGTCCCGTCGCTCACCGAGACGGTGAGATTGTAGACGTTGTCCCCACCCGCATCCTGCGGGTTCTCGTAGTTCGGCGCTGTCTTGAAGGAGAGCGCGCCGGTCTGGCTGTCGATCTGGAAAAGGGCCGCATCGGCGCCGGAGATGGACCATGCCTTCGTCGCGCCGACATCCGGGTCGCTCGCGGTGAGCGTCGCGACCACCGTCCCGTTTTCCGCCCGCGAGAAACCGGCCGCCGAGGTGATGACCGGCGCCTCGTTGACATCGCTGACGGTGATGACGACCGTCTCGACATGGGTGGAGCCGTCCGCCGTGGTCGCGGTGACCTGGATCGAGCGCGTGCCGGCGGCCTCGTGGTCGAGGCTCGCGCCATTGGCGAGCTGGATCGTGTTGCCGTTGATGGCGAACAGCGCGGCATCCGCGCCGCCGGTGATGGCATAGGTCGCGGCGACGCCGCCGGCCATGGCGAGCTGGCCTGCGGCCGTCCCCGCCGCGCTGTTCTCGGCGATGGTCGTGGCGGTGGGCGTGAGGTCGAGCCCGGCGACGAGCTGTGCGGAGCTCAGCGTGCCGTCGTCGAAGGTGAATCTCTCGACGTTCCTGACCGTGTCGTTCCCGTCCGGTCCCGAGATCGAATAGCGCTGCGACACCGCATCATAGGTGACGGTGTAGGCGGCACGATCGCCAGAGAAGATCGCGCGGTCGTTGCCGGCGCCGCCGTCGATGATGTCGTCGCCGGCGCCGCCGGTGATGACGTCGTCGCCTGCAGCCCCGACGCTGCCGACGATCCCGGAACCGGGAACATTGACGTTGTCGATCGCGATGCTCTCGTTGGCGCCACTTTCGTTCATGTTCGAGCCGAAGCCGAGGGTCAGCACAGCGCCGGGCGTCGGTACCGTCAGCGTGATCGTCAGCTTGTCATCGTTACCTACCCAGCCCGCCGAGTAGTTGGCCTGGGTCAGGCTGGCCGTGTAGGTCGCGCCGCCCGCCGTGGTGAAGGTCAGGCCGGACATGTTGCTGCCCACCCCTCCCATCCCATTGGGCGCGGTGATGGTCAGCACCACGTCGCCGTTGACGTAGACCTTCACGCCTTCGTTCGCGTCGAACGAGTCGAGCAGGTAGAGGTCGAAGCTGACTGTCGTGTTCGCGGCGCTTGTATCGGTGAGCTGGTAACTCTTCTGGACCTGCTGCACCCAGTTCGCGTTGTTGCCGGACCCTCCGATGGGACCGAGCACCATGCTGCCGTCGAGCAGCGTCGCCGTGGACGTCGAGGCGCCATTGAGGCCCGTCCAGCCGTTCACCCCGTTGGAAAAGGTCTCCAGCCCCGGGGCAGACAAGGCGTCGGCATCGCCGCTGATCGTGTCGTTGCCGGCGCCTCCGTCGATCGTATCGTTGCCGAGGCCGCCGACGATGTGATCGTCGCCCTCGCCGCCGCGGAGGACATCGTTGCCGAAGCCGCCATCGATGTCGTCGTTTCCGGCACCGCCGTCGATGACGTCCCGGCCCCCCACGGCCGTGAAGATCACATCGTCGAGCAAGACCTGGTCGCTGGTCCCCAGGTACTTGAACTCGATCTTGTCGCTGCCGCCGGTCCCGGTCACCAGGTAGTCGAAGGTCGCCCATTTCTGCGAAATGGCGCCGCCATAGAGCGTGTCGAGCAGCACGCCATTGAAGTAGACGCCGACAGGTGAGGAGTTGCCGGTCAATCCGCCCAGGTTGAACTGCAGCAGATAGGTTTCGCCGGCCGTCGTGGTGACGTTCTGCCAGATGTCGTTGTTGACGGAATTTCCGTTCAGGCGCACCGACTGGTTTTCGGCCGTACCGTTGGCGATGTAGTAACTGTCCGTGATGACGATCGTGCCGTCGGCCGTCTGCCAGCCATTGGCGAGGCTCGCGCTGAGGCTGGAACCGCCGTTCAAGCGGCCGATCGTGTAGTTTTCGAAATTGCCGTTGATCAGCAGGTTCGTGCCCGCAGCGGCAGTGCCGGCATAGGTCACCAGCTTGCCGAGATCGTCGTCGCCCTTGATGACGTCGCCGCCGGCCCCGCCTGTCAGCGTGTCGTTGCCGGCGCCGCCGATCAGGGTCGAGCCATGGTCGCTGGCGACGAGCGTGTCGTTCTTGGCCGATCCGATGACGCCCTCGATCGAGGTCAGGGTGTCGCCCTGGGCATCGCCGCCGCTGACCGACTGGTCGGCGAGGTTTACCGTCACCGCGGCCGTCGAGCGCGCATAGGAAACGACGTCGTCGCCGGAGCCGCCGTCGAGGACATCGGCACCGGCCCCGCCGATCAGCGTATCGCTGCCGGCCCCGCCGATCAGCGTGTCGTTGCCCAGGCCGCCATCGAGCACATTGTCGCCGGCATCGCCCGTCAGCGTATCGGCATGGTCCGTTCCGGTCAGGTTCTCGATGCCCGACAGCGTATCTGTGACGAGCCCGGCCGATTCCAGCCCGGTTTTCTGCGTCGCGAGCTGCTGGACTTCAGCTTCCGTCAGCGCCGTGTTGAACACCGCGAAATCGTCGATCTGACCGTCGAGGATGCCGCCGGTGCCACGATAGTCGTAGCCCAGGGCGCTGTTGTTCCAGACCAGCCCGGTCGGCAGGAAGACGGCGCTGTCGGTCGAGCCCATCAAGTTGCCGTCGACGAAGAGCTGAAGTCGACCGGCCTGGTAGGTGACGGTGACGTTGACCCATTGATCCGGGTTGACGACGCCGGCTGCCGTGGAGATCGAGGAGGTGCTTTGCGCCGTCAGAGTGGCGCCCGCGATATCGCCGCGCACTTCGTAGGTCAGGCTGCCATTGCTGTTGACGCGCAGCCAGGTGAAATAGCCGCCCGTCGCCGTGCCGAGCTTCCAGACGCCGTTGGTGGAATTGAGCGTATCGACCTTCAGCGAGACCGAGACGCTGAAAGCGTCGGCGGCCTGGATGCTGCTGATCGTCGCATAGTTGCCGGAGCCGGCGCCGTTGAAATTCAGCGCGCCGCCATGCCCGGCCTGCCCGGCGACCCAGCCGGCGCCGCCATTGAGCGTCACCGTCTGGGCGCCGCTGATCGCGGTTGCCGTCGTGCCGCTGCCCTCCGCAAACCCCCATCCGGCGACGAGGCTCGCATTGGCGTAAGCCGTCGCCGCGCCGGCCGTCCCCGCATCCCCGCCCGACGCGGTTCCCGTCGCCAGGCTGGCGTTCACACCGGCGGACGATCCCGCCCAGCTCGCCGTATCGATGCCGGCGCCGCCGATCAGCGCATCCGCTCCGGCGCCGCCGATGAGCAGATCGTCGCCCGTGCCGCCGAAGAGGACGTCGTTGCCGCCGGCACCCCTCAGCCAGTCGTTGCCCGCACCGCCATTGAGCGCGTTGATCCCCGCGTCGCCCGCCAGATAATCGTTGTAGCCGGAGCCGATCAGGTTCTCGACGCCAGTGAACCAGTCCCCTGTCGCGCTTCCGCCCCATGAACGCGAGGACGTCGAGGTGTCGGTCGCGAGATTGACCGTGACGCCGCCCCACCAGTCGTTCCGTGAGAAGGTGGCGGTGTCGATCCCGGCACCGCCGTCGATCAGGCCCCAATTGCCGTTGTTGTAGATCAGGTCGTTGCCGGCGCCGCCACTGACCTGTAAGCCCCCATACGACAGATTGATGATGTCGCTGTAGCCGGAGCCGACGATGTTCTCGAAATTCGACGTGATGTCGGTGCCGGCGCCGACGGTGTTGTAGGCGAGGAAGGTCTGGGTCTGCACCCCGTTGGGATAGGTCCAGGTATAGTAGTTCGGCATGAGCCGGACGGCGCTCGTCGCGTTGGCATAGGAGAGCGTGTCGCTGCCGGCGCCGCCGTCGAGTGTGTCGTTGCCCGCGCCGCCTTCGATCGTGTCGTTGCCCGCGCCGCCCTTGAGCGTATTGGCGCCGCCGTCGCCCGTCAGCGTGTCGTTGTAGGTCGAGCCCGTGATGTTCTCGATATTGGTCAGGACGTCCGTCGCGGCATAGCCGCCCGAAGCGGTCTTGGCCGCCAGATTGATCGTCACGGCGGCGGTCGAGGCGCTGTAGTCGGCCGTATCGCTGCCGGCTCCGCCGTCGATCACATCCTTCCCGGCACCCGCCACGATGGTGTCGTCGCCGGCTCCGGTGCCGATCGAGCCGCCCGCGCCGTTGGCGTAGATATAGTCTGCGTAAGCCGAACCAATGAGGTTCTGGATGTTGGTGAGGGTATCGCCCTGCGCATCGCCGCCAACGCCGGTGCCGGCATCGGCGAAGGCTCCGTTGGTGCTGCTCAGATTGACGGTGACCGCCGCGGCCGAGGCCGAATAGTCCACCGTATTGTTGCCGGCACCGCCGTCGATCGCGTCCGCGCCGCCCAGTCCGGCCAATGTGTCGTTGCCGTCGCCACCGAGCAGCATGTTGGCGTTGGCATCGCCGGAGAGGATGTCGTCATAGGCGGAGCCCGTGACGTTTTCGATGTTGCGCAGCGTATCGCCCTGCGCGTCGCCGCCGACGCCGGTCCCCAGCGTGAGGTTGACGGTGACGCCCTCCGCCGAAGCGGAGTAATCCGCCGTGTCGACCCCGTCGCCGCCGTCGAGATCGTCGGCGCCGCCGAGCCCGACAAGAAGATCGTCGCCCGCTCCGCCCGACAACCGGTTGTCCGCAGCGCTGCCCGTGAGCGTATCGGCGAGTGCCGATCCGACGACGCTCTCGATCGAGATCAGGACGTCGCCGTCGGCGTCTCCGGTGGAGACCTGCGCACCGGCCAGTCCGAGATCGACGCTCACGCCGACGGTCGACCCGGCATAGCTCGCCGTATTGCTGCCGCTGCCGCCATCGAGCGTGTCGGCGCCCGCTCCGCCCTGCAGCACGTCGTCGCCGGCCCCACCCGCGATGATATTGGCGTTCGCATCGCCGGTCAGCGCGTCGTCATGGGCCGAGCCCGTGAGATTCTCGAAGTTCGACAGGATGTCGCCAGCGGCGTCGCCGGCCGAAACCTGCGCGGTGGCCAGCGCCAGGCTGACCGTGACGCCCTGCGCCGAGTTCGCATAGGTGACCGTGTCGACTCCGGCCCCGCCGTCGAGCGTATCCGCGCCCCCGAGACCCTCGATCGTGTCGTTGCCGCCCCGGCCGTCGATCACGTTGGCGACCGCGCTGCCGGTCAGGACGTCGCCATAGCTCTGCGAGCCCGTCAGGTTCTCGATCGCGATGAGGCTGTCACCCGTGGCAAAGCCGCCGGAGGCGGCACCGGTGGACAGGTTGACCGTGACCGCGGCGGTGCTCAAGGCATAACTGGCGGTATCGCTGCCCGCGCCACCGTCGAGAATGTCGGCGCTCGAGCCGGCATAGAGCGCGTCGTTGCCCGCGCCGCCCTGGATTCGGCCGCCGGCGTTGCTGGCCAGGATCAGGTCGTCGAAAGCCGAGCCGATGGCGTTCTGGATGTTGACGTAGGTGTCGCCCGCTGCATCCCCCTGGACGCCGGACAGCGCCGCAACCGCAATGCCCGTCGGGCTCTGCGCCGCATTCGTCAGATTGACGACGACCCCCGCCGCCGAATCCGAATAGTCGACCGTGTTCGAACCCGCGCCACCGTCGAGCACGTCGGCCCCGCCCATGCCGGCGAGGATGTCGTCGCCGGCCCCGCCCTTGAGCGTGTTGGCGCCGGCATTGCCGGTCAGGATGTCGTTATAGGCCGAGCCGATGACGTTCTCGATCGCAATCAGGGTGTCGCCGTCGGCATTGCCGCCGGACCCGACACCGGTCGTGAGGTTCACGGCGACCGCGAGCCCGGACGCCGAATAGTCGGCGGTATCGCTGCCGGCCCCGCCGTCGAGCGTGTCGGCACCGGCGCCGCCGATCAGGATGTCGTCGCCGGCCCCGCCGGTGAGCACGTTGGCACTGGCGTCGCCGACGAGCGTGTCGGCAGAGGCCGAGCCGGTGACGTTCTCGATCCCCGTCAGCGTGTCGCCGTCGGCATCGCCGCCGGTATTGACGCCCGTCGCCAGATTGACGGTGATCCCCGCGCTCGACGCCGAATAATCGGCCGTGTCGGTCCCGACGCCGCCGTCGAGCGTATCGACGCCGGCTCCGCCCCGCAGGGTGTCGTTGCCGCCGCCGCCCGAGAGACGGCTGCCGGCGGCCGCCGCCGTCAGCGTGTCGCCGAGCGTCGAACCGATGACGTTCTCGATCGAGATCAGCGTGTCGCCGGCGGCATCGCCGCCGGAAGCCGCGCCCGTCGCGAGATCGACGGTGACGGCTGCCGCCGAGGCCGAATAGTCGGCCGTGTCGGACCCGGCCCCGCCGTCGAGCGTATCGGCCCCGCCGAGACCGGCCAGCACGTCGTCGCCGCCGCCGCCGGACAGGCTGTTGGCGCCCGCCGCGCCCGTGAGGACGTCCGCCAGGTTCGAGCCGGTGACGCTCTCGATGGAGACGAGGATGTCGCCGGCCGCGTCGCCGCCGCTGTTGAGGTTGGTCGAGAGATTGACCGTGACGCCCGCCGCCGAGGCCGCATAGTTCGCCGTGTCGGTTCCCGCTCCGCCGTCGAGCGTATCGGCGCCGCCGAGACCCGCCAGCACGTCGTTGCCGGCGCCGCCGCTCAGCAGGTTGCCACCGGCATCGCCCGTCAGCGTGTCGTCGAGCGCCGAGCCGATCAGGTTCTCGATGGAGGTCAGCGTGTCGCCGGTGGCATCGCCGCCCGATGCGGCGCCGGTCGAGAGATTCACCGTGACCGCCGCAGCCGAGGCGGCGTAGCTCGCCGTGTCGGAGCCCGCCCCGCCGTCGAGCGTGTCGGCCCCGCCGAGGCCGGCCAGCACGTCGTCGCCGGCTCCGCCCGTGAGCACGTTGCCGTTGGCATCGCCCGTCAGCGTGTCGGAGAAGGCCGAGCCGAGGATGTTCTCGAAGTTGGAAAGGATATCGCCCGAGGCGTCGCCAGCGGAGACCTGCGCGGTCGCGAGCCGCAGATCGACGGTCACCCCCGTCACCGAATGCGCATAGGAGACGGTATCGGTTCCGGCTCCGCCATCGAGCGTATCGGCGCCGCCGAGGCCTTCGATCAGATCGTCTCCGGCGAGGCCCGACAGCGTGTTGGCACCGAAGCTGCCGGTCAGCGTGTCGCCATAGCTCGAGCCCGAGACCGCTTCGATCCCCGTGAGCGTGTCGCCCTGCGCATATCCGCCGGAGCCCAGCCCCGTGGAGAGATCGACCGTGACCGCCGCGTTGGAGTGACCGTAATCGACCGTGTCCGTGCCCGCGCCGCCGTCGAGCGTATCGGCGCCCGCATTGGCGACGAGCGTGTCGTTGCCCGCGCCGCCCGAAAGCCGCCCGCCTGCCGCATGGGCGGCGAGGACGTCGTCCTGGCCCGAACCGATCAGGTTCTGGATGGACAGATAGGTGTCGCCCTCGGCATCGCCTCCCAGACCGGCGCCGCCGGCCGCAATGGTTCCCAGCGGTGTCGCCACGGCGAAATTGCCGGCGAGGTTGACGTTGACGCCCATGGCGGACGCCGAATAGTCGGCCGTGTTGCTGCCTGCGCCGCCGTCGAGCACGTCCGCGCCGCCGAGACCGGCGAGCACGTCGTCGCCGGCGCCTCCCTTGAGGATGTTCGCGCCGGCATCGCCGGTGAGCGTATCGGCAAGGGCCGAGCCCGTGACGTTCTCGATCGAGACCAGGGTGTCCCCGGCTGCGTCGGCGCCGAAATTCTGGTTGTTCGACAGGTTGACGGTGACGCCGCCGCCCGAGGCGGAATAATCGGCGGTATCGTTGCCGGCTCCGCCATCCAGCGTGTCGGCTCCGCCGAGGCCGGCGAGGATGTCGTCGCCGGCGCCGCCCGTCAGCGTGTTGGTCCCGGCCGTGCCGCTGAGCATGTCGGCGAAGGCCGAGCCGATCGCGGATTCGAAATTCGAGAGCACGTCGCCTTCGGCATCGCCGCCCGGCGCCTGCGCCGTCGCGAGTCCTAGATCGACGGTGACGCCCGCGCCGGATCCGGCATAGGAGACCGTGTCGGCGCCGTTGCCGCCATCGAGAATGTCGGCGCCCGCTCCGCCGGTGACGAGGTCATTGCCGTCTCCGCCCAGGAGGGTGTCGGCGCCCGCCGCCCCGATCAGCGTATCGTCGCCGGCACCGCCCTCGAGCGTCGAGCCCGCCGCGGCCGCAGTCAGCCTATCGCCATAGATCGTGCCGACGAGCCGCTCGATCGAGACCAGCGTGTCGCCCGTGCCGTCGCCGCCGCTGACGACGCCGGTCTCTAGGTCGGCGACCAGTGCCGCGCCCGACATCGTGTAGTCGGCGGTGTCGAAGCCGGCTCCGCCGTCGAGCAGGTCGGCCCCGCTGCCTCCGGCGAGCACGTCGTCGCCCGCTCCGCCATAGAGGCCGTCGTCGCCGGCCGCGCCGTCGAGCACGTCGTTGCCGTCGCCGCCACGCAGGATGTTCGCATAGGAATCGCCGGTCAGGCGATCGGCGAGCGCCGAGCCGGTCAGGTTCTCGATGCCGGTCAGCGTGTCGCCCTCGGCGTCGCCGCCGACGCCCGCGCTGCCGTCGAGCGCCACGGTCACGCCCGCCGTGGAGGCGGAGTAGTCGGCCGTATCGGAGCCGGCGCCGCCGATGAGCTGGTCCGCGCCGAGGCTGCCGAGCAGCGTATCGTCGCCGGCACCGCCATCCAGCCGGTCGATCCCATTCGAGCCGGTCAGGCGATCGGCGAAGGCGGAGCCGACCACGCCTTCGATCGAGATCAGCGTATCCCCGGAGCCGTCGCCGCCGCTGGCCGTCCCGGCACCGAGATCGATGGTCACGGCGGCTGCCGACGCGGAATAATCGGCGATGTCGAAACCGCTGCCGCCGTCCAGCGTGTCGGCGCCGGCGAGGCCGGCGAGAACGTCGTCGCCCGCCCCGCCGGTCAGCAGGTTGGTGCCGGCATCGCCGGTCAGCCTGTCGGCCAGTCCCGATCCGAGCACGTTCTCGAAATTGCTGATCGTGTCGCCGGTCGCGTCGCCGCCGATCGCGGTGCCGGCGGCCAGGTCGACCGTCACACCGGCGGTCGAGGTCGAGTAGTCGAGGGTGTCGATACCGGCGCCGCCGTCGAGCACGTCGGAACCCGCACCGCCCCGGACGAGGTCGCTGCCCGCGCCGCCGCTCAGCAGGTTGACGCCGGCCGAGCCGATCAGCGTGTCGTCATAGGCCGTGCCGACCACGGCTTCGACCGAGGCCAGCGTGTCGCCGGCGGCGTAGCCGCCGCTGGCCGCCCCGGTCCCGAGGTCGACGCTCACGGCCGCGTTCGAGGCCGAATAGTCGACCGTATCGAGGCCGGAGCCGCCGTCGATCAGATCGGCGCCCGCCCCGGCGACGACGGTGTCGTCGCCTCCCTGTCCGAAGATGCTGTGGGCGTCGCCATCGCCGATGATGCGGTCGGACAGCGCGCTACCGCGCACCGCCTCGATGCCGGTGAAGCTGTCGCCCTGGGCATCGCCGCCCGTGCCCGTGCCGGAGGCGAAGTCGATCGTGACGCCGGCGTTGGAGGCGGAATAGTCGAGCGTGTCGAAGCCGGCCCCACCGTCGAGCGTGTCGGCGCCGCCCAAGCCCGCCAGCGTATCGTCGCCGGCGCCGCCCGTCAGCGCGTTGGCGCCGGCATTGCCGACGAGCGTGTCGGCATGGGCGGAGCCGAGCACGTCCTCGATGCCGCTCAGCGTGTCGCCTTCGGCCGAGCCGCCCGACCCCGTGCCGGTCGCCAGATTGACGACGACGGCAGCGGTCGAGGCGGTGTAGTCGACGGTATCGCGGCCCGCACCGCCGCTCAGCGTGTCGGCGCCGGCGCCCGCAACGAGCATGTCGTCGCCGCCGCCGCCGTCGAGCGTCGAGCCGGATGCCGCCGCCTTCAACCAGTCGTCATGGGCCGAGCCGACGGCCCGCTCGATCGAGATCAGCGTGTCGCCCTGGGCGTCCCCGCCGGAGGCCGTTCCGGCGTCGAGGTCGACATGGACCGCACTGGCGGAATCCGCATAGTCGGCGGTATCGATGCCGGCCCCGCCGTCGAGCACGTCCGCACCGCCGCGGCCGCGCAGGATGTCGTCTCCGGCGCCGCCGCGCAGGATGTCGTTGGCCGACGTGCCCAGTAGGCTATCGGCGAAGGCGGAGCCCTGGAGCTCCTCGAAGCCGTCGACGACGTCGCCCTGCGCATCGCCGCCGAGCCCGGTCCCGAGCTGAAGGTCCACCGCCACCGCCGCGTTCGACAGGGCATAGGACAGGATGTCCGTGCCGGCGCCGCCATGGAGCGTGTCGGCACCGGCGCCGCCCGTGACGACGTCGTCGCCCGCGCCCGCATCGATCACGTCGTTGCCGGCGCCGCCCGTCACGACGTTGGCGCCGCCGTTGCCGGTCAGGATGTCGTCATGGCCGGACCCGGTGACGTTCTCGATGTCGAAGAAGCCGTCGCCTTCGGCGTCCCCGCCCACGCCCGAGCGCGTGGCGAGATTGACCCCCACGCCCGACGCCGATGTCGAATAGTCGACCGTGTCGCTGCCGTCGCCGCCCTGGAAGACGTCCGCGCCCGCGCCGCCGATGAGAATGTCGTTGCCGGAGCCGCCGATCAGGTTGTCGTTGCCCGCCCCGCCCTCGAGACGGTCGTTGCCCGTGCCGCCCGAGAGCGTGTTGGCCCCCGCATCCCCGATCAGCACATCGTCGAAATCCGATCCGACCAGGTTCTCGATGCCTGACAGCGTATCGCCCGCGGCGTCGCCGCCCAGCCCGGTGCCGGCCGCCAGGTCGACCTGGACGGCCGCCTGCGAGCCGGCATAGCTCGCCGTATCGGTGCCGTCCCCGCCGATCAGGACGTCGTTGCCGGTCCCGCCCGTGAGCAGGTCATTGCCGTCGCCGCCTTCGAGCCGGTCATTTCCGGCCGCGCCCGACAGCGTGTCGTCGCCCGCGCCGCCTGCGAAGATGTCGTCGCCTGCCCCGCCGGTCATCGTGTCGGCGAAGGCCGAACCGATGATCTTTTCGATCGAGAGCAGCGTGTCGCCCTGCGCGTCGCCGCCGCCATTGGCACCGGTGGCGAGATTGATGGTCACACCGAAACCGGAGGTGCCGTAGTCCGCGATGTCGAAGCCGCTGCCGCCGTCGAGCGTATCCGCACCGGCGCCACCGATCAGCGTATCGTCCCCCTGGCCACCCTGCAGCACGTTGGCCGCCGCAGAGCCGATCAGCACGTCGTCGCGGGAAGAGCCGATGACGTTCTCGATCGAGGTCAGCGTGTCGCCGGCCGCATCGCCGCCGCTGGCACTGCCCGAAGCCAGGTCGACGGAAACGCCGGCCGCCGAGTCGGCGTAGCTCGCCGTATCGGCGCCCGAGCCGCCGTCGAGGCGGTCAGCGCCGCCGCCGCCGATGAGCAGGTCGTCGCCCGCTCCGCCCGAGAGGCTGTCCGCGCTCGCCCCGCCGGTCAGCGTATCGTCGCCGAGGCCGCCCGCAAGGGCAGCGGCCGTCGCGCCGGCCTTGAGCGTGTCGTCGAAATCCGACCCGATCACCGCCTCGATCGAGGTCAGCGTGTCGCCGGCCGCATCGCCGCCCGAGGCAGAGCCGCTGCCCAGATCGACCGTGACCGCGGCGGCGGACCCCGCATAGCTGATCGTGTCGAAGCCCGTGCCGCCGTCGAGCACGTCCGCGCCGCCGCCGCCGAGCAGGGTATCGTCGCCCGCGCCGCCATGGAGCGCGTTGACGCCGGCGTCGCCCCTGAGCGTGTCGGCCTGATCGGAGCCGACCAGGTTCTCGATGCCGGTGAGCCGGTCGCCGGCCGCATCGCCGGACTGGCCGTAGCCGGTCGCCAGATCGACGCTGACGCCGAGGGCCGAGCCCGCATAGCTCGCCGTATCGGTACCCGCCCCGCCGTCGAGCGTATCGGCGCCCGCACCGCCGATCAGCAGGTCGTCCCCCGCTCCGCCCGAAAGAGCGTTGGCCGCGGCATCGCCGCGCAAGGTGTCGTCGAAATCCGAGCCGACGACGTTCTCGACCGAATCGAGCGTATCGCCCTCGGCGTCGCCGCCATGGGCGGTCCCCGCCGTGAGATCGACCTCCACCGCCGCGACGGAGCCGGCATAGCTCGCCGTGTCGATGCCGGCGCCGCCCGCGAGCGCGTCCGCCCCGCCGCCGCCGACGAGGAGGTCGTCGCCCGCGCCGCCGGACAAGGCGTTGCTGCCGGCATCGCCGATCAGCGTGTCCGCCATGGTCGAGCCGATCACGTTCTCGATCGAGATCAGCGTGTCGCCCTGCGCGTCGCCGCCACTGGCCGTACCCAGAGCCAGATTGACGGTCACGGCGCCCGACGATGTCGAGTAGTCGGCGATGTCGGAGCCCAGGCCGCCGTCGAGCACGTCGGCCCCGGCACCGCCTCGCAACTGATCGCCGCCGTCGCCGCCGCGCAGGACGTTGGCGTCGCCATTGCCGACCAGAACGTCGTCGAGGCCCGAGCCCGTCAGGTTCTCGATCGAGATCAGCGTGTCGCCCGCGGCATCGCCGCCGCTCGCCGTGCCCGTGGTCAGGCTGACGCTGACGCCGGCTGCGGATGCCGCATAGCTCGCCGTGTCGTTTCCGGCACCGCCATTGAGGACGTCTGCCCCCGCGCCGCCCGTCAGGATGTCGTCGCCGGCTCCGCCCTGAAGGATGTCGTCGCCGCCGCGCCCGTCGAGTCGGTCGTCGCCCGCGCCACCCGAGAGCGTCTCGGCGGCTGCGCTGCCGGCGATCGTGTCGTCGAAGGCGGTTCCGATCACGGTCTCGATCGACACCAGCCTGTCGCCGGCGGCATCGCCGGCCGAGCCGACACCCGCCGCCAGATCGACCGCGATGCCCTGCGTTCCAGCCGAATAATCGGCTGTGTCGACGCCTTCGCCGCCGTCGAGCAGATCGGCGCCGGCGGCGCCGATCAGGACATCGTTTCCGGCGCCACCATGCAGTTCGTTGTCGCCGGCATCGCCGACCAGCCGGTCGGCGAAGGCCGAGCCGTAGAGGTTCTCGATCGAGGTCAGCACATCGCCTTGCGCGTCGCCGCCCTGGCCCGTCCCGGCCACCAGGTCGACGACGACGCCGTCCGCGGATCCGTCGTAGCGCGCCGTGTCGGTGCCGCCCCGGCCGTCGAGCACATCGGCTCCCGCGCCGCCGATCAGCGTGTTGGCCCCCGCATCGCCCGACAGCGTGTCGGCATGGGCCGTGCCTTCGACGCTCTCGAAGCCGGAGATCGTATCGCCCTTGGCATAGCCGCCCGAAGCGGCGTTGGCGGCGAGATCGACGCTGACCGCGGCATTCGACATCTTGTAGGACAGCATGTCCGTGCCGCTGCCGCCGTCGAGCACGTCCTTGCCCGCACCGGCGACCACCGTGTCGTCGCCCGCCCCCGCATGCACGATCGTGCCCGGCGGCGTGCTCCAGAGAACGTAGATCGGAGCGCCGGTGACCGGATTGAGATAGACGGCATCGGCTTCGCCGGCGACGTCACGGACACCGAACTGAATCGTTCCGCTCGTCGTCGCCGCCGCGCCGTAGGTCGGACTGGTGATGTCGTAGTCGAGCTTGAGGGTCAGGAACCCGTAGAACCCGGCGGCATTGGCCGTCGTCGTGCCATCCGGCAGGACATATTGCAGCTTGATGCTGCTCACATTCGGGTTCAGCGGATCGACGGCGACGACATAGCTTCCATCGACCCGGGAGGCGCCGACGATGGAATAGCCCTCGGGCAGCCCCGAAACCCGCAACCCGGTGATGACCCAGTCGGAATTGGGCATGACGGTGTTGAGCTCGACGGTACGCGTCGAGGTTCCGACGCCCGCATAGATCGGGTTGTCGGCGTAGATCAGATCGTTGCCCGTCGTGCCGGTGATCGTGTCGACCTGGGCCTGGACCGCATAGCGGGTGTCGGTGTCGGCGGGCGACTGCGCCAGCGCGCCGTCGATCTCGTGGATCGAGCCGGTGGTCTGCACGGTGCTGGCGACGACGCCGAGCAGCTTGGCGGAGATCTCGGGAACCGGAACATTGTAGAGCCCCGGTCCGATGCCCGTATTGGTATTGGGCGGATCGGGATTGTCGCTCGTATGCGTGTTGGTCTCGACCGGATCGGCCTTCTTCGACGATGACGATCCCTCGTCCGAAGCTGTCACGGGCCTGGCGGGGGGCGCCAACGGCGCCGGGCTGTCCTGGTCGGCCTTGTGCTCGTTCTTCTCGGGGGGCGCGTCCTCGTCCTTGCGCTTGACCGGCTCGGCCTGGACCTCGACGACAACAGGCTGCGGCGCGGGAGGCGGCGGCGTTTGCTCGGCCTTCTCCGCCTGCTGGCTCAGGGGCTTGGGCGCCTCCTGGCTCGTCATGTTGGCCTGGATCGGCACATCGGAGGCGACGAAGTTGCTGACCATGGCCAGCAGCGCCTGTGCGTCGATGGGCTTTCCGTCGACGATCAATTGGGCGGCGTTTTCCGCCAGCAGCCTGACGCCGAACTCGAGCAGCACGACGGACGATCCGTCCGCGAACGTCACTACGAGGTCGACATCACGCAATTCGATCTTCACGCTCTCCAGCGAAAAGCCGAAACCGAGACGCTGGCCGTCCGAGACGTGGAGAACCTGCGTCTGGCCGGCCTGCGGCTTTTCGATGGTCAGGACGGCCGGCGCGGCTGCCGCGTCGACCGCTGGCGAGGGCGATATGGCCGCGACTTTGTCCAGCACCCGAGCGCCGGGGGCGCTGTCGGCGGCAGTCGTAGGCGCTGCTTCCCCAGCCATTCTCACCCATCTCCCGATCTATGGGCCCTCGTTAGAGAGAGCCCCGTGACGAAGCGGCCCGCCGTCAGGCCTGGAGCGACGGCGAGCGGGATTCGGGGCCGACGATGGCGTCGAGCTCGGCCTCGCTGAGCATCGACGTCAGCTTCAGGCCGTAGCCCATCGGGGACGTGTTCACGAGCGTCGCCAGGAATTCCCGGTCGAGCACGGTGACGCGCACCGGGTCGTGGGAACGCAGCAGGATGTAGCTTTGCGCCGGCCTGAACCGCAGCCCGCCGAGCGAGGCCTCGTCGATCAAGCCGCGGATCGAAAAGCCCCGCTCGATGAAATAGAGCTGCGCGAAGACCGAGCAGGGCCTGCGCTCATGCTGGCGCTGGAAGCGGGGCGAGAACCGCAATCCGTTTCGGAGCGACTGGTGCAGGGCGGACGACAGACTCATGATGCGGCCCTCTGATCGGCGTTTGAAATGGAGCTCGCGGCCTGGCGCTCATCCATCGCATGCGGAGCGGCGAGCTCGTCGGGAAGTCCGCTCAGCCCTTCGGCGATGGCCGACAGCCGGCGCAGATTGCGGATTTCGTTCGCCCCGAGATGCGTCGCGGCGATGAGGTGATCGAGCTCCGCGATGAGGCTGGAGACTTCGCTGGCGTTGGGCTGGTTCTGGCCCTCGCCGCGGGCCTGCATCACCGTCTGCGAAAGCTCCTGCATCCCGGACTGGATCTGACGGGTCTTCGCCTGCATGTCGTGGAGGCCGTCGAGACCAAGGGACGCGGTATCGTGAAGGAGCCGCGCCTCCTGGAGGAGTGCGGCCGACATCGCCGCCGCCGAGCGCGTATGCGTCTGGACCACGCCGGTCAGGTTTCCGGCCGTCTCCTGCACGATGGTCCCGACCCCGACCAGTGAGCTGGCGATTTCGGAGCAACGGAGATTGAGCGCCAGCTGCGCCGCGAGCGTGCGCTCCGCGGTCTCTGCGATCCTTTCCAGGCTGGACGTCTGGCGGTTCCGGTCGTTGCGGTCGCCCTCGATCGCCGCCGTCATCGCTGCGACCTGCTCTGCCAGTTTCGCCGTGCTGGCGATCGTCAGGCGCGCGACCTTGAGCATGGTGCGCGTATGCAGCCCTTCCGCAGCCCCGGGTTCGGTCTGGACGTCGCTCTCGGACGGTGTCGTCGCGTTCCTGCTCGCGACGGACTGCGCATCCTCGATCTGCACGGTGCTGCGGATCCAGGTTTCGAATTCGTGCTTGAGGCGAAAGGAGGCCTTCGAATCGAGCTTTCCGAGGAAGCCGATCAGCAGCGAACCGATCAGGCCGAAAAGCGACGCGCCGAAGCCGGTCGACATGCCGTCGAGCGGCTTTTTGAGGCTTTCGATCAGGCCTGCGATGGCACCGGCGCCCGCCGACCCGGAGAGGTCGAGGCTGCCGAGGATGCCGCCGACCGATTCCAGCGTATGCATCAGGCCGATGAAGGTGCCGAGCAGGCCCAGCAGAACCATCAGGGCTCCGAGATAGTGCGTCGTGCCCTGGCGGTCGTCGAGCTTGGTTTCGAGGTCGGCGACGAGCACCTGCATCGTCGTCGTCGAGATCCGGAACAGGCCGTTGCGCTGGACCTCCTCGACGATGAGATTATGTGCCGTCGCAAGCGCTGACGGCATGTGATAGACGGTGGCCGGCCTCTGGGTGCGCCGGAACTGCGCGATCAGCGCATTATTCGTGTCGCGCTGGGACCGGATCGCGTCTTCATAGACCTCTTTCATCGCAGCCAGGGCGATGAATTCGTTGTTGAGCTGGTGCGTCCCCGCGACGGCATTGTACATGCCGAACAGTCCGGCGCCGAACAGCAGCGCGAACAGGTAGACGTCGGCGGACGCCGCCTGAATGACGAAATGATGCTGCCAGATACCAAGCGCCGCGACCAGAGCGAGCACGCTCAACTGCTTCGATATTTCTCCCCACACGGCATAGCCGTGCGTTGATCTGCTAGCGGTCGCCACGATGAGCCCCCCCCGGCCCGTTGAATGTCGGAAACATAATTTTGCAATTGCGAATATGTGATTAAGCCGTGCTGCGGCGCGAGCCGGGGCGGCCTCTAGGATGGCTTCTCGAAGATCCTGACGACGTCGATTTCTTCGGGCGAGAGGGATTCCCGAATCTTGACTTCGATCCGGTTGGCAGCGACCCCGCTTCGCACGAGTTCGGTTCTCGTCTGCATGGCGCGATAGTAGGCGATGCGTCGGGCCTCGGAGACCGAGCCGACGGTCGACTGCGCGAAGGCCCGGACCTCGAGCTTGTTCTCGCCCGTCGCCTTGTCCGCAGCGAGGAAGGTCTGGATTTCGCCGGAAGCTGCCGTGTCGATCTTGAAGGCGCCCTTGCCGAACTTCAGCGTCAGGAAGGCGTGAGACTGCTTCACCACGACCGGCGCATCGACCTGCTTGGTCTCTTCGGACGCGATTTCGACCTCTTTGCCGGGCTTGATTGCGAGACTCCGCACGGAGAGCGTGGTGTTGCCGGCCACCTCGTCGGTCTCGCGGGCCCGCGGCGCCTTGGCCGCCTCATAGGCACCGGCTGCGCCGACCTGAGGTTCCGGTTTGGGAGCGGCAGCGACGGCCTCGTCGGTTTTCTCGGGCGGCCGGGGTTGCGGATCGGCGGTGGGCGTCGCCTGCGCCTCCCGCTCCGCCTTGACCGCATTCTCGACAGCGACCTTGGTGATCTGCTGGGACAGCGCGAAGATCGCCATGCCGAGAATGACGACGAGGAAGATGACGACCATCAGGATGTTCGACAGCACGTCGACAAAGCCGGCCCAGGGATCTTCCTGTTTGTGCTTGCTCGCCATTTTCTAGTCTCTACGCGGACATGGGCGTTGCACGGCGAATGATCTCGGCCGTCGGGCCGTCCGCGATGACACGGCCGCCATCGAGCCAGATGACCCGATCGACCAGTGCCAGCAGCGGCGCCCGATGCGTCGCCACGAGAACCGTCTTGCCGTCCAGAGCGGACTTCAGACGCTCGACCACGCGGCGCTCGAGCTGGCTGTCCATGGCCGATGTCGGCTCGTCGAGCACGAGGATGGCGGGCCGGGCGACGAGCGCGCGGGCCAGACACACGGCCTGTCGTTCGCCGCCTGAGAGCCGCCGGCCATGGGCGCCGACGACGAGTCCGTAGCCGGCCGGATGGTTGGCGACGAAATCCTTCACCCCGGCGATGGTCACCGCTTCCTGGAAGTGGTCCTCGTCCACGGTGTCGAGCCCGCGCACGATGTTGTCCCGGATGCTCGCGTCGAACAGATCGCAGTCCTGCGGCATGTAGGCGATGTGGCGCCGCAGCCAGACGGGGTCGTATTGCCGGATATCGTGATCGTCGATCAGGACGTTGCCCTGATCGGGGCGGTAGAGCCGCGGCACCAGATGGATCAGCGTGCTCTTGCCCGAACCGATGCGGCCGATGATGCCGACCTTCTCGCCGGGCGCGATCGCCAGGTTGATATCGTGGAGCGCGGGCCGTGGCTCGCCGGGATAGCTGTAGCTCGCGCCGGCAAAGCGGACGGAGCCCTTGATGCGCGCCGCGCGCCGGGTCGCGTCCCCCGCGACCTCGCTGGGCGTCTCGAGGAGCTTCTTCGCATAGCCGAGCGACTGGGCGAGGCTGAAACCACGGATGACGCTGGCCGCCAATGCGCCGATGGGTGCGATCGCCCGGCCTGTCAGCAGCACGGCGGCGACCAGTGCACCGACCGTCATGTCGCCCGCGCTGATCATGAAGACGCCGATCGCGAGCGATGCGACCGTGCTGATCTGGAAGATCATGTTGACGCTCTGCCCGGACGCCGCGCTCGCGCTGCGTCCGAGATGAGACTGAAAGGCCAGCTCGTCGGATAGGCGCGACCATCTGTCGACCAGGTCTCGTTCCGCTCCGAGAGCCTTGATGGTCTCCAGCGAATGCGCGCCTTCCTCGATCAGGCCCGTGCGCGCCACCATGTGCTTGGCCGCTGCGGCATGGGCCTTCCGCGCGGCGACATGGCTGCCGATGTTGACCAGCAGGATCGCCAACATGGCGAGAGCGGGCGCCAGGACGACCCAGTGCGCCAGGAAGGCGACATAGAGCAGGATGACGATGGCGAAGGGCAGGTCGACGAGAAGGCCGGCGAGAATCGCGGGCGCGAGCAGGCACAGCCCGTCTATCGCGCCGAAGGCGCTCGACAGCACGCCGGCATTCTTCGGCGCATGGGCGAGCTCGGCGGACATGACGTGGCGGAACAGGTTCTGCTGCAGGTCGAGCCCCATGCCGACACCGATGGCTTCCTGGATCCGATGCCGCATCGACTTGCAGAACATGTCGACCATGAAGACGATGCCGATGCCGATGCCGATCGTCAGCGCCCAGAGCGTCTCCGTCGCGCGGTGGGGGATGATCCGGTCGTAGACAGCCATGCTGTAGATCGGCAGGGCGAAGACGAGCAGATTGCCGAGAATGGCCGCGAGGATCAGTTGCGGCAACAAGGAGGAGGTCACGGTCAGCCGCAGGATCCTGCGGAGCAGCGGGGTCGTGTCGACGGGGGCCGACTTCCGGTGCGTGGCGGCAGCGCGCGCGTGCACCAGAAGCGCTCCGGAGTAACGCTCGGCGAGATCATTGGCGCCGATATGCTCGACGCCGCCGGCCGTCTCGACGCGGAACATGCTCTTGCCTTCGCGGGCGACGAGGGCGAGCCCGGTTCCGTCCTGGAGCACGGCGACGCAAGGCAGGATGGTGCCGTCGATCTCTGCGATCGTCGCGCGCAGCATGCGCATCTCGGCCCGGTCGCAGCTCAGCCGGCCCAGCGCCGCCAGCAGATGCTCGCCGCCGGGGTTTGGCGCCTTGCCGGCCCCGGCCATGGGGCCGATGCGAAACGGCAGGCGCATCGTGTCATCAGCACGCGCTGAAATTCCGTGCACATGTGCCATTGTCGACAGGCCCTACGACGCAAAATCTCAAGTATTTCGGAAGAGTAAACGCGAATGCTTAGCGCTCGGTTAACGATATCCCGCTAAAGCGGGTTTTCGGCAGCGGGACTATTGGTCATGACGCAATCGAACGGTTCGATGTTCCCGGAAGGAGAGCGGGCGGCGCGACGCTGCGACCGCATCCGCAGCGATGCCCACCGGACCTTGCTTCTCGGGCTGGCCGCGAGCCTTGCCGCCCTGGCCGTCTGGAGCGCGATGACGCGGATCGACGCCGTCACCCGGAGCACGGGAACCGTCGTACCTTTCAATCAGAATCAGATCGTCCAGCACCTCGAAGGCGGCATCGTCTCCGAGATTCTCGTCCGCGAAGGCGACCGCGTCGAGCAGGACCAGGTCCTGCTCCGGATCCGGGACACCCAGTCCCAGACGACTCTGCAGCAGACCTTGACGCAACTGTCGGCCAAGCGGGCGGCCCAGGCGCGCATCGAGGCCGAATTGTCGGGCGCCAGCGAGGTGTCCTTCCCTCCCGATCTGGAAGAGAGCTTCATCATCGCCAGCGAGCGCGACCTCTTCCTTCAGCGCAAGCGCGACCAGTCGGAGCAGATCAACATTCTGGAGGACAAGATCCGCCAGCACGAGATCGCCCTCGCCGGGCTGGGGGCGCGGCGCTCCAATCTCCAGCGCGAGCGCGAGCTCACCGCACAGAGGACACAGAGCCTGCAGCGCCTCCACGACCTTGGCGCGGTCTCGCGCAACGAGCTTCTCCAGGGCCTGACATCCCTTCAGCAGCTCGACACCAAGATCGAGGACCTCAACCACGACATCCCGCAGACGCAGGCCGCGCTGAGCGAGGCCGTCAGGCAGCGCAACGGCGCGGTACTGAAATTTCGCTCCGACGCCTATGAGGAAAAGACCAAGGTGCTGGTCGAGATCAGCCAGTTGCGCGAGGCAGTTTCAGGATTGCGCGACAAGGAAACGCGGACGGAAATCCGGTCGCCGACGGCCGGTATCGTCAACAAGCGCTTCGTCGCCACCGTCGGCGGCGTCATCGCGGCAGGGGCGCCCATTCTGGAGATCGTCCCCGGCAGCGACACGATTGCCATCGAGGCGCAATTGTCGCCGCAGGATCGCGCCGAGATCTGGCCCGGCACCAAGGCCGTCGTGAAGATCACCGCCTATGACTATTCGGTCTATGGCGGGCTCGATGCGCAGGTCGTCGACATCTCGCCCGACATCATCAAGGACAAGGACAGCCAGCCCTATTTCCGCGTTCGCCTCAAGGCGGCCAACAGGCTTGGCGACACCTATCCGATCGTGCCGGGCATGATGGCGAACGTGGACATGCTGACGCGTCGCCACTCGGTGCTGCAGTACCTGCTGACCCCTCTCATGAACGTGAAGGACATGGCATTCCGGCGCTGACGGCTTCCGGTCGTACCCTTGGCGGCGGAGCAGTCGAGACCGTGAACGGAGGGTGCTCTGTCGGAGCCGCCTTTGACGGCGGTTCCCGTCTCGCCGGTCCACGGCTTCCGGGCTTCGGCCTTCTCGGGCGGCCGCTTCCCGCGGCAGGCGCGTTCATTCTCGGCATAAGGGGAGGGGTGCCGCGCGGCCCCTGCCCGAAGCCCGCCGCTACGTTCGCGCTTTCGGCGCGGCGGGGACGCGATGCCGACCTGCCTTGGAGTTACGGCCCGCCCATTCGGCGGGGTCACGGCAGATGGGCCTTATGTCCCATCGATGGGATGGGGCGTCGACGCGCCCCCTTGTAGAGCCGTTTTCCGGCCAGTCAGCCAACAGCATCTTTACGGATTGCGCGAATCACAAACCTTTTATTAAGGTTAATAATCCCTTGTCGCCGGATGCGAAGGGGCGAGGACGTGGGGATGGCTTGGGGCGGCGAAAAAGACGGGCGCAAGCTCCTGTCCGTCATTGTCGCAGTATGTGGACTGGCCGGCTGCGTCTCGCGCCCCGAGGCTCCGTGCGCGTCCACCGGCAGCTATCCTTTGCCGGCAACGCTCTGCAATTCGTTCGCTGTCGAAGATGTTACTTCTGCCGTTCCTCCGATTGCAATGGAGCCGGCGGCCAAATTCACATCGTCATCCGAATCGCCGAGGCCGGCTCCGTCATCGGAGCGTGGCGTGGCGGGGCGGATGACGATTTCCGAGGTTCTGCGACGCCTCATCCGCACCAATCCGGACGTCGGCATCGCGGCGGCGAAAGAGAAAGAACAATACGCAGCGGTCGACGGCGCCCAGGCCGGCATGCTTCCGACGCTCGATCTCACGGCGGCTGCGGGGCCGCAACGGAACTGGCTGTCCGACCCCGCAGGCAACGCCATCCGTCGCGAGATCGGGTTGAGCTTCCGGCAGAACCTCTACGATTTCGGCGCCGCCAAGAGCAATTACGAGCGGGCGTCGCTCGCCTATCAGAGCGCGACCAACGCCCGCATCGCCAAGACCGAGCAGACCGCCTTCGATATGCTCGATCTCCTGCTGAAGGTGCACCAGACCGACGAGAACATCGCCTTGGCGAAGCGCAACATCAAGGCGCATGAGGACATCCTCAAGATCGTCCAGTCGAACGAATCGGACGGCAACTCGACCGTCGCCGACGTCAAGCGCGTGACGACTCGTCTGGAGAATGCCAAGACCAGCCTGATCGACCTCACCACTGAGCGCACCAACGCCTCCGACGCCTTCCGTCGCCTGACGGAGCTCGACGTCGACAAGGTCGTGGACGCGGTGACGCCGCGCCTGGGCGGCAACCCCGCCGAGCTCAGTCAGGAGAAACTCGACCGCAATCCCGACATCCTCGCCATTCAAAGCGAGATTTCGTCGCTTCGCGAGCAGTTGAACTCGGTCGAAGGCAGCGGTCGCCCGAATCTCGGCCTTGAAAGCACCTTCAAGGCGGGGCGCAACATGGCCGAGCCCGACACCTCCGACCGCAAGACTTACGCGAACGTCCTCGTCTCGCTCAGGGTCCCGCTGCTCGACGGCGGAGCCAATCTCAGCGCCCGCCGGCAGGTGATGGCCCGGATCGAGGCGGCGTATCTGAGGCTGGACAAGCGCCGTCGCGAGCTGAGGGAGGAGGCTCAGGGCGCCCAGCGGATCACGTCGTCGGACAGCGACAAATCCGGGTCTCTGGTCGCGCGGGTCAAGGCGGCGCGCAAGGTGCAGGATCTCTATTTCGAGCAGTTCAAGAATGGCAGCCGCACGGTGTTCGAGCTGCTCGATGCTCAGGTCGATCTCGTCAAGGCGGAGACGGACCTGATCTCCCAGAATTTCAGCCGGCGCCGTTCCCAGATCAAGGCGTTGCTGTTGAAGGGGAGCCTCGTGCAGGACATGCTCGCGCTCGCGCCCCAATAGGGCTTCGAGCAGGAAGCGGTCTTCTGTCGCGCTTGGAGCGGCGGCTGCGAGAAGCGGGGTGCCGTTGTCGGGAAAGCCGGGGCAAGAACGAAGATTGAGACCGCCGAGCGCGACGCTCCCGACGGCGCCATCGGCACCTCGGACGACCAGGGCGGGCGCTCCAGGCATCTTCGCGATCGAGGCCGCCGTTCCGGAACCTGCAGCGAGGGCTGCAATTCCCCGATGACATCGCGCCGGGAAGCGGCTAAGAACGCCTGCCCTCGGAGAACGGTCAGGCCGATTCCGACGGCTGCGGGCGTAGTTCAGTGGTAGAACGTCAGCTTCCCAAGCTGAATGTCGTCGGTTCGATCCCGATCGCCCGCTCCAGTTTTTCGATGACGGCCGAATGGCGCATCGCTTCTGTCATGCGATGATTCCTGCGGCAGGTCGCGGGGACTCGCCGTCAGCGCTCGATATCATGCCGCGATCACAGGCCCCTGGATCACCGCCGGCGCGGCCGGAGGGGTGCGCGGCGATCTATGAGGTCGACAGGCTCGCCAGCACCTTCTTCAGCCCGGGCTCCTCGACGATGTCGGCGGCGTCTGCCGGCAAGAACCAGAAGCGACGCCTTTCCAGCTGTTCCGGCCAGGCGTCATGCTCGGTCGTGACGAGGATCGTGTAGATCTTCACGCGGCAGAGCACGAAATGGTCGTCCATGCGCTTCCAGTAGAGGTATTGCGCGACGGCGCGCTTTCTCGCGGTCCCGCTGACGCCCGCCTCCTCCATCGCCTCCTGCGCCGCCGCCTCGTGAGCTTTCCGTCCCTTGATCGGCCAGCCTTTCGGGATCGTCCAGCGTCCGGTGGTCCTGGTCGTGACGAGAAGGATCCGGTATTGCCCGTCGTCGTGCTGCCGGACGGGCAAGGCACCGACCTGCGCAAGGGGCTTCGCGACCGAGCGTTTCGCCTTTTTCACGATCCGGACACTCCGGCTGTGCGTTCACCGCCCGGCGCCATCTCGACCGCGGCGCCGTCGAAGAAGACGGCCCGGACCTCCAGCAGATCGTCGAGGAGCAGGATGTCCGCCTTTCGACCGACCGTCAGGCCTCCGATCTCCGCATCGAGGTCCGCAGCCCCGGCCGGGATGCAGGAGGCCATGGCCAGCGCCGCTTCGACACCGACGCCGACGCGGTTCACGAGATACCGGACGGCCGTGGCCATATCGAGATGGGCGCCCGCGAGCGCGCCCTCGGAATTGACGAGGCGCCCGCCCGAAACCTCGATCCTGCGGCCGTAGAGTTCGAATGCGTCGGGACCGCCGACCGTCGCCATCGCATCGGAGACGAGAAAGGTCCGGTCCGGCCGACGCCGCGCCCGCAGGGAGAGCGCGACCGTCGTATCGCAGACATGGTGGCCATCGGCGATGAGGCCGCACCACGCATCGCTGGCCAGCGCCGCGCCGACGACGCCCGGCTCCCGCGCCGTCATCGGGCTCATCGCATTGTGCAGATGGGTGAAGCAGCGCAGGCCCTCGGCGACCGCCGCCTCGACCTGTTCGCCGGTCGCCGCGCTGTGACCGGCCGAGACGAGAACGCCCATCTCGGTCAGCCTCGCGATCGTGCCGCTCGCGAGCCGTTCGGGGGCGACTGTCAGCATGGTGGCGATCCCGGAAGACCGCAGCCTCTGGAGATTCGCCAGCGTGCGCTCGTCGAAGGGGCGGATGTGACGGGCCGCATGGGTGCCGCGCCGCTCGAGGCTGATATGGGGCCCCTCGATATGCACTCCCGCGACGCCATGCCGCCCGCGGTTGGCGATGACCGCATCGACCGCCCGGTCCAGCGCGTCGGCGCTGTCGGTGATGAAGGTCGCGAACCATGAGGTCGTGCCGAGGCGCCGGTGCGCGGCGCCGATGGTGGCGAGCGTCGCCGGCGACGGATCGTTGTTGAACAGCGCCCCACCGCCACCATTGACCTGCAGATCGACGAATCCGGGGCAGGCCATGAGCGGAGAGGTCACGACACGGTCGTCGGCGCCGATGTCGGCGACCGGGGCCACGGCCGCGATCAGGCCGGCCTCGATCCTCAGGGCGACGCCGGCCCTGCGCTCGCGGCCGTCGAAGAGACACGTCGGTGCCAGCCACCACGGGCGCGGCTCCGGAGCGCTCCGTTCATCGAGGCCCTCCGGGGCCTGGTCGTCCGCCGCCATCATCAGGAGAACCTCAGGAGCACGACGCCGCACAGGATGAAGCCGGCGGCCGTCCAACGGGCCGCTCCCAGCCTTTCGCCGAGGAACAACCATGCGATCAGCAAGCCGAACAGGATGCTGGTCTCGCGCAGGGCGGAGACCATCGCGACCGGCGCGTGCCGCGAGGCCCAGAGCAGCAGAATGAAGGCGAGAGTCGTGACAGTGCCGCTGCCGGCCGCGTGAATCCAGTCCTCCCGCAGCAGGCGCAGCGGCTTTCGTCCCGCCATCGCCATCACGACCGCCCAGGCGGCCCCGTTCGGCACCGAGGCCCAGATCGCATAGTCGAAGGCCGATACGCTCAACCGCGCGCCCTTCGCATTGGCGAGCGTGTAGAGCGCCGTCAGCAGCGCCGCCAGCAGCGCCACGCCCAGGATGGGCGCGCGGGCCGTGGACGGTCCCAGCCCCCGGAACGCCAGCACCGCGACGCCGCAGCAGATCGCGCCGATGCCGGCGAACCCCACCGGCCCCGGCAGTTCGGCAAAGAGCGCCGCCGAGCCCGTCGTCACGGCGATGGGGGCCAGGCCCCGCTGAAGCGGATAGGCGACCGAGAGCTCGCCGCGCGCATAGGCTTGAGCGATCAGCGCCTGTGTCGACAGGCTGCCGACGAAGCCGATCCCGAGCCAGGGCCAGACCTCGGCCGGAGGCACGGCCACGAAGGGCAGCGCGAGCGCGCAGAGCGCCGAGCCGCCCATGGACATTACCGCCATGCCCCTCAGCTTGTCGGGAGCGGCGCGCACGAAGGCGTTCCAGCCGGCATGGAGCAGCGCGCTGGCCAGCACCACGGCAAAGACCGTAAGCGACAGGCTCGGGGCCGGGCCGGACATGATCAGACCGTGTCCGTCGCCTTGAGCAGGAAGGGAGGCCGATCCGGATCGAGGCCGCGCGCGAGGGCGAGTTCCAGCGCGACGCGGTAGAAGGCCGCGATCAGGACGACCGGCTGCGTCAGCCGGTGACCGGGGTCGGGAACGCGCAAAAGGGCATCGGGCCCGAAACCGAGCGTCAGCATGTTCGCGCCCCGCCCCGCCAAGGTCCGGATGGTCTCGCGGATGCCCGGCGCCGCCTCGTCCTCGGTCAGGAACGCCACCACGGGGAAGGCGCCGGCCACCAGCGAGGCGGGGCCGTGATGAACCTCCGCGCTGGAGAAGGACTCCGCATGGATGCCGCAGGTCTCCTTGAACTTCAGCGACGCCTCCTGCGCCATCGCGAAGCCGGGGCCGCGCCCGAGCACATAGATCGACGACGCCTGCCGCAGGGCGGCGATCGCCGGGGCCGGATCGACCGCGAGGGCAGCCTCGAGCGCCTCGGGAAGCCGGCTCAGCGCCTCCGTCAGCACCGTGTCCTCCTGCCACGCGGCGAGGATCGCGAGGGCGGCCACGGCAGACGCCACGAAGCTCTTCGTCGCTGCGACCGAGAGCTCGCGCCCCGCCTGCACCGGAACCGCGACGTCGACGGCGCGCATCACGGGCGAGCCGTCCGTATTGACGAGGCCGACGCTGCGGGCGCCGCCCGCGCGGGCGGCCGCGAGGCTGGCGAGAAGGTCCGGACTCCGCCCCGCCTGCGAAACCGTCAGCAGCGCCGCGCCGTCGAGACGCAGGCTGCGGCCGTAGATCGACGCGATCGACGGCCCAACGGAGGCGACCGGGATGCCCGCCGTGATCTCGCAGGCATATTTGAACAGGCTCGCGACATTGTCCGAGGAGCCCCTGGCCACGGTCACCACCAACCGCGGGTCGAGATTCCGCAGCAAGGCGCCGGCCTCGGTGATCTGCCCTGCCGAGAGTGCGAGCAGCCGGGCTACGGACGCCGGAATCTCCGCCGTTTCGGCGCGCATATGCTGGCCCGCGGGGCAGTCGGCAGTCATGATCGGGCAAACCTTCGGCTGATCGCGCGGTCCGGTTCGGAGCGGGCGCTGATCTACGATGATCCTCCGTCGTCACAACAATTTCAAGCCATCGCTCAAGTTAACAATGTTAACGAGAATAGTAATCGTGATGAAATACGCCATTAATGCAGCGATATCATGCTTGCCCCAAAGATCGAATGATCGAGGGGAACTGCCGATGGTCCGCAGCATGTCGAAGTGGCGCGCGCCGGCGCTCGCGCTGGCCTTGTCCGGTCTCGCCCAGGCGGCCAATGCCGAGAGTCTCGTCCTCTATTGCGGAGCGCAGGAGGACTGGTGCAAGGCGATGACCAGCGCCTTCACCAAGGCGACCGGCATCGATGTCGCCATGACCCGCAAGAGCGGCGGCGAGACCCTGGCGCAGATCCGCGCCGAGACACGCAATCCCAAGGGCGACGTCTGGTGGGGCGGCACCGGCGATCCGCATCTGCAGGCGGCGGAGGAGGGACTCAGCGAGTCTTACGTCTCGCCGCGCCAGTCGGAACTGCGCCCCTGGGCGCTGATGCCCGCGAAGCAGACCGACGACAAGACGATCGGAATCTATGCCGGTGCGCTCGGGGTCGTCTACAACACCGAGGTTCTCGCCAGGAAGAAGCTTCCGGCCCCGGCCTGCTGGGCCGACCTGATCAAGCCCGAATACAAGGGCGAGATCCAGATCGCCAATCCGAACTCCTCCGGCACGGCCTATACGACCTTCGCGACGGTGATCCAGCTCTTCGGCGAGGAGCCGGCGTTCAAATATCTCGCGCAGCTCCACGCCAATGTGAACCAGTACACCAAGTCGGGCGCCGCCCCCGCCACGGCCACCGGCCGCGGCGAGACGGCGATCGGCATCGTCTTCATGGACGATGCCGTGACGCAGGGCATGAACGGCTTCCCGACCAAGGCCTTCGCCCCCTGCGAGGGCACCGGCTACGAGATCGGCTCGATGTCGCTGATCAAGGGCGGACCGAATCCGGCGGCCGCGCGCAAATGGTACGACTGGGCGCTCTCGGAAGAGGCGCAGCGCATCGGCCCCGAGACGAAGACGAGCCTACAGGTGCCCTCGAACGCCAAGGCGCCGCTGGCGAAGGAGGCTCCGGGCATCGAGTCGGTCAAGCTGATCGACTACGATTTCAAGAAATACGGCAGCGCGCAGGAGCGCACCCGCATCCTCGCTCGCTGGACCAGCGAGATCGGCGCCAAGTGATCCTCCACGCGCCGGCCGCCGAGGCCGGCCGGCAACGGCCATTCCCATTCCAGACAGGCGTCAGCACATGATCTCGATCAAGTTCTCCCTCCGCCTCGCGCTGACGGCGGCGAGCGTCCTCGTCGCCGGTGCGGCCGCGCGCGCCGAAACCATCTCCGTCTATTGCGGGGCCGAGGAGGAGCAGTGTCAGGTCATGGCCGTCGGCTTCAAGAAGGCGGCCGGCATCGACGTCGCGATGATCCGCAAGAGCTCGGGCGAGATCCTGGCGCAGATTCGCGCCGAGGCCCGCAACCCGCGCGCCGACATCTGGTGGGCCGGCACCGGCGATCCGCATCTGCAGGCGGCGGAGGAAGGGCTGACCGAAGTCTACAGGTCGCCGATGCTGGACAAGCTGCATCCCTGGGCGCGCACGCAGGCCGACCAGTCCGGCTTCCGCACGGTCGGCATCTACGCCAACGCGCTGGGCTTCCTCTACAACACGGAACTCGTCGACAAGAAGAAGCTGGCGCCGCCCGCCTGCTGGGCCGACCTGATCAAGCCCGAGTTCAAGGACGAGGTGCAGATGGCCAACCCGAATTCCTCGGGTGCGGCCTATACGGCGCTGGCGACGCTGGTGCAGCTGCTCGGCGAGGAGCCGGCCTTCGACTACCTGCGCAAGCTCAACGCCAACATCAACCAGTACACCAAGTCGGGCGGCGCGCCGGCCTCGGCCGCCTCGCGCGGCGAGACGACGGTCGGCATGTCCTTCCTCGCGCTCGGCGTCATCCACGTCCTCAACAAGTTCCCGGTCAAGGTCGTCGCTCCCTGCGAGGGCACGGGCTACGAGATCGGCTCGATGTCGCTGATCAAGGGCGCCCCGAACCCAAAGGCGGCGAAGGCCTTCTACGACTGGGCGCTGACCGCGCCCGCACAGGAGCTCTCGATCGAGGCCAAGAGCTATCAGGCTCCCTCGAACCGCGACGCGAAGATGCCGCCCGAGGCCCCCAATCTCGATAACGTCAAGCTGATCGACTACGACTTCCGGAAGTTCGGCAGCACGCAGGAACGCAAGCGCCTGCTGACCCGCTGGGACGCCGAAATCGGCAGCAAGCGCTGACCGGCATGCGGCGCGGGGAACTTCTCTGGGCGGGTCTCGGGCTCGCGGGCTATACGGTTCTGCCGTGGTACGCGCCGTCAGGCCGCTTCCCGGCCGAGGGCATCTGGAACGCGGCGCTGGCGCTCAATCTGGCCGGCCGCAGCCTCTGGCTGCTGCCGGTTCTCGGCGCCCTGCTCGTCCCGCTGATCGCAAGCCGGCTGACAGGGAGCATCGCCACCGGCTCGCGGGCGAGCGCCGTCGCGGCCGTGCTCGGCCTCGCATGGCTCGCGGCGCAGGGCTTCGCGCTCGACATGGCCGGCATCGCCTGGCCCTGGCTGGCGGCCATGGTCCCCCATGCCGGCGGACAGGCCCCCTTCGGCCTGGGCGCGGCCCTCAGCGCGCTGGCTCTGCTCTTCCAGCTCACCGATGGCCTCGCGGGGCAGGGGATCTTCCGCGGCGACCGTTTCATGAGCCGTTCGGTGGGCTTCGTGGTCGGCGCGACGCTGGTCTTCGTCTTCCTGCCGGTCGCCTTCGTCCTCAGCGCCGCGGCCGTGGCCGAGCAGGGCGGCATCAGCCCCGCCGCCTTCGCCACGCGGCTGATCGCGCCCGACATCTGGAATCTCGGCTGCGTCAGCGGCGGCACGCGCTGCGGCGTCTTCTGGAACAGTCTCTTCCTCGCCGTCTGCACCGGCGTCCTGACGACGCTGCTCGGCCTCTCATTTGCCCTGCTGGCCCTGCGGACGTCGTTCCGCTTCAAGAAGCTGCTGCGGCTTCTCACCGTCCTGCCGGTCATCACGCCGCCCTTCGTCATCGGCCTGGCCATCATCCTGCTCTTCGGCCGCAACGGCACCGCGACGCTGCTGATGGCTGACTGGTTCGGCCTGACCTCGACGCGCTGGATCTATGGTCTTCCCGGCGTGCTGCTGACGCAGGTTCTCGCTTTCACGCCGATCGCCTTCCTGGTGCTGATCGGCGTCGTGCAGGGCATCTCGCCCTCGATGGAGGAAGCGGCGCAGATGCTGCGCGCCGATCGCTGGCAGACCTTCAGGCGCGTGACCTGGCCCCTGCTGCGCCCCGGCCTCGCCAACGCCTTCCTGATCTCCTTCATCGAGAGCCTCGCCGATTTCGGCAATCCGCTGGTGCTGGGCGGCAATTTCGAGGTGCTCTCCACGAAGATCTTCTTCGCGGTCGTCGGCGCGCAGAACGATCCCGGCCGGGCGGCCGCGCTCGCCATCGTCCTGCTCTCGCTCAGCATCGGCGCCTTCTACCTGCAGCGCCTCTGGCTCGGGAAGAAGTCCTACACCACGCTCGCCGGCAAAGGCGATTCCGGCCTGCCTGCGCCCTTGCCCCGTGGCGTCCGGATCACCGTCTACGCCACCGCCCTGCCCTGGGCCGCCTTCACCTTCCTGCTCTACGCGATCATTTTGGCGGGCGGCTTCGTCAACAACTGGGGCCGGGACAACTCCTTCTCGCTGCGCCACTACATCGCCGGCTTCTCGGTGGACTGGGGCCAGCACGGCATCGTCTGGTCGGGACGGGCCTGGAACTCGTTCTTCACGACGATGCAGATCGCGGCCGTCTCGGCGCCGCTGACCACCGCCATGGGCCTGCTGACCGCCTATCTCCTGGTGCGGCAGCGCTTCAAGGGGCAGACCGCCTTCGAGTTCATGACGATGCTGTCCTTCGCCATCCCCGGGACGGTGATCGGCGTCGGCTATATCCTGGCCTTCAACCAGGCGCCGATCGAGCTCACCGGCACGGCCACGATCCTCGTGCTCTGCTTCGTCTTCCGCAACATGCCGGTCTCGGTCCGCGCCGGCGTCGCGGCGATGAGCCAGATCGACAAGAGCCTCGACGAGTGCGCGGTGACGCTGCGCGCGACCAGCGCCCAGGCGCTGCGCCGGGTCATCCTGCCGCTGCTCCGGCCGGCCATCGTCGCCGGCCTCGTCTATTCCTTCGTCCGCTCGATCACCTCGGTCAGCGCCGTGATCTTCCTCGTCAGCGCGCGCCACGATCTCGCGACGTCCTACATCGTGGGGCGCGTCGAGGCCGGCGATTTCGGCCTCGCCATCGCCTATTCCTCGGTGCTGATCGTCTTCATGGGGCTCGGCATCGGGCTCATCCAACTCCTCGTCGGCGAGCGCCGTATCGGCCGTCGCCAGACCGAGGCAGCCCCCGCCCAGCCAGCACAGGTGCCGGCATGACCATCAGATCCCAGCCCGGCGGCGTCGAGTTCCGCCATGTCACCCGTCGCTTCGACAAGGTCGTCGCGGTCGACGACGTCAGCTTCACCGTCGAGCCCGGCACGCTCGTCACGCTGCTGGGCCCCTCCGGCTGCGGCAAGACGACGACGCTGCGCATGATCGCCGGCCTCGAAAGCGTCAGCGAGGGGCAGGTGCTGATCGGCGGCGTCGATGTCACGCAGCGCTCGGCCAGCGAGCGCAATGTCTCGATGGTGTTCCAGTCCTACGCCCTGTTCCCGCACATGACCGTGCTGGAGAACGTCGCCTTCGGGCTGGAGATGTCCGGCATGGCGAAGGCCGCGCGGCAGGACAAGGCGGCGGAAGGGCTGAAGCTCGTCGGCCTCGCCGGCTACGAGCGCCGGCTGCCGAGCGCGCTCTCGGGCGGCCAGCAGCAGCGTGTCGCGGTCGCCCGCGCGCTGGTGCTCGAGCCGCAGGTCCTGCTCTTCGACGAGCCGCTCTCGAATCTCGACGCCAAGCTGCGCCGGCGCATGCGCGACGACATCCGCGACCTGCAGCAGTCGCTGGGGCTGACCTCGGTCTACGTCACCCATGATCAGGAGGAAGCGCTGGCCGTTTCCGACCGCATCATCGTGATGAACCGGGCCGTGATCGCCCAGCAGGGCACCCCGGCCGATCTCTACGAGCGCCCCGCCAGCCGCTTCGTGGCGGATTTCATCGGCGGCGCGAACCTGATCGACGCCGAGGTGGCGAGGCGCGATCCCATGGCGCCGGCCGTCACCTTCGGCGGCATCACCCTGCCGGTCCCTGGCCTGCCCGAGGGCGACGAGGTTGCGGTGGCGGTGCGGCCGAAAGCCGTGCGGCTCCATGCCGGTCCCGGCGAGGCGCGACTGCCGGTCTCGGTCCGGAAGGCGACCTATCTCGGCTCACATATGGAATACGTCCTCGACAGCGCCATCGGCGAGCTCTTCGTCGTCAGCGACGACGTCGCCGGCGCCCTGCCCACCGGGAGTTCGGGCTTCGTCGGCTTCGGGTCGCAGGGGATTGCCGTCGTCCCGCGATGAGCGGTAGCCTGCCGCCTCCGCCGCAGGGAGCGGCCGGCTGGAGACCGTTCATGCGCCTGCGCCAATGGGGGCGCCGCAGCATCCAGGCCCGCCTCGTCCTGGCACTGGGCCTGCTCGCCTTCGTCTCGCTCGCGGCCGGCGGCCTCGCATGGCTCGGCCTCAGCCGCACCGAGCAGGCGCTCTCGCGCGATCATGCGGCCGGCCTCTCCGATCTGCGCCAGGTCCTCGGCCTCGCCGAGCGCAGCGCGCGCCTGGCGGCGGAAGCGCCAGCCCTCGCCCGCTCGACGGGCGAAGGCGCCGCGGTCAGGGAAGCGGAGGAGCTGCGGGCCGGCATCGCCGAATTGCGGGCGCTGGCGGCGAATCTGCCGGAGTCGATCCGCGCCAATGCCGCGATGCCGACCGACGTGCCGGCGATCCAGCGTCTCGCCGAGCGGCTCGAGGGCATTCTCGATCACCTCATGCCCGTGGTCGCCGAGCAGGTCGCGATCGGGCGGGAGCTTTCCCGCCACCGCGAGGCGCTCGTCGGTGCGCTGCAGAGCGGCGAGGTCACCGGCGGCGCGGCTTCCGCGCAGGGCGCGCAGCGCGCGCTCGCCCTGGTCTCGCGTGTCTTCACCGCCGAGACGCCGGCTGCGGTCGAGGCGCTGTGGGCGGGTTTCCGCGAGGAGCGCGAGCGGCTCGGCGGGATGCCGGGCGCCGCGATCCTGGACGAGGTCGCTCCGCTGTTCGATCTGCGCATCAGGCAGATCAGCGCCGGCAACCGGATTCAGGTCTTTCTCGCGGCCGTCGAGCGTGCCGCCGCCGAGTTCAGCGCCGGCATCCGCAGCCTCGCCGACGCCGTCGAGCGCAATGCGATCCGGCGCTCGCAGGCGACCTCCGCCGAATTGACCGACGGCAAGCTCGCCTTGCTGGCAGGCGGCATCCTCAGCCTGCTGGCCGCCGGCGCCCTCGCGACCGTGCTGATGCGCAACGTCGCCCGGAACGTCTCCGGCGCCGCGCAGGCGCTCACCCGTCTCGCCGCCGGAGACGGCGACGCCAGCCCGCCCGGACTCGGACGGGACGACGAGATCGGCGATCTCGCCCGCGCCTTCCAGCTCTTCAAGGCGCAGGCGGCGGAGCGGGAGGAGCTCGCCGGCCAGCTCCGGCAGGCGCAGAAGATGGAGGCGATCGGCCAGCTCACCGGCGGCATCGCCCACGACTTCAACAATCTGCTGGCGGCGATATCGAGCAATGTCCAGCTCGTCGCGGACGCCGCCGACACCACCCCGCAGCAAAGGGCCCGCGCCACGCGCGCGCTCGATGCGGTCGAGCGGGGCAACCGCATGGTCCAGCGCCTGCTCGCCTTCGCCCGGCGCCAGCCGCTCGCGCCGCAGATCGTCGACATCAATCATCTCGTCACGGACCTCGCCGAGCTGCTGGGGCCGGGCTTCCGCGACATCGTCCTGACGCTCGATCTCGATCCCGAGGCCGGCCGCGTGCGCGTCGACCCCGGCCAGATGGAGCAGGCACTCCTCAATCTGGTCATCAATGCCCGCGACGCGATCCAGGGCGAGGGACGCATCGTCATCGAGACACGCCTGTCGGCGGAGGGCATGCAGGGCCGCACGGTCCGCGTCTGCGTGCGCGACACCGGCAAGGGCATGAGCGAGGACGTGGTACGACGCGCCTTCGAGCCCTTCTTCAGCACGAAGCCCTTCGGATCGGGCAGCGGGCTGGGCCTCTCGACGGTTTACGGCTTCGTCCGGCAGTCGGGCGGCGAGATCGCGATCGACAGCCGCGAGGGCGAGGGCACCGCGATCGCCATCGACCTGCCGCGCGCGCCCATCACGGCCGCAGGCGGGGCCGGGCGCGATGGCGCGTCCGCTCCTCTTCGCGAGCCGAGCCGGAACGAGGCGGGCCGCATCCTGATCGTCGAGGACGACGATGCCGTGCGCGAGGCCGCGATGGACGTGATCCGCAGCCTCGGCCACGAGGCGCAGGCGGTGATGTCCGGCGAGGCGGCGCTGCGCCGCGTCGGCGAACATCGGTTCGATGTGCTGTTCACCGACATCGTTCTGCCCGGAGGCATGAACGGCTTCAGCCTGGCCGAGGCGGCCCGCGCCCTCGACCCGGCGCTCTCGGTGCTGTGCTGCTCCGGCTTCGCGCATGAGGCCGAGGCTCAGCGGGCCCGGCGGGACTGGCTGGGACCCCTGCTCGCGAAACCCTATGCGACGGCCGATCTGGCGGCCCGGCTGGACCAGGCGGTTGCCCGCTCGCGCGCGGTCAGGGCTGCCCGATGACCTCGACGGCGCCATCGAAGACGTAGCCGTAGCCACGCTCGGTCCGGATGAAGCGCGGATGTTCGTGCGAGGGTTCGATCTTGCGCCGCAGACGCAGGATCAGCACGTCGATCGTCCTGTCGAAGACATCTGCCTCGCTACGGCGCGAACGCGTCAGCAACTGCTCGCGGCTGAGGACGCGGCCGCGCCCGGCCAGCAGCACGCAGAGCAGGTCGAACTCGGCCGCGGTGAGCTGCACCGCCGCGCCGTCGCGCGTCTCGAGCCGCCGGTGGTCGCTGTCCAGGACGAAGCCGCCGAAGCGGTAGCCGTTCCGCAGCGGCACCTGCTCGGCTGAAGCCGTGGCCATGGACGGCACGGCGCCGGAGCGGCGCAGCAGCGCCCGGATGCGCGCGACGAGCTCGCGGTTGTTGAACGGCTTCACGACATAGTCGTCGGCGCCGATCTCGAGACCGAGCACGCGGTCGATCTCGTCGCCCCGCCCGGTCAGCATGATGATCGGAATTCCGCTCGTGGCGCGCAGGGTTCCCGCGAAGGCGAGGCCGTCGCGCCGCCCGGGCATCTGGATGTCCAGGATGATCAGGGACCAACCGGGGGAGCGGGCTGGCTGCTCCTCGAACTCGTCGACGCTGCCGAAGGGCACGGCCTCGTAGCCGGCGGAGATCACGAGATCGACGACCGCCTCCCGGATCGCCGGATCGTCGTCGATCACCGCGATCCGTGGCACGACGTACGACTGCGCGCGCGTGGCGCCTGCCGCACTCGTCTGATCGCTACGGCGGGATGCGGTCATAACTCGGCAGGATCCGGGCCCACGGTCTCTTTCCAGGCAGCCGAAGCCGCTCGGGCGGTTCGCGCCTCGCCAGCCTAGAGCATCCGCCCGAAAAGTGGAATGTGGTCCTTGGGAAAGCCGATGCCGGAACAAGGGTTTAGATCGTCGGACCGAATATGGTGTTCGGTCCGGCGATCCCATGCCAGCCGGCGGAATCCACCAGGCGGAACGCCGGTCGTCCGGGCCTCCCGGCGTCTGCCGGGGCGATCAGAGCGGTCGCTTGATCGCCTTGGCGATGACGCCGACGATGCCTTCGCGGAAGAGTATGACGCAGGTCACGAAGATGACGCCCTGCACCACGGTCACCCAGGCGCCGAGGCTGGCCAGGTAGTTCTGCATCGAAACGATGACGAGTGCCCCGGCGATGGGGCCGAAGACGGTGCCGAGCCCGCCGACCAGCGTCATCAGCACGACCTCGCCCGACATCGACCAGTGCACGTCGGTCAGCGAGGCGAGCTGGAAGACGATCGCCTTCGTCGCGCCGGCGAGCCCCGCGAGCCCCGCCGACAGCACGAAGACCGTCAGCTTGTAGCGGTTCGCCCGGTAGCCCAGCGAGATGGCGCGCGGTTCGTTGTCGCGGATCGCCTTGCAGATCTGTCCGAAGGGGGAGTGGATGATGCGGTAGATCAGCAGCAGGCCGCCCATGAAGATGGCCGCGACGAGCCAGTACAGGGCGCGGTCCTGGGCGAGGCTGACGAGGCCGAGGAGGCTGCCGCGCGGCACGGCCTGGATGCCGTCCTCGCCGCCGGTGAAGCGCGGCGTCTGGAGCGAGAAGAAATAGGCCATCTGGGCCAGCGCCAGCGTGATCATGGCGAAATAGATGCCCTGCCGGCGGATGGCCAGCGAGCCGAACACGGCGCCGAGCGCGGCGGCGACGGCGGTGCCGGACAGGATCGCCAGCTCCGGCGTCAGCCCCCAGATCTTGGCGGCGTAGGCGGAGACATAGCTCGCCATGCCGAAATAGGCGGCATGGCCGAACGACAGCAGGCCGCCATAGCCGAGCAGCAGGTTGAAGGCGAGCGCGAAGAGCGCGAAGCACATCACCTTCATCAGGAAGACGGGATAGGCGACGAAGGGCGCGACGGCGATCACCACGGCGAGCGCGATGAAGATGGCACGGTGGAGCCGTGCCGTGCCCTCGTCCGTCTCGACGAGCGCGCCGGCGGCGGCGGGAGCTTCTGTGGAGGCGATGTCGGTCATGTCGTCGATCCCGTTTGGGCGCTCAGGCCGGCCGCCCGAACAGTCCCGCCGGCTTCACCAGCAGCACCAGCACCATGATGATGAAGATCACCGTGGCCGAAGCCTCGGGGTAGAACACCTTGGTCAGTCCCTCGACCAGCCCGAGCGAGAAGCCGGTGACGATGGCACCCATGATCGAGCCCATGCCGCCGATCACCACGACCGCGAAGACGACGATGATGAGGTCGGCGCCCATGTTCGGGTTGACCGAGTAGATCGGCGCGGCGAGCACGCCGGCCAGCGCCGCGAGCGCGACGCCGAAGCCATAGGTCAGCGTCACCAGCAGCGGCACGTTGATGCCGAAGGCCTGTGTCAATGTCGGGTTTTCGGTCGCGGCGCGCAGATAGGCGCCGAGCTTGGTCTTCTCGATCAGGAACCAGGTCGAGAGGCAGACGACCAGCGAGGCGACAACGACCCAGGCACGATAGGTCGGCAGGAACATGAAGCCGAGATTGGTGCCGCCGCGCAGGGCCTCCGGGATGGTGTAGGGCAGGCCGGACGAGCCGTACTGGTTGCGGAACAGGCCCTGGATGATCAGCGCCAGGCCGAAGGTCAGCAGCAACCCGTAGAGATGGTCGAGATGCGCGATGCGCTTGAGCAGCAGCCGCTCGATGGCGACGCCGATGGCGCCGACCGCCAGGGGCGACAGCACCAGCGCCACCCAGTAGTTCACGCCGAGATAGCTCAGCGCCATCCAGGCCACGAAAGCGCCCATCATGTACTGCGCCCCATGGGCGAAGTTCACGATGTTGAGCAGGCCGAAGATCACGGCCAGCCCGAGGCTGAGCATGGCGTAGAACGAGCCGTTGATCAGGCCGAGGAGAACCTGGCCGAACAGCGCCTGTGGCGGCACGCCTAGAAGCTCGAACATGCGGGGCTCAGTCGGGTTGCGTCATGAAGACAGGGGAAGGCCGGCGGGGCCCGGGCCGCGAGGCCCGGGGTGTTGGTCTGGTCCGTCATGGCCGGGCCCGGCCATCTCGGAGGCCGAAGGCGTCCACGAGGCTCCCGAGGCGAGCCCGGGAGCGACGCGGCATTCGGGGGCTACTTCTTCACGAGCGGGCAGTCGCCCTCGGTCACCGGGCGGAAGGCCTGGTCCGCCGGAATGGTCGAGATCAGCTTGTAGTAATCCCAGGGGCCCTTCGACTCCGCCGGCTTCTTGACCTCGTAGAGATACATGTCGTGCAGCTTGCGGCCGTCGGCGCGCACCGAGCCCTTGCCGAAGAGCGGATCGTCGGTCGGCGTGTCCTTCATCTTCGCCACCACGGCGGTCGCGTCCTTGCTCTTCGTCGCCTCGACCGCCTTGAGGTAGTGCAGCATCCCCGAATAGACGCCGGCATGGACCATGGTCGGCTTCTTGCCGCCGTTGAGCTTGGCGAAGCGCTCGGACCAGGCGCGGGTCTGGTCGTCCTTGTCCCAGTAGAAGGACTCGGTCAGCACCAGCCCCTGTGCCGCCTGCAGGCCGAGCGCGTTGACCTCCGTGATGAAGGTCAGCAGCCCCGCGAGCTTCTGCCCGCCCTGGGTGATGCCGAACTCGCTCGCCTGCTTGACGGAATTGATCAGGTCGCCGCCCGCATTGGCGAGGCCGATGACCTTCGCCTTCGAAGCCTGCGCCTGCAGCAGGAAGGAGGAGAAGTCCGTGCCCGGGAAGGGGGTGCGGACCTGGCCCAGCACCTTGCCGCCCGACTTCTGGACGACCGCCGCGGTGTCGCGCTCGAGAGCGTGGCCGAAGGCGTAGTCGGCGGTCACGAAGAACCAGGTGTCGCCACCCGCCTTCACCATGGCGCCGCCCGTGCCCTGGCCCAGCGCGTAGGTGTCGTAGGTCCAGTGGATCGTGTTGGGCGAGCAGGCCTTGCCGGTGAGGTCGGAGGTTCCGGCGCCCGAATTGATGAGGATCTTGTTCTTGTCCTTGGTGATCTGGCTGACCGCCAGCGCGACCGAAGAGGTCGGAACGTCGAGGATGAGATCGACGCCGTCCTGGTCGTACCACTGCCGGGCGATGGTCGAGCCGACATCGGGCTTGTTCTGGTGGTCGGCCGAGACGATGTCGACCTTGATCCCCTTCTCGGCCGCCTTGAAGTCCTCGACCGCCATGCGGGCGGCGATCACCGAGCCTTCGCCGGACAGGTCGGCATAGACGCCTGAGCGGTCGTTGAGCACGCCCGCCTTGACGGAGATCTGCTGCGCCAGGGCGGGGCTCGCCATCATGCCGGCGAGCGCAGTGGCCGCGAGAAAGGTCTTCATTGCCGTCATCATCGTTTCTCCCTGGATTTGAGTCGTTCGTCGCTTTGGACGTCGTTCTTGGGTCTCCGGCGCCGGGTCAGACGCCGAGATAGCCGTGGAGCTTGTCGATATTCGCATCGAGCTCGGCATTGGGGATCATGTCGATCACCTTGCCCTGCTCGACGACATAGTGCCGGTCCGCCACCGTCTGGGCGAAGCGGAAGTTCTGTTCGACCAGGATGATCGTGAAGCCTTCCTGCTTCAGCTTCCGGATGGTCGCGCCGATCTGGTCGATGATGACCGGGGCCAGCCCCTCGGTGGGCTCGTCGAGCAGCAGGAAATGCGCGCCCGTCCGCAGGATGCGGCCGATCGCGAGCATCTGCTGCTCGCCGCCCGAGAGCTTGGTGCCCTGGCTGCGCAGCCGCTCCTTGAGGTTTGGGAACAACGCGAAGATCTGCTCGACGGACAGGCCGCCGTCGCGGATCTTGGGCGGCAGCATCAGGTTCTCCTCGACCGACAGCGAGGAGTAGATGCCGCGTTCCTCGGGCACATAGCCGATGCCGAGCCGGGCGATGGCGCGCGACGGCAGCGAGATCGTCTCCCGGCCGTCGAAGACGACCGCGCCCTTGCGCTTGCCGATGACGCCCATGATCGACTTCAGTGTCGTCGTCTTGCCGGCGCCGTTGCGCCCGAGCAGCGTCACCACCTCGCCGGCGTGCACGTCGAAGTCGATCCCGTGCAGGACATGGCTCTCGCCATACCAGGCCTCGAGACCGCGCACCTCGAGCAGCGGCGCGGTTCTCGTGCCGGCGCCCGCGCGTTCCAGCGTCTCAGTGGCCATGGCCGACTCCCGAACCGATATAGGCCTCGACGACGCGCGGGTCCTTCGAGACCGTGGCGTAGTCGCCCTCCGCCAGAATCTGTCCGCGCGCCAGCACCGTGATCCGGTCCGAGAGCGAGGCGACGACGGAGAGGTTGTGTTCGACCATCAGGATGGTGCGGTTCTGCGAGACCTTGCGGATCAGGGCCTCGATGCGCTCGACATCCTCGCGCCCCATGCCGGCCATCGGCTCGTCGAGCAGCATCATCTCGGGATCGAGCGCGAGCGTCGTCGCGATTTCGAGGGCGCGCTTGCGGCCATAGGAGAGTTCGCCCGCCGGCAGCTCGGCGAAGCTCGACAGGCCGACGGCGTCGAGCAGGCGCAGGGCCTCGTCGTCGAGCGAGCGCAGGACCTTTTCGGAACGCCAGAAATCGAAGGAATCGCCGCGCTTGCGCTGCAGGGCGATGCGGACATTGGTCTTGGCGCTGAGCTGGCCGAACACCGCCGAGATCTGGAAGGAGCGCACCAGCCCCTTGCGCGCGATCTCCGCCGGCTGCTCGCGGGTGATGTCCTGCCCATTATAGACGATGGCGCCGTCCGTCGGCGGCAGGAATTTCGTCAGCAGGTTGAAGCAGGTCGTCTTGCCGGCCCCGTTGGGCCCGATCAGGGCGTGAATCGACCCGCGCCTCACCTTCAGGTCGACACCGTTCACGGCCCGGAAGCCACCGAACTCTTTGACCAGCCCCGAGGTCGAGAGAATGATATCCTCTGCCAACGCTTCATTCCTCCCGGCCGGCTGTCTTCATTCCGGGCCTTTTCGCTGTTGCGACATATCGCGGTCCGGCCGCCGACTTCGTCAATAAGACTTTGGCCGTCAGGGCGGCGTCCCGGGCTCGGCCGCAGGCGCAAGGATCGTGGAAGCTCTTCGATTCGATTCGGCCGCGCCTCCCGAAAGATCCGGCGGGCCGGCCGTCGGTCTCATCTCGCTCTGCGGCGCCGTCACGGTGCCGGTGGTGCTCCTGGCTTCCGTCGTTTGGCGCGCATGTCGTCTCAATTTGCCGGATTTGAGGAAGGTTCGATTCACTACCCCGAGAGGATCGCGCGCCGGACCGACGAGTTCGGGGCTGGCCTTACGATTCGCTAAAGCCCTTCCGCCGGATTGTTCGGACGGGGCAGTCGGGACATCGAAAATGGCCAAGCAGAATTCGGCGCAGCGGCAATCCCGGGCTCGGTCCGGGGCGATCGCGGCGCTTCCCTCGGGTTCGAAGCACGCCTCTCGGGAGCGCGGCTCGACCGACGACGCGGCGCAGACGCTCGATATCCGCGGCCTCCAGCGTCGTCTCGAGGAGCATGTCGTTCTGGGCGAGCCGACGGTCGAGCGGGATGCCGTTGCCACGCCGAAGGGCACGAAGGCCGCGCTCAACCCGATGATCCGGCGCGTCGGCAAGGTCCTGCTCGGTGCGGCCGTCGTCGCGGTCTTCGGCCTGGTGCCGCTGCGGACGCTCCTGCAGACCTCCAGCGTGGAGGCCGTCGTGAATGCGCGCATCATGACGCTGCGCGCGCCGATCGCGGGCGAAATCGTCGCCGCGCCGGCGGATCTGGCCGCGTCGGAAGCCGTGCCCGCCGGCAAGACCCTGCTGCACATCGTCAATCCGCGCGCCGACAGGGGCCGGCTCGACGATCTGCGGCGTTCCTTCGGTCAGCTGACCAACCAGCGCAAGGGAGTCGAGGCGAAGCTCGCCGCCGCGCGTCTCGCGGAGGCCGATCTCGCCGGCCAGGCCGAGAAGTTCCGCCTGGGGCGGATCGAGCAGCTCGTCGCCCGTGTCGCGGAGCAGGAGAGCCTGATCGTGGTCGCCGGCGCGCGGCGCGAGGAGGCCGTGGCCGCCCGCGACCGCTCGGAAGCCCTGTCCCGGACCGGCAATGTGACCGCCGCCGAATTCGCACGCCTGACGCGCGAGGTCACGGCCATGACCGAGACCGAAACCTCCGCCCGGCATCGCCTCGCCGCGCTGAACGTCGAATTGACGGCGGCGCGCGCCGGGCTCTTCCTCGGCGACAGCTACAACGACCGGCCGAGCTCGGTTCAGCGCGGCGACGAGATGCGCCAGCGCATCGTCGATCTCGAAGCGGATCTCGCCGGCATCGATGCCGAACTGGAGCGTCTGGGTCCCGAGCTTGAGGCCGAGCAGGCCCGCTATCGCGCCTCCGCCGACGTCGCGATGACCCTGCCCGTCGCCGGGCGCATCTGGGAGACGATGGTCTCTCCGGGCGAGCAGGTTCGCGTCGGCCAGGATCTCGTCAGGCTGGTCGACTGCTCCACGGCGATCGTCACGGCGAACGTCACCGAATCCGTCTATAATCGCCTGTCTGTCGGCAGCACGGCGCGCTTCATCCCGGCCGATGGCGGCAAGGAGCTGCAGGGCCGGGTCGTCAACCTGACCGGGCTGGCCGGTGCGCCGGCCAATCTCGCGATCGAGCCGGCGGCGCTCAGCAAGGAGCCCTATCGCGTCACCGTCTCGCTGCCGGGACTCGGCTCGCAGGCCTGTGGCGTCGGGCGCACCGGCCGCGTCGTCTTCGGCGAGTGAGGCGGACGCGGCGTGGCTCACGATCTCCTGACGGCGCTCGCTCCCGGCCTCACGGCCGCCGGCCTGGCGGTAATGCTGATCCCATGGCTCAGGCATGACCAGACCCCGGCGCGGACGCTGATGGTCGGCATCACGCTGGTCCTGCTCACGCGCTATTTCTACTGGCGGGTGACCTCGACGCTCCCGCCGGTCGGCTGGACGGTCGATTTCGCGGCAGGCATCGTCTTCCTTGTCGCGGAGTCCGCCTCGCTTCTGGCGGCGATCCTGGCGTCGATCTTCCTGTGCCGGACGCTGAACCGTTCGGAGGAAGTCGAGGCGAACAAGGCCTGGCTCGCCAATCAGGCCCCACCGCTCGTCGATGTGCTGATCTGCACCTACAACGAGGAAGAGGCGATCCTCGAGCGCACCATCATCGGCGCCACGGGGCTGAACCACGACAACTATCGCGTCTGGGTGCTCGATGACGGCCGCCGGCCCTGGCTGGAGAATCTGTCGAAGCGTCTCGGCTGCCGCTACCTGACGCGGCCGGACAACAGCCACGCCAAGGCGGGCAACATCAATCACGCGCTGGCGCATCTCGCCGCGCTGCCCGATCCGCCGGATTTCGTGTCGATCCTCGACGCGGATTTCGTGCCGTTGCCGGATTTCCTGTCGCGGGCGCTGTGCCTGTTCCGCAATCCCTCGGTCGGGCTCGTGCAGACGCCGCAGCACTTCATCAATCCCGACCCGATCCAGACCAATCTCACCGCGACCCATGTCTGGCCCGACGAGCAGCGCTTCTTCTTCGACGTCGTGCTGGCCTCGAAGGATGCCTGGGGCGCTGCCTTCTGCTGCGGCACCTCATCGGTGATCCGCTTCGCGCCGCTGATGCGGATCGGCGGGTTTCCGACCGATTCCGTCACCGAGGACTACCTGCTGACGCTGCGGCTGAAGGAGACGGGCTTCACCACCTCCTATCTCAACGAGAGGCTGACCCTCGGCCTCGCCCCGGAGGGCCTGAAGGAATACATCACCCAGCGCGGGCGCTGGTGCCTGGGCTTCATGCAGATCACGCGGGGCCGCAGCGGCCCGTTCTCGCGCTCGTCGAGCCTCACCTTCATCGACCGGCTCTCGCTCGTCGACACCTTCCTGAACTGGACCGCCGTCTACATCGCCAAGACGCTCGGGCTGCTGGTGCCGATCGGCTATCTGCTCTTCGGCGTCCATACGGTCCATGCGGACCTCTACGATCTGCTCGGCTATTTCCTGCCCTTCTTCCTGTGGCATTCGGTGACGATGAGCTGGATATCGCGGGGGCGCTCGCTGATCTTCATGACCGATGTCGCCCAGTTCATCGCGGCGCCGGCGATCTTGAAGGCGGTCTTCACCGGTCTGCTGCGGCCGCAGGGGCAGAGGTTCAAGGTCACCGCAAAGGGCGGCGACCGGGGGCAGCGCTTCGTCGAATGGCCGCTGGTCAAGATCTACGGCAGCGTGATCGCCCTGACGCTCGCGGGCCTGATCTATGCGTTCGGGATCCATGTCCGCGGCGACAGCCTGACCTCCGGCGGGCTCGCCTTCGCCTGGAGCTGGTACAACCTCCTCGTCCTGATCATCGTCTGCTTCGTCTGCATCGAGCAGCCGCGTCGTCGCAAGGCGGAGCGCTTCGAGACCGACGAGGCGATCCGGGTCGATCTTGCCGGCCGGGCCCTCACGATGCGCCTGCTCGACATCTCGATCACCGGCGCCCGGCTGAAGGGGGGCATGCCGGCGCCATTGGGCACGGCGCTGACCTGCACCATCCGCGGCCGCGTCGTTCAGGGCACGATCGTGCGCAACCTGCCGGACAGCTTCGCGATCAAGTTCGACGAGGCGCTCGCGGCGCGCGTCGACATGGTTCGCGGCTTCTACGCCGGCAACTACGTCAATGCCTTCGATCGGATCGCGGCGACCGGCGTCACGACGGCCATTGTCAGGCGGCTGTTCGACTGACGCTTCCCGTGGCGGGAACGGCGCCGCGCGCTTGACTCCGCGCCGGGAGGCTGTTCCTTGCCCTTCCGTTCTCGCTCTTGCGCCCTCGCATTGCCCGGAGCCCGGCTGGGATGTCCTTGCGTTTTCTCGTCACCGGCGGCGCCGGCTTTATCGGCTCTGCCGTGGTCCGCAAGCTGATCGGCGAGACGGCGCACCGGGTCTGCGTGGTCGACAAGCTGACCTATGCGGGCAATCTGGCCTCGCTGGCTCCGATCGCCGGCAGTGATCGCTACCGTTTCGAGAAGGCCGATATCGGCGATGGCGCGCGGATGAGGGCGATCTTCGCCGATGTCGATCCGGACATCGTGATGCATCTGGCGGCGGAAAGCCATGTCGACCGCTCGATCGACGGCCCGGCCGCCTTCATCGAGACCAATATCGTCGGCACCTTCACCCTGCTTCAGGAGGCGCTGCGCCACTATCGGGCGCTGCCCGAGGAGAGAAAGGCCGCGTTCCGCTTCCACCACATCTCGACGGACGAGGTCTTCGGCTCGCTCGGCGCCGAAGGCTTCTTTCGCGAGGATACGGCCTATCAGCCGAATTCGCCCTATTCGGCCTCGAAGGCCGCCTCCGATCACCTCGTCCGGGCCTGGCACCACACCTATGGCCTGCCGACGGTGATGAGCAATTGCTCGAACAATTACGGGCCCTATCACTTCCCCGAGAAGCTGATCCCGCTGACGATCATCAACGCGCTGGAGGGCAAGCCCCTGCCGGTCTACGGCAACGGCCTCAATGTGCGCGACTGGCTCTATGTCGACGATCACGCCGACGCGCTGCTGGCGGTGGCGACGAAGGGCGCGGTCGGCGAGAGCTACAACATCGGCGGGAATAGCGAGCGGACAAACATCGCGGTGGTGCGGGCGATCTGCGCCGTTCTCGACGAGCTGAGGCCTGACCCCAGGGGACCGCATGACCGGCTGATCGCCTTTGTCACGGACCGCCCCGGCCACGACGCGCGCTATGCCATCGACGCCGGCAAGATCGGCCGCGAGCTCGGCTGGAAACCGCGCGAGACCTTCGAGAGCGGGCTGCGCCGAACGGTCGAGTGGTATCTCGCCAATTCCGGCTGGTGGGGCGATATCCGCTCGGGCGTCTATCGTGGCGATCGCCTGGGCGCGGCCTGAGTCAGAGAGAGTCCGCTATGCTGAGCGTCGAAGCCACCGCCATCCCGGCCGTCAAGATCATCACCCCGAAGCGGCATGGCGACCATCGCGGCTTCTTCTCCGAGGTCTATAGCCGGACCGCGATGGCCGCAGCCGGCATCGACCTCGTCTTCGTGCAGGACAACCACTCGCTTTCGGCCGAGGTCGGCACGCTGCGCGGCCTGCATTTCCAGTCGCCGCCCTTCGCCCAGGACAAGCTCGTCAGGGTGACGCGCGGGCGCATTCTCGACGTCTGCGTCGATATCCGTACGTCGTCGCCGAGCTTCGGCCAGCATGTCGCGGTCGAGATTTCGGCCAAGAACTGGAAGCAGATTCTGGTTCCGGTCGGTTTCGCCCATGGTTTCGTGACGCTCGAGCCGGATACCGAGGTTCTCTACAAGGTGAGCGCTCCCTACGGTCCCGCCAACGACCATGGTCTCGCCTTCGACGATCCTGGGCTCGGCATCGACTGGGGCCTGCCCCATGATGGGCTCGTGCTGTCGGACAAGGACCGCCGTCATCCCCGGCTGGTCGATCTCCCGCATTATTTCGACTGATGCCGATGCGGATCGCCGTCACGGGACAATCGGGCCAGATCGTGCTCTCCATGCTGGAGCGCGCCCCTGCGGATAGCGCGGTGATCGCGCTCGGCCGCCCTTCGCTCGATCTCGCCGATCTTCCGACCATCGCGCCCGCGATCATCGCCGCCCGGCCCGATATCGTCGTCAACGCGGCTGCCTACACCGCCGTCGATCAGGCCGAGACCGAGCCGGAACTGGCCAGGCTCGTGAACGGGGCCGCCGCCGGCGAGGTCGCGAAGGCGGCGGCGGGTCTCGGCGTGCCGATCGTCCAGATCTCGACCGATTACGTCTTCGATGGTGCACTCGACAGGCCCTATCGCGAGGACGACCCGGTCGGGCCCGTTTCCGCCTATGGTGGCAGCAAGCTGGCGGGCGAGCGCGCGGTCGCGGCCGCGACGCCCGACCACGCCATCCTGCGCACCGCCTGGGTCTACAGCCCCTTCGGCCGGAATTTCGTCAAGACCATGCTGCGGCTCGCCGAGACGCGCGACGAAATCGGGGTCGTGGCCGACCAGCTCGGCTGCCCGACCTCCGCGCTCGACATCGCCGACGCCGTCTTCGCCGTCGCGCGCAATCTGGTCGCACGGCCGGGCGATGCGGGCCTGCGCGGCATCTTCCACATGACGGCCGAAGGCGAGGCCGCCTGGGCCGATGTCGCCGAGGCGATCTTCGCCGAGCGCGAGAGGCTTGGCGGCAGCCCGGTGCGCGTCAGGCGCATCGCGACCGCGGATTATCCCACCCCGGCGAGGCGGCCGGCCAATTCGCGGCTCGACTGCCGCAAGCTCTCCGCCCGGCACGGTGTTAGGCTGCCGAAATGGCGAGACTCGCTGACGACGTGCGTCGAGCGGCTTCTCGAGAATCAGGAATAGACCATGAAGGGCATCATCCTGGCCGGCGGCTCCGGCACGCGGCTGCATCCGATGACGCTGGCGATGTCGAAGCAGCTGCTGCCGGTCTACGACAAGCCGATGATCTACTACCCGCTCTCGACGCTGATGCTGGCCGGCATCCGCGAGGTGCTGATCATCTCGACGCCGCATGACCTGCCGAATTTCAGGCGCCTCCTGGGCGACGGCTCCGACTGGGGCATGACCCTCAGCTATGCCGAGCAGCCGCATCCGGGCGGTCTGGCGCAGGCCTACCTCATCGGCGCGGATTTCGTCGCCGGGCAGCCCTCGGCGCTGATCCTGGGAGACAATCTGTATTACGGCCACTCGCTGCCGGAGATCATGGCGCGCGCGAAGACAAGAGGGAGCGGCGCCACAGTGTTGGCCTACCACGTCCGCGATCCCGAACGGTATGGCGTGGTCGCGTTCGACCGGGCCGGCAAGGCCATCTCGATCGAAGAGAAGCCGAAGGCGCCGAAGTCGAACTGGGCGGTGACGGGTCTCTACTTTTACGATTCCCAGGTCGTCGAGATCGCGAGGAGCCTCAAGCCCTCGCTCCGGGGCGAACTCGAGATCACCGATGTCAACCGGATCTATCTCGAACGTGGCGAGCTTTCCGTCGAGTGCATGGGGCGCGGCTTCGCCTGGCTCGACACAGGCACGCCCGACAGCCTGCTCGAAGCGGGTGAGTTCGTCCGGACATTGGAAGCGCGGCAGGGACTGCGTATCGCTTGCCCGGAGGAGATCGCGGCGCGCAAGGGCTGGATAACGCCGTCCCAGCTCGAGGCTCTGGCGGGCAGGGTCATCAAGAGCGACTACGGAGCCTACCTTGTTCGCATTGCGGACGAGTTGAAAGGCACCCATCACCGCGAGTGAGGCGAGCGCTGCCGGCCGCTCGGGCCGGCAGGTTTGGCCGGCGCCGGCCAAACCCAGTGGCTGGGGGCTCTTCTGTCGTCGGTGAGCTACAGATGGAACGATCTATCGCGGTCGAAAAGGATCGTATGCCGGCGGATGGATGCCTCGGCCGGACACGATGCCGGCCCGGCGATCAGGGCTGCGCCCAAGGGCGCGCGCCCGGCGAGATGGAAGCCGGTCGCCTTAGGACCAGATCTTCCACGGCGCTTTGCCGCTATGCCACATCTGCTCGAGTTCGCGCTTGTCGCGGAGCGTGTCCATAGGGCGCCAGAAGCCGGTATGGCGATACGCCGACAGCTGTCCCGTCTTGGCGAGCGTTTCCAGCGGTTCGCGCTCCCAGGTTGTGGCGTCGGAGGTCACCAGGTCGAGAACCGAGGGTTCCAGCACGAAGAACCCGCCATTGATCCAGCCCATTTCATTGGCCGGCTTCTCGCGGAAATTGGAGACGTTGCCGCCGTCCAGCTCGAGGATGCCGAAGCGTCCGGGCGAGGGCACGGCCGTCACGGTCGCCGCCCTGCCGCCGCTGCGATGGTGATCGACGACCTGGCGGACGTCGATGTCGGCGACACCGTCACCGTATGTCAGGCAGAAGGTCTCGTCGCCGAGCAGGTGCGCGATGCGCTTGACGCGTCCACCCGTCATGGTCTCGGCGCCCGTGTCGACCATCGTGACCTTCCAGCGCTCGCTCGGATGGCCCAGGAATTCGACCTTGTTGGCGCCGAGGTCGACCTCAATGTCATAGTTCTCCATGAAGTAATTCACGAAGTAATGCTTGATCATCTGCCCTTTATAGCCGCAGCAGATGATGAAGTCTGTAAAGCCGGCCGCTTCGTAAATCTTCATGATGTGCCAAAGGATCGGCTTGCCCCCGATCTCGACCAGCGGCTTCGGTCGTACGTCCGTCTCCTCCGAGAGGCGCGTGCCGAAACCACCTGCAAGAATAACGACTTTCACTGACGCACCTCTGCCCCGAACGATCCGGAAAAGCCACTATCCTGCACGGTCTTACAGGCTCGCTATCGTGGCCTCGACGCCGGCGGCGGGACCATAGGCGGGCCGCCAGCCGAGATCAAACGTCATCTTGTCCGGCTGGCCGACGAGGTACGGGATCTCGTCGGGACGCATCGGAAGGTCCCCGAAGCCGAGGTTCTCCGGCGCGATGGCCAGAGCCTGCGCGGCAAGGGTCACGAGATCCCGTACGCTGGTTCCCACGCCGGTGCACAGATTGAGCGGCGTGGCTCCCTTGGCGGTTCCGGAGATAAGCCTTTCGGCGGCGACGAGCATGCCCTCGGCGACATCCTCGACATGAATGAAGTCGCGGACCTGCAGGCCGGCGGAAAGGCGAACGCGGCGCCCGGTCGCGCGTTCGCTCGCGAGACTGGGCAGCAGCCGGTGCGCGGCCTCGCCCGGTCCATAGACGTTGAACAGGCGCAGATGCCGCATCGGCACCGCGAGCGCGGTGGCGATCGCCAGGGACAAAAGCCCACCGGCGGCCTTCGAGGATCCGTAGAGCTTTCCGGACTCGAGCGGCGATGTCTCGTCGAGCCGTTCTCTCCGTCGGGGCTCGGCATATTCCGCGCAGCTCCCCGCCGAGACGAAGACCGATCCGCAATCGGCGGCCGCGCGCACGAGGGCAGCACCGAGGTCCACGTTGACGCGCTGCATAACGTACGGGTCCCGGTCCTGCGGCGACACGCCATAAGCCGCGAGATGGATCATGACGGAGGGCTTGATCGTCCGAACGGCGGATCGCAGGGCAACCTCATCATCGAGGGCGACCTCGACGATGCGGCCGCCGTGAACGACCGCGGAGGTGCTTCCGGAACGTCTCAGGACTACCGTCTCGCTTCCCCGAGCGCGACAACTGCGTGCGACGTGGCGCCCGATGAAGCCCGACGCTCCGGTGACCAGAACCGTTCCGAGCATCATGCCTGCCCGTCGATGCCCGCCCGATAGCCTGCGATCTGCTCGAGCGTGATCGCGCGCGTCGCGCCAGGGTCCTGCGCCTGTCTGCGGTACCAGTCGGTCGTCAGCGCCACCGTTCCGGCAAAGTCGATGGGGGGGCGCCATCCAAGGGAGCGGCGGGCCTTGGTGCTGTCGAGATGCAGGAAATGGGTTTCCGGGAAGGCGCCCGGTGTGACGTCGATCGGGATCTGCGTCCAGTTGGCCTGAAGAGCCTCCAGCAACGCAGAGACCGGCTTCATTTCATCGGTCCTGGGACCGAAGTTCCAGCTCGCATCGGTCTCGGGCACGGTCATGAGGTTGTGCGCCAGGACCATATAGCCGTGAACGAGCGCCAGCACATGTTGCCACGGCCGCACGGCTTCGGGATTGCGAATGGTCAGGCCGTTCCCGGACGTCACGGCGCGCACGAAGTCGGGCACGATCCGGTTATCCGACCAATCGCCCCCGCCGATGATGTTTCCGCCACGCGCCGTCGCGATCCTGACGCCGTTGCCACGCGCCGCCAGCGTCGCGCGATAGGAGGCCGCCACCAGCTCGGTGCAAGCCTTCGAGGCGCTGTAGGGATCCTTCCCGCCTAGGGCGTCGATTTCTCGATAACCCCATGGCCAAGCCTGGTCGGCATAGACCTTGTCCGTGGTGATGCAGACGACGGCCTTGACCCCTGGTGTGTTTCGAGCGGCTTCCAGCACGTGCACGGTGCCGAGCACATTTGTCGCAAAGCTCTCCAGAGGGTCCTCGAACGCGCGCGACACAAGCGGTTGCGCGGCCAGATGGAAGATCACCTCGGGCGCAGCCCTTGCCACGGCTTCCTTTACCGTTGCGGCATCCCGGATGTCGCCGATCATCGAGTCGAGCCCGTCGGCCACGGAGGCCGCGGAGAACAGGTTGGGCGAGGTATTGGGAGCGAGCGCCAAGCCCGCGACTTCGGCGCCGATCAGCTTGAGCCAGAGAGAGAGCCAGCCGCCCGTGAATCCGGTATGGCCCGTGATCAGCAGCCTCCGCCCGGCAAGCGTCTTTTCGAAAGGGAACAGCGGCTGAGGGCTGGCTGTCATGAAGCGGGCTTTCGTTTGTTGTCGGATGTCTGGAGACTGCGGCGAGCGGGCGCTGTCATGCCTTCCGCTTCAGCCAGAAGCAACCGCAGCCATAGGATTGGGCGCGCACCAGTTCCGCCGATGGGTTCACGATCGGGCCACGCTCGCCCAATTCCTCGATCAGCGCGAACTCGACCAGTTCGAGCGGCGCGAAATAGGACGCGAACTCCTCATGGTCATAAATGCGGTGCGCGTTGAACTGGATACGCTTGCGACCGACGGGGGTCACTACGAGAAGATCGCCGCCCGGCGCAAGCACGCGCACGAGTTCACGAATGGCCTTGAGGTCGCCTTCGGGGTCGATGGGGTCGCCGTAACGGCCGAGGCCGATATGCTCCAGCACATGCATGCAGGACAGAGAGGAGATCGACCCGTCAGGGAACGGGAGGGCTGTCAGGTCGGCCGCACCGGACGAAAGCCCACTCAACTCCAGCGGAGCGGGGCGGAAGTCGAAGAACCTCGTGGGTACGAAGGCTGAAACCATCGTCCCGAACTGCAGGATGGAACCGACGTCGACATGTTCCTTCGGTCTCGTCCGCTCGAGAATCCGTGCCGCCCAGGCCGGATGGTAGAGATAGTGCCGGTCGAAGGGGGTATTGTCCGTTCGGTCGCCGAGCTGCGGCAGCAAGTCCTCGTCCCTGAGCGGAAGGCGCGCTCCCGACGCTGCGTTCTTGGCTCGGAACTCGGCCAGTTCGCCGGCGAACTGGTCCTCGGCATGCTCTTCGCCGCGGCGCTGGTCGAGCATGCGCGTGACAAAGTCCTTTTCGCGGAGCGCGTCCTCCAGCCAGTATCGCTCGGTCAATGTCGTGTCGACATAGTCCGAGAGGCGCAATGCTTCGGTGACCAACTCTCTGTTGGCGACGCATTGGTGCAGAAAGCGGCGCTCGGCGATGGCGATGTCGGAATCCCGAGGCTCCCCGAGGGCCTGCAAGACGCGGCCGAGAATGGCTTTTTTCACATGGCTCAGGGCTGTCAGCAGCGGCCCACGCGGTGAGGGATCTGGCAGACTAGGCGGGGCAGGAGACATCACGGAACACCTTTCGCGGGATTGGAGCGGCCGTTGAGGCCTTCCACGCCCTGCCCTTCATCACCTTGCAGGATCGCTTCGTATCGCGGAGCGATCGCCGCCCAGTTATAGGTGCTGCGCCACGAAGCTCGCCCTGCCTCGCCGAGTTTCCGACGTCGCTCCGGCGCATCGAGGAGGGATTGGATATGCTCAGCCAGCACGGCGGGGTCGACGCGCGTATAGCCGCGTTCGTCCTTGCTGGCGGGGCACAATTCGCCGCCGCCGGTCCAGCGAACAATCTCGTCGGCATTACCGACGGGAACGGTCAGGTAAGGCAGGCCGGCCGCGCCCGCCTCGAACAGCACGAGCGGCGAGTATTCGATGTTCGAGGCGAAGACGAAGAGGTCCGCCGCAAAGAAGACCTCGATCAGGTCTGGCCTGGGCAAATTGGTCTTGACGACGAGCTTGCCCGACTGCGCCTCGACCTCGGCGATGAGATCGTCGATCGACTTTGGTGGCGGCGGTAGCGGCCTGTCGGGCGCGACGATTGCGCGGATCGATTGGTTCAGTCGGCGGGCGAGACGCAGGAAGGGCCTCGCAGCCCAGCGCAGCACCCAAAGCGTGCGATAGAAAACCCACTCCCCCGCGCGCGACGCGAAGGCTCTGAGGCCGTACTTCTGTAGCAGGCGCGTGGCGCGGGAGACAATCCCGGTGATGCCGCCGGCTGGCGCGATAACATTCGGAAGCCCGCCGTCGCCGCCCTCTTCTAAGGGCGGTGGAGGCGGTAGGGGCCACTGGCCGTTGAGGATCAGCGCGAGGGTTCGGCCCTTGGCATCGAGGCGAGCAAAGGCTTGCGTCAGCTCCTTGTGACCCTTCGCGTTGATTGGCGTGCCGACGGTCACGACGACGAGCGCGTCGTCCGGGATGCCGAGGCGGGCACGGATGCCGGCTTCGGGCGGCGTGGCGAACTCAGTGTCGCTCGCTCCATTCGGCAGGAAGGAGAGCCGGTCCAACCCATGCGCGCGCGCGAAGTCCACGTCGCGGTAGCGTTCGGCATAGAAGATCAGGCGGTCGAATTTGGCGAGAACCGCCGGCAGATCCTCGAAATAGGTCTTGTAGGAGGGCTCGTAGAGGCCTGAGAAACCGCACGGGATGAAGACCTTGCGTGCCTTGATCTCGTCAAGGGCGGGCCATGCCGCGTCGAAGGTCCATTGCTGCGCCGCCTTGATGAGGATCGCGTCGCCGTCGAAGGCTTTCAGATAGTGTACGTAGCGCTCGGTCTCGCCTCTCATGCCGTTGACGCGGTTTCCGGCGATGTCGAATTCCTCGATCTTCACCCCGTTGTGCAATGTGAAATCGCGTTCGAGCAGACGTGACGTACAGACGGTCACGTCATGTCCCGCCGCCACGAAGCGCTCGGCGAGCTGACGCATCACCTCCTGCACGCCCCCGCGGCTCGGGTGGTAGAACTCACAGGCCAACAAGAGGCGCATCGGAAACTCGGTTTTCGGAATTATCGTGAGAGGCGGGCTTTTGCCCAGCCCTTGAGGGCAGCGGGTACGGGCAGGTTGCGTCCAAGAGATATCAGCGGCTTTGTCCAGCCCGGCAGCTTGCGGGCATGCATGAAGTGGTGGCGCAGGTTGGCACGCATCTGCTCCTGGCGCGCGCCGACCCCTCCCTCTTCGAATTTGGCGGCGATGGCAGCGCAGGCGCCGTCCATGCGCGCGCAAATGGCTTCGATATCGGCTGTTATCGACACTTGCGCGTAAGCGACGTGAAGCAGCGCAGCGGCGTCGCGGCAGGCCTCGTCAGGCTCCCTCAGCCCATTCCACCACGCGATATTCTCGGCGCAGAGCAGCACCAGCTTTTCAAGGAACGGGTTTGCGCCATCCCGCGACATGCTCGCCGGCATCTCGCGATAAATCGTCAGGCGCTCCGGAAGATTGGCGATCTCATGGCGCCGCGCGATACGAGACCAGAGTTCGAAGTCTTCAGGCGGCTGACGGCGCGGGTCCGTCGTATAGAGGCCGACCTCGTCGAGCGCTGTCCGGCGCATCATGACGGAGGAATGGACGAAAGGGTTGTTCGCCAGCAGGTCGACCTGCAGTGTGCCGTTGTCGGTCGCGTGGTCATGATAGCGACCGGTCGGTTGATGGTTCACCCAGATTTCCGCGCGCGTCCCCAGAAGCCCGCAGCGCGGATGCTCGTCGAGGAAACGGACCTGCTTCTCGAGCCGGTCCAGGGCGGAGATGTCGTCGTGGTCCTGGCGGGCGACGTACCGTCCGCGCGCCAGCCCGATGCCGTGATTCAGCGCGCCGGCCAGCCCAATGTTCTGATCGAGCTCCACGACCCGCAGCCGCTTGTCGCCGGTTTCGGCGGCAAGCTGGTTCAGCACGGTGCGTGTGTCGTCCTTGAACGAGCCGTTGTCGATCGCAATGATCTCGAAATCGGTGAAGCTCTGATCGAGAATGCACCTGATCGCGGCTGGCGCCAGCTCGGCCCCGTTGTATACCGACATGATGACGCTGACGGTGGGGCTGTTCACAGTCGCACCCAGCCTTCGGGCAGCAGGTCCCGCGTGTCGTTGTCGCCGGCGGCGAACCAGCGCGCGGGCGCGACGACGATCTTGCTGGGGGATGGATTGAGCCAGGCTCCCCACCAGCTGAAGGAGGAGTTGGCGATCACGTGATTCTTGCAGAGCGACATCAGCTGCATGTCGCGAAAGCCCCTGTCGGCCGAATTGGCCGTAACGTAGGTCGTCGGCAGGTCGAATTTCAGGTTGTCGCGGGTCCAGTCATGATCATCCGAGAATATGAAGAGATGGGCGTCCGTGACGTTGGCCTGGATATGCGCGATGGCGGCACGATAGTAGTCGAGCGAGCACACTCCGTGATAGGTGTTGGTGTGAGCGTTGCTGACGTAGTCACCGCGCCGAACATGCACCGAGACGGCTTTCGTCTGACGGATTTTGTCCGCGACGTCCGCATTGGCGGGCTCAAGCGGTTCCTTCGGAGTCAGCTCCAGCCTCAGGACGTCGGCGGCGTCGGCAAAGTAGAGTTCGCTCTGCCAGTAGCCGTCCATGAAAATGGGCAAGGGCTGCCGGGCCAGCTGCGGATCGTAGCGGTAATGAGGCTCCCGATAATGGTGCGCGGGCCGGGGCATCAGACGCCCGGCCAGGCGTCCGAGGAAGCCGGACCTCTGCGGCGGGGCGCCGATCCTTGCCAGCTCGTCGGCCGTCGCCACAGTCGCCGCGATCGGATAGGCGCCGAGTTCGTAGCGCCTCAGGCCGTAGCTCTCGAAACCGGACAGGTCGAGCTTCACCTCCGCGCCATGGCGTTTCGCCAATGCACGTGCCGCCGCGTACTGAAACAGCTGGTTGCCCAGCCCGCCGATCAGGCGAACAGTGACTGTGGACACTCGAATGCTCCTGAGCCAAAGGCTCAATAAACCGATGCGCAGCAGTATCTCAACCACTTTAGGCCGGCCGGCCGGACGAGACGAGCACTCGGCGCCGGTGGGGGCTTGCCTTGTCAAGCGCTCTCGCCGCCTCTAGATCAGCAACGTCCGGCGCTTTTGGACAAGGGAAAGTCGCTCCAAAATGATCCTGAGAACCGTCGGCGGCAGGCCGAATTTACCGTATCAGGCTTGGCGCAAGGATGTGCATTCCCAGTCGGGAGAGGACGGAATCATCGAGCATCTCCTGGAGGCGGTCCAATGCCGGTCCGGGTACTTCGTTGAATTCGGCGCGTGGGACGGGCGGCACCTTTCCAATTCCGCACGACTTGCCGATGAAGGTTGGTCCGGTTGCTTCATCGAGGGCAGTACGGAGCGCTTTCAAGACCTCCTCAGGAACTACGCCGACAACGACAGGATCTACAAGCTCAATGCCTTCGTCGAGGGGTTCGGCGAAAACTGCCTGGACAACCTGCTTGATATCGCGAAGGCACCGGCCGAAATCGCTGTCCTGTCGATCGACATCGACGGTAACGACTATCACGTGTGGAACGGGATGGTCCGTCACGCGGCGAAGCTCGTCGTCGTCGAGTTCAACCCCTCCATTCCTGCTCACGTCGTTTATGTCCAGGAGGACGACCCATCCATCAACCGCGGTGCCTCCCTGGCCGCTTTGACCGAACTCGCGAAGGAAAAGGGATACGATCTCGTCGCTGCGACCGATTGGAACGCCTTCTTTCTGCAGAAGAGCCTGGTCGATGAGTTTGGCATTGCGACCTACACACCGGCGCAGGTGAAGAACCCCGAATACGAGGCTGCCATTTTCCACGGCTTCGACGGTACGCTTCTCGTGGCCGGCAACCGCCAATTGATTTGGCACGGCATCGACTACGGCCCTGAGGAACTGCAGATCCTGCCGCCCTCGCTGCGTCGCATTCCGATTGCCCAGGATGCGGCGTATTTCGAAGAGTTGCAGAGCTTCATTGCGCAAAGGCGAGCAGACCGGCAACCATCTTGATCAGTTGATCGATCGCTTGCGCAGCAGGAGCTGATCCGTCTCGACCCAAGGAGCTGTGCGGGCTTAGCCCTGCTCAGCCCGGAGGCCAGTGTCTGATACTGCTTGCGATCCTTCCACAGGCGCGATGCGTAGCCTCAGGCGAAAATTGCCAGGCAACGGCGCCCGGAATCCGTGGCGTCTCGGATCAACGTCGTCCGAAGCTTCCTCGATCTCGATGCGAAACGCCGATACGACGCCGAAGTAGGTGGTCCGCTCCTCGTGGAAATCACTGAGATTGGCATTGATCGTGAAGCGTCCACTGTTGAGGAGGAACGCAGGCAGCTCGCAGGTCACGGCATAATCTCCCGCAGCGCCCGGCATCGGTTTCTCCGGCAGAGCGGCGAACAGTATTGCTCCGACTTCGTCATAAAAGTTGAACGTCGGCACGAGCGGCCTCTTCAGGTCGCGCGTGACGCGGTACCGCACCGTGAATTGAGTCGGCCGGTTGATCGGGATGATCTCGGTGACCTCCCCGCTGGGGGAGGTCGCTACACCACCCAGGCACTCCACGGCGCCAGGATGATCGGTCAGGACCTCTATCCTCTTGTCCGGCAGCTCGAAACGCGCGCGGTGCCAGCGCCATTCCGCACCTAAGGCCTCGATCTGCGCGGTCTCGATCTGTTCAATGACGTCTCGGTTGTACTCGCGGGTCATGTCGACCACCGGACCGTAGGACATGACCTGGCCATGCTCCAGATAAAGCGCCTTCTGGCACATCTGGTTTATCGTCGACATTGAATGGCTGACAAAAAGGACGGTTCGGCCTTCCCGGGTCAACTCCCGCATCCGGATCTCGCACTTCTTCTGGAAGCTCTGGTCGCCGACAGCCAGGACCTCGTCGAGGATCAGGATGTCGGGATCGAGCCAGGCCGAGACCGAGAAGGCAAGGCGGACATACATGCCGCTCGAATAGTGCTTCACCGGCGTGTCGATGAACTTCTCGACTCCAGAGAAATCGACGATCTGGTCGAACTTCTTGCGGATCTCCGTCCTCGGCATGCCCAGGATGGCGCCGTTGAGAAAGATGTTTTCCCGCCCTGTCAACTCGGGATGAAAGCCGGTTCCGACTTCGAGCAGGCTGGCCACCTTGCCGCGGATCTCGACGCGCCCTTCCGTGGGGGAGGTGACACGGCTCAGAATCTTGAGCAGGGTCGATTTTCCGGCGCCGTTGGCTCCGATGATTCCGATGCGCTCGCCGGCCTGGACGTCGAAGCTGACCCCCTTGAGCGCCCAGAATTCCTTCTGCCGCGTCGCGGCGGCCTCTGCTTCGGCCAAGGCCATCGCGCTGTCGTGCTCGCGGCCGAACAGGCGATCGATCGAACGTCCGAGCTGTTCCCGGATGGAGCCGGCGGCCGGCGAGCCGCCCCGATTGATAGCGTAGAGCTTGCCGAGGCCCTCGACCCGCAGTGCGTACTCCATGGCGTCACATCATGTCCGGAAACGCGTCTTCCATGCGACGGAAGACCTTGATACCCGCGAAAAGCGCCGCCGCTGCGAAGACGATCGAGACCAGAATGCTAGGCGGATAGATGATGTCGGTCTGGCCGAGGATGCACCAGCGAAACGCATCAATGATCCCGACCATGGGATTGAGTGCGTAGATAATCTGCCACTTCGGCGACACGAGGCTGGTCAGGTACGCCACCGGGCAGATGAAGACGCCGACCTGAAGGACGATCGGAATAAGCTGCCGAAGATCGCGGAAACGGGTGTTGAGCGCCGCCGCGACCAGTCCAAGCCCGAGCGCGCAAGCGACGGCGAGCAGCGTCACGAAGGGTAGCAGAAGAAATTGCCAGCCCGGCAGGATGCCGAACCAGAGCATCAGACCGAAGACGAGCAGGAACGAGATCAGGTGGTCGACCACGCAGACGATGACCGAGCTGGCCGGGATCACCAGTCGCGGAAAGTAAACTTTCTGTACCAGCTGGGAGTTGGCTAGCAGGCTGTCGCTCGAAACGATCAGCACGAGCGAGAAGAGCTGCCAGGGCAGCAGCCCGGTCAGGACGACGAGCGTGTAAGGCACGCCCTGCGACGGCAGCTGAGCCAGAATCCCGAAGACGAAGGTGTAGACGAGGATCGAGGCGAGCGGACGCAGCACGGTCCAGGCCACGCCCACGATCGTCTGCTTGTAGCGGACCAGCAGATCGCGCCACGCGAGAAAGTAGAACAACTCACGCTCACGCCAGAGATCGCGCCAGTAATTTTCATCCTGGCGGTTGGCCGAGATGATGGTCAGTTCCTTCGACAAGGCGAGCTTACTCCGCATTCTCCGGGGCAGGCGGTGGGCTGGTCGCGCGAAACCGCAGATCCGGAAGGCGGCTTCTCAATCACCGGGGTGCTATCGATGTCAACTGCCGGAGCCGGAGGCGCCATCGCGGACCAGCGTCTAGAAGGCCTTACGACGCTCCCAGTCGTAGGCATGACGAATGATCGTGTCGAGGTCTTCGAAGCGTGGACGCCAGCCGATGTCGTCGCGCAACTGCGAGGCGTCGGCGATCACGGAGGGAGCGTCCCCTGGCCGTCTCGGGCCCTGCCTGACCTCGATATCGACGCCCGTGATCGACTTCACGGAACGAACCACCTCCCGCACCGAATAGCCGCGGCCATAGCCTGCATTGACCAGCAGGCTGCCCGAACCACCGCGCAGCCTGTCGAGAACGACGGCATGGGCGTTTGCAAGGTCCGAGACGTGGATGTAGTCGCGCACGCCGGTGCCGTCGGGCGTCGGGTAGTCTTGGCCGAAGATCTCCATGTGGGACCGTTCGCCGAGCGCCACCTGCAATGCGACCTTGATCAAATGGGTGGCATTCGGATTGGATTGCCCGGTTCGACCGGCCGGATCGGCACCGGCGACGTTGAAGTAGCGCAGGATGGCGTACCGCAGCCCATGGGCGGTGGCTGTGTCGCGTAGCATCCACTCGCTCATCAGCTTCGAGGCGCCATACGGGGACAGCGGGTTCGTCGGGTCCGTTTCTCGGACCGGTTCCAGTGGCGCTTCGCCGTATACGGCGGCGGTCGAGGAGAAGATGAATTCGCCGACGTCGCCGGCGACGGCGGCAGCCAGCATGGCGCGGGTCTTGACCGTGTTTGCGAGATAGTAACCGAGCGGGTCCGCCACCGATTCCGGCACGACAATACGCGCCGCGAAATGAATGATCGAGCGAACCTCATGCTCTCGCAGCACCCGTAGCACGGTTTCGAAATCGCCGACATCTCCTACCACGAGCGGTACGCCCGCCGGGACCGCCGCGCTTCTGCCAGTGGAAAGGTTGTCGAGGACCACGACCTTTTCGCCGCGATCGAGCAACTCGAGCACCATATGGCTGCCGATATAGCCAGCCCCGCCCGTCACCAGAATGCTCATGGGATGGTCCTGTCGTCTGCGTGGCGCGAGCGCCACGAAATGGGAGGTCGATCATGAATTGCCAGCGTCGCCCCCGGCCTCGCGGGCGATCGTCAGAGCGATTTCAGCATCCCGACATAGGCCGCCTGCATCGCGGCCAGAGTGTAGGGACCTTCCGAAAAGCGCTCGCGAAGCGCCTCGCGTTGGGCATCGCCGCCGAACGCGGCCAGGAATTCGGGGATGGCGTCCGCCAAGGCAACCGGAGTTCCGGGGTCCACCAGGATACCGTTCCACCCGTGCTGAACGACACGAGAAATGTCTCCGACATCGGTCGCCGCGACGGGGCAGCCTGTCGCCAGCGCTTCAAGGACGATGAGAGGCATGCCTTCGACCGTGGACGTCAGGATGAGCAGGTCAGCTGCGGCCAGCAGGCGCGCGACGTCCTCATGGTCGCGATGGCCTAGCCGCGTGATCCGTTTATCTAGCCCTCGCGCGGCGATGGCAGCGTCGGTACGCGCTTCCAGCGGGCCTTCGCCGACCATGAAGGCGCGATGGTTGTCCATGCCGGACAGGGCGGAAACGATCTCGACGAAACTCTCGGGACGCTTCTCCGGCGCGAAGCGGCCGATCCATACGAACACTTTGCCGGAGGGGGCCAAGCCGTAGCTGCGCCTGACGGCCGTTCGCGCCGCGGCTGCATCGCCGAGCGGCCCCGGATCGACGCCGTTGGCGATCTCGCTGATCTGCGAATCCGACAGGCCCCCGGCACGGAGCGCCTCCGCGACACGATGGGAGACGGCGACATGACGGTCGAGCGCGGAGCCGGCCGCTAGGGCGGCGCGGAAGACCGAGTCAGGCATTTCGTTATGCAGGATGTTCGCCACGCGCATGTCGGCCGAGCGTCCGCTCTTCAAATCCGGCAGGATCGACAGGAACCAGCCCGAGCCACTCGATAGGACATGCGTCACCGCACGCGACAGAACGAGGTGGCGCATGAAAGCGATGCGGTGCTCCGCATCGATCGTACCGTGCAGGTGAAAGATCTCGTCGGTAACCGCTTTGAAATTCTCTGTCATCTGCTGCGGATCGGCCTCCGTCGTGACGACGACGATGTTCCAGTCCGCAAGACAGCCGCGAAGAATCGAAACCATGAGCACTTCGGCTCCGCCCCGTCGCAACCACGGGACGACGACGAGGAGGCCCGGCTTGTCGTTCCTGCGGACCGCGTTCGAGAGTTTTGCGAAGTCGTCGACGTCGTCGCGCACAGGAGGGGCGATCCGGCCTATCCGGCGGCGGAAGGCTGCGTCCTCGAAGACGTCGGAATTAAGCGAACGGATCCGCGCGTGAAGTTCCTCCTGCCGATCCTTCGCATCATGCGTCATGGTCCGCCCATGTCGGCGATGCAGGAAGAGAGGATGGGCGATGACACGTCCGCGGCGTCCGAGCGTGCTGAGCCGAATCCAGAACTCCCAGTCTTCGAAGCCGCCGCGCATATCGGCGGAATACCCGCCGGCTTCATGCCAGTCGTCACGGCGGAAGACCGCGCTGACGGAAATATGGTTGGCGACCAGAGCCTGCTGGATGTCGAAGTCGCGCGTTTCCCAGGTTTCGGAGACGTCCCCGAACATGCGCACATGCGAATACGCAAAGCCGGCCGCACGATCGGAACTCAACACGGCGATCGCACATTCGAGATAGGTCGGTTCGATGAGATCGTCTGCGTCGAGACAGCAGACGTACTCGCCTCTCGCAATGGCGATCCCGTTGTTGCGCGCCGATGGAAGTCCCTGATTGGCTTGCCGGATGACGCGAAGGGTCGGATCGTCTTGAAGGCGATCCAGAACGGCTCGGGTCGCGGGATCCGTCGAGCCATCGTCGACGATGATGATCTCGCAGGAGCCGATGGTCTGAGCGCGGACTGACGTGATCGCCTCTTCGAGATAGAGGCCGTAGTTGAAGCAGGGGATGACGACGCTCGCCAGTCGGTCTGCATCGTCGCTCGGATAGATCCAGGCCTTTTTCGGGACGATACGGCCATCCGCATCGAGTCGCTGAGTGGTGGCGTTGATGTTGATTGCGTCGACCGGCGCCCGCCGTCTCGTCGACACCCCCGACGATACCCGATGGAGGAGCTTCCTTGCCGCGTGCCCGACCAGCGCGTCGACTTCGGCGTATCGCCCCTGATCGATAAGGCCGACGAGATAGCTGCTGACGGTCCGCGCGCGCGGGAAGAACCGGCCGAACAGCTGCCCGCCGCCACGCAGCCCGTATGCCGAGCACCGATAGAGCGCTCGCTTCATGAGCGAGGGCGACGAGGAACCCATTTCGGACCTTTTACGCCGCGCGGCGCTGGCCTTCCAGAAAGGCGGTGTAGGCACGTTGCAGCCCGTCCGGCAGCGCCGTGCGAGCCTTCCAGCCGAGCGAATGAAGCTTCGAGACATTCAGGAGCTTGCGTGGCGTTCCGTCGGGCTTCGACGTATCGAACGCCAGCTTGCCTTTGAAGCCCGTGACCCGCGCGATGCTCTCGGCTAGCTCGCGGATGCTCACGTCCTCGCCGGTCCCGATATTGACGATTCCGTCGTCGGACCACGTCTTCATCAGGTGAACGCAGGCATCGGCCATGTCGTCGACGTAGAGGAATTCGCGACGCGGCGTCCCGGTGCCCCAAACGACGACCTCGCTCGCGCCGGTCTCCTTGGCCTCGTGGAAACGGCGGATCAGAGCGGCCGCGACATGGCTGTTCTCTGGGTGGTAGTTGTCTCCCGGCCCATAGAGATTGGTCGGCATGACGGACACGAAATCGCTGCCGTGTTGCCGCCGGTAGCTTTCCGCCAGCTTGATCCCGGCGATCTTGGCGATGGCATAGGGCTCGTTAGTCGCCTCGAGAGGTCCCGTGAGCAACTCGTCTTCGCTCATCGGCTGTTTCGCGAGCCGCGGGTAGATGCAGCTTGAACCAAGAAACATCAGCTTCTCGACGCCGAACCGGTGAGCGGCGTCGATGATGTTGGCCGCGATCATCAGGTTGTCGTAGATGAAGTCGGCACGATAAACGTTGTTGGCGTGGATGCCGCCCACCTTGGCTGCGGCTAGGAAGACCACCTGCGGGCGCTTCTCGGCGAACCACGCCTCGACCGCCGCCTGGTTGCGCAAATCGACTGCAGCGCGATCGGTCGTCAGGACCGCGCAGTTTTCCGAGGCCAATCGATTCACGAGAGCTCCGCCGACCATGCCCCGGTGGCCGGCGACGTAAACGCGCCTTCCGGCAAGCGCAAAGTCAACCGACGCCATGGCCCAACTCCTTCTTGGCTGCCGCGAAGTCCGCCTGCACCATGTCGCGAACCATCTCGTCGAAGCTGATCTCCGGTTCCCAGCCGAGCATCTGTCGGGCCTTGGAGGCATCGCCGATCAGCAGGTCGACCTCCGTCGGCCGGAAGTAACGAGCATCGATCTTGACCAGAGTCTTGCCGGTGGCAGCGTCGATGCCGGTCTCATCGACGCCTGTGCCCTTCCATTCGATCTTTCGTCCGAGTTCTGCGAAGCTGCGCTCGACGAATTCGCGCACCGTGCGCGTCTCGCCCGTTGCGAGGACGTAGTCGCTCGGCGTTTCGGCCTGCATGATCATCCACATGCCACGAACATAGTCCTTGGCATGGCCCCAGTCGCGCTTGGCGTCGAGGTTACCGAGATAGAGGCAATCGTCCAGCCCGGCTTCGATTCGAGCGGCTGAGCGCGTGATCTTGCGCGTCACGAATGTCTCGCCGCGGATCGGGCTTTCATGGTTGAACAGAATACCATTCGAGGCGTGGATTCCGTAAGCCTCGCGATAATTCACGGTGATCCAGTAGCCGTAGAGCTTGGCCACGGCGTAGGGCGACCTGGGATAGAAAGGTGTGGACTCCCGCTGAGGCACCTGCTGCACCAGGCCGTAGAGTTCGGACGTCGACGCCTGATAGAAGCGCGTATCCTTCTCCATGCCAAGAATTCTGAGCGCTTCGAGCATACGCAGGACGCCGATCCCGTCAGCGTTCGCCGTGTACTCCGGACTCTCGAAGGAGACAGCGACATGGCTCTGGGCGGCGAGATTGTAGATCTCGGTCGGGCGCACTTCCTGCACCAGGCGAATGAGGTTCGTGGAATCCGTCATGTCGCCATAGTGCAGCCGGAACCGCGCGTTCCCGACATGGGGATCTTGGTAAAGGTGGTCGATCCGCTGTGTGTTGAAGGACGACGAGCGACGCTTTATGCCATGGACCTCGTAGCCCTTGGCGAGGAGCATCTCGGAGAGATAAGCACCGTCCTGCCCGGTTACGCCCGTGATCAGGGCAACGCGCCGCCCGGCGTCAGGAAGCGTCATCATGTCGTCCTTCGCAGATTTCAAGCATTTCAATTCGAGACGCAGGGTGACTAGCGGAATGCGGCGCGATGCGCAAACGCAGGCGCGCGGAAGTTCGGCGAGATTTTGAGGCCATATCGGATGGTTGCCGCTAGAAGGGTGCTCTTCTCATTTTGGGGGCGCCGCGGCGCACTCTCCCAGTTCGCTCTCGAGGCGGCTCGGACATTGCGCGGGCGGGACGATATCGCCGCGACGTTCTCGATCTCGCGCCAGAACGAAATCTTCAGCGATTTCGAGGCGTTGGACGCTCCGCTCCTACCCGTTGATACGTTTTCGTCCGGGGTCGGAGCGGCACTCGCGCTTTGGCGCGTTCCAGGCCTGCGGCGCCAACTGGCGGACTATGCTCGCCGGCAGCGCATCGATGCTGTCATCGAACTCATGCCGCATGTGTGGTCGTCGCTGCTCATTCCCGCGATACGGGCACAGGGCGCGAAGTATGCCACGATCATACATGACGCCTCGATGCACCCGGGCGACCCGACCGGCCTCGTGAAGCCGCTGCTCGACATGCCGCTGCGTTCGGCGGACCAGGTGCTGACGCTGAGTGAGGCCGTCGCGGAGCAGCTTCGAACCGCGAAAGGCGTGCCGGCAGATCGTCTGACGGCTCTCTTTCATCCTGATTTTGCCTATGCCGCGCCCTCAGCAAGGCAGGTGCCCGCTGCAGGTGAGCCGTTCAAGCTCCTCTTCCTCGGGCGGATCATGCCCTACAAGGGACTTTCGCTGTTCGTTGATGCGATCGAGCGTCTTCGACAGCGCGGCTTCGTCATCGAGCCGCATGTCTATGGCGAAGGCTCGCTGGGCACGGACGGCAACAGACTCTCGGTGCTGGGGGCGAAGATCGTCAACCGCTGGCTGACAGCTGAAGAGATCGCGGCGGCGCTCGCGGGGGCCCACGCTGTCGTCTTGTCGCATGTCGAGGCAAGTCAGTCGGGCGTCGCTGCGGCGGCGTTCGGCGCTGGGGTGCCGGTGGTCGCGACGCCCGTTGGGGGGCTGGTCGAGCAGGTGCGCGACTCCGAAACAGGTCTTCTCGCTAGGGACGTGACTGCGGATGCGGTCGCGGACGCAATTGCCCGTCTGATCAGCGAGCCCGCGCTCTACGGGCAGATCGTGACCCGTCTGGAAGCGGAGCGAGGCGCACGGTCGATGGAGCGCTTCCTCGACCTGGCCGTCGACGCCGCCATGCGCCCGGCCGGCCGGCAACGCTGACGCGATCGCCCATCCTGCGCGCGCGTCTTTCGGCAGTCTTGACCTGACGACGCCTTCGCGCGGCGTCCCCCCGGGATGGGGAGCGATGTCGATGGCGGGCTCGGCACCATGGCCTGAGCGGCTACGTGACGGACAGGCGCGCTCGCGCCCTCGTGGTCCCGCCTGCGTCAGGCGGACGCTTTGGGCGTGGCGGCGTTTTGGGCTATCGTCGTCCGCGTGACACAACTCGACGATCCCTCCCGAACCGACGCGGCGCCGCCCTCCCGGCTGGCGCTGGGGCTTCTGGCCGGCGGTGGCGGCGCGCTTCTGCTCGCCGGGCTGCTGCTCTGGTGGCGCGAGGGCGACAAGCTGTTCACCGACGGTCTCATCGCCGCCATCGTCGCCTGCTTCTGAGGCGGTGAGACCCAACCCGACGCCGCAACGACCCGACACAGCCGGAAGACACCCGTGAATCGCCGTTTGCTTCTGCCGTTCGTCGTCTTCCTCGCCGGCGCGGCGGCGCTCGCCGTCGCCGCCGTGCTGACCTTCCAGTCTCCCGGCCGCGAAGGGCGGGGCAGCGGGCAGGCGAGCGTCGGCGGTCCCTTCGCGCTGATCGACCAGAACGGCGCGGCGGTCACGGACAAGACCTTCCTCGGCGCGCCCTTCCTCGTCTTTTTCGGCTTCACCCATTGCCCGGACGTGTGTCCGACCAAGCTCTTCGAGATTTCGGAGATCCTGCGCGCGGCCGGGCCGAAGGCCGGGACGCTGCGCGCGCTCTTCGTCACGGTCGATCCCGAGCGCGACACGGCCGAGGTCATGAAGGCCTATCTCGGCTCCTTCGACGGCCGCATCGTCGGGTTGACGGGCGATCGTGCCGCGATCGACGCGACGGTGAAGGCCTACCGCGCCTATGCCCGCAAGGTCCCGCTCGATGGCGGCGACTACACGATGGACCATACTGCGCTGGTCTATCTCATGGGCAAGGACGGCTCCTTCGTCGGCGCCTTCAACAGCGAGAAGCCTCCGGCAGAGGCGGCGGCCGAGTGGTTGCGGCATCTGTAGGGCAGCGGCCCGAAAAGTGGACCGCTGTTTTCGGGAAAGCCGATGCGGAAATAAGGAGTGAGATCATCGGACCGAGTAGCTGATCCCGTCGGATGATCGAGGCGCCGAGGGCGCGCGCCGCTGCGCCAGCCCATGGGCCGTCTTGTTCCAGGCATGAGGACGGGCCAGAAATTCGTAGAGGGCGATCCATGCGGCCACCGAGACCAGCGCGTAGTAGAGTGGCAGGAGCGGCAGCAGCAGGAGAAGGAGCGGTCGCCGCTGCCGGAGCGCGCCGATGACCGGCGGCAGCAGCAGCGCGACATGGCCCATGAGCCAGATTGTGACCGCGAGCGTCGAGACGATGCCGGTGAGAGCCTCCTCGGGCGCGAACAGAGACCCGTCGAGAAAGGCGAGATAGGCCGCGACGGCGAAGACCGGATAGCCCAGCGCCGCGAGCACGGTGCCCAGCGTCAGCGCCGTCAGGGCGAGGGTCGGCACGATGCCGGCTTCGCGCAGCAGCGCCAGCGGACGGCGCGAATGCGTCGCGATCGTCTGGATATAGCCCTTGAGCCAGCGCGAGCGCTGCTTCAGCCAGGCGCGGGCGGTGAGCGGCGCCTCCTCGCGCGTTTCGGAGGGCAGGTCGCCCATCCGATAGCCCGCCCGCGCCAGCCGCACGCCGAGATCGGCGTCCTCCGTCACGTTCCAGGCGTCCCAGCCGCCGACGGCGCGCAGCGCCTCCGTCCGAAAATGGTTGGAGGTGCCGCCCAGCAGGATCGGAAGCTGCTCGCGGAGCAGGCCGGGGTTGATGACCTCGAACAGCGCCGCGTATTCGAGGGCGAAGAGCCTCGGCAGCAGGCCGCCGCCCGGTTGGTCGTCGATGACGAGCCGCGCCTGCAGGCAGGCGAGCTCGGCAGGACCACGCATGAAGCGCGCGGCGGCGAGCCTGAGTTGCTGCGGCTCCGGGATGTCCTCGGCGTCGAAGATCGTGAAGAGGCTGCCGCGGGCCTCGGCCAGGGCGAGATTGAGCGCGCGCGGCTTCGTGCGCGGCTGTCCCGGCGGCACGATGCAGACGGAGAAGGGAGCCTGCAGGGCGAGCCGATCCAGCGCCGCGCGCATTCCGGAATCGTCGGCCTCGACCAGCAGCTTGATGTCGAGCTTGGCACACGGATAGTCGAGGGCCGCCAGAGCCGCGACGAGCTGGCGGAGGACCCGTTCCTCCCGGAACAACGGCACTGCGACGGTGTAGAGCGGCAAACGGCTGTCGTCGGGGCGCCAGCGCTGGCTGCGCTGCAGCACCGCGTCGCGTCCTTCGAGTGCCGAGCCGATCCGCAGCAGGATCAGCATCAGGAACAGCGGGCCGACCAGCATGGCCAGGGCGAAGAAGCTCTGCAGCGGCGCCGCGAGTCCGGCGAGGGCGGCGGCGACGGAGCCCAGTGCCAACACGACGCGCTGGCCGCGCGAGAGCCTGTGGCGGGCGCTGTCCCGGGCGAGCCCCTCCTCGTCCTCGCCCGCGAGCCGCCTGGCCACCCCGCTCGCATTGGCCGTGCGCAGGCTTTCGGCGAAGGCGGACGGTGTGATGATCGCGACGCCTCTACGGTTGCGTAGACCAGCCTCCAGCATCCGCCGCAGGACCCTGCCTTGAGGGGCGACGACGAAGCGCAGGTTCGGATCGGCCGCGTCGGACAGCGGCGCCATGCTCTCCCTCAGGATCGCAGCGTGGTCCCCACCGGGGCGCAGCGGCAGGACACCCTGATGGAATGTCAGACCGAGCTCGTCCGCCACGGCCCTGTAAAACGTGATCTCGTCGACGATGCCCGAGGCGATGATTTCGCGTGCCGGTTCGGTGCCGAGGCGGGCGGCGCGCCGCGCCACCTCCGTCAGCGTCGAGGGCAGGAAGCCGTGCCTTGCGAGGAAAGCGATCTCGACGGGCAGGTCCGCGGCGGACCGTCCCGGCCATGGCCGTTCGTGCTCGCTCCCGCCGTCCCCCAACGACAAGACCCCACCCCACGCAACCCGACGGCTCCATCCCTCGGATGGAACGCGTCATGCTTGCCGGTTTTCCCGGTCGAGTCGAGAGTGCCCGTCTTCGCCCTTCGTCGGCGGTCAGCGCTCGGCCAGGATTTCCGCGACCTGCGGAATGTCCTTGTCGCCGCGGCCCGAGAGGTTGATCACCATGAGGTGGTCCCTCGGCTTCTTCGGTGCGAGTTCCGCGACGCGGGCCAGCGCATGCGCCGATTCCAGCGCCGGGATGATGCCTTCGAGCTTGGAGAGCAGCTGGAAGGCCTCCAGCGCCTCCTCGTCGGTGGCCGAGAGATAGGTCACCCGTCCGACGTCGTGCAGCCAGGAATGCTCGGGGCCGATGCCGGGATAGTCGAGCCCGGCCGAGATCGAATGCGCGTCCTTGATCTGCCCGTCATCGTCCATGAGCAGGTAGGTGCGGTTGCCGTGCAGCACGCCGGGGCGTCCGCCGGTCAGCGAGGCCGCGTGCAGGCCGGTCGGGACACCGTGGCCGGCCGCCTCGACGCCGTAGATCTCGACGCTCGGGTCGTCGAGGAAGGGGTGGAACAGGCCCATCGCGTTGGAGCCGCCGCCGATGCAGGCGATCAGCGAATCCGGCAGGCGGCCTTCCGCCTCCTGCATCTGCTCGCGCGTCTCCTTGCCGATGATCGCCTGGAAGTCGCGGACCATGGCCGGATAGGGATGCGGGCCGGCGACCGTGCCGATGCAGTAGAAGGTCGTGCCGACATTGGTCACCCAGTCGCGCAGCGCCTCGTTCATCGCGT
>QFQY01000092.1 GCA_003248805.1 Chelatococcus sp. | reverse complement strand
GGAGGCAAAACCGGCGAACCCCGAATCTCCACGGGGGACGCAGCTTAAAGCAACGACGGAGCGGGCTTTTTTGGTCTCGTTGGTCCTCCAAAGGCCAACACCGAAGAGGCTTGTCCTTCATTGCCGGCCGTGCGGGGAGTTCCCCAATCGAACGGTGTTTCGGGTCCGGACGTCTCGTCCGCTGTTCTCGGCGTCTCCATCGCGCCGCGGACCGCGAACGTTTCTTTCGGCGATACATCGCATCGGCGCCGCTTGCGCCGAAGGGGAGTCGTGTCTGATGACCGACCGTATCCGTGATTTTCTGCGCACCCGCCGCGAGGACGGGCCCTGCGTCGTCATCGACCTCGATGTCGTGCGCGAGAACTACAATGCCTTCTCCCGGGCCCTGCCGGACACGCGCGTCTTCTACGCCGTGAAGGCGAACCCGGCGCCGGAGGTGCTCGCGCTGCTGGCCAAGCTCGGCTCCTGCTTCGATTGCGCCTCGGTCGTCGAGATCGAGCTCGCGCTCGCCGCCGGTGCGACCGCCGACCGCATCTCCTTCGGCAACACCATCAAGAAGGAGCGCGACGTCGTGCGCGCCATGGAGCTCGGCGTGCGTCTCTTCGCCGTCGACTGCACGGCCGAGGTCGAGAAGGTCGCCCGCTCGGCGGACAAGACCGGCGTGAAGGACGCGCGCATCTTCTGCCGCATCCTCTGCGACGGAGCCGGTGCCGACTGGCCGCTCTCGCGCAAGTTCGGCTGCGTGCCCGAGATGGCCGCGGACGTGCTCGAGCATGGCCATCGCCTGGGCCTCACCGCCTATGGCATCTCGTTCCATGTCGGCTCTCAGCAGGCCAATGTGAACGCCTGGGATTCCGCCCTGGCCTCGGCCTCGGCGGTCTTCAAGGAGTGCGCCACCCGCGGTCTCTCGCTGTCGATGGTCAATCTCGGCGGCGGCTTCCCGGCGCGCTACCTGAAGCCGATTCCGGGCGTGCCGTCCTATGGCGACGCGATCTTCCGGGCGCTGTCGAAGCATTTCGGCAACCAGCTGCCCGAGACGATCATCGAGCCGGGCCGCGGCATGGTCGGCGAGGCGGGCCTGATCGAGGCCGAGGTCGTGCTGATCTCGAAGAAGGCCGAGAGCGACGACGTGCGCTGGGTCTATCTCGACATCGGCAAGTTCAACGGTCTCGCCGAAACCATGGACGAGGCGATCCGCTACCCCATCCGCACCGTGCGCGATGGCGACGCGACCGTCCCCTGCGTGCTCGCCGGCCCGACCTGCGACTCGGTCGACGTCATGTACGAGAAGACCCCGTACATGCTGCCCTTCTCGCTCGAGATCGGCGACAAGGTGCTGATCGAGGGCACGGGCGCCTACACGACGACCTATTCGGCCGTCGCCTTCAACGGCTTCCCGCCGCTGAAGCAGTACGTCATCTGACGCGAGGAGGGAGCGCCGCTCCCTCCCTCACCCATCGGGTCCGGCGAAGCGCCCTGCGAATGCAGGCCGTCCGAAGGATGCGGGCGGAGCGACTGTGAATCCCAAGAACGGGGATCGCAGCCGTGGCTCCCGCCGGACCCCCTTCCACACATCTTTCGGCTTGTGGCCGCGTCCGCGCGGCGCCGGGAAGGTCCGCGAGGAAGCGGGCGCTCCGGCAGGAGGTGCGTCATGATCACGATCCGCGACGAGATCGTCACCGATATCCCGGCCCGCGAGGCCCTGCTCGACCGCTGCCTGGGCGAGCGCCGCACCGCCAAGTCGAGCGAGCGCCTGCGCGAGGGTCGTTTGCCGGCGCAGGGCCTGGCCCTGACCGCCGAGCGCGACGGCGAGGTCGTCGGCACCGTGCGCCTCTGGCATGTCGAGGCCGGCGGCGTTGCGGCGCTGCTGCTCGGCCCGCTCGCGGTCAAGCCCGAATTGCAGGGCGAAGGCCTGGGCAAATCGCTGATGCGCGAGGCCTTGTGGCGCGCCGCCTGCCGCGGCCACGGCGCCGTGCTGCTGGTCGGCGACGCCCCCTACTATGCCCGCTTCGGCTTCGACGGCGCGCTCACCCGCGACCTCGCCATGCCGGGGCCGGTCGAGCGCGAGCGCTTTCTCGGACTGGAATTGCGCGACGGAGCGCTCGCCGGCGCTTCCGGCGTCCTGACCGCGGCGGGACCATCCTCGCCGGCCTCGCTCGCTGCGGAAGCGATTTCCCGCGCGGCCTGAGCGGCCGTCGCCGTCATCGCGCCGTCATCCCGGCAGGTTTCCCATCCGGGAGACCGTCGCCGCGGTTGACGGCGCGTTCCCGCGTCCATACCAGCCTCGCCTGTCCCTTTTCCTCGAAACGCAATTCCAACAAGGAGTTCTGACGAATGACGAACTGGCCCGTCTACGGCGAGATCACCGGCCCGATCGTGATGATCGGCTTCGGCTCGATCGGCCGCGGTACGCTGCCGCTGCTCGAACGGCATCTGAAGTTCGACAAGAGCCGCTTCGTCGTCATCGCTCCGGACGATTCCAACCGCCATCTGCTCGACGAGCGCGGCATCCGCTTCATCCATGAAGCCGTCACCATCGACAACTACAAGGACATGCTGAAGCCGCTCCTCACCGCGGGCGGCGGCCAGGGCTTCTGCATCAACCTGTCCTGCGACACCGGCTCGCGCGACATCATGGAGTTCTGCTCCAGCCTCGGCGCGCTCTACATCGACACCGTCAACGAGCCCTGGCTCGGCTTCTATTTCGACGAGAGCAAGGGTCCGGGCGAGCGCTCGAACTATGCGCTCCGCGAGATGACGCTGGCGGCCAAGCGCGCGCGCCCGGCCGGTTCGACGACCGCGGTGTCCTGCTGCGGCGCCAATCCCGGCATGGCCTCCTGGCTCGCCAAGAAGGCGCTGCTGAACATCGCCGCCGACATGCGCCTCAACGTGCCGCAGCCGACCACCCGCGAGGAATGGGCCGGGCTGATGCAGCGCGTCGGCGTCAAGGGCATCCACATCGCCGAGCGCGACACCCAGCGCTCGAAGAACCCCAAGCCGCCGGGCGTGTTCGTCAACACCTGGTCGGTCGAGGGCTTCATCTCCGAGGGCATGCAGCCGGCCGAGCTCGGCTGGGGCACGCATGAGAAGTGGATGCCGGACAACGCCCGCACCCACGAGACCGGCTCGCAGGCGGCCATCTACCTGATGCAGCCCGGCGCCGAGACCAAGGTGCGCAGCTGGTGCCCGACACCAGGCCCGCAATACGGCTTCCTGGTGACGCATAACGAGTCGATCTCGATCTCGGACTATTTCACCGTCCGCGACGAGAGCGGAAAGGCCGTTTACCGGCCGACCTGCCACTACGCCTATCATCCCGCGAACGACGCCGTGCTCTCGCTGCACGAGATGTTCGGCAATGCCGGCCGTCCGCAGGAGGAGCACCACATCCTCGAGGAGAACGAGGTCGTCGATGGCATCGACGAGCTCGGCGTGCTGCTCTACGGGCACGAGAAGGGCGCCTACTGGTTCGGCTCGCAGCTTTCGACGGAGGAGACGCGCAAGCTCGCCCCCTACCAGACCGCGACCGGGCTGCAGGTGACATCCGCCGTGCTCGCCGGCATCGTCTGGGCGCTGGAGAACCCCAATGCCGGCATCGTCGAGGTCGAGGAGATGGACCTCGACCGCTGCCTCGGGATCCAGATGCCCTATCTCGGGCCGGTGAAGGGCTATTATACCGACTGGACCCCGCTCGACGGCCGCCCGGGTCTGTTCCCCGAGGACATCGACACGAGCGACCCCTGGCAGTTCCGCAACATCCTGGTCCGCTGATCCGCCCGAGGCCATGGCGGCGGCGGGCGAAAGCCCGCTCCGCCGTGGAAGGCGTGCGCCGTCGCTGGTCTGCGGCCGGCCCCGGTCCCGACCGCGCAGCTCCTTCGCCGACCGGCGCAGACCGAGCCGGCCGGCGCCTTTTCTTGAACGCGCCCCGAGAGGCGGACTTCACGACAGGCGCCGTCGCTGCTAGCACATGATCATGCAGCAGATACGTGAATGGCTCGTCGCGCGATATCGCGACATCGTCACCCGGCTGGCGGGAGACGATGCCCGCAAGGCACTCATGGTCCATGCGGCGGGGATCTTCCTGGCAGGCCTGTTCGTCGGGTGCCTCCTCATGGCGCTGGCGCAGCCCCTCGGCGCGATCGTCACCCTCACGGGCGGGGTCGCCATCGGCTATGCCGTCCGCTCCTACGTCTCGCACCGGCGGCGTCAGGCGTTTCGCCGCCAGGGCTTCTAGCCGCCGTGGCCGTAGCCGCCCGTCTCTCGGTCTGCGGCGTGCTCATGGCGATGGCGCCGGCGGACGGCGCGACCAAGCCGCCCGCCGTGCTGGCTTTCATGCACGGCACCTGGCAGGGCGACGGCCAGACCATCCTGATCGACACGGAGCGGATGCTGGCCAGTGCCGACGCATCCCGGCCGTTCCAGCGCGATTCCCTGCGCATCTACGACATGACGGGCGCCATGGTGACGTTCGGCGTGGGCCCCCGCCGCTTCATCGGCCTCTTCGAGGGCGATTCCGTGACGGTGACCGGGGGCTCGCTACCCGGCCAGATCGTGCTCAGGCGCACGGCGCCGAAATAGGACGCCTCAAGGCCGCTCGCCGCGCGCGATCCGTCGGTCGATCTCGGCCAGAACAGGCGCCAGATCGGCGACGCCATCGACGACGTAATGCGCGCCGGCCGCCTCGAGCTTCTGCACGGCGACCGCGCGACGCCGCGCGAAGTCCTCCGGCGACAGCGCGAGCGTGTCGGCGAGCGAAAGGCCGAAGACGTTGCCCGTAACGGCCACGCCCACCGTCCAGGCGCCGCCATTCGTTCCCTCGCCGATGCCGACCTCGGTATCGTCGACCTTCACGGCGCGCCAGGCGGGATAGACCTGCAGCTCCGTCAGCACGCGCCACATCAGGAAGGGCGTCGGCCGTCCGTCGGGCGCGTCACCCGTGCAGGCGAGCGCATCGACGCAGAAACCCTGCTCCTTCGCACGCGGGATCACCCGCGCCATGATCTCGCGGGTGTAGCCGGTCGTGCCGCCGATCCGCACGCCGTTCGCGCGCAGCAGCGCGGCAAGATCGGCGGCGCCCGGAACGAGCTCGGCGAACTGCGCCGCGACCGCGATGTTCTTCGGCACGAACACGTCATAGACGGCGTCGATATCGGCTTCCGTCGGCGCGTTGCCGCGCACGCGCCGCCATTCGGCGGCGATCCGGGGCATGGCGAGGAGCGCCGCGACATGGGGCCGCTTGGCCATGCCCATCGGGATGCGCGCCTCCTCGATCGTGACCGCGACGCCGAAAGTGCCGAAGGCCTCGACGAAGGCGCCCATCGGCGCCAGCGAACCGTGATCGACGACGGTTCCGGCCCAGTCGAACACGACGGCCTTGATCTCATTCAGCGACATGGTGCGGGTCCAGATCGGGAAGCTCAGGCGACGAGGCGGGCGCGCTCGTCGAGCGCCAGCGCGGGAGGGGCGGCGCTGGGCACGTCCATCTCGGCCAGGGACTGGCGCGCGGCCGCGACGACGCGGCGCATCACATGCTCGTCCATATGGCCGATGCAGCCGAGACGGAAGCTGTCCACCACCGTCAGCTTCCCCGGATAGATGATGAAGCCCTTGTCCTTCATCAGCGCATAGAAGCGGTCGAACCCGAAATTCGGATGAGCCGGGCAGAAGAAGGTGACGATGATCGGCGACAGCCACTCGTCCGGCAGGAGCGTCTCGAAACCGGCCTCGCGCATGCCGGCGACCAGCACGTCGCGGTTGCGGGCGTAACGCGCGCCGCGTGCCGCGACGCCGCCCTCGGCCTCGTGCAGGCGCAGCGCCTCGATGAAGGCGGCGACGACATGGGTCGGCGGCGTGAAGCGCCACTGTCCCGTCTTTTCCATGGTGGCCCACTGGGCATGCACGTCGAGGCTGAGCGAATGGCTCCTGCCCTCGGCGGCGGCGAGCTCGGTCTTGCGCGCGATGACGAAGCCGAAACCGGGCACGCCCTCGATGCATTTGTTGGCCGAGGACACGATCGCCTCGTAGCGCAGCGTCCCGACCTCGACCGGCAGCGCGCCGAAGGCGCTCATCGAGTCGATCAGCAGCTTGCGGCCATGGGCATAGACCGCCTCGGAAATCTCGGCGACCGGATTGAGGATGCCGGAGCTCGTCTCGCAATGGATCGCGAGCACATGGGTGATGGCGGGATCGGCCTTCAGCGCGGCGACGACATCGGCGGCGCGCGGCGGCAGGTAGTCGCCCTTGTCGATCAGCGTGCAGGCGCGGCCGAGCTGGCGCATGGTCTGCGCCGCCCTCAAGCCATAGGCGCCGTTGGCGAGGACGAGCAGCTTGCCGTCGCGCGGCACGAAGGAGCCTAGCATGGCCTCCACGCAGAAGCTGCCGCTGCCCTGGATCGGCACGCAATCGAAGGCGCCCTCGGTATCGGCGACCATCGCCAGCAACTGGCGGCGCATCGTCGCGGTCAGCGCCCTGAAATCCCCGTCCCACGAGCCCCAGTCGCGCAGCATCGCCTGCTTGACCGCATGGGATGTCGTCAGGGGCCCGGGCGTGAGCAGATAAGGCTCGCCGAGGGCGGGCGGCGCGAACGCATCGGCATCCGGATTCTGCGTGACGGCCATGGCGACGCCCCTTCGACGACCTCGATAGGGCTTCAGGATCGCTCAATCCGGATCATCTGAAAAATCGTTATTTTATATCCATCCATCGATTTCAACGATACAAAATGGACTATGCCCGGGCGGCCGTCGCGCCGCCGCGACGGTCTTCGAGCGGAACATCCTCATGCGCTACGTCCAGCTGCGCGCTTTCCACCATGTCGCGATCTCCGGCGGCTTCTCGCGCGCGGCGAGGGAGCTGCACCTGACCCAGCCCGCCATCTCGGATCAGGTCCGCAAGTTCGAGGAGGAATACGACGTCCTGCTGTTCGACCGGCAGCACAAACAGATCGCGCTGACGCCGATGGGCGAAAAGCTGCTCGCGGTGACGCACCGGCTGTTCGACGCGGAGAGCCAGGCGCTCGATCTCCTGCAGGAGTCGCGCGCCCTGCGCGCGGGACAGTTCCGACTGGTGGCGGATTCCGTCCACCACGTCCTGCATGTCGTGAGCGCCTTCCGCGAACGCTATCCCGGCGTCCAGATGACGATCCGGACCGGCAACACCGAAACCGTCGTCGCGCAGCTGATCAGCTACGAGGCCGATATCGGCGTGCTGGGCGACACGGCGCCGAGCCGCGACTTCGAGACGATCGCCCTGAACGCAACCCCCATCGTCGCCTTCGTCGCGGCGGGACATGCCGTGGCGGCGCGCCCCTCGCTCTCCTTTGCCGAACTCGCCGAACTGCCCCTCGTCATGCGCGAGCGCGGCTCGCGAACGCGGCGATTGCTGGAGCAGAGAGCCGCCGAGTTGGGTGTGACGCTGCGCTTCGCCATCGAGGTCGAGGGCCGGGAAGCGGTGCGGGACGTCGTCGCGGCCGGCGCCGGGATCGGTTTCGTCTCGGAGGCGGAATTCGTGGCCGGCCAGGGGCTGGTGCGCATCCCGCTCGCCGGTGCCCCCATCCTGATGGACGAGACGCTGATCTGCCTCCGTGAACGTCGCGACAGCAAGGCGATCAGGGCCTTCCTCGACATCGCCCGCGCGCTGGCCTGATCGGCCTCGCTATCACGCGGGCGGGCCGTAGCTCGCACGGTCGGTCGCGTTCACGGCACGGACCTCGCCCACCGGCTCCCCCGTCGCGCCTGGGCGCCGATGCAGCCGGATACGACGCGGCTCGCCGGGCGCGAGATGGAACCAGTTCCGGTCCGGCCGCCAATGCGGATCGACGATCTCCACCGATTGCGCGAGGCGCTGCGTCGAGAGGATCAGGCTAAAGCCGTCGTCGTCGGGCTCGAGTGTCGCCGAAAGCCCGGCATGGTGCCGCTCATGGCCGCGCCCGAGCGGAAAATGGAAGGCCTCCGCCAGCACGCTTCCGCTGCCCGCATCGCGCAGAACGGCCGAGGTGGCGTCATGGCCCGGCGGACCGAAGCGATAGGCATAGGAGATGTCGAAGAAGCGGCCGATGAGTTCGAAGGCCGAGACCGTGGCCGAGGCGCGCGGCGCCACCTCGACCTCCCGCTGGCCCTGGACGACCGCGACCTGTCCCTCGCGCCAGCAGGTCAGTTCCAGCCGCGCCGCGAGCGCTCGCGGGCGCTCGTTGATGACATGCAGCGCCAGCCCGTTCACGCCCTCGTCGGTGAGCCCGAGCTGCACCGGACGGAAGGCGCGCGCGAGCCCGTGCCAGGCCGATTTCGGCTCGCCATCGCTGGCGATCACGCCCCAGCCGGCGCCCGGCTGAAGATCCTGCAGCAGCCAGACCAGCGCGCCGCGCGTCGGCGAGCCCGGGCGGCGCCATTCCGCGAAGGTCGTCTCCATCACCTCGGCGACGGTCGCCCGCGACAGCGCGAAATAGCGCTCCGGATCCTCGCGGCGCAGCCGGGCCGGATCGAGCCCGTAAAGCCGTTGGAGATAGTGGTCGCGCACGTCCTCGAAATCCCAGGAGGCGCCCGCATCGCGCGGCACGGCGCGCTTCCAGTCGGGATGATGGGTGATCGCCGGCGGATGGCCGCTGCGCAGCGAAACCTCCTCCGGCACATTGGCGAAGGCGAGGCTTTCCGCCGCGAAACGGACAGTCGCGCGGCGGGCATCGTCGAGATCGCGCATATACGCGCCGACGCCGTAATAGTGCGTCACGCCCTGGTCGGCGACGAAAGGCAGCGGGCCGCCCGAGGGCGAGTTCGGCACATAGGCGATGTCCGGGCGCAAACGCGCGACCGCGTCGGGCAGGACCTCGTCGAAGACGGGGCCGGACCAGGCTTCCGGCGGCGCGCCGAGCATCGCCGCCTGCTGGAAGACCTCGCTGCCGCCGCAGAGCACGACGAGCGAGGGCGAGGCCTGCATGCGCCCGAGCAGGCCCTCGGCCTCCGCGCGGATGGCGTCCCGGAAACCGGCATCGCCCTGCGGGTAGTCGAAATTGGCCAGCATCATCTCCTGCCAGACCATGATGCCGAGCTCGTCGCACAGCGCGAAGAAGGCCTCGTCCTCATAGGTCATGACGCCGGGAACGCGGATCATGTTCATGCCGGCCTCGCGGGCCAGCCTGAGCCAGGGCTCATAGGCCGCGCGGCCGCCCGCCAGCGTCGCGACGTCGGCGCTGCTCCAGCAGGCGCCGCGGCAGAACACCGGAACGCCGTTGACGACCAGGCCGAAGCCTTCGCCATCCGCGCCACGGTCGACCGCGAGCGAGCGGAAGCCGACCGGGCCTAAATCGACCCTCTCCTCGCCCAGCGTCAGCGCCAGGGCGTGAAGCGTCGGCTCGCCATGGGTATGCGGGAACCAGGGCGAAATGCCGGGCAGGAGCAGCCGGCCCGCCAGGACCGCATCCCCATCGCGCGCCAGGCTCGCGCTGTGACCGCCGCAATGGATCGCGGCGTCGTCGGGCAGGGACGAGCCATCGCCGGCCCGCAGACGCAGGGCGACCGAGCCGGTCTCCCCGTCATAGCCGACGCGCAGGTCGATGCCGGCGATGATCGGGCTGTCCGCCTGCGGCTCGATGCGCAGGATCGGGCGATACGGTCCGGTCGGCAGCCCCGGCGGACACCAGCCGGGCATCGAGCCGAGCGCGCTGGTGCGGAACCAGCGCAACCCGTTGGGCTGGATCATGCCCGGACGCCAGCGGCTGCGGCGCGGCGCGGCGGCGAGCCTGGGGGCGAGCGCGCGAAAGCAGAGCGCGATCTCGGTGCCGGCGGAGCAGTCGACGCCGAGTTCCACCGGCTGGAACATCGACAGGCTCTCGGCCTGCCGGATGCCGTCGATCCAGATCTCCGTGACGCTCGCCAGCCCTTCGAACCGCAGCCGCCCCTTCAGCGGCCGCGCGAGGCGCGTGCGATACCAGTGGTCCTGCTGGCCGATGCCGATGGCGGCGGCCTCGCTGAGCCGGCCGAGATCGCGCAGCGTGCCGGCGACCGTGCCGGGGACGGCGGCCGCGTGCCAGTCGCCATCCGCCGGCAGGACGGCGGGGGCGGTGCAGGCATCGGCCGGGGTCGCCAGCCAGGACCAGCCTTCGACCGGCTCGACCTGTTCGCCGGAACGCGCGACGATGCGGGCCATGCCGGTCAGCCCGGGAAGCGGCGGCCGAGCGCTTCGCTGACCAGATCGTGCTCGGCGGCGAGGCCCGCGAGCGACGCGTCGAAGCGCTCGAAGCGCTTCTGCTTCATCGCCCGCGCCAGATGGAACTGCGCGACCTTCGCGCCCTCGGCGATGCGCAGCGCAGCCTCACGGGCTTCTCCCAGCCCCTCGACGCTCGCACCGAGCCAATCGAGATGGCTGGCCAGCAGTTCGAAATTGGCGCCGAGCTGGCGCAGCGTGTTGAAGGCGTAGAGATGGAAGGCCTCGCCGGGGCGCTCGGCCAGCGCGGCCGCCTGCGCCGTCGCCACGTTGCGGAAGGCTGCGACAGGATTGGCGTCCGGCCGGCGCGCGACATGCCGGGCGAGCAGACGTAGGGCGGTGGCCCTCAACTCGGCCTCGGCCGGCAGGCGCTTCGGCAGCCGCACCATCTCCGCATAGGGGAAGAGCGTGTCCTCGCGCATCTGGCCCGGCAGCAGCCGGAACAGCCCGTCGAAATCCTCGCCCTCGGCGCGTTGGAGACCGTCATTGTGGAAATAGTCGAGCTGGCGGCCCGCACGGTCGAGCCGGTTGACGGCGATCGTCGTCTTGCCGTGGCTCGCCCGGTAGGAGACACCCCGGGTGTCGGGCATGTAGAAGGAATCGAGCTCGATCAGCACGAGGCGGCCCCGCGCGATCTGCTGCTCGAGATGGCCGATGAGCTCGTCATAGAGCGCGAGTTCCGTGACCTGCAGCCCGTAGAGCGCCTCGAGATCGTCCAGCGGCGGCTTGAAGAAGGTGAACTGGTCGCCCTCGAAATCCTGAGCCACGGTGAAGCCGAAGGCCGCGGCCGGCTCCGTGCCGAGCGCATGCAGGATCTCGATCCAGAGGTCGGCGTAGCAGTTGGTCTGCGGCCAGTGCCGCTCGCCGGCATGCATCGCATGCCGGCTATAGGCCAGCGGATCGACCGGCAGGAGGGCTTTGGCCGCCACAATCGGCGTCTCGATCCGAGTGTGGAGGGTCATGACGCTCACGGCCAGAGCACGTCGCGCACGGCGGCAGGCCATGCATCGACGTCGTAGCCATGGTGCTTGAACAGGGCGAGCGCCACCCGCTCCATGCCGAAGCCGACGCAGGCCGTATGCGCTGTCTCGCCCTCGGCGCCCTGGATGCCCCAGGTCGTGCCGAAATGGTCCTGATGATAGTTGAAGGAGAGGCAGGCGGTGGGCTTCTCCTCGCTCTCGATCGGGATCAGCAGCTCGAACTTCAGGCGCTGGTCGCGCTGGTTGTTGGCGAGCATCCGCCCGGCGCGGCCGAAGAACGGATCGTTGGCGACGTCGACATGCAGCGGCACGCCGAGCTTGGCCATCATCTCCTGGCCACGCTCCAGCCAGGTCGCGCGGAACTCGGTCACCTGCTCCGGCGTGCCGAAGCGGACATATTCGCGCATGCGGAACAGCTGCATGCGAGCCGGGTCCTTCGAGGGCTCGTGCCGGAAGCAGTAGGATTGCAGGTCGAACAGCGCGCCTTCGGGCTTGAGCGGGCCGCGCTTGGCGACGACCGGATAGAGCGGGTAGCAGGCCGCCGGCGTCAGCACGACCTCGGTCGCCTTCTGGCCGCTGGTCCAGTCGAGACCGTCCATGACCTGATGGAGCAGCTCGGCATGGGCACGGTCGTCCCCGTCGAAGGAATGCACAGTGCCCGCGAGCTGCGGGAAGCTCTTGAGATAGCCGCTCTTCTCGAAATGCTTGCGGTTCATCGCGGGCGGGAAGCGCACGATCTCGGCGCCGTCCTGGCCGCCATAGCTGGTGATCAGCGCATCGAAACGGGCGATGACGTCCTCGAACAGGCCGCTGCGGCCATAGAGACCGTCGACGCCCATGTCGATCAGCAGGCCGCTATCGATCAGTTCCGCGAGGAATCCCTGCGGTTGGGGGCAGTTCTGGCACATGCGATCACCGGGAGAGGCTGGGGTCGTGCTTGTAGACGGCCAGCAGGTTGGAGGTGTTGCCGAGGATTCGGTCGTTGTTGATCATGATC
>QFQY01000091.1 GCA_003248805.1 Chelatococcus sp. | reverse complement strand
CCGCTTCCGTTGAGCCAGGACGCGGCGCGGAGGGATTGAGCCACCCTCCGCACGCCCCGTGGCGCTCCGCTCGTCGGCGATTTGAAAACTGCGGGCCGCGCTTCTCCGGCCGGGCCGCTTCGTGCCGGAGGTTTTGCGGATCAGCTCGGCTCATCGCCTCGTCACCCGCTCCGCGCCCCGGCGCTCGTCGTCCCGAACCTCCCAGCGAGCTCCTCGCACAGGGACCGTAGTATCCCCAGGGCGGTTCCCGCAGCCTCCCGGGACCGGGGTGCAAACCCGGCCGCAGGCGCCGCCCTCATCCCGACCAACGGCGTGCCTCCGGATGGCTGCCCCTCGGGGATGAGGTGAGGCGGAGAATAAGGGAGTTCGGGAGGGCGGGGATTACAATGATGAGCTATCCCCGCTGCAAATAGGGGGCGCGGGGAACCCCTCTCCTGTCAGGAGAGGGGCAGGGGAGAGGTGTCGGCCCCTCGACCAGTGGGGCACGATGGCAACCGAGCGGCAGGATTTCGCGCGAAAGCTGCGCCGGCAATCCACAAAGCCGGAGGACATCCTCTGGAGCCTGCTGCGCGCCCGCCGGCTCGACGGGCTGAAGTTCCAGCGACAGGTGCCACTGCTCGGCTACACCGTCGATTTCCTCTGCTTCCAGCGCAAGCTCGTCGTCGAACTCGACGGCCGCCAGCATGGCTGGGAGCGCGGTTACGACGCGGCGCGCACGCAGGAGATCGAGCGCCACTGTTTCATGGTGCTGCGCTTCGGCAATGAGATGGTGCTCAACGACCGCGACGCGGTCATCGCCGCCATTCGAGAGGCTGCCGGAACCGCGACGCAGAACCCTCTCCGATGAGGGCGGCGGGAACCTCGACGGAGAACCCTCTCCTGTAAGGAGAGGGCAGGGTGAGGTGTCGGCCGTTGGCCGCATGAGGCTCGCGTCGGCAGCGGTGAGGTTTGCGCGCCGCTGGTCCAGGGGCCAGCACCTCTCCCCTGCCCCTCTCCTTACAGGAGAGGGGTTCCCCGCGCCCTCCCCGTCATGGTCGGGCCTGTCCCGACCATCCACGTCTTCACACCGGAGCGACGGGCGATGCCCTTCGCCGGAAGTCCCGCCCGCCATCGGCGGCGCAAGGCGTGGATGCTCGCCACAAGGGCGAGCATGACGAGAGGGGGAGCCGCAACGCCTCTTCCCTTCTCCCGGATGGGAGAAGGTGGCGCGGAGCGCCGGATGAGGGTGTGCGAGTGCGGCAGACGGCGCGGCGGCTCCGTTGCAGTCACATCAGCAGCGGCGGGCCCTCACCCCTGCCCCTCTCCCATCCGGGAGAGGGGCTCCCCGCGCATTACTTGGTTGCGGTAGTGCCCCGAATTATCCTGGAGTGGGCACAACCCTACTCATAGGCGCTGTTCCGACTCCGCTACGGCAACTTTTTCTGGATTATATCCCCGATAATCCTAGCAGCTATTCGTCGTATATCTTTGATATTATCAGGAACATTCTCCCAAGGGCCGCCGACATGCCCCGGAGACACCATCGTCTGGCGAGCGTGCGGAGCTATTGCCAGATCGGTCAGAAGCTCGGTAGCCACCAATGACGCCCTCATCAGATACTTTTCACGCAAAGAAAACGGCTCAGAAATACAAAGTCCGCTGGCTCTAAACGAATCAACAGCGGGCTCTTCCGTAAGATTCAATGCTGAAATCCAGCTCTGAACCGACCCGTCAGAGAATCCTTCGATCTGCGCGTGATGAGCAAATCGATTTCTAATCGATTTGAGAATGCGAAGATCGGCATAGACGGCTGGTCGTATCCAACCCAACAAACACGCCAATGTGATCCGATCATTGGCAGTAGCAAGCAATCCATTACCGCCGACCACCTCGCTCCAACCGCCCTTTACGCATGAAGCAGAAAGATATCTTTTAAATGCATCAAGCATTAAGTCTTCAACGAGAGCAAAGATTAGGATTGCCGCGGAACGGTCCGACTCGGCTATCGCCGTTGTAAGGACCTTTTCGACGTAATCACGTTTGAGATCGATTTCAGACGCATGCTGCCTTACTCGTTCGATGGCGGCGCCGTACATCGCGCGAGCAACGCGTACCTCCAAATCATCTCCATCAAACCCCCAAGTTTCAGATTGATCGAGTTCCCCCTCGGGCGCCATGAATACCCTCACCGTAGCAGAACAAGAATTTAGCTTTCAACATCAACAGATTAAAGCGCATTTTTGCAAATCTTTGGGCCACTTTGATAATTTGAAGGGCAGATACTCCCCGCTTGACTCCCCACGCCCTCCGCCCTACCCCCGCCGACGGGACACGCCACCCCACCGTGGCGCGCCCATCTGCAAGGATGGAGACATCGATGGCGAATACCGCACCGAGCATGCGTCCGCGCGTGCCGAATTTCTCGTCCGGCCCCTGCGCCAAGCGCCCCGGCTGGAGCCTCAAGGGCCTCGCCGACGCCCCGCTCGGCCGCTCGCACCGCGCCAAGATCGGCAAGGACAAGCTCAAGCTCGCGATTGATCTCACGCGCGAGGTGCTGCAGGTGCCGGCGGATTACCGCATCGGCATCGTGCCCGCCTCCGACACCGGCGCCGTCGAGATGGCGATGTGGTCGCTGCTCGGCGCCCGCGGCGTCGACATGGTGAGCTGGGAAAGCTTCGGCGCCGGCTGGGTGACCGATGTCGTCAAGCAGCTCAAGCTCTCCGACGTCCGCACCTTCGAGGCCCCTTACGGCGAATTGCCGAACCTCAGGAAGGTCGACACGAAGAAGCGCGACGTCGTCTTCACCTGGAACGGCACCACCTCGGGCGTGCGCGTGCCGGATGCGAGCTGGATCGCGGAGGACCGCGAGGGGCTGACCATCTGCGACGCGACCTCGGCCGCCTTCGCGCAGCGCCTCGACTGGCCGAAGCTCGATGTCGTGACCTTCTCCTGGCAGAAGGTGCTCGGCGGCGAGGCCGCGCATGGCATGATCGTGCTCTCGCCGCGCGCCGTCGCCCGGCTCGAAAGCTACAAGCCGGCCTGGCCGCTGCCCAAGATCTTCCGCATGACCTCGGGCGGCAAGCTGATCGAGGGCATCTTCAAGGGCGAGACGATCAACACGCCCTCCATGCTCGCGGTCGAGGACTATATCGACGCGCTGGAATGGGCGAAGAAGGTCGGCGGGCTCGACGGGCTGGTGAGGCGCGCCGACGCCAACACCCGCGCCATCGCCAAGTTCGTGCGCGAGAACGACTGGATCGACTTCCTGGCCGTGAAGCCGAAGACGCGCTCCAACACCTCGGTCTGCCTGAAGTTCACCGACCCGGCGGTGACGGCGCTCTCGGCCGAGGCGCAGGCCGCCTTCGCCAAGGAGGTCGTCGCGATCATCGAGAAGGCGGGCGCGGGCTACGATCTCGGCCATTACCGCGACGCCCCTCCCGGCCTGCGCATCTGGTGCGGCGCGACCGTGCAGGCGCGCGACGTCAAGGCGCTGCTGCCCTGGATCGAATACGCCTTCGCCGAGGCCAAGGCCGGGTTGGCCAAGAAGGCGGCGTAGGCGCCTGCCATCCGCGACGTGACCCCTCTCCCCCTGCGGGAGAGGGTCGGGGTGAGGGGTCGCGCGACCTTCGTCGCGATCGCCTCTCACTGCCGCCAAGGATTTCGACCTGCGCGACCCCTCATCCGGCCCTTCGGGCCACCTTCTCCCGCAAGGGGAGAAGGGGACGCCCTTCCCTTTCAGCGCAGAGCGCCCTCGCGCCGCGCCAGCCGAAAGCCATCCCCATGACGAAACCCAAAGTCCTGATTTCCGACGCCCTCTCCCCCGCCGCCGTGCAGATCTTCAAGGATCGCGGCATCGACGTGACCTTCGATCCGAGCCTCGGCAAGGACAAGGACAAGCTCGCCGCCATCATCGGCGATTATGACGGCCTCGCCATCCGCTCCGCCACCAAGGTCACCGCCAAGCTGCTGGCGGAAGCGAAGAACCTCAAGGTCATCGGCCGGGCCGGCATCGGCGTCGACAATGTCGAGATCCCGGCCGCGACCGCGCGCGGCGTGATCGTGATGAACACGCCCTTCGGCAACTCGATCACCACCGCCGAGCACGCCATCGCCATGATGTTCGCGCTCGCCCGGCAGATCCCGGCCGCCGACGCCTCCACCCAGGCCGGCAAATGGGAGAAGAACCGCTTCATGGGCGTGGAGATCACGGCCAAGACGCTGGGGCTGATCGGCTGCGGCAATATCGGCGCGATCGTCGCCGAGCGCGGCATCGGGCTGAAGATGCGCGTCATCGCCTACGACCCCTATCTCTCGGCCGAGCGGGCCGTGCAGCTCGGCGTCGAAAAGGTCGAGCTCGACGAGCTCCTGAAGCGCGCCGACTTCATCACGCTCCACGTGCCGATGACCGAGAAGACGAAGAACATCCTCTCGGCGGAGAACCTGGCGAAGACGAAGAAGGGCGTGCGCGTCATCAACTGCGCGCGCGGCGGGCTGGTCGACGAGCAGGCGCTGGCCGATCTCATCAAGTCCGGCCATGTCGCGGGCGCGGCCTTCGACGTGTTCTCGGTCGAGCCGGCGGAGACGAACCCGCTGTTCGGGCTCGACAACGTGGTCTGCACGCCGCATCTCGGCGCCAGCACGAACGAGGCGCAGGAGAACGTCGCGCTGCAGGTCGCCGAGCAGATGAGCGACTACCTGCTCAAGGGCGCGATCAGCAACGCGGTCAACTTCCCCTCGATCACGGCGGAAGAGGCGCCGCGGGTGAAGCCCTTCGTCGATCTGGCGGAGAAGCTCGGCTCCTTCCTCGGCCAGCTCACCGAGGCGCAGGTCAAGGGCATCCGCATCGAATACGAGGGCGCGGTCGCCAAGCTGAACCTGAAGGCGATCTCGGCCGCGGCCATCACCGGCGTGCTGCGCCCCTTCCTGCCCGAGATCAACATGGTCAATTCGGCCATGGTGGCGAAGGAGAAGGGCATCGTCGTCGAGGAGCTGACCCGCGAGGTCGCGGCCAATCTCGAAAGCCGCATCAAGATCGTCGTCGATGCGGCCGACATGCCGCGCGACGCCGCCGGCACCGTCTTCCAGGACGGCAAGCCGCGCATCGTCGAAATCCGCTCCATCGCGGTGGATGCCGAGTTCGCGCCGCACATGCTCTATGTCCGCAACGCCGACAAGCCGGGCTTCATCGGCGCCTTCGGCTCGCTGCTCGGCGAGGCCGGCGTCAATGTCGCGACCTTCGCGCTCGGGCGCGACAAGCCGGGCGGCGACGCCATCTGCTACGCGGCGGTCGACCAGGCGATTTCGGATGAGCTGCTCGCGCGGATTCATGATATCCCGATGGTCAAGCGCGCAAGGCGAGTCAGCTTTTAAAGGACGCGATGCGTTTCGCAGGTTTACGCTCCATCGTCGCTTCCCGCAGGGAGGTGCCGATGGCGCCGGTTCGGTTCGAGGTCCGCCGCGACGAAGAGGCGGGCGTCTGGTACGCGGTCGCGACCGGCGATTGCGGCATCGTCACCGAGGCCGAGACGCTGCCCGCCCTGCGCGAGCGGCTGAAGGAACTCGTGCCGGATTTCCTCGACCTCGATTGCGAATGCCCGATCGAGCTCGAGTTCTGCGACGACGAACCCGAAGCGCCCTGCGCCGTGAAAGCGCCGCGCTGACGCCGCATTCGCCCTCTCCCGTGCGCCGCCACAGGAGACGCCCATGCTTCGTCACGCCGCCTTCACGCTGATCGCGCTCACTGCCACGCCCGCCCTCGCCGACTGGAACAGGCCCGCGCTCGACCGCGAGATCGCGCGCATCGAGCGCGACGCGAAGGGGCGGCTCGGTGTCGCGCTCATCGACCTGAAGGACCGCGAGAGCTGGTCGCATCGCGGGGCCGAGCCCTTCCCGATGCAGAGCGTGTTCAAGCTGCCTCTCGCCGTCGCCGTGCTCCAGGCGGTCGAGGCCGGCAAGCTCAGGCTCGACCAGCCGATCACGATCACCCGCAAGGACGTGTCGCTCTATCACAGCCCGATCGCGGAGCGCTTCAAGGGCGACAGCGCCACCTATCCGCTGCGCGAGCTGCTCCGCCTCTCGACGGCGGAGAGCGACAACACCGCCGCCGACCTGCTGATGCGGCTCGTCGGCGGGCCTGAGGCCGTGACCGCCATGCTGAAGCAGGGCGATGTGGCCGGCCTCTCGATCGACCGCTACGAGCGCGTCTTCCAGCCGGAGATCCAGGGGCTGCCGGGCTATGGCTGGGATGTCGCGATCGACAGGGCCGGCTTCCTCGCCCGCCTCGCGGCGACGCCGCCCGAGGCGCGCCGGAAGAGCCTCGAAGCCTCGCTGACCGACCGCCGCGACAGCGCGACGCCGGACGGCTCGGCCGCCTTCCTGGAGGCGCTCGCCAAGGGCAACTGGCTGCGCGACCCCGCCCACACCGCGCTGCTCGTCAAGATGGCGACGGAGACGAAGAGCGGCCCGCAGCGCCTGATCGCCGGCCTGCCCAAGGGCGCGCGCCTCGCCCACAAGACCGGCCTGGGGCCCAGCGCGGCCGGGCTCAACCACGCCACCAACGACATCGGCATCGTGACGCTGCCGAACGGCCGCGTCTTCGCGATCGCGGTCTATCTCGCCGGCTCGCAGGCCACGGCGACCGAGCGCGAGGCGGCGCATGCGGCGGTGGCGCGGGCGGCGGTCGCGGCCCTGCGCTGAAGCCGGCTGCCGCGGCCGTTTCAAGACGATCTCTCGCCCGGACCTGCGGTTCCGGGGCTCTAAACTCGCCCTTAACTCCGATCGGTAATTTGTCGGACCTGTAGTGGCTTCGCGCAGGCTGGACCTGTTGCGGCCAAAGGGTGGCAAACCATGCGGCTGATCGTCGGCACAATCATTGTCTTCGTCTGCGTCTTCGGCAGTTACGCGGCTATGGGCGGCCATCTCGAGGTCCTGTGGCAGCCCTTCGAGTTCGTCATCATCCTCGGTGCGGCGATCGGCGCCTTCGTCATCGGCAATCCGGGCCCGGTGCTCAAGGCCGTGCCCTCGATGTTCGGCACGATCTTCAAGGGCCCCAAATACAAGCGGGACTGCTATGTCGAGCTGCTCGGGATGCAGTATTCCCTCTACAAGCTGGTCAAGCAGAAGGGCATGCTCGCGATCGAGGAGCACATCGAGAACCCCGAAAACTCCTCGCTGTTCAACGCCTTCCCGACCTTCGCCACCAACCATCACGCGGTCGAGTTCGTCTGCGACTACATGCGCATGCTGACAATGGGCGCCAACAACGTCCACGAGATCGACGCCCTCATGGACGAGGAGTTGGAGACGCACCACCAGGAGCAGGAGCGCATCGTGACCGCGATGCAGTCGCTCGCCGACGGGACGCCAGCGCTGGGCATCGTCGCCGCGGTGCTCGGCGTCATCAAGACGATGGGCGCGATCAAGGAGCCGCCGGAGGTGCTGGGCCATCTCATCGGCGGCGCGCTCGTCGGCACCTTCTTCGGCGTCTTCGTGGCCTATGGCTTCTTCGCGCCCATGGCCGCCTCGCTCAAGGCCACCTTCGAGGCCGAAGCCAAGTATTACCTCTCGCTCAAGGCGGGCCTCCTCGCCCATATCGCCGGCCAACCGCCGGTGATGGCCGTGGAATTCGCCCGCAAGGCCCTGATGAGCGACGTCCGCCCGACTTTCAGCGAAGTCGAAGCGGCCACCGCCAACTCGCCAGCCTAGATCCGACTCTATCGCCGGCAGGAACCCGATGGCCAAATCCCCCCAGCCGATCATCATCAAGAAGATCAAGAAGGCCGCGCATGGGCACCATGGCGGGGCCTGGAAGATCGCCTATGCCGACTTCGTGACCGCCATGATGGCGTTCTTCCTGCTCATGTGGCTGATCAGCATGACGACGCAGGAGCAGAAGGTCGGCCTCGCCGAATACTTCGCGCCGGGGTCGCTCAGTCCGACGACCAGCGGCGCCGGCGGCGTCCTGATGGGCACCGCCCTGGACAAGGCAGGCAACAAGACATCGACGCCCCGCGATGCGAAGGGCACGACCGGGGCGGACGAGAAAGCGCGCCCGGAAAGCGCGGGCCGCCCCAGCGACCGCGAGGTCGTCAAGGCCAATTACAGCGCCATCGCCAGCCTCCGGCAGGCGCTCGAAAGCAAGCCCGAGATCGCCGAACTGTCGCGCAACATCGTGATCGAGCAGACCAAGGAGGGCGTGAACGTCTCCCTCGTGGACGAGCAAGGCCGCTCCATGTTCCCCGAGGGCTCGGTCAAGCCCCACGATCGCACCCGGCTCGTGCTGGAGGCGATCGCGCCCACCCTGCGCCGGCTGCCCAACCAGCTCTCCGTCACCGGCCACACGGCCGCCGCGCGGCCGGGCTCGGTGCCGGCCGTCGAAGCCTGGAGCCTCACCGCCGGGCGGGCGCTCGCCGTGCGCGAGATCCTGGCGGGGGCCGGGCTCCCCAACGACCGCTTCACCTCCGTGGTGGGCCGCGCCGACACCGAGCCGCTCTTCCCCGACAATCCCTACATCCCGCCGAACCGACGGGTGACGATCACGCTGCTCAACGCGGAACCGCCGCTACCCCCGAGCGCCTTTCCCTGAGGACGAGGCCTCGGCCGCCCCGGAGTCCGGTTGAGAACGTTTGAGAATTCGAGCCCTCGACCCGAGGAACCGCGAAGCGGCGTCTCGGGCCGAGGGCTCGCCGTTTCTCCCGGCCAGCCGCCCACGCGAGGGCCGCGGCGGCGACCGGGCGGCCTCAGGCCGCGTTCTGCCGGTGCCAGGTCTCGAGCTGCCCGAGCACGGTCTCGAGGTTGGAGACGTCGACATAGCGGCGCCCGATGTCGCGCAGATTGTCCCTGTGCGGCTGTTCCTCGATGTCGCCGACGCAATCCTCGGGAACGATGGTCCGGTAGCGATAGCTGAAGCTGTCGAGCGAGGTCGCCCGGATGCAGCCGCTGGTGTTGCAGCCGGTGACGATGACCGTGTCGACCCGCTCCTTCGTGAAATAATCCGCGACGCCGGTGTTGAAGAAGATCGACGGGCCTTTCTTGACCACTGCGAGATCATAGTCCGGATCGTAGACGCGCGGGTCGATCGGGGCGCTGGGATGATCGTGCAGGAAGGTCTCGCGCACCGCGGTGATCTTCCAGTAGGGCATCTCGCGTTCGTTCATGTAGGCGGTGTTGCAGGTCGCCACCGGCACGCCGTAGCGGCGCGCCACCTCCAGCAGCTTGATGGTGTTCTCGAGCGCGCGCATCACCAGCGGCGCGCCGCCCAGCGGATAGGCGGGATCGGTGAAGGCCAGCATGAAGTCGACGACGACGATGCCCGGCTTCTTGCCGAAGCCGACCTCGATCTCGCCATAGCTCCTGCGCGCATAGTCGTCGGTCATCACACGTCCCCTGTTTTCATGGCCCTTGTTGTCACGGGCGGGGCCTCGCGCCCTTCCCGGGATGCTAGAACCTTGAAAAAAGCAGGCAAGATTGTTTTTATTGGCGCGGAAAATCGGAGCGACCGGGCTTGCGCCGGTTCGGAGGGACAAGCATGGCGACGAGCGCGCGGCGGCAGCAGATCCGGAGCGTCGAGACCCGCGAGCGGCTGATCCTGGCGACGCTCGACGAGATCCACGAGCGCGGCTATCACGCGGCGACGACGCAGGATATCGCGGCCCGCGCGCGGGTTTCGCGCGGCGCCCTGCTCCACCATTTCCCGAGCCGGGCCGCGCTCGTGCTCGCGGCGATGGAACGGCTTCTCGCCGACGGCATCGCCGAGATCCGCACCGTCGCCGGGCAGGTCGCGAACGACAGCATGACCATCGAGGAGTTCGTCGAATTCGCCTGGGGCATGTTCTCCGGTCGCTTCTTCTACCTCTCGCTGGAGATGATCGCCGAGGCGCGCAACGACGCCTCCCTGCGCGAACAGATGATCCCGGTGGTGAAGCGTTTCCACGACGAACTCGACATCGCCTGGGTGGGGCTGTGCGCCTCCTCGGCCCGCAGCGCCCGCGAGGCCAGCATCATCCTGAACCTGACGCTCTGCCTCATGCGCGGCATGGGCGTGCAGGCCGTGCTGCGGCCCGAGCCGGACTATTATCGCCAGCTCGTCGAGGTCTGGAAACGGACGCTGCCGCTGCTCCTCGCCGGGCGCCTCGACGCGAGCTTCTTCTCCTGAGGCGTCGTCCGGCCGGCTGTGCGGCGGACGAAGCTCAGCTCCGGCGGCCCAGCCGCTCGGCGATGAAGATGCCGCCGAGCACGAGGGCCAGCGCCACGGCGTGATAGGCGTGGAGCTGCTCGCCCAGGATCAGCACGGCCAGCAGCGGGCCGAAGACCGGCACGAGATTGACGAAGACGCCGGCGCGGCCGGGGCCGATCAGTTCCACCGCGCGCAGGAAGAAGATCTGCGAGAGCAGCGAGGGCCCCAGCACCACGAAGGCCAGGATCAGCCAGCCCTGCCATGTCGGCCAGAAGCCGTGGCCGAGCGCGATCTCGGCGCCGAGCAGGGGCAGCGAGGCGACGCAGGCGACGATGGCGAGCGCGGTGAAGAAGACCAGGCCGGGCATGGCCGGGCGCGAGCGGATGCCGACGGTGTAGCCGGCATAGAGCAGGCAGGCGACGACCATCCAGATGTCGCCCAGCGCGAAGCCGAGCTGGCCGAGGACATGGTAGTCGCCGCGGCTCGCCACCACGGCGACCCCGAGCAGGGTGACGACGACGCCGAGGCCCTGCAGGGCGCCGATCGGGCTGCGGTGGATCAGGAAGGCGCCGACGAGCACGAAGATCGGGATCGAGCCCTGGACGATGCCGATATTGATGGCGCTCGTCGAATAGGCGGCGAGATACATCAGGGCGTTGAAGCCGGTGAAGCCGAGCACGCCCATGCAGACGATGAAGAGCCAGCGCGCCTTCAGCGCCGGCCAATAGGCCACGAGCTGCCGCCGCAGCAGATAGGGCAGCACCGCGCAGACGCAGACCCAGCGCAGCGAGGTCAGGCTCATCGGCGAGATGTGGCCGATGGCGAGCCGGCTGGCCACGGCATTGCCGCCCCAGATCAGCGTCGTGACGATCAGCAGCAGATAGGCGTTGCCCCAGAGCCGCTGCGCGAGCGTCGCAGGGGCCGGCACGGGCTCGGCGTCGAGTTTGCTCATTGTCACGGCAGACCTGCCCGGAAAACAAGCGCCTGCAATAGCCTTGCCGGGCCGCCCCCTCCTATGAGACCCCACGCAGAGCCGACCATCGCCCGGTGCATCCCTATCCGAAGAGGCGGCCTGCGTCAGGAGGCCGGCGCGCGACCGGATCGCCCGGCGTTGCCTGCCCCTATCGGCGTCGCTGCCCGCGTCTCGACCATGGTCGCACAGGACGCATGCGGCGGCGGGACGCCTGCAACAGGCTTGCGCGCGACGCGCCTCCCATGAGAGGAGGCGCAGGTCCGCCCGTCTTCCCCGCATTCCTCGACGCCCCCGCGCCCCCCTCGACGCACCCCTTGCCCCGCTCCCGGCCATGACCCAGACCACGTCCCGTCCGCTGCGCCTGCTCTTCGTCGACGGCAACACGCGCGCCGACCGCGAGAACCAGATGCGCGCCTTCGGCGGCCTCTGCTTCGGCGAGGCCTATGCGCGCGAGGTGCAGGCGATCGCGCCCGACTCGACCGCCGATCTCTGCTTCCCGGCCGACGAGGGCGCCAACCTGCCGGATGCCGGCGGGCTGGAGGGCTATGACGGCATCTTCCTGACCGGCTCGACGCTGCACATCTACGATCCGCAACCGGCGGTGACGCGGCAGGTCGAACTAATGCGCGCGATCTATGCCAGCGGCACGCCCTGCTTCGGCTCCTGCTGGGGCATCCAGGTCGGCACGGTGGCGGCCGGCGGCACGGTCGTCGCCAATCCGAAGGGGCGCGAGGTCGGCTTCGCCCGGCGCATCACGCTGACCGAGGCCGGGCGCGGGCACGGGCTGCTCGCGGGCCGGCCGCTCGCCTTCGACGCGCCGGCGATCCATCTCGACACCGTCGCGGTGCCGCCGGAGGGCACGACGGTGCTCGCCTCCAACGCCTACAGCACCGTCCATGCCTGCGAGATCGCGCGGGATGGCGGGTTGTTCTGGGGCGTGCAGTACCACCCCGAATTCTCGCTCGGCCAGCTTTCAGCCCTGCTCAGACGCATGACGCCGCAGCTCGTGGCGGAAGGCTTCCGCAAGGACGAGGCGGCGGCCGAGGCCTGGTTCGCCGATCTCGACGCGCTCGACGCCGAGCCCGGCCGCAGCGACCTCGCCTGGGCGCACGGCCTCGACGAGGAGGTGCTGGACGCGGCCAAGCGCGTGACGGAACTCAGGAACTTTGTCGAGGCGCGGGTGAGGCCGGGCGTGAGCGCGCGCGGGCGGGGGTGAGGACGGGCGGGCGGTGCTGTCGGCCCTTCAGCCGCAGCCGAAGCCTTTCCGGATCGGAGCGAACGATCTGCCCATGGAGGTGGGGGCTCACCAGCTGTAGCGAAGCGCGCCCTTGCCGCCGAAGCTGCGAGAATTGTCGGCGAACTCACCTTCGAAGAGTGCGG
>QFQY01000090.1 GCA_003248805.1 Chelatococcus sp. | reverse complement strand
GCCCATGGCTGCCTCCCAAAAGACAGCCTTGAATCACACCTAACCCAACTTGGGAATCCTCAAGAGTCCACAGAGCCTAACCCTGCCGCTCGGCTTCCGGGAAGCGCGCGCCGAAGGCCCCTTCCCGCTCCGGCGGCAAGCGCACCAGCAGGGAGAGAGCGCCGTCCTCGGCATCCTCGCGCTCGAGGATCTCGCCATTGGCGTGCAGCCAGGCGAGCGACTTGCCGTCGCCCGGCGCGAGCCGCATCCGGTAGACCGGCCGGCGCAGCGCGATGCGCATCTCGATGGCGTCCGTCAGGCGCCCCATGCCGTCGCCCGTCAGGGCGGAGACCAGAACCGGCCGGGCCGCCTCCGGCCGCAGACCGGCGACGCCGAGCTGGCGCTCGCGCTCGTCGGGGGCGAGCAGGTCGGACTTGTTCCAGACCTCGACGACACGCTGGCTGTCGTCGGGATCGATGCCGAGATCGCGCAGGATCGCCTGCACGTCCGCGGCCTGGGCCTGCGTGTCCTCATGCGAAACGTCGCGGACATGCAGCAGCACATCCGCCTCGATGGCGTCCTCCCGCGTGGCGCGGAAGGCGGCGACGAGCTGCGTCGGCAGGTCGGAGATGAAACCGACCGTGTCGGAGAGCATCACCTTGGCGCCGTGGGGCAGCTTGATCGCGCGCGCCGTCGGGTCGAGCGTGGCGAAGAGCATGTCCTGCGCCAGAACCTCGGCCGAGGTCAGCCGGTTGAACAGCGTCGACTTCCCGGCGTTGGTGTAGCCGACGAGCGCGACCACCGGATAGGGCACGCGCTTGCGGCTGGCGCGATGGAGCGAGCGGGTGCGCTTCACGCTGTCCAGATCGCGCTCGATCTTGGTCATCCGCTCCTGGATGATGCGCCTGTCGGCCTCGATCTGCGTCTCGCCCGGCCCGCCGAGGAAGCCGAAGCCGCCGCGCTGCCGTTCGAGATGGGTCCAGGACCGGACGAGCCGGCTCTTCTGGTAGTTGAGATGGGCGAGCTCGACCTGCAACGTGCCCTCGCGGGTGCGTGCCCGGCGGCCGAAGATCTCGAGGATCAAGCCCGTGCGGTCGATGACCTTGCAGCCGAAGGCCTTCTCCAGATTGCGCTGCTGCACCGGAGAGAGCGCGCAATCCATGATCACGAGCCCGATCTCCTCGAGCTTGATGCGCTCGGAAAGCTCCTCGACCTTGCCCTTGCCGAGATAGGTCGCGGGCCTCAGGGCGGTCAGCAAAACCTGGATCGGCTCGACGACCTGCAGGTCGATCGCGGCCGCCAACCCCGTCGCCTCGTCGAGGCGCGCGGCGAAGGAGCGCTGGTTCGCATCCAGCGCAACACCCCGTTTCTGGAGATAGGGACCGACGACGAAGGCCCGGGTATCGGCGGCGATGTCGCGTTCGATCTCGTCGAGCGGCTTGCCGGCCGCCCGCTCGTCGTCAGTCTCGCTGCGGCTGGCCGCCACTCAGTTCTTGTCCGTTTCCTCGGGCTCGAACAGCTGCACCGGATGACCGGGCATGATCGTCGAGATGGCATGCTTGTAGACCAGCTGCGAGTGACCGTCACGCCGCAACAGCACGCAGAAATTATCGAACCAGGTGACGACGCCCTGCAACTTGACGCCGTTGACGAGGAAGATCGTCAGCGGGACCTTCTGCTTGCGCACATAGTTGAGAAAGGTGTCCTGGAGGTTTTGAGCCCGCTCGGCGGCCATGGGTAGCCCCTATTGTTGGGACCGCAGATCGGCTTCCAGCCTGCGATCCAGTTCGTCCCGTTCCGGCGGCAGGCGCATTCCCGCCGCGCTTCGAGACTCCGATGCCCTAGTAAATCGCGCAGTCTAGCCGTAACGCAAGTGCGAAGGCCCGTCTTTTCGGGCATGCGCGCCTGCACGGAACGCAACCGAAGGCGCGTTCTAACCCACGCCGAGGGACTTCAGCTTCCGGTGCAGCGCCGAGCGTTCCATGCCGATGAACTCGGCCGTCCGCGAGATGTTGCCCGAGAAGCGCGCGATCTGGGCGATGAGATATTCGCGCTCGAAGATCTCGCGGGCGTCGCGCAGCGGCAGGCTCATCAGGCGCTCGCCACCGGAGCCGGACGGTGTGGTGGGCACCATCGCGCCGACTTCCGCCGGCAGCATCTCGACCGTGACCTCGGCGTTGGGATCGCCCTTGGTCAGGATCATCAGCCGCTCGACATTGTTGCGCAGCTCGCGAACGTTGCCGGGCCATTCATGCGACTGGAGCACGGCCATGGCATCGGCGCCGATGGTCCGCCTCGGCAGGCCGCTGGCGACCGCGAGTTGCTCCATGAAGAAGTCGATCAGCTCGGGCACGTCCTCGCGCCGCTCCGAGAGCGAGGGCACCTTGATCGGAACGACGCTGAGGCGGTGATAGAGATCCTCGCGGAAGTGCCCCTCGCTGATCAGCCTTGCGAGATCGCGGCTCGTCGAGGAGATGATCCGGACGTCGACATGGACGCGCGTCGCGCCGCCGACGCGCTGGAAGTTCTGATCGACCAGCACGCGCAGGATGCGGTTCTGCGTCTCGCGCGGCATGTCGCCGATCTCGTCGATATAGAGCGAGCCGCCATGAGCCTCCTCGAGCGCGCCGACGCGGCGCGAGCGGCCGTCGGTCCCCTCCACGCCGAAGAGCTCCTCCTCCATCGTCTCGGGCGTGATGGTGGCGGCGTTGATGACGATGAAGGGGCCGCTCGAGCGTGTCGAAGCCTCGTGCAGGGTACGCGCCGCGAGTTCCTTGCCGCAGCCGGGTTCGCCCGTGATGAGCACGCGCGCATTGGTCGGCGCGACGCGCTCGATGGTCTGGCGAAGCTGGTTGATGACGGTGGAACGGCCGACGATGCGGCTGGCCTGCACCGAGCGCGTCCGGAGTTCGCGAACCTCGCGCCGGAGGCGCGACGCTTCGAGCGCCCGCTCGGCCACCAGCACGAGACGGTCGGCCTTGAACGGCTTCTCGATGAAGTCGTAGGCGCCGCTCTTGATCGCCGAGACGGCGGTCTCGATGTTGCCGTGGCCGGAGATCATCACGACCGCGAGATCGGGATGGCTCTCCTTGATCAGCTCCAGGACCTGCAATCCGTCGAGGCGGCTACCCTGAAGCCAGATGTCGAGGAAAACGAGATTCGGCCGACGCGCCGCGATCGCCGCCAGCGCCTCGTCGGCGGAGCCCGCCTTGCGGGTGCGATAGCCTTCGTCCTCGAGCAGGCCGGCGACCAGCTCGCGAATGTCGACCTCATCGTCCACGACCAGAATATCGGCGCTCATCAGCGTGTCCCGTCCTGCATGCTCGCTCCGGCCGGCGAGCGGCCGGCCTCCTGTGCGGCCGACTCGACCGTCTCGGCCGGGCCGCCCTCGGGGAACCACAGCCGGACGCGCGCGCCCCTGGCGCCGTCGGGCCGGTCGAGCAGCTCGATGCCGCCGCCGTGGTCCTCCAGAATCTTGCCGACGATCGCGAGGCCGAGGCCCGTGCCGCCTTCGCGGGTCGTCATATAGGGCTCCAGCAGCTTCTGCCGCTGCTCGGCCGGCAGCCCCTTGCCGTTGTCCATGACGTCGATGACGATCCGCCCGTCCTCGCGATGCTCGAAGACGACGTCGATCCGCCCGGGGCCGCGTTCCTCCATCGGCACAGCCTCGATGGCCTCGGCGGCGTTCTTGATGATGTTGGTCAGCGCCTGGGACAGCAGGCGCCGGTCGAAGCGCGCGAAAATCGCGTCTCCCGGGAGGTTGTCCGCAATCGTGAGCTCGGGATTGCCGACGCCCATCAGGAACACGATCTGGCGCACGGTCTCGACGATGTCGTCGCGCGCCGGCGACGGCTTCGGCATCCGCGCGAAGGAAGAGAACTCGTCGACCATGCGGCGAATGTCCTCGACCTGCCGCACGATGGTCGCCGTGCACTGCTCGAAGATCTCCTTGTCCTCGGCGATGACCCGCCCGAACTTCCGGCGGATGCGCTCGGCGGAGAGCTGGATCGGCGTCAGCGGGTTCTTGATCTCGTGGGCGATGCGCCGGGCGACATCCGCCCAGGCCGCGGTCCGCTGCGCCGAGACGAGGTCGGTGATGTCGTCGAGCGTCACGACGAGACCGGCGCCCGCGCCCTCCCCCTCCCTGACGGCACGGACATTGACCATCCGGTCGCGCCCGGCCCGGGTGATCGCGATCTGGCAGGAACTCTGCCTCTGGCGCCCCTGCAGCGCCTCCGACACGAAGCCTGCGATCTCCGGGACGACATCGGCGACGGCCCGTCCCGGCATGCGCTCGCCGGCGCCGAGCATGCTCTCCGCGGATCGGTTGGCGATGGTGATGTGGCCGCTGCCGTCGAGGCCGAGCACACCGGACGACACGCCCGACAGCACCGTCTCGGTGAAGCGGCGGCGCTTGTCGATGACCTCGCTCGCGGTGATGAGCCCGTCGCGCTGGCGGCGCAGCTCCGCCGTCATCTTGTTGAAGGTCTCGCCGAGATGGGCGAGGTCGCCCTCGGAGCGCCGTGTCGGCACCTGCACGTAGAAATTGCCGCTGGAAACCTGGTCGGTCGCGTGGATCATGCGGCGGATCGGCGCGACGAGACCGTTGGCGAAGCTCAGGCCGAGCCAGATCGCCGAGAGCAGCAGGATCAGGGCGATCAGGCCGTACATCGAGGCGAAGGCGATCTGCACGCCCTTCCGGCGGGCGTCGATGGAGAGATATTCGACGGCGGCACCGCGCGCGATCGACGGGAATTCGACGGCGAGCCGGTCGACCTCCCGCGCCACGTGCAGGAACGCATCGCCATAGGCCGGCAGCTTGACCAACGCGCCGAAGACTCGGCTGGATGGCGGCACGATGCAGATCGGCTCCGGCGAGGAGCGCGCATCGTCGAAGGCCGCCTGGTCCGGATTCGCGACGTTGCGCAGCACGTCGATATTGGCGCGCGTCAGCACCGTATCCGGCGGCTGGACGATGCGCGCGACCGGCAGCCCGAGCGCCGTCGCGCGCGCGGTCAGGAAGGTCTCGAACCATTTGCGGTCGACGTCATAGGCGGGCTTGGCGCGGGACAGGTCGTCCGCCAGCAGCCTGATCTCGCGGCCGAGGGAGCGGCATTGTCCCGCCGCATAGGCGTCGGCGACCTCGACCGACTTGAAGATCGCGTCGCGCATCCGGTCGGAGAACCAGGGCTCCAGGCCGCGCTCGATGGTGAAGGTGGCGATGACGGCGACGAGCACCGCGGGCAGGGCCGCGACGACGCTGAACAGGCCGACGATGCGCACATGCAGGCCGGCCGCCGCCGCGCCGGCGCGTCGCGCCTTGATGATCACCGCCGCCTCGAAGGCCACGACCACCAGCAGCAGCAGAATCAGCAGGGCATTGATGACGAAGACGCCGACCACGACCTCGTGCACCGGCACGATCGGCGTGGCGCCCGACAGGACGAGGAAGGTGACCAGCGCCGATGTGAGCGCGAGGACGACGACGGTCGCGCCCAACCACCCGGAGACCCGGCGCGGGCTCTCCTCGCCGAGAGGCATGATCCTGGCTTCGCTGACTGAGGCCGACACGATTTGCGAGCAACTCCGGTACGACCGGGTGGCTCTACCGCCCGGCGAGGCGCGTCAGTGATGCGCCGCCGCAACGGTGTTGTCAAAATATGACATGGGAAAGGCGGCCTCTCCCAGCGTCAGCGGGGCGAGCGCACCACCTGCATGTCGAGTTCCCGGATCTTCTTGCGCAGGGTGTTGCGATTGAGGCCGAGCAGCTCGGCCGCACGGATCTGGTTGCCTCGCGTCGCGGCCAGGGCGGCCGCGATCAGCGGCGGTTCCACCTCGCGCAGGATGCGGTGGTACAGGCCCGGAGGCGGGATATTGTCGCCGAAACCGCCGAAATACTGCGTGAGATGCCGCTCGACCGAGCCGGACAGGGTTTCCGCCCGCTCGGGCGCCGGGCTCGCGCCCTGGAAGCTCGCGCTCGCCGAGGCGGGCTGGAGCTCGGCCTCGACGATCGGCGCGGTGATCGTTTCCTGTGGATAGAGCGCGGCGAGACGGCGGACCAGATTCTCGAGCTCGCGCACATTGCCGGGCCAGCGATAGCGCCGCATGACGTCCATCGCTTCCGAATCGACCTGCTTGTGCGGCAGCCCCTCCTTCTCCACCAGCGCGAAGAAGTGGCGGACGAGATCGGGAATGTCCTCGACGCGCTCGCGCAAGGGCGGCAGGCGGATCGGCACGACGTTGAGCCGGAAGAAGAGGTCCTCGCGGAAGAGCCCCTGCGCGATCGAGATGCGCAGGTCCTTGTTGGTGGCCGCGACGATCCGGACATTCGTCTTGATCGGCGTGCGGCCGCCGACCGTGGTGTACTCGCCCTGCTGCAGGACGCGCAGGAGGCGCGTCTGGGCTTCCATCGGCATGTCGCCGATCTCGTCGAGGAAGAGCGTGCCGCCCTCGGCCTGCTCGAACCGGCCGGACGAGCGCGTCAGCGCGCCGGTGAAGGCGCCCTTCTCGTGCCCGAAGAGCTCGGACTCGATCAGGTCCTTCGGAATCGCGGCCATGTTGATGGCCACGAAGGGCCCGTTCTTGCGCTTGCCGTAGTCGTGCAGCGCACGCGCCACCAGCTCCTTGCCGGTGCCCGACTCGCCGTTGATCATCACCGTGAGGTCGATCGGCATCAGCCGGGCGAGCGCGCGATAGACATCCTGCATCGCCGGCGAGCGGCCGATCAGCGGAATGTCCTCCGGCTCGGCGGCATTCGCCCGCGAGCCCTCGCCGCGCGGACGCGACATGGCGCGGCCGACGATGGCGACCAGCTCCTTCAGGTCGAAGGGCTTGGGCAGATACTCGTAGGCGCCGCGCTCCGAGGCCTTGATCGCCGTCATGAAGGTGTTCTGCGCGCTCATGACGATGATCGGCAGCTCCGGCCGGACACGCTTGATGCGCGGCAGGAGATCGAAGGCGTTGCCGTCCGGCATCACGACGTCGGTGATGATGAGATCGCCGAGTCCCTGCGCGGCCCAGGTCCAGAGCGTGGCGGCCTGTCCTGTCGTACGCACCTCGTAGCCGGCCCTGGCCAGGGCCTGGTTGAGGACGGTGCGGATGGCGGCATCGTCATCCGCGACGAGAATGTTACCCGTGGGCATGCTTCCTGTAGGCCTTACGCTGTCTGCGCCGACCGGACCTGGTGCAGCGGCAGGAGAATTCTGAACGTCGTGCGGCGCGGAACGGACTCGCATTCGACGATCCCGCCATGATCGCCGATGACTTTCGCGACGAGTGCAAGTCCAAGGCCACTGCCCTGGGCCTTCGTCGTCACGAAGGGATCGAAGAGGTGTTTCAGGAGATCCGGCGGCACGCCGGGGCCGTTGTCGCGCACGCAGATTTCCAGCGGCAGGGCGATCCGCCCCGACGATCCGGGAAGCTGAACGCGGATTCCCGGCCGATAGGCGGTGGTCAACGTAATCTCGCCGTCGATCGCCTGATTGCCGATCGATTCCGCGGCATTCTTCACGAGATTGAGCAGGACCTGCACGAGCTGGTCGCGATTACCCGCGACCGGCGGCAGCGACGGGTCGTAGATCTCGGTGAAGCGGATATGGCGGGCGAAGCCCGACTGCGCGAGCCGCTTCACATGGTCGAGCACGTCGTGGACGTTGACGGCGTCGCGTTCGCTGGGCCGCTCGTCGCCGAAGAGCTCGACGCGCTCGACGAGCTTCACGATCCGGTCGGTCTCGTCGCAGATGAGCTGGGTCAGCATGCGCTCGGCGTCCGGCACCGTCGCCTCGAGCAGCTGCGCGGCGCCCCGGATGCCCGAAAGCGGGTTCTTGATCTCATGGGCGAGCATGGCGCCGAGCGCCGTGATCGAGCGGGCTGCCCCACGATGCGTCAATTGCCTGTCCATTTTTTCAGCAATTGTCCGTTCCTGCAGCATCAGGACGACGGCGTCGCCGTGACTGCGCAAGGGCGAGGCAAAAACATCGACGACGCGCTCGCTGCCGAGGCGCGGCGAGCCGAGATCGAGCCGGTATTCGCTCACGCTGGCGCCACGGCGCCGCACCTCCTCCACCAGAGCGAGGACGGGCGAGCCGAAGGGCAGGAGGTCCTCGATGCGCTGGCGCTTCAGGACGACGGCGCCCGACTGGAAGAAGTCCTCGGCCGCCGTGTTGACGTAGAGGATCGCGTTGTCCTCCCCGACCACCACGACCGGGACGGGCAGAACGTTGAGAGCCTGCATCTCGATGAGGTCGAACACATAATCGTCCCCGCCGCTCGCGCTTCCGTCAGCGAATGCCATGGTCATACGCGACACCCCGATCTACGCCGCGACGCGGCGCTCTTCCGTCCGAAACAAGCAGGCCAGAACGTCCAGCACCTCGCCCGGCTCCTCGCCGGTCAGGAGCCGGCGCCGAAGCTCGATATCGGCGCGGCCGCCATCCGCGAGCGCCTCGTCCGCATAGGCGGCCAGGTGCTTGCGCGCATGGCGCACGCCCTGGGCCTTGCCCATCAGGCTCAGCAGGCCCTCATAGTGCTCGCGCGCCACCGCATGCTTCTCGGCGAGCGCGAGGGGCGCGACATGGCGGCCCTCCAGCGCGGCGCCGATCGCACCCGGCAGCCAGGGCCGCCCCAGGGCGGCGCGGCCGATCATCACGAAATCGGCCCGCGACTGCTCCAGGCAGGCGCGCGCGCCCACCACGTCCGTGACGTCGCCATTGGCGACGAGCGGGAAACCGCCCTGCGCCCTGACCGCCGCGATCGCCCCCCAATCGGCCACGCCCTTGTAGAACTGCTGGCGCGTCCGGCCATGGACCGTGATCAGCGCCGCACCGGCCGCGACCGCCCTGCGGGCGAGCTCCGGCGCGTTGCGCGAGGCATCGTCCCAACCGAGCCGCATCTTGACCGTCACCGGGATCGCGACCGCCGCAACGGCCGCCTCGACCAGACCGACGGCATGATCGAGATCCCGCATCAGGGCGGAGCCCGCCCAGCCGCCCGTCACGCGCTTGGCCGGGCAGCCCATGTTGATGTCCACCACCGCCGCGCCGCTGGCCTCGGCCAGGCGGGCGGCCTCGCCCAGCCAATGCGGATCGCAGCCCGCGAGCTGGACGACATGCGGCGTGACGCCCTCGCCCTCGGCCCGCAGCCGCGTCTCCTCGCTGCCGCGCACGAACTCGTCGGACGCCACCATCTCGGACACGACGAGGCCGGCTCCGTAGCGGACGGCGATCCGACGCATGACGATATCCGTCACACCCGACATGGGTGCCAGGAACGCACGCGACGACAGAGCGAGACCGGCGAAACCAGGCCGGTCAGCGCCCGAATTTAAGGCAACGACCATTGTGCATATTTATTGGACATTGCTGCGGAAGCGCAAGGGCTTTCGAACGGATATTGCACCGCATCATCATCGCCCCCCTGCCGCACCCGCCTCGTTTTGGCTATCAGGAGCAAGCTTCGCAGGAATGGATGACGGTACTTTGGCCTCGCCGCATGAAACAGACCAGTCCGCGCGCCCCGTCGCGGCGCTGCTCGTCGCCGCCGGGCGCGGGTTGCGGGCGGGCGGCGACGCCCCCAAGCAGTATCGGCGGATTGGCACGCGCCCGGTTCTCGCGCATGCGCTGACGCCCTTTCTGGCCGAGAGGGGAATTGCGCGCGTGGCCGTCGTGATCGGCGAAGGCGACGCGGAACGCTATTCCGACGCCGTCGCGGAGTTCGACGACATGCGGCTCGCGGCCGCGACGATCGGCGGCGAAACCCGGCAGGATTCGGTGCGACTCGGCCTGCAGGCGCTGGCCCGGACGGGATTCGACGGCATCGTCCTCGTCCATGACGCAGCCCGCCCCTTCGTGACCGGCGCCCTGATCCGGGCCGCGATGGACAGCCTCGGCACCGGCGGCAGCGCCGCCATCCCCGCCCTGCCCGTCACCGACACCATCAAGCGCACCTCCCCGGACGGGCTCATCGTCGAAACCCCGCCGCGCGACAGCCTGGTCAACGTCCAGACCCCGCAGGCCTTCCGCCTCGCGCCGCTGCTCGCGGCCCATGAGGCGGCCGCGGCGGCCGGGCTCTCGGGCTTCACCGACGACGCGGCGCTGATGGAATGGGCCGGGCATGCCGTCGCGACCTTCCCCGGCGATCACGGCAACGTGAAGCTGACCCACCCGGAGGATTTCGTGCAGCACGGAGCGAACCAAGGAGCGGCCCTGCTGACGCGCGTCGGCACCGGCTACGATGTCCACGCCTTCGGTCCGGGCGACCATGTCTGGCTCGGCGGCGTGCGCATCCCGCATGAGCGCGGCGTCGTGGCCCATTCGGACGGGGACGTCGCGCTGCATGCGCTGACGGACGCCCTGCTGGGTACCGTGGCCGAGGGCGACATCGGCACGCATTTCCCGCCGAGCGACCCGCAATGGAAGGGCGCGGCCTCGGACCGCTTCCTCGCCTTCGCAGCAGGGCGCGTCCGCGAGCGCGGCGGCAGGATCGACTTCCTCGACCTGACCATCGTCTGCGAGGCACCGAAGATCGGTCCGCACCGGGAGGCGATCAGGGAGCGCATCGCGGCGATCTGCGGGCTCGAGGCCGGTCAGGTCGCGATCAAGGCGACGACCTCGGAGAAGATGGGCTTCACCGGACGCAAGGAGGGGCTGGCGGCGCTCGCCACGGCGACCGTGCGATTGCCCGAGCAGGAGTGACGACGATGTTCGACGACCAGACGACCGCGCTCGCGACCTCCGTTCTGGAGGCCTGCCGCTCCGCCCGGCTGACGGTCGCGACCGTCGAATCCTGCACCGGTGGGCTCGTCGGCGGCGCGCTGACGGCGATCGCGGGCTCGTCCGACGTCGTGCTCGGCGGGCTCATCACCTATTCGAACGCGGCCAAGACGGCGCTCGCCGGCGTGCCGACCGCGCTTCTGGCCGCTCACGGCGCCGTCAGCGAGCCCGTGGCGCGCGCCATGGCCGAGGGGGGCCGGACGGCGCTGGCCTCGAGCCTCGCCGTCGCCGTCACCGGCGTCGCCGGTCCGGGCGGGGGCAGCGCCGAGAAGCCGGTCGGCCTCGTGCATTTCGCCTGCGCCGGTCCCGCCGGCACCGTTCATCGCGAGCGGCGCTTCGGGCCGCTGTCACGCGACGAAATCCGGCGGCTTTCGGTGCTGACGGCGCTGGAGATGCTGGTGGAAGCGGCGCGGGGCTGAAAAGGACGTCATGCTCGGGCTCGACCCGAGCATCTCTCGAAGGAAAGACGAGCCCTCTGGTCCTGAGATCCCCGGGTCTCCGCTTCGCTTCGCCCGAGGATGACGACAGGGCCCGAGGGCCGCTCAGGCCAGCGCCCCTGCGCCCTTGCCGTAGACGACCTCGGCCCGGCGCTCGAAGGCCTCGGCGAATTTGCGGAACGCCTTGTCGAACATCGCGCCCATCAGCAGCCCGAGCATGCGGCTGGCGAATTCGTAGGAGATGAAGAAGGCGACCTCGCAGCCCGCCTCGTGCGGCTTGAAGGTCCAGCGATTCTCCAGATAGCGGAACGGACCGTCGACATATTCGACCAGGATCTTGAGATTGGCCGGATCGAGCGTGACGCGGCTGGTGAAGGTCTCGCGGATCGCCTTGTAGCCGACCGTCATGTCGGCGAGCAGGACCTCGCCACCCTCCTCGCGCGGCGTGCGGCGGCGCACGACCAGCCCCTCGCAGAGCGGCAGGAACTGCGGGTAGTTCTCGACATCCGCCACGAGCGCGAACATCTGCTCTGGAGTGTGCTTCACCCGGCGGGTGCTGTTGAACATCGGCATGGCGAAACGCGGCTCAGTGGCCGAGACGGGCCTGTCGGGCAGCGCGAAGCCGGGCGAAATCCTCGCCGGCATGATGCGACGAGCGCGTCAGCGGCGTCGAGGAGACCATCAGGAAGCCCTTGGCATAGGCAATGGTCTCGAAGCTGCGGAACTCGTCCGGCGTGACGAAGCGGATCACCGCATGGTGCTTGCGCGAGGGCGCGAGATACTGGCCGATCGTCATGAAATCGACCTCGGCGGAGCGAAGATCGTCCATGAGCTGCAGGATCTCGTTCCGCTCCTCGCCGAGGCCGACCATGATGCCGGACTTGGTGAAGATGGTCGGATCGAGCTCCTTCACGCGCTGCAGCAGCCTGAGGGAATGGAAGTAGCGCGCGCCGGGGCGCACCTTGAGATATTTGCCGGGCACCGTCTCCAGATTGTGGTTGAAGACGTCGGGCTTGGCTGCCACGACCACTTCGAGCGCGCCGGGCTTGCGCAGGAAGTCGGGCGTCAGGATCTCGATGGTGGTGCCGGGCGATGCCTGGCGGATGGCGCGGATGACCTGCGCGAAATGCTCGGCGCCGCCATCGGCCAGATCGTCACGGTCGACCGAGGTGATGACGACATGCTCCAGCCCGAGCTTGGCGACGGCGTCGGCGACCTTGCGCGGCTCCTCGGCGTCGAGGGCCTGCGGCACGCCGGTCTTGACGTTGCAGAAGGCGCAGGCGCGCGTGCAGGTGTCGCCCATGATCATGAAGGTGGCGTGCTTCTTCTCCCAGCACTCGCCGATATTGGGGCAGC
>QFQY01000089.1 GCA_003248805.1 Chelatococcus sp. | reverse complement strand
AGCGCGACCGGGGACCTGGGCGCGGCCAGCGCGACCGGGTACCTGGGCGCGGCCAGCGCGACCGGGGACCGGGGCGCGGCCAGCGCGACCGGGGACCGGGGCGCGGCCAGCGCGACCGGGAAATGGGGTGTGGCCACTGCCGCCGGGCTCGGCTGCAAGGCGATGGCCTCCGATGAGGGCGTGATCCACCTCGTCGAGCGCATCAACGACTTCGGCAGCCTCGATCACGGCAAGCCCATAGCGACGTTCAGCTCCATCGTCGGACAGAACGGCATCAAGCCCAACACCTATTACGTCCTGAAGGACGGCAAGCCGGCGGAGGCGGAGGGATGAATCTCCCCGAAGCCGCCCCGCGCCTCGGCGCCGTCCTCATCGTCTGGCTGCTTCTGGTGGCCGCCATCGCCTTCGCCTGCGCGCCGGTCGCGCTGGCGCTGGCGGCAGCCTGGGGCGCCGCGTCATGGTGAGCCTCATCCTCATGAGCATTGTCGAATGGCTGACCAGCACCGCGCCGGGCGTCGCCCTGCTCGGTTGGTTCGTCGTCCTGCCGGTCACCGGCCTGCTCTATCTCGTCGGGGTGCTGAAATGACGCCGGCCCAGCGAGAACTGGCGCGGCATGCGCTCGGCCTGCCGAATGGCGCCCGACGCTCCTATCGAAACCGCTACTTCGCGGTGGCGGGCGGCGAGGCCGCCCGGCAATGGGAGGCGATGGTCGAGGCGGGCGAAGCCGAGGGCGGAGAGCCCTGTCACAAGCCTTCGTCGCGCTTTTTTTGCCTCACGCGCAAGGGCGCCGACCTGGCCCTCGACCCGCGCGAAACCCTCTGCCCGGAGGATTTTCCGCGATGACCTGGCTCCAGACCTGCTCGAACGGCCCGCAGGATCGCGCCTTCGATCTGCTGGCGCCAGGCTGGCGCGATGTCGATTTCGAGGTCGGCATGCCCGAGGCGCTGGCGCGGATCACGCGCTACACCGGCCATGTCCGGGCCGGCGTCTATTCCGTCGCCCAGCACAGCGTGCTCGGCGCCGATGCGCTTTGGCACGACACGCGGGACCGGCGGGCGGCCGCTTGTTTTCTCCTGCATGACGGCCACGAATACGTGCTGGGCGACAAGGCGACGCCGATCGCCGAGGCCGAAATCGCGACGGCCGAGCAAATTCAACCCGGCGCAGGCGCCATCATGCGCGAAGTCCAGCGCCTGATGAAGGCGCGCGCCGATCTCGCGATCTACTCCGCCGCCGGCCTCGGGGCAGATGGCTGCCCGCTCGAATATCGCCGCCTCGTCAAGTTGTACGACCTGCGCATGCTCGCCGCCGAGACGCGGCAGCTTCTCGGCCCGAAGCCGCGGCCATGGCCGATCCTCGACGGCGTCGAGCCGGCCCGGATGATCGGCCGGATCACGGTCTGGCCCTGGCACAGGGCGGCCGACGAGTTCCGCGACCGGCTGCGCCGCTATCTGCCCGAGCGTTTCGGCGCGCCGCGCCCCGCCCCGAAATCAGGCCCCGCCAGCCGCGGCGCCCGTCTCACCCGCCAACCCGTGGAGGCCTGACCTCATGAAGAAGATCCGCGACGCCCAGACGATCATCGGCGCGCTGGAAGGTGGCGATTTCGCCGCCGATCTCGGCACCGCCATCACCGACGCCCTCGCCAAGCTCAAGGAGATGGCGGGCAACCGGCCCAAGGCCAAGGCCAAGGGCAAGATCAGCGTCGAATTCGTCCTGACGGTCGAGCAGGGCACGGTGACGATCGAGACCGACATCACCCCCAAGCTGCCGAAGAAGCCGCGCGGTTCGTCCTTCTACTGGGTGACGGATGACGGCTCGCTCTCGCCCGAGCATCCCCAGCAGACCGACATGTTCGCCGGCCCGCGCGGCCTCGCCAGCGCGAACGCCTGACCCCTCACCGCCCAGCACAGGAGGCCGACTTGGCCAGGACCGCAGACCTCGAACCCGCGACACTCGAAACCTTCCACGAGGGCGCTCTCCCGAATTCCGACAAGGGGATCGCCGCCATCGTCGATCTGACGCGGAAGAGCCTCGCGCCGACGATCGTCAACGTCGCCCTGCCCGATCTCGGCCCGGGCCTGCCCGGCAGCATCCCCGTCGTCATCGACATGCGCAACGGCAGCATCGCCTCCGCCGGAAGCTTCATCGAGAATTATCGCTTCAAGCCGTCGCGCAAGCGCGGCAGCGCCACGGCGCTGACGCTGCAGTCCTTCATCGACCTGACGAACCGCCACAAGACCGAGCACTCGGCCGTCTTCGCCAACACCGAATGGACGGCGCCCGGCTTCACCGCCGTGATCGACTACCACGACAAGGCGAGCGGCGGCCCGGCCGACAATCTCCGCCACCGCGTCACCTATGCCTTTCCGCTCTCGGACGAATGGAAGGCCTGGGTCGCGCAGAACGGCGAGGCCATGGAGCAGTCGGACTTCGCCGCCTTCCTCGAGGATCGGATCGCCGACCTGACGGCGCCGAACGACCATGAGCGCATCCAGTTGGAGCGCGACTTCGACACGAAGATCGCGACGCCCGCCCAGCTCATCCAGCTCTCGCGCGGCCTCTCCATCCATGTCGCGAGCGCGGTCAAGAACATCGTCAACCTGGCGACGGGCGAGGCCTCGATCCAGTTCGACGAGCAGCATACGGACGGCAACGGCCAGCCGATCAAGGTTCCGGGCCTGTTCATGCTGGCGATCGCGCCCTTCTTCATGGGCGAGAAGATCACCATCCCCGTGCGCCTGCGCTACCGCAAGGCTGGCACGAAGATCCTCTGGTTCTACCAGCTCTATCGGCCCGACCTGCACGTCACCGAGCGCGTCCGCGACGACCTGACCACCGTCGCCGACAGGACCGGGCTCCCGACCTTCGAGGGCGCGCCCGAGGCCTGAGCGGTCTCCCGCCCATCACGGCGGGCCGGCGATCCCGGCCCGCATCACCATCATCCGTTTCAGCGAGGCCGTCATGTCCGACACCACAGAGGCCGCGATGACGGCCATAGCCGAAGCACTGGCCGAACCAGCCGACCAGACCCGTCCGCCGCTGGTTATTCCGGAAGGCATCCGCGAGGAGCTGATCGTGATCCTCACCTACATGCTGGGTCCGACATCGGATCCCACGGAAGCGATCAGGGCGCTCTCGGCTTTCGCCGGACGCATGAACCTCAGCGTCAGCGATGACCCCGACGATGACTGGGCCTGGGACGATGGCGAAGGCTGGTTGTCCTGCGATCTCCACAATCTCGACGAGGCCCGAGCCCGCGCGGAACGCGGCCAGGTCGAGGACTGCCTTCACCACCTCGAGCGCGCCCTCCCCGAGGGATACGGCGTCATCGCCGAGCGGCTCGCCCAGCATCTCAGGAGCCGCCCGTGAAACTCACCATTCCCCGCGACACGCTCGCCCCGGCGCTCGCCGCGCTCTCGCGCGTGGTCGAGCGCCGCACCACCATCCCGGCCCTGTCGAACATCCTCGCCCGCGCGGCCGGCGGCACGCTCACCCTGCAGGCTACCGATCTCGACATCCAGGCGCAGACCGCGCTCGCCTGCGAAAGCGATGTGGACGGCGCCATCACCCTGCCGGCGCACACCCTCTCCGACATCGTCCGCAAGCTGCCGGCCGGCGCCGCCATCACGCTCGAATCGGCCGCCACGGCGGGCGACACCCGCATGACGCTGCGCAGCGGCCGTTCGCGCTTCCAGCTCGGCACCCTGCCGGAGAGCGACTTCCCGGACATCGCGGCCGGCACCTTCACCCATGGCTTCGCCCTGCCGGCCAAGACGCTGGCCGAGATGATCGCCGCCACGGAATTTGCCATCAACACCGACGAAACGCGGTTCTACCTCAACGGCATCTTCATGCATGTCACGGAGGCCGATGGCGCCCCCGTCCTGCGCGCCGTCGCCACGGATGGCCACCGCCTCGCCCGCTGGCAGGTGGCGGCACCCGAGGGCGCGGACGGCATGCCAGGCGTCATCGTGCCGCGCAAGACGGTGGCCGAGCTCGCGCGCATGGCCAAGGAGCACGAGGGCGAGTTCGCCTTCGAAATCGCCGACGCGAAGATCCGCGTCACGGCCGGCGCCACCACCCTCACCTCGAAGGTGATCGACGGCACCTATCCCGATTACCGGCGCACCATCCCCTCCGGCAACGACAAGGTCGCCACGCTCGAGGCCGAGCCTCTGCGTCAGGCGGTCGACCGCGTCTCGACCATCACCAGCGAGCGCGGCCGCGCCGTCAAGCTCGCCCTCGCCGATGGCACGCTCGCCCTCTCCGTCAGCAACCCCGACAGCGGCGCCGCCAGCGACGAGGTCGCGGCGGACTATGACGGCGAGCCGATCGAGATCGGCTTCCAGGTCCGCTACCTGCTCGACATCCTCGGCGTCCTCGGCGGCGACACCGTGCAGCTGAAGCTCGCCGACCCCGGCGCCCCCGCCCTTCTCCAGCGACGCGAAGGCGACAGCCTGCTCGTCGTGCTCATGCCGATGCGCGTCTAGCGCGCTGCTCGCTCACGCTCACAGCGGAAAGGACAGTGACATGAAGGTCCACGCCACATTGGAACTCGGCCCGCTCTTAGTTCGCGCAGACGAAGCCGCCAAAGATGCTTACCTTATCAGCCTCGCCGGCGCGGCGCTCAACAGCCAGAACGTGGTCCTGACAAGTTGGGAGGTCGGCGAGATACTGGCCGGCTATGCCGATGGTGACCTGTCTCTGGACGAGGCCGCCAAAGCGCTGGGAGGAGAAATTCCGGCAGAGCCCTTCGACCTCGTCGCGCATCTCGCACGCCAGCGCGACTTCAGCATCGAGACGTTCGGCCCGGGGCCGCGCACCAAGGGCGTGATCGATCATATCCGCAAGGAACTGACCGAGATCGAGGCCGATCCGTCCGATATCGAGGAATGGGTCGACGTGATCATCCTCGCCTTCGACGGCGCCTGGCGCGCCGGCTGGGAGCCGCACAAGATCGTCGAGGCCATCGTCGCCAAGCAGGCGAAGAACGAAGCCCGCCAATGGCCGGACTGGCGCACGGCCGATCCCGACAAGGCGATCAAACATGTGCGCGCGCCGTCGGAAGGCGGCGGCGGCGAAACGGCCGCGCAGATCGCGGCGCGGATCGGGCGGAGGGCTTGATCATGGGCCAGAAGACGGAATGGACTTGCGACGGCTGCGATGAGACCGCGGTAACCGCCCTCGGAAAAACGCCGGACAACTGGCATCAGGTCCAGATCACATGGATTGGCCTCGGCGGCTACCCGTCCTGCTTCAACGACGGGATGACGAAGGCCGATCTCTGCGGCTCTTGCTCCAAGGAAATGGCCGGGAATCTCCGGCCGAAATCCTGGCCGAGGCATTGCGCTCCGGATGGGGCGGGAGCCGTCTCATGACTGACCGCCGCATCCTTCATGTCCGCCCGCCCTGCACGCGGGCTGAAGCCGAGGCCGCCGTCGCCCTATACACCCGCTTGGGCTGGACCGTCTGCACGGCCCCGTTCTTTCCCCGCCGCACCGTCCATGGCGGCTGGACCAGCGCGCTCGGCACGGTGCTGCGCCGGCCGAACCCGACGCCGACCTTCTGGTCGCGCTGGCGCTACATCCAGATTCCCGAGGCCTATGAGGACTGGGAGGATCGGCGATGGTGAAACCCAGCCATCTCGACCACCTCCGCCGGCGCCAGAAACAGGCGCACGCGGCCGTGCTGCGGGCCGAGAGATCCCGCCGGGGCGGCATCGGCGAGGCCCGCCGCGACTTCATCCTCGCCACGGCCGAGCTGCTGCGCGCCACGCTCCAGGCGGACCGGCCCGCCAAGCAGCCGAAGCCCCAGCCCGCCGGCCAAACCCTGCTCGACCTGGGAGCTTGATGCGAGATGGTAGCTCCCGTCGCCAAGCGTGCCGAAGTCCTGCCGATCTCGCTGCCGCCGCGCGGGCTTAGTCGCACGCAAGCGGCGGCCTATGTCGGCGTGTCGGCGACGCTGTTCGATGAAATGGTGCGGGATGGCCGGATGCCGCGCGCAAAGCAGGTCAATGCGCGCACAATATGGGACCTGAAGCGGCTCGATCTTGCATTCGACGCACTCCCCGAACAGGATGGCGGAGCGGCGGAAAGCACGGAAGCAACCTGCTGGAGCCATGTCGCGGTCTAATGCGGGAGACGGCGTGCAGATCGAGCTGCGCTATGTCTATGAGGATACGGATCGGCACGGCAACGTCAGGATCTATTTCTGGCGCGGGAAGGGCCATCGCAAGGTGCGCATCCATGAGACGCCGGGCAGCAAGGAATTCCGCGATGCCTATGACGCCGCGGCCGCGCTCGACACGCTGAAGCGGTCGGAGACGCCCGAGCAGGCTGCCGGCCTCGCTCCCCATTCCCCGCTCACGCTTGCGAAGCCCGGCACCTATCGCTGGCTCTGCTCGCGCTACATGGCGGAATGCGCCGACTATCTGCAGTGCGATTCCCAGACGCGCCGCACCCGCCGGCAGATCCTCGAAAACACCTATGACGAGCCGATCGCGCCCGGGTCCAGCAAGATCTTCGCAGACTTCCCGCTGGAGCATCTCTCGCTGAAGGCGCTCTATGTGCTGCGCGATCGCAAACTCGATCTGCCGGGGGCTGCCAACAACCGGGTCAAGGCGCTGCGCCAGGTCTTCAAATGGGCGGTGGCGCCCAACGTCCAGATCCTGAAAATCAACCTCGCCCGCGATGTCGAGCTGTTCAAGCCGAAGACGGATGAAGGCTTCCACACCTGGACCATCGAGGAGGTCCGCGCCTTCGCGAAAAAGCATCCGCTCGGTACCAAGGCCCACCTCGCGCTTGGTCTCCTGCTCTTCACCGGCGTGCGGCGCTCGGACGTGGTTCTGCTCGGCCGGCAGATGATCCGTGAAGGCTGGCTGCACTTCACCGAGAAGAAAAACGGCCGGCGCAAGCCGAAGGCACGCCAGCTCCCGATCCTGCCAGCCCTTCGTCACATCATCGACAACTCGCCTGCGGGCAACATGACGTTCCTGGTCACGGAGTACGATCGGCCCTTCACCGGCAATGGCTTCGGCAACAAGATGCGCGACTGGTGCAACGAGGCCGGCCTGCCGCAATGCTCGGCCCACGGCCTGCGCAAGGCGGGCGCGACGATCGCCGCCGACAACGGCGCGACAGAGCATCAGCTCATGGCGATCTTCGGCTGGGAGAGCCCCAAGCAGGCCGCGCTCTACACCCGCAAGGCGAACCGCCGGAAGCTCGCCGGCGCCGGCATGGCGTTCATCGATCTCGGCGACCTCGAGGGAATCGAAGAGGTCGACGACCCAGGCTCAGAGGACGAAGCCTGAACAAATCTTTCCCACTTTTGAAGCCGGTTGGAGGCGGTGGGAAAAAACAGGCGAAATAGCCAAGCGTTTTCAACGAACGTCGCAGATATTGGTGGGCCGGGCCGGACTCGAACCGGCACCGGCGCTGTTATGAGCAGCGAGCTCTAACCATTGAGCTACCGGCCCGCATCCCGCCTAGCATCGCCCTGCCCGCCTGAGCAAGCGCGCTCTCGGCGCCGGATGCCCGCCCGAACGAAGACGGCCCGCGACGGCGAACCGTCGCGGGCCGGAACCCGGCTCGGTCCGGAGGGGTCAGGCCGCGCGCGCGACGCTGGCCTCGTGCCCGGCGGCCGCGGCATGCCCCTCGCGGAACCGGAAGCGCGCGATATGGGCGGTCAGCGCGCGGGTCTGCTCGTCGGTGAGCGCGAGTGCAGCGTTGGTCTCCTCGACGAGGGCGGCGTTCTGATGCGCCATGGTGCCGATGCCGTCGATCTCGGTGTTGATCGTGGACACGTCCGTCGCCTGGCTCTTCGCGGTCTGCGAGATGCCGTTCATCAGCCCGGTCAGGTGGTTCACCGAGGACACGATCGCGCCGAACATGGCCGAGGTCTCCTCGACCAGCCCGACGCCGACCTTGACGTCGCCATGGGCGGCCTCGACCAGGCGCTTGACGTCGTTCGAGGCGTCGGCCGAGCGCTTGGCGAGGCTGCGGACCTCGCTCGCCACCACCGCGAAGCCCTTGCCGGCATCGCCGGCACGGGCCGCCTCGACGGCGGCGTTGAGGGCCAGAAGGTTGGTCTGGAAGGCGATCTCGTCGATCATCGCGATGACCTCGGCGATCTTGCTCGAGGAGCTGCGGATGCGGTGCATCGCCTCGAGCGCGGACGCCACGACCTTCTCGCCCTGCTGGGCGCGCTCCTCGGCGCCCTCGGCCATGCCCATGGCCTGCGCGGCCTCGGACGCGGTCTTCTTCACCGTGCCGGCGAAGGCGCCGAGCTGGTTGGTCGCCATCGAGACCGCATTGCTCTCCTCGCTGGTGCGCTCGGCCAGATCGGTGACGCCCGCCAGGATCTCGCCGGTGGCGCTCCGCACCGCGGAGACGGTCGCCGCGAGCCGCGCGAGCGTGCTCTCGAACTCGTCGGCGAGCGCGTTGGTGCCGTTCTTCAGTTCGGCGAAGGCGCCCTGATAGAGACCTTCGATCCGGGCCGAGAGATGGCCGGCCGACAGCTCGGCGAGCACCTCGCAGGTCTCGGAGAGCCCGCCCTGGACGGTTCCGAGCAGTTCGTTGATCGAACCGGCCAGCGCGTTGAGCTCCTCGTCGGCGAAATTCGCGTCGACGCGGCGGGTGAAGTCGCCGGCCGCGGCCGCCGAAACGACGACCCCGAAAGCCTCGGAAAGCTCCTGCATCATCTGGCGGCGCTGCTCCTGCGCCCGTGCCTCGTCCTCGACCTTGGCGGCCTCGGCGGCGCGCAGCGCCACGGCGTTGTCGCGGAACAGCAGCACGCTGCGGGAGATGTCGGAGATCTCGTCGTTGCCGCGCGTGTCGACCACGGTCTCGAGCTGGCCATCGGCGATGGCGCGCGTCGCGGCCCACAGGGCGTTCAGGCGCCCGACGATCTTCGGACGGACATAGGCGAACGACAGGGCGAGCGCGACGAGAAGCGAGCCGATACCGATGATGCCGAGCCACATCTTGCTCTGCTCGATGAGCGTGCCCGTGGCGTCGGCGGAGGCGACGGAGCTGTCGCGCGCGGCCTTCACCAGCGCGTCGACCTCCTGGCGGACGGCCTCGGCCGAGCGGTCGAGCTCGCCGAGCCCGCGCCGCATGGCCTCGCGGGTCTGCAGGTCGCGCTCGCGGATGGAGATGAGGCCGTTGCTGCCCTCGCCCAGGTTGACGACGGCGTCGATCGCCTTCACCCGCTCCGGGTTCGGCGCGATCTGCTGGGAGAGCGCGATGTTGCTGCGGATTTGGCCAAGGATGGCCTTGAAGCGCGCCTTGGCGACATCGAGCTTGGGACGGGTGTTGATCTGGGCGACCTCGCGCAGCAGGCCGACCAGCTCGCTGACCTGGAGCTGCAGCGAGCGCGCCACGTCGAGCCCGTTCAAATCCTTGTCGATGATCTCGTCCATCGCTGTCTCGAAGGCCTCGCCCTGGGCCTGGGCCAGCCTCGAGATGCCGATCTTGACGTTGAACTGCGCTTCGGCGGCCTCGGCGTCGGCGATCGTGGAGAACACCTCGCGCGCCTTGGAGAGAGCCTCCAGCGCGGTGCCCTCCTCCGCCGCATTGCGCAGGCGCTCGCCCGTCAGGTCGTTGATGTCGTTGATCTGGCGCGAGAGGTCGTCGATCGCGGCCTGCGCCTTCGCCTTGTCGACCTCGCCCTGCGTCGCGACACGGCGCAGCAGGTCGAACTGGCGCGCCTCGACCAGATCGAGCTCGCCGGTGACCTGGGCGCGCTCGCGCACCGTCTGCACCTCGCTGAAGCGGGCAGCGAGCGCGGTCGAGCGCATCGCCGCCTGCGAGAGCTCCATCGCGAGCTCGACGACGGGCATCTTGCGCTCGACCAGATAGTCGACGGTTTCGTCGAGGCGGCCATAGGAGACCCAGGCCACGGAGGACGCGACGAGGGTCAGGCCGGTCATGACACCGAGCGCCGCATAGATGCGCGTTGCGATGCCGATGCGCGATGCCTGGCGCACAGACTTCGTGTCCTTGGTCATGTCTCTCTCCGGAATGGCACGCAACACTGGAAAGCGATGAGGCTGCGGTTGATCGAAATGGCGAGCCGCCGCGCCCCGCGCCCGGAGAGGCTGCAAGCGCGATCCGGCCGGGCCGGACGGCCCCGCGGGATTTCGGCGCGAGGCGCGAAATCCCGAATATGGCGCAAATCGAGCATGCATCCCCCCGAGGCACGGCCGTCGGCCTTGCCTGCTGCAGCGCATGATCGCGGCGATGCGCTTAAAGATCGCTTAACCGCACGGATTCTTCTGAATCACTCGCGCCGAGGTGCCGTTCACGCTCCGTTAGGAGGTGAGGCGAAACCGAGTCCGTCTCAGGCGACCGGCAGCAGCGGCACCGGACGCGGGCGGCCATTGTCGTCGACGGCCACGAAGGTGAAGGTCGCGTCCGTCACCTTCTCGCTGATCTGGGTGTGGAAGCGCCGCGCCCAGGCCTCGACATGGATGCGCATCGAGGTCCGGCCGACGGACTCGATCTCGGTGTAGACGCTGAGCACGTCGCCCACCTTGACCGGCCGGATGAAGGTCATCGCGTCGACCGCGATGGTGACCACCCGCCCCTGCGCCCGGTCGACGCCCGCGATGCCGCCAGCCGAGTCCATGCGCGACATCACCCAGCCGCCGAAGATGTCGCCATTGGCATTGGTGTCCGCCGGCATGGCGTTGATCCGCACGGTCAGGGTGCCGCGCGGGGTCTCGTCTGGCGTCAGGCCGGGCTCAGTCATTCTCGTGTTTTCCCTGTTCGATGTGGAAGGAGTGCAGCACGTGGTGCAGGATCGGCGCCAGCACGAAACCGGTCGCGATCACCACGAAGAGACCGGAGAAGAGCGCGTAGAATCCGGCGAAGACCTTGCCGGCCGAGGTCTTGAGCTCGCCGACCGGGCCCATGCCGGAGAGGATCATCGCCGCGTTCACGAAGGCGTCGACCAGGCTCATGCCCTCGGTGAGGGCATAGCCCGCCATGCCGATCGCCAGGCCGACGGCCGCGAGCGCCAGATAGAGCAGGAGCGCCCGCCCCAGATTGCGGACGAAGGGGTGGCGGAAGTGGAGCGGCTGCGGCGCGACGCGCGCGGAACTCGGCATGGGGGCGATCCTGCGGTGAAGGACCGCCCAGGCATCCGCCCGCCTGCGCGGCCCGTCAAGCTCGCAGGGGGGCTCAGGCCGGCAGCGCCGCGCGCGGCCGCGCCCGCAGCATCAGCCAGCAGACGACGGCGAGATTGACGAAGTTCCAGGCGAGGCCGTTCAGGAACGCCATGCGGTAGGAGGCGGTCAGGTCGAAGATCAGGCCCGAAACATAGCCGCCGAAGGCCATGCCGAGAATCGTCGCGGACATGACGATGCCGATCCGCATGCCGGCCTCCCGGGCCGGCAGGTATTCGCGGATGATCACGGCGTACATCGGGACGATACCGCCCTGGAACAGGCCGAAGATCGCGGTGACGATATAGAGCGAGGTCAGCCCGTCGAACCAGAGATAGAGGAAGAGCGCGGCAGCCTGCATGGCCGAGCCCAGAACCAGCGTCGACACGCCACCGATGCGGTCGGCCACGAAGCCCGAGCCGATGCGGCTGACGATGCCGAGCGCCAGCATCAGCGAGAGCATCTCGGCGCCGCGCGCCACGCCGTAGCCGAGATCGCCGCAATAGGCCACGAGATGGACCTGCGGCATCGCCATGGCGACGCAGCAGGAGAAGCCGGCGACGACGAGCAGCGCCTGGAGCTGGCCGGCGGAAAGGCCGAGATCCCCGCGCGCCCCCGCGCTCTCGGCCTCCGCCGCCTTGAGCGCGGCGGCGGCCGGCCGGCGCCGGAAGAACGGCGCAAGCGGCAGCATGACGGCGAGCACCGTGACGCCGATGCCGATATGCGTCGCGCGCCAGCCATGGGTCTGCAGGCCCCAGCTGATGACCTGGGGCCAGATCACGCCCGCGAGATAGCTGCCCGAGGCTCCGAACACGACGGCCAGCCCGCGATGGCGGCGGAACCAGTGCGACAGGTCGGCGATCAGCGGGGAGAAGCCGGCGCCGCCGCCGACGCCGATCAGGACGAGATGGATCAGCGCGAACTGCCAGAGCGACTGCGCCATGCCGGCGAGAATGTAGCCGCTGCCGAGCAGCAGCGCCCCGAGGACCACCGGCAGAAAGATGCCGCGGCGATCGGCCACGCGCCCGAGCGCGATGTTGCCGAAGCCGAAGCCGAGCATGACGCAGGTGTAGGGCAGCGAAGCCCCCGCCCGCAGCGTGCCGAACTCGGCCTGCACCGAGGGCAGCGCGACCACGACCGACCAGGTGCCGACGCAGGCGACCGTGCCGAGCAGCAGCGACAAAGCGAGGCGCAGCCAGGCATAGGACGAATCGGGCGCGTAGCGCGCTTCCTCGGGACTCATGTTTCCTCGCGGCGCCGTTTCCGGGAACGACGTTCTGCGACCCGAGGATTAGGCCGCGCCGACGATGCCGACAAGCGCGGCGGGCGCTGGCCGTCCTTGCGGGAGAAGCGAGGCTGTCGGCCGTAGCCATCGGCCTCGCCGCCGCGCGGGGAAGAAGCTCGCACCGAAAACCCCGTCGGGTCATGAATCCACGGGTCGTCGCATCGGAGTTTTCCGAAAAGTGGATTCCACTTTTCGGTCCGATGCGATGGCCGCAGGGTTTTCGGGGTCGTCGCGATCCGAGGGGATGCGCGGGGTCCGGGCGGCGTCGCGGTCGACGGCCGCGTGCCGAATGTCGATGTCGATGTCGAAAGCGTCGAT
>QFQY01000088.1 GCA_003248805.1 Chelatococcus sp. | reverse complement strand
CCCATTCCTCGAAGCGCAGCGGCCGGTTGTCCATGCAGGAGGGCAGGCGGAAGCCGTATTCGGCCAGCGTCGCCTTGCGGCGGAAGTCGCCGCGATACATGCCGCCGATCTGCGGCACGGTGACATGGCTCTCGTCGGTGAAAACGAGGGCGTTGTCGGGCAGGTATTCGAACAAGGTCGGCGGCGGCTCGCCCGGCTTGCGGCCGGTGAGATAGCGCGAATAGTTCTCGATGCCGTTGCAGGAGCCGGTGGCCTCGATCATCTCGATGTCGAAGGTGGTGCGCTGGTCGAGCCGCTGTGCCTCGAGGAAGCGGCCCATCCTGTTCAGTTCATCCAACCTTCCACGCAATTCCTCCTTGATCGACTTCACCGCCTGGGTCAGCGTCGGGCGCGGCGTGGTGTAGTGCGAATTGCCGTAGACCTTGATGAATTCGAGCTCGCCGGTCTTCTGCCCGGTCAGCGGGTCGAATTCCGCGATGCTCTCGACCTCGTCGCCGAACAGGCCGATGCGCCAGGCGCGGTCCTCATAGTGCGCCGGGAACAGCTCGATGACGTCGCCGCGCACGCGGAAGGTGCCGCGGGCGAAATCGTGCTGGGTGCGCTTGTACTGGAGCGCGACCAGATCGGCGATGAGCTGGCGCTGCTCGATGCGCTCGCCGAGCTTCACCGAGAAGGTCATCGCCGTATAGGTCTCGACCGAGCCGATACCGTAGATGCAGGAGACGCTGGCGACGATGATGACGTCGTCGCGTTCGAGCAAAGAGCGCGTCGCGGCGTGGCGCATGCGGTCGATCTGCTCGTTGATCGAGGATTCCTTCTCGATATAGGTGTCCGAGCGCGGCACATAGGCCTCGGGCTGGTAGTAGTCGTAATAGGAGACGAAGTACTCGACCGCGTTGTCGGGGAAGAAGCTCTTGAACTCGCCATAGAGCTGCGCGGCGAGCGTCTTGTTCGGCGCCAGGATCAGCGCCGGGCGCTGCGTCTCCTCGATCACCTTCGCCATGGTGAAGGTCTTGCCCGAGCCGGTGACGCCGAGCAGCACCTGGTCGCGCTCCTGCCGGCTGATGCCGTCGACGAGATCGGCGATGGCGGTCGGCTGGTCGCCGGAGGGCTGGAACTCCGAGACCATCTTGAAGGCGATGCCGCCTTCCGATTTCTCGGGGCGCTCGGGCCGGTGCGGCGTCCAGGGCTTGCCGGGCTGGATGAAGGGGCTGCCGGTTTCCAGCAGCGCCTGCAGCGAGGTCGCGGTCGCGGCCGCCGCCCCCTCGGCCCCGGCGAAGGCCGAATCCGCCTTCTTCGAGAGCTTGCGCTTGGGCCTCTCCTCGCCGCCGGGCCGCTCCGTAGCATAGCTCGGCTTCGCCTCGTAGCCGGCCTGGGGGGTGTCCCTGAAGCCGGCCGCTCCACCCGGCACCGCCGTGCCGCGGTTGATGGCCGGGTTCAGCAGGTCGGCGAGATAGCCCTCGAGCGGCTTCAGCTCGGGCTTGGACGCCTTGGAGTTCGGCGTGCGCGCGGAGGCGGGCTTCTTCGCGGCAGCCGGCTTGGCAGCTTTGGGCTTCGCGGCGGTGTCGTCGGAGGTCTTGGACATGGCCGCAATATGGGGCGGAAAGCCACCCGATGCGAGAGGCGTCCGCGCTCGTTCCAGCCGATTGATGACAGGAGTTGACAGCAGTTGACAGGAGTTAAAACTCAATCTTAGGTTGCATTAACTGTTTATAGACAACCTGAGAGGCAGTCATGTCGAGGGGCCGGGCTGAGGGAGGCGACACGACCGTCGCCGCCTTCATCGCGCGCTGGAGCGCGTCGGAAGGGGCCGAGCGGGCGGCCTATGCCCAGTTCCTCAACGAGTTCTGCGCGCTGATCGGGGTCGACCAGCCGGAACCGCCGACCAGCGACCGCGAGGCGGTGACCTATCGCTTCGAATATCCTGTGCGCTTCGCCGATTCCGCCGGAGCGGGCTCCGTCGGGCGGATCGACCTCTACAAGAAGTCCGCCTTCGTGCTGGAGGCCAAGCAGAGCCGGCTGAAAGGCCAGAGCAAGGAGGTGCTGCCGGCACAGGGCGCCCTGCCCTTCGTCGAGCCGGCCGGGCCACGCGGGCGGCGCGGGGCCGACCGGGCCTGGGACGTGCTGATGCTGAACGCGCGGCGCCAGGCGGAGGACTACGCCAAGGCGCTGCCGGCGGCGCATGGCTGGCCGCCCTTCCTGATCATCTGCGATGTCGGGCACTGCTTCGAGTTCTATGCCGACTTCACCGGGCAGGGAAAAAACTACGTCCAGTTTCCCGACCGGCAGGGCTACCGCGTCTATCTCGACGACCTGCGCCGGCCCGAAATCCGCGAGCGCATCGCGGCGATCTGGACCCGGCCGCAGACCCTGGACCCGACCCGGCACGCGGCGCGGGTCACACGCGGCATCGCCGGGCGGCTGGCCGCCGTCTCGAAGGCGCTGGAGCGCGAGCACGATCCCGAGGAGGTGGCGCTGTTCCTGATGCGCTGCCTGTTCACGATGTTCGCCGAGGATGTCGAGCTGATCCGCAAGGACGCGTTCAAGACGCTGCTGCGCGAATGCCGCGACGACCCCGCCTCCTTCCTGCCGCTGGTCTCGGAGCTGTGGCGGGCGATGGACAAGGGCGAGTACTCGACCGCCGTGCGCGAGCGCATGAAGCGCTTCAACGGCAAGCTCTACGAGGATGCGCGCGTCTTCCCGCTCGGCCGCGAGGAGATCGGCGAATTGCTCGCCGCCGCCGAGCACGACTGGAAGGAGGTCGAGCCCGCCATCTTCGGCACGCTGCTGGAGCAGGCGCTCGATCCGAAGGAGCGCGCCCGCCTGGGCGCCCATTACACCCCGCGCGCCTATGTCGAGCGACTGGTGGTCGAGACGGTGATCGGCCCGCTGCGCGAGGACTGGCGCGCCGTGCTCGGCGCCGCCCAGCAGGCGCGCGACCATGGCGACGGCCGCAAGGCGCTGGCGCTGGTCGAGGGCTTCCACGAGACCCTGTGCGGGACGCGGGTGCTCGACCCCGCCTGCGGGACGGGCAATTTCCTCCATGTCGCGCAGGAGCTGATGAAGAAGCTCGAAGGCGAGGTGCTGGACGCCGCCGGCGAACTCGGCAGCCGCGAGAGGCTCGGCGGCTTCGGGCTCCGCTATGTCGGGCCGCACCAGTTCCTCGGCATGGACACGAACCGGCGCGCGGTCGCCATCGCCGATCTCGTGCTCTGGATCGGCCATCTGCAATGGCATTTCAGGACGCGGGGCTATGCGCCGCGCGAGCCGATCCTCGAAAAGCTCGACCACATCCACAAGCGCGATGCCGTGCTGGACTGGGATGGCTGGCCGATCCCGCAATGGGCGAACGGCCGGGAGGCCCTGCCGAATCCGCGCCGGCCGCCCTGGCCGGAGGCCGCGTTCATCGTCGGTAACCCGCCCTTCATCGGCGGCAAGGACCTGCGCGCCCGGCTCGGCGACGCCTATGCCGAGGCGTTGTGGGCCGCGCATCCGCAGATGAACGAAAGCGCCGACTTCGTGATGTACTGGTGGGATCGCGCGGCCGAACTGCTGACACGGCCGGGAACGCCGCTGCGGCGCTTCGGCTTCGTCACCACCAATTCGATCACGCAGCTCTTCCAGCGCCGCACGGTGGAGCGGCACCTGACGAGCCGGCGCCCGCTCTCGCTGGTCATGGCGATCGCCGACCATCCCTGGACGAGGGCCGGCAAGGATGCCGCCGCCGTGCGGATCGCCATGACGGTCGCACAGGCGGGAGCGCATGAGGGACGCCTGCGCGAAGTGATCTCGGAGGCCGCGCTCGACACGGACCAGCCGGAGATCGAGTTGACCGAGCGGACCGGGCGGATCCATGCCGACCTGACGATCGGGGTGGATCTGAGTCTGACGACCGCTCTGCGCGCCAGTGACGGTCTCTGTTCGCGTGGAATGTCGCTGCACGGCTCCGGGTTCATCGTGACATTGGCCGAAGCCCAGGCGCTCGGTCTCGGCCGCCGGCCCGGTCTCGAAGACCACATCCGGCCTTATCGCAACGGCCGCGACCTGATGGCGCGCGCCCGCGAGGTCATGGTCATCGACCTGTTCGGGCTGACCGTGGAGCAGGTGCGCGAGCGCTTCCCGGAGGTCTACCAGCACGTCAAGCGGACGGTGAAGGAGGAAAAGGACGCGGACGGAAAGGTCATCGGCCGCGACGCGAACCGACGCGACGGCTATCGCCTGAACTGGTGGACTTTCGGCGAGCCCCGCCGGGAGCTTCGCCCTGCCCTCGCCCATCTGCAACGCTACATCGCCACGGTCGAGACGGCGAAGCACCGCGTCTTCCAGTTTCTCGATGCGTCGATCCTGCCCGACAACATGCTGGTGGCGGTCGCGCTGTCCGACGCCTTCCATCTCGGCGTGCTGTCGTCGCGCCCTCACGTCAACTGGTGCTTGCATCAAGGGGGTACGCTGGAGGATCGCCCGCGCTATTCCAAGTCCCGCTGCTTCGACCCTTTCCCCTTCCCCGACGCCTCGGAGCCGCAGAAGGAAGCGATCCGTCGGCCGGCCGAGGCGCTCGACGCGCTGCGGCGGCAGGTTCTGGCCGACCACCCGGACCTGACGCTGACCCGGCTCTACAATGTTCGCGAGGCGATCCGCGCCGGCCGCGCGCTCACCCCCGCCGAGACGGATATCCGCGACCGGGGCCTCGTGCTGATCCTGAACGAGCATCACGACGCCATCGATGCCGCCGTGGCCGCTGCCTATGGCTGGGCGAACGACTTGTCCGACGACGAGATTCTGGCCCGCCTCGTCGCTCTCAACCGCGAGCGTGCCCGGCAGGAGGCGCGCGGCGAGGTGCGCTGGCTCAGGCCAGACTATCAGCGCCCGCGCTTCGGCAAGCCCGGCCAGACGGGCGAGCAGATCGAGGCCGAGGCGCTGGTCGCGGCGCTGCCCATGGCGGCCGGCCGGCCAGGCTTTCCGGCCGATGCGGTCGAGCGCGTGGCGGCCGTGCTGGCGGCTCTGGCGACTGCGCCGCGCCCGCTCGACGCCGGCGACATCGCCAGCCGATTCCGCCAGGGCAAGCGCGTCGAGAGGGCCGTCCGCGAGATCCTGGTCTCGCTCGCGCGGGTCGGCGAGGTCTCGACCGGCGACGGCGGCGTCAGCTTCTCGCGGCAGATCGCGGCTTTCGGGTAAGGCTCACCCTATTGCAGCCGCTCCAGCTCGCTGTGCGATTTCAGCGCGTAGCCGCCATTGGGCTGCGTCACCAGATAGGCCGGGTTCTCCGGCGAGGCGTTGCGGCGCACGCGCGTGCCACGGATCGTCCGGCTCACCGGGCTGGTGAAGACCTGCTCGACACGGCCCTTGGCGCGATGCGCGCCCCAGGCCCAGCTCACATCCGTTCCGGGTTTCAGCTGTTCGGTCATGGCCGGCTCCACGCGTTTCCCCCGTGAGATAAACGCTGGCGCTCGCGCTTCGGATCACCGCTCCCGGCGCGCGAGCCAGCGCTCCAGTCCAGCGGCGGCCGCGACGCCGGTCGCCAGGCAGCCCTGCAGCAGATAGCCGCCGGTCGGCGCCTCCCAGTCCAGCATCTCGCCGGCGACGAAGACACCCGGCAGGCGCTTCAGCATGAAATCCGCGTCGATCTCGCCCGCCGCGACGCCGCCGGCGGTCGAGATCGCGCGCTCCAGCGGCGCCATGCCCGTCAGCGTCAGCGGCACCGCCTTGATCAGCGCGGCCAGCGGCGCCGGCTCTTCCGGCAGGGCACCGCCCGCGGCCTCGCGCGGCAGCGCGACCGCGACCGGCGCCAGCCCCGCCGCCTTGCGCAGATGGTTGCTCAGAGTCTCGCCCTTGCGACGCTTCGCGAGCCGTTCGGAGAGGGCCCCGGCCGCGAGGTCCGGCCTGAGATCGATCTCGATCAGCGCCCTGCCCTCGCGCCGGATGGCTTCTCGCAAAGGCGCCGAGAGCGCGTAGACCGCGCCGCCCTCGATGCCCTCGGCGTCGATCATCGCCTCGCCCGCCACCGCCTCGCCGCCGAACCGCATCACGATCCGCTTCAGGGGGTGGCCGGCGAAGCGCTCGCGCATGATCGCGGACCAGCCGACACGGAAGCCGGCATTGGCCGGCGCGAGCGGGCTGACCTCCACGCCGCGCGCCGCCAGCAACGGCACCCAGCCGCCATCGGAGCCGAGCCGTGGCCAGCTCGCGCCGCCCAGCGCCAGCAGCGTCGCGTCGGGCCGCGCCTCCTCCCGGCCGGATGCCGTCTCGAAGACGAGGGCGCCCTCGGCGGTCCAGCCAGCCCAGCGCCGGCCGGTCGCGAGCCTGACGCCCTGCGCGTCCAGCCGGCGCAGCCAGGCCCGCAGCAGCGGCGAGGCCTTCATCGCCTTCGGGAAGACGCGCCCGCTCGAGCCGACGAAGGTCTCGGCGCCGAGCAAGTCGGCCCAGTCGCGCAGCGCCTGAGGCGGAAAGGCGCGCATGGCGGGCTCCAGCCAGGGCCGCGCCGCGCGATAGCGGCCGAGAAAGGCGTCGAGCGGCTCGGAATGCGTGAGGTTGAGCCCGCCCCGTCCCGCCAGCAGGAATTTCCGCGCCGGCGAAGCCATGCGTTCGTGGAGCGTCACCGCATGGCCGGCGGCCGAAAGCCGCTCCGCCGCGATCAGCCCGGCAGGGCCGGCTCCGATAATGGCGATGTCGCTTCGCGGCATGTGATCCAACTCCCGGCGCTCCGTGCCATGCTGGCGTCATTCCGGACAAGCGGCGAAGCCGCACAGATCCGGAATCCATCGACGAGCGAAATCCTGCAAGGATCGAGCTCTGTGATGGATTGCCGGTCTCCGCTTCGCTGCGCCCGGAATGACGGCGGGTATTTCGGAGAGGCAGATTGCTTTAGCGTTGCTCGGCCCGAACCGAAACCCCTCGCGCAGACGAGCCAGCATGCCCACCATCGCCGCCTATCTCGGCGCCGCCCTTTTCGAGATCGCCGGCTGCTTCGCCTTCTGGGGCTGGTTCCGGCTCGGCAAGCCGGTCTGGTGGCTGGTTCCGGGGCTGGTCAGCCTCGCCCTCTTCGCCTGGGTGCTGACGCTGGTCGAGAGCGCGGCGGCGGGCCGCGCCTTCGCGGCCTATGGCGGCGTCTATGTCGCCGCCTCGCTTGGCTGGCTCTGGGCCGTCGAGGGGTTCCGCCCGGATCGCTGGGACGTGGCGGGCGGCGCGATCTGCCTCGTCGGCGCGGCGGTGATCATCGGCGCACCTCGTTGACGCTCCCCGTCATGGTCGGGCTCGTCCCGACCATCCACGTCTTCGCTGGCCGAGTGTCGGGTTCAGGACGTGGATGCTCGCCATGAGGACGAGCCTGACGGCCCGCTTCGACGCCGGTTCTCAGCCCCGCGCGAAGGTCTCGTCGAAGGCGTAGCCGGCGCCGCGGACGGTGCGCAGCGGGTCCTTGGCGTCGCCGGGCGTGATCGCCTTGCGCAGCCGGCCGACATGGACGTCGACCGTGCGCTCGTCGATATAGACGTCGCGACCCCAGACCGCGTCGAGGAGCTGGGCGCGCGAATAGACGCGGCCGGGCGCCTGCATCAGGAATTCGAGCAGGCGGAACTCGGTCGGGCCGAGATGGAGCTCGCTGCCGGCGCGGCGCACGCGGCGCGTGGTCCGGTCGAGTTCGAGGTCGCCGGCCTGGAGCAGGCCCGCGACATGGCCCGGCTTCGCGCGGCGCAGCAGCGCCTGGATGCGCGCGATCAGCTCGGGCAGGGAGAACGGCTTCACGACATAGTCGTCGGCGCCGGTGGCGAGGCCGCGCACGCGCTCGGTCTCCTCGCCGCGCGCCGTCAGCATGATGATCGGCACGCGCTCGGTGTCGCGGCGCGAGCGCAGCCGGCGGCAGAGCTCGATGCCGGAGAGGCCCGGCAGCATCCAGTCGAGCAAGACCAGATCCGGCGTCGAATCGCGCAGATGGATCTCGGCATCGTCGCCGCGCGCGACGCTGTCGACCTCGAAGCCTTCGGCCTCGAGATTGTAGCGCAGGAGCAGGGTGAGCGGCTCCTCGTCCTCGACGATCAGGATGCGTGCGGCCATGGTTCTTTTTCCATTTTGGGCTCGTCATGGTCGGGCTTGACCCGACCATCTCAGGACCAGTGCCCTCCCGTCACGAGATTCTCAGGGCTCTGCGCTTCGCTTCGCCCGAGAATGACGCACGAGCTCCAACAGACTTCAGTTTCCCGCCACCGGCTCGACCTCGATATTGGTCGTGTCGAGCTTGGGCCGGTTGACGTCCAGGGAGTCGCCGGTGACGAGATAGTGGATCGTCTCGGCGATGTTGGTGGTGTGGTCGCCGATGCGCTCGATGTTCTTCGCGCAGAAGAGCAGATGCGTGCAGAAGGTGATGTTGCGCGGGTCCTCCATCATATAGGTCAGGAGTTCGCGAAACAGCGAGGTGTAGAGCGCGTCGATCTCGTCGTCGCGGCGCCAGACCTCGAGCGCCTTCTGCTCGTTGCCGGCGGCATAGGCGTCGAGCACGTCCTTGAGCTGGGCCTGGACGAGACGGCTGATATGCTCGAGCCCGACCACGGCGCGGTGCGGCGGCTGGAACTGCCCGGCGATGGCGACGGCCCGCTTGGCGATGTTCTTGGCGAGGTCGCCGACGCGCTCGATATCGGCGGCGATACGGATCGCCGAGATGAGTTCGCGCAGGTCGTTGGCGAGCGGCTGGCGGCGGGCGATGGTCAGCACCGCCTTTTCCTCGACGTCGCGCTGGAGGTTGTCCAGGCGCTGGTCGGCGCTGATGATCTTCTGGGCGAGCGCCGTGTCCCGGCGCACGAGGGCGACCGTCGAGTCGCCGAGCATGCGCTCCGCCATGCCGCCCATCTCGGCCAGGCTGCGGCGGATGCCCTCGAGATCGGCGTCGTAGGAGCGGACGATATGTTCGGTCATCGCATTGTCCTCTGCAGCACGGCCACGGACGCTCAGCCGAAACGGCCGGTGACGTAGTCCTGCGTCTGCTTCTTGTTGGGATTCAGGAAGATCGTGTTGGTCGCGTCGAACTCGATGACTTCGCCGAGATACATGAAGGCGGTGTACTGCGAGATGCGCGCGGCCTGCTGCATGTTGTGCGTCACGATGACGATGGTGAAGTCGCTCTTGAGCTGCTCCAGCAGGTCCTCGATCTTGCCGGTCGAGATCGGATCCAGCGCCGAGGTCGGCTCGTCGAAGAGGATGACCTCGGGCTTCTGGGCGATCGTGCGGGCGATGCAGAGGCGCTGCTGCTGGCCGCCGGAGAGGCCCATGCCGGAGCTCCTGAGCTTGTCCTTGACCTCGTCCCAGAGCGCGGAACGGCGCAGCGCGCCCTCGACGCGGTCGTCGAGCTCCGACTTCGGCGGCTTCTCGTAGAGGCGGATGCCGAAGGCGACGTTGTCGTAGATCGACATCGGGAACGGGGTCGGCTTCTGGAAGACCATGCCGACGCGCGAGCGCAGCTCGTTCACGTCGATGTCGTTGGAGATGACGTTGCGCCCGTCGAGCAGGATCTCGCCGGTGGCACGCTGATCGGGATAGAGCGAATAGATGCGGTTGAAGATGCGCAGCAGGGTCGACTTGCCGCAGCCCGAGGGCCCGATCAGCGCCGTGACGTGGCGGTCGCGGAAGTCGAGGTTGATGTTCTTCAGCGCCTTGTGCTCGCCGTAGTAGAAATCGAGGTTCCTGACCGCGATGCGCACCGGCGCCTGGGCGTCCAGTTCCTGCGGGCTCAGCTTGAGGGTCGAGAGCATGGCCATGTGTCCTTGGGATCCGGCTCGACGTTACTTGGAGCCGCGCACGATGCGGCGGGCGATGATGGAGAGCAGCAGGATCGAGACCGTGATGATCAGCGATCCGGCCCAGGCGAGCTGCTGCCAGTTTTCATAAGGGGCGGAGGCGAACTGGTAGATCGTCACCGGCAGGTTCGAGACGCCGCCGGTCAGGGTCGGCGAGAACCAGAAATTGTTGTTCAGCGCCGTGAACAGCAGCGGGGCCGTTTCGCCGGCGATGCGGGCCAGCGCGAGCAGGATGCCGGTCACCATGCCGGCCTTGGCGGCCCGCCAGGTGATCGCGGTGGTCACCACCGCCGGCGGCGCGCCGAGCGCGGCACCGGCCTCGCGCAGCGGCGCCGGCACCAGGCGCAGCATGTCCTCGGTGGTGCGCACGATCACGGGGATCGCGATGATGCCGAGCGCGACGCCGCCGGCCCAGCCCGAATAACCCCGGAAGGGCTCGACCAGGATGACGTAGACGAACAGGCCGATCAGGATCGAGGGCGCCGAGAGCAGGATGTCGTTGATGAAGCGGATCAGCTCGGCGAGCTTCGAGCCCTTGCCGTACTCGGCGAGATAGGTGCCGGCGAGCACGCCGATCGGCGTCGCGATGGCGATGCCGAGGAAGGTCAGCACGATCGAGCCGACGATGGCGTTGGCGAGGCCGCCGCCTTCCGAGCCCGGACCGGGGGTGACATGGACGAAGGTCGCCAGCGAAAGCCCGCCGATGCCCTTCACCAGCAGCATGCCGAGGATCCAGAACAGCACGAAGATGGCGGCGAAGGTGAAGCCCGTCGCGATCAGCTTCATCGCCCGGTCGGCCGCGCGGCGCGAGGACCGCACGCGGCCCCAGGGGATGTGCGCGGGCGCAGGCGCCGGCGCGGTGGAGGCGGTGGAAGAGAGGCTCACGTTTCCCGCTCCGCTCAGTAGCGCTTCACGCGCGACACCAGAAGGCGCGCGATGACGAGGACGATGAAGGTGACGAAGAAGAGGATGCAACCGAGCGCGATCAGGGCGTTGAGCTGGAGGCCGAGCGCCTCGTTGAACTCGTTGGCGATGCGCGAGGCGATGGTCGAGCCCGGATCGAGGATCGAGGCCGAGAGGCGGTTGGCGTTGCCGACGACGAAGGTCACGGCCATGGTCTCGCCGAGCGCGCGGCCGAGCCCGAGCATGACCGCGCCGATGACCGAGACGCTCGCCTGCGGCACCAGCACGTGGCGGACGACCTCCCAGGTCGTGGCGCCGATGCCGTAGGCGCTCTCGCGCAGCACGGACGGGATCTGCTCCAGGATGTCGCGGGTGATCGAGGCGATGAAGGGCACGATCATGAAGGCGAGGATGAAGCCCGCCGTGAAGATGCCGAGACCCGAGGGAGAGCGCGAATACAGCACCGTGCCGACGATCGGCATGCCCTCGACGATGTTCGAGAGCGGCACCTGCACATAGGCGGCGAAGAGCGGGACGAAGACGAAGAGGCCCCACATGCCGTAGATGATGGACGGTACGGCGGCGAGCAGCTCGATGGCGGTCGCGACCGGCTTCTTGAACCAGGGCGGGGCGAGCTGGGTCAGGTAGACCGCGATGCCGAGCGACAGCGGCACGCCGACCACCAGCGCGATCAGGGCCGTCGACAGCGTGCCGACGATCGCCGGCCAGGCGCCGTACTGATCCGTCTGCGTGTCCCAGACGCTGGAGGTGATGAACCCGAAGCCGAATTCGCGGAAGGCGGGCCAGCCGCCGACGAACATCGAGAGCATGATGCCCGCCAGCAGCACGAGCACGAGCAGCGCGCAGAACAGGCTGGCATTGCGGAAGACGAGGTCGAAGGTCGCCTTCGGCGTCCTGCGGACGATGGGCGCGGAAGGAGCGCTCGTCATGTCGGTCACTGCGGTCATCCGCGGGGCTCCGGTAGCCCCCTCTCCCCTTGCGGGAGAGGGCTGGGGTGAGGGGTCGCGCGATGCGTCCCGTTTTCACATCTGCTCGAAGGGGACGCCAACGATCATCGTCGCGCGACCCCTCATCCGGCCCTTCGGGCCACCTTCTCCCGCAAGGGGAGAAGGCAAGAGGCTTCCGATCAGAAGATCGGCTTGCCCGACGGATCGGTGACGCCCTTCCAGGCGTTGCGGACCTGGTCCTTCACGGCCGCCGGCAGCGGCACGTAGTCGAGGTCGAGGGCGAGCTGGTCGCCGTTCTTGAAGGCCCAGTCGACGAATTTGAGCGCGGCCTGGGTGTCCTCCGGCTTCTCCGGCTTGGCATAGACCAGCAGGAAGGTGGCGGAGGTGATCGGCCAGGCATCGGCGCCCTTCTGGTTGTTCAGCGAGATGCCGAAGCCCGGCTGCTCGTTCCAGTTGGCGTTGGCGGCGGCGGCCTGGAAGGCCTTGTCGTCCGGCGCCGGGAACTTGCCGTCGGCGTTCTGGACGAGCGCATGCGCCAGCTTGTTCTGCTTGGCATAGGCGTATTCGACATAGCCGATCGAGTTCGCGACCTGCTTGACCGAGGCCGAGACGCCTTCGTTGCCCTTGCCGCCGATGCCGACCGGCCACTGCACGGACTGGTTCGCGCCGATCTTGGCCTTCCAGTCGGCCGAGACCTTCGACAGGTAGTCGGTGAACACGAAGGTCGTGCCCGAGCCGTCCGAGCGATAGACCGGGTTGATGTTCGCGTCGGGCAGCTTCACGCCGGCATTGAGCGCCACGATCTTGGGATCGTTCCACTTCTTGATGTCGCCGAGATAGATCTGCGCGATGATGTCGCCGGTGAGCTTGAGCTGGCCGGGCTCGACGCCGGCGATGTTGATCGCCGGAACGACGCCGCCCATCACGGTCGGGAACTGGACGAGGCCGCTCTTCTCGAGGTCGTCGCCCTTGAGGGGGGCGTCGGTCGCGCCGAAGGCGACCGTCTTGGCCTTGATCTGGCGAATGCCGCCGCCGGAACCGATCGACTGGTAGTTCAGGCCGACGCCGGTCTCCTTCTTATAGGCCTCGGCCCATTTGGAGTAGATCGGGAAGGGGAAGGTCGCGCCGGCGCCGGTGATGTCGG
>QFQY01000019.1 GCA_003248805.1 Chelatococcus sp. | reverse complement strand
ACAACTTCGCCATCGCGGTCTCGCTCGGCCTGCAATACGGCGTGCCGCTGGAGGAGTATGTCGAGGCCTTCACCTTCACGCGCTTCGAACCCTCGGGCTTCGTGCAGGGCAACCAGTCGATCAAGAACGCGACCTCGATCCTCGACTACGTCTTCCGCGAGCTGGCGATCTCCTATCTCGGCCGCAACGACCTCGCCCATGTCGACCCGAGCGAGATCGGCCATGACGTGATGGGCGGCGGCGTCGCCCAGGGCAAGGCGCCGGAGACGGCCGCTCCCGTCACGACCACTCCGCTCGCCTCGACCGGCTTCCGCCGCGGCCGGCCGATCAACCTGCTCGCCATCCAGGGCGGTGGCGCGGCGAACGACGCGGTGGCGCGCGGCGGCGCCACGCTGACCGCGCTCGCCACGGCAGGCGCGACGGCGCTGAAGGACGAGCCCGAGGCCTATGGCGAGGCGGAGATCGCCAAGCTCGGCTTCGCGACCCCAGCCGCCCAGCCGTCCCAGTCCGAGCGCCGGGCCGAGGCGATCATGAAGGGCTATGTCGGCGACAGCTGCGGCGAATGCGGCAACTTCACGCTGGTCCGCAACGGAACCTGCCTGAAGTGCAACACCTGCGGGTCGACGACCGGCTGCTCTTGATGCTTCCGGCTACCCGGTTGAACAGAAGCGCATGATGTTGCCGCGATTGTCGGTCGAGTTCCGCAATCGGTCTACGGACGCCCGGTCTTAGCCGGGCGTCCGATCTTGAACTGAACTGCCCCGGGTTTGTCGGAGGCCCCACCTCGTGAGAGGACCGGGCCATGACGGGCAAGACGACGAACCCGTTTTCGCCTGAGACGCGCGCCTGCGCGGCGCGGATGGTGCTGGAACAGGAAGCCGAGCACCCGTCGCGCCGGGCTGCGATCACGTCGATTTCGCGCAAGATCGGTTGCACGGCGCAGACGCTCGGCGAATGGGTGAAGAAGGCTTAAGGTCGACAGCGGCCGCGAACCTCTGCTTCCACGCATAAGGCGAGTGAGAGATCACCGCAGGCCGTTGCGAAACCTCGGCGACCGTGCACCCCCGCTCGGTGACCTGCGCCACCGCATCGCGCTTGAAATCCTCACTGAAACGGCCGGTCGCCTTCGCCGCCTCCTCGCCTCGAAATCAGGGAAGAAGGCCCCCGCGAAGCGCGGGGCTCTTCAACCATAGGGCTCGCGTTTCGACCTCATCGCCTGCTCCGGAGCAGCGCCCATACGAGATAAGGCGCTCCGATCAGCGAGGCGAACAGCCCGACAGGCATCTGGTAGGGAAAGAACACCAGCCGCGACAGCCAATCGGCCAAGGCCAGCAGCAGCGCGCCGACCAGCGCCGCGCCGGCGAGATGGCACCCCGCGCTGCGCAAGCCGAGCATGCGCGCCAGATGCGGAGCCATCAGGCCGACGAAGCTCACCGGTCCGACCACCAGCGTCGCGGCTCCCGTCAGCAACGCGGCCGCGACGACGAGCCACGTCCTGGCGGGCTTGATCGCGATGCCGAGGCTGGCCGAGGTCGCGTCTCCGAGCGGCAGGATCTGGAGCCAGCGCGCGAACAGCGGAAACGGCGCCAGCAGGACGGCCGCCGTCGCGGCCGCCGCGAGGGCGAGTTCGGGCGTGACCTGATGCGTCGATCCGGTGAGCCAGGCCAGGATCGCGAAGGCTTCGAGCCCCCCGCGCGACAGGATGATCGTCACGATCGCGCCGGACAGCGCAGCCAGCGCGATGCCGCCGAGCAGCATGCGGTTCGCCGCCAGCGCGAAGCGACGCGCGATCGCGAGCAGGACCAGGAGGCCGAGCGCCGCGCCGGCGGCGCAGGCGAGGCCCTGCAGCCACCAGGATGCTCCTGGCACCAGCACGATGGTCAGGGCGAGCCCGAGTCCGGCCGCGCTGCTGATGCCGAGCACTTCCGGGCTCGCCAATGGATTGCCGGTGAGACGCTGGATCGTCGCGCCCGCCGCCGCCAACATGGCGCCGGCCGCCATCGCCGCCAGGAGACGCGGCCAGCGCCAGGGCAGCAAATCCCCGAAAGCCGGACCGATCGCCAGGGCGAGGCCATCCGGATCGCGCCCGACACAAAGCGCGAGCAAGGTGACCGTCGCCAGCGCCGCCGCAATCCATGCCATGCGCCGCCACGGCCGGCGCGACACGGCGCCGAGTTCGGGGCCGCTCTCCTGCGGCGGCATCGTATGGACCGGCAGCCTCGGCAGCAGGAACAACAGGAACGGGCCGCCGAGCAGGGCTGCCACGGCGCCTGTCGGCACGCCAATGCCGCTCGCACCATTGACGGCCTGGACGACGCCGTCGGTGAGGCTGAGCAGGAGCGCGCCGATCAGTGGCGACAGCAGCAGCAGCGAAGCCGGCCGGCGCGCGCCGAGCATGCGCGCGATATTGGGCGCGGCCAGGCCGACGAAGGCGATGACGCCGACCTGCGATACCACCGAACCCGCGAGCGCCACGGCGACGAGCACGACCGCGAAGCGCACGCCACGGACGGACAGGCCGAGATTGCGTGCGCCGGCATCGCCCAGCGCCAGGACCGCGAGCGGTCGCTGCAGAAGGGCGGCCAGCACGGCGCAGACGACGAGCCTGAGCGCCAGCGCCTCGGCCGGCTCCCAGCTCTGCTGAGCGAGCGAGCCACCGCCCCAGATGAACATCGAGGTCAGGTACTGCCCGGAAAACAGGATGATCGCGGCTCCCGCCGATGCGCAGACCAGCCCGATCAGCAGGCCGGCGAGCGCGAGCGTGGTCGGCTCGAAGCCGCGCCGCCAGCCGAGCGCGAGCACGAACGCAACCGCCACGAGCCCGCCGACGAGAGCGATCGTCTCGCGGCCGAGGCCGCCGAGCTCGGGCAGGAAGGCGGTGGCGGCGACCAGCGCGAGCTGAGCGCCGGCCGAGATGCCGAGCGTGGAGGCGTCGGCGATCGGATTGCGCAGGACCCGTTGCAGCAGCGCTCCGGCGAGACCGAGCGCGGCACCGGCGATCACGGCGACCGCGACCCGCGGCAGCAGGGCATGCAGCACGATGATCCGCCTGAGGCCGTCCGCGGGCTGCGGCTCGGTCAGGACGGCAAGGCCGCGCGGGCCGAGGCCGGTGAGCAGCGCGTGGACGCTCAAGACCAGGCTGAGCGCGACGAGACCGAGTCCGCCGATAGCGAGCCGGCGGCGCCGCAACGCTTCAACCAAGGCCCGGCGCTCCCTGCGTCAGGGCTGCGCCGAGCAGGCGCCCGAGCCGGCGGGCCGCGGGCAATCCGCCGAAATGATTGACCGGGTCGAGCAGCATCACCCTGCCCGCGCGCACGGCCGGAAGGTTCCGCCAGAGCGCGCTTTCCGGCAAGATCCGCCGCGCATCGTCCGGAACCGGCGCGACGATCGCGATGGCGGCGTCCGGGTTTTCGGCCAGCGTGACGATGTCGATGGGCGCCTGCGCGCTGTAGCTGGTCTGGCGCGCCCAGGCATTCGCGAGCCCCAGCCGTTTCAGCACGGCGCCGACCATGCTGTCGGCGCCGAAGACGCGGAAGTGGCGCGGATCGCCGATCGAGATGACGAAGAGCGGCGGCTGCCGCGCTGTGGCCAGCAGGCGCGCCGTCGTCGCCAGTTCGTCGCGTGTCGCGCCGATCAATGCTTGCGCCGCGGCTTCCCGGCCGAAGCGGCGCCCGAGTTCGCTGGCGGCGGCCTCGGCGGACTCGTAAGGGTCGCGGCCGCGCTCGTGAATCCGCATCGAGAGGACCGGCGCGATCCGGTTCAGATTGGGCTCGAGGCGCGCATACCAGGGAGAACTCAGGATGAGGCTCGGCGCGGTGTGGCGCAGCACCTCGAAATTGATGCTGCCGCGCAGGCCGAGATCGGCGATATCGGGCGGCAGGTCCGGCTCGCTGACGAATTTGCGATAGAGCAGCAATTCGGCCCCGGCGACGACGCGGATGTCGAGCGCCAAAGCCGTTTCCAGCATCGCCCAGTCGATCGCCGCGGCGGTGGGCTCCGCGGCGCTCGCCGGCCGGCTGATCAATCCCGCCGCGCCCAGCACGATCAGCCGCCTCCGGGAAAGCAGAAGCCTGTTCACAGGGCGTATCCGATCGCTCGACCGCTCCCCTCCGGACAGGTGACGCCCATCCGCACGCCATAGATCTGTTCGAGGCGTTCGGGGGTCATGATCTCACCGGGCGCGCCGCGCGCCACCAAGGCGCCCTGCCCGAGCGCGATGATCTCGTCGCAATAGCGTGCCGCCATGTTGACGTCGTGCAGCACGACGAGGGTCGTCATGGCTCGGTTCACAGTCATCTCGCGGATGACCGCGAGAACCTCGATCTGATGGGCAATGTCGAGCGCCGATGTCGGCTCGTCGAGCAGGAGGCAGCCGGCATCCTGGGCCAGCAACATCGCGAGCCAGACGCGCTGTCTCTCGCCGCCCGAGAGGCTGTCGACCGGCCGCCCCCGGAACAGGTCGACCTGCGTGAGCGCCATCGCGTCCGCCACCTTGGCGCGATCGGCCGATGCGAAGCGGCCGAGCGGCCCGTGCCAGGGATAGCGGCCGAGCGCGACGAGCTCCTCCACCAGCATGCCGTCGGTCGGGGGCGTGAACTGGGGGAGATAGCCTAGCTCGCGGGCGAAGGCCCGCGCCTCCCACGCAGCCAGAGATCGACCGCGAAAGCGGATTTCGCCGCGGGTCGGGGCGAGCTGACGCGCCAGCAGCTTGACCAGCGTGCTCTTGCCCGAACCGTTGGGGCCAATCAGGCCGTAGCAGCGCCCTGGCGCCAACGCGAGGTCGAGCGGCCGCAGCAAGGCCCGGCTGCCGAGGTCGAAGCCTGCCCCTCGCAGGTCGAACACCGCCTCTGCGGCATCGTCCGTCGCCCTGTCGTCGATCATGCCGGCCTCGCGCCCTGCATGCGCCAATAGGCGACGGACCGAAAGCGCGTGCTGGGAAGCCCGAGATCCTCGGCGAACACGGCGCTCAGCTGCCGGGCGGTCGAAAACTCCGTGCCGGCATAGGCGACGGCGACATCGCTCTGCTCGCGTCCCCGCTGCCGAATCGCCTCGACGAGCTCGCCGCGGCGGAGCCAATGCAACCGGCAGCCCTTCGGCAGGGCCACGTCCTGGCGTTCCGCCTCATCCAGGACTTCGACATAGGCATCGATCCGCTCGTCGGCCGGGCATTCCTCGATCTGCCTCAGAATGGTCGGCAAGGCCGTCTCGTCGCCGGCGAGGATGCGCTGCCGCGCATGGCTGACCGGCCGCCCGATCGGGCCGAGCGCGCCGATCTCGTCGCCCGGCCGGCAATCGCGCGCCCAGGCCGTGGCGGGCCCGGCTGGCTCGTGCAGGACGAAGTCGACATCCACCTCGTCGCTGCGGGGACTGACCGCGCGGATCGTGTAGTTGCGCAAGACAGGCATCAGCTCCCCTTCCGGCCAGACCGGCAGGCCGGCAGCGCAGGGCTTCGGAAAGGCGAAGACGCCTCCGGGACGCTGCGGCAGGAGGAGGCGGACATGGTGGAGGTCGCCGCTGTAGAATTCGGCATCCTCGACGCGGAAGGTCACCCTGCGCAGATGCGGAGTCACGAGGCACGCGCCCGCAACATGCCAATGCTGAACATGGCCGAGCCGCTCGGGATCGCCATCGCCGACCCAACTCAGGGCAAGGGTCGCGCATCCCGGCAGGCGGCGGATATCACCGGCAACGCGCGCCTTGGCCAGCGCCAGACGCCGCCAGTCCGCCGCCGAAAGGCTGAGGCGGAGCTCCCGCTCGGAGCGCTCGCAGCGGACATGGAAGGCGCCCTCGCCCCAGAGCTGGCTGGCGACGTCGAGCTGCCCCGCCAGCGCTTCGGCAGCGTCCCCCTGCAAGCTGCAATGTGCGACGAGTGCGGTCACGACCTTCGCGTCACCAGCGATAGTTCAGGCCGGCCGTGATGACGCGGCCTTGCCCGTAGGCGCAGGTGGTCGAGGTGTAGCAGGCGCCGACATACTCCTTGTCGAACAGGTTCTTGACGTTGACCTGCAAGGCCGTGCCCTTGAGCTGCGGCACGAGCTTGCCGAAATCGTAGCGCAGGGCGGCGTCGACCAGCGCCACGCTCGGCACCTCGATGGTGTTGTTCGTGTTGAAGGTGCTGCCGACATAACGGACGCCGGCGCCGACCGACAGGCCGGGCACGAGGCTCGCCGGCAGATCATAATAGAGCCACAGCGAGGCCATGTGGCGCGGCACGCCCGCCGGCACGAGCCCTTGCAGGCCGCTGTTGTCGCGCGTGTATTGCGTGTCGAGATAAGTGTAGCTCGCGGCGAGGTTCAGGCCGAAGTCGAGGCTGGCCTTGGCCTCGAGCTCGACGCCACGCGAGCGCGCTTCGCCGACCTGCACCGAGAAGCCGCGATTGGCGAGGTCCGTGGTCAGCAGGTTCTCGCGGGTGAGATCGAACACGGCGGCGCTGAACAGGGCGTTGATGCCGGCGGGCTGATACTTGATGCCCGCCTCGTACTGGACGCCGCGCTCCGGATCGAAGGCCCGCCCGGTCGCGTCCGTGCCGGCGAGCGGCGTGAAGGACTGCGCGAAGCTGACATAGGGCGCGATGCCGTTGTCGAAGCGGTAGAGCAGAGCGGCCCGGCCGGTCAGGGCGTGATCGTCGGTCTCGCTGCGCACGCCCGCGACCGTGGTCTTGTTCTGCGCCCAGTCGGAGCGGCCGGCGAAGGTCGCGACGAAGTTGCCCAAACGGATCTCGTCCTGGGCATAGAGCCCGTATTGCCGGGTCGTCACATCGGTCCGGCGCGTCGCCGGCAGCGTGATCGCGCGGCCATAGACGGGCGCGAACATGTCGATGGCCGGAGCGGTCCCCGTGCCGGAGACGAAATACCCGTCGGAGGCTTGCGCATCGAAGCCCGTCAGCAGCGTGTGCGAGAGCGGGCCGGTGTTGAACTTCCATTCGAGCTGGTTGTCGAAGGCGAACGCATCCATCTCGTCATGCGAGATCGACACCGAGCGCGACAGGGTCCGCCCGTTCGCAGCCAGCGTCGAGCCGAAGACGCTGAAATAGTCGATGTCGCTGCGGAACCACTGCCCGTTCATGCGCAGCGTCACCGCATCGTCGAAGCGGTGGCTGAACAGATAGCCCGCCGAGCTCTGCGTGCGGTCGAAGCTTTCGAGATTGGGCTCGGAAACATTGGTCCTGCGGCTCAGCCGGCCGTTGGGATTATAGAGGACGGAGCCGATCGCGGGGACGCCGACATAGGCATTGGCCTTCGGATCGCGCTGGTGCAGGCCGAGCAGGGTCAGGCTCGTATCGTCCGAGGGCTTGAAGGTGATTGCGGGCGCGATCGCGAAGCGCTCGGCTTCGGTATCGGCGATCTGCCCGTTCTCCATCCGCCCGATGCCTGTTAGCCGATAGAGGAAACGCCCCTCCGGATCGATCGGGCCGCCGAGATCGAAGCTCGCCTGGCGCTGCTGGTTGTTGCCGAACTGCACGCCGACCTCGCCGAAGCGCGTGGCGGTCGGCAGCTTGCTGATCTGGTTGACCATGCCGCCGGTCGGCGCCTGTCCGTAGAGCACCGAGGACGGCCCACGCAGGACTTCGACGCGCTCCAGCATGTAGGGATCGACCTGCGGGGAGACCCAGTTCATCTTCTGCATGCGCAGGCCGTTGAGGTAGTTCACCGCATCAAAGCCGCGAATCTTGAACAGGTCGAAGCGGCTGGCGCCCGCGCCGCGGCTCTCGGGAATGACGCCGGGCGTGTAGCGCAGCGCCTCGTTGAGGCTCTGGGCGTTCTGCTGGGTCATCTGGTCCCGCGTGACGACCGAGACGCTCTGGGCGGTTTCTGCCAGCGGCGTGCCCGTCTTGCTTCCGGTCGCGCTGCGCTGGGCGACATAGCCGCGCACCGGCCCCGTCGCGCTTTCGCCTTCGACCGTGATCGTATCGAGCGAGATCGTACCGGAGCCCTCCTGGGCCCAGGCCTTGCCGACGATGGCCTTGCCGGCGATGGGGGTCGCGGCGGCCAGCATGAGCGCCGTCAGCGACACGGAAACCCGATTGGTCATGGTTCGCCTTCTCGCGGAATGCGGTCCAGCCACGTGCCCGGACGCCGTGGCAAAGCATGCCGCGCGAGATCCGAGCCCCGAGGCTGGTGGAATGAAGAAGGCGTTAATGCAGGAGCGGCGGCCGCGTCCAATAAACGCGGCTTCGAATTCAATAGGCCACGCTTATCAACGTCATTGTTTTTATCAATTCTAAGCTGTTACGCTGCGCTCCCGATGACGGACTTCGGTCCGACAGTGCGCGATGAAGGCATTGGCGGCCGGCGCCGCCTCGTTGCGTCGAAAAACGGCCGAGATATCGGATCGCGTCACGGGAGAAGCCAGCGGCCGATAGACGATGCCCGGGAGCTGCATGCATTCCATCGAGCGGGGCACCAGCGCCACCCCGAGGCCGACCGTCACCATGCTGGCGATCGTCATGAAGTCGCGGCCGTTGGCCCGGATCGTCGGATTGATCCCTGCGTCCCTGCATGCCTGCGCGGTCTGGCGGTGGAAGCCGACCTCCGCCGTCTGGTTCGGAACGATGAAGGTTTCGGCAGCGAGATCGCGCAGCGCGATCTCCTCGGCCTGGGCCAGCCTGTGGCCCGCCGGGAGCAGCGCCACCAGCCGCTCGCTCTGGACGGTCATCGCCTCCAGGCCGCGCGGAACGGGAGCGGGCGGGCGGACAAAGCCGAAATCGAGGGTTCCTTCGACGATGTGGTCGAGCTGGCGCAGCATCTCCATTTCGATGAGGACGAGCTCGACTTCGGGATAGGTGTCGCGGAAGCCGCTGATCACTTGCGTGAGGACGCCCGAATAGGCCGCCGACGCCACATAGCCGATGGACACGCGGCCCGTCTCGCCGCGCGCGGCCCGCTGCACGGCTGCGAAGGCGATATCGGCCTGAGCAAGGGCCTTGCGGGCCTCGGCCAGGAACACCTGTCCGGGCAGGGTCAGGCGGAACAGCCGCTTGCTGCGATCGAGCAGCCGCGTCCCGACGAGAGTTTCGAGGCTCGCGATCTGCTGGCTGAGGCCGGGCTGCGCGATGCCGAGGCGCTCGGCCGCGCGCCCAAAATTCCGCTCCTCCGCCACGGCCACGAAATAGCGCAGGTGGCGCAGCTCGAAGGATGGGCCATCCGATGGCTTGCCGCTCACGAGAGCGTCTCCCCGACGCTCGCGGGACGGGACGAGGACGGAAGCCTCATGAATGGCGAGGACAGCGGCATAGGGCGATCAGTAGCGGAACGCGCCGGCCTTGTCCCTCCCTGCGGCGACCGCCGGGCGCGGGCTTGGATGCCGCGCTCGCCTTGCCGGGCCGCTCCGCCCTCCCCGCTTGCTGCAACGGCTCAGTCGTCGACGCGCGCGCAGGCCACGACATCCGTCGCGATCAGCCGCTCGATCTCCGCAGCCGCATAGCCCGCCTCAGCGAGCACCTGCCGGCTGTGCTCGCCCAGACGCGGCGCGGCCCTCTCCGGCCGGGGCTGGCTGACGCTCCATTGCGACGCCACGCGCAGGCCCCGGACCGGCCCCTCGGACGGATGCGCCGAGGCCGCGAAGAAGCCCACCTCTGTCAGGTGAGGATCGTCGACGAGCGACGCCAGCGTGTGCATCCGCGCATGCGGGATATCCGCTTCGCCGAGCGCTCGTTCCCACTCGGACGTCGAGCGGGTCAGGAAGATTTCGGCGACGCTCTTCATGATGCCGGCCATGTGGCGCGTGCGGCTCGCATGGCTCGCGAAGCGGGGGTCGTCGCGCCAGTCGTCGCGCCCCGCGATGTCGATGAAGCGCTGCCAGTGGCGGTCCGTATAGATCACGGCGCAGAGGTAGCCATCCGTCGTTCGAAAGGGCCTGCGATCCCGGGCGAGCAGGCGCGCATACCCACCGCCGTCAAGCGGAGGCTCGTAGGTCAGGCCCCCGAAGTGATCGCCGAGGACGAAGCTCGCCATGGTCTCGAACATCGGCACGTCGATGCGCTGACCGTCGCCGGTGCGGTCGCGATGGCGCAGGGCGGCGAGGATTACCGTCAGCGCGTGCAACCCGACGATGCGGTCGGCGATGTTGATGGGCACGTAGCGCGGGGTCCCGTCGCCAGCGTCGGCAATCAGGGCCGGCACGGCGCACAAGCCCTGGACCAGATCGTCATAGGCCGGCTTGGCCGCGTAAGGCCCGTCCTGGCCAAAGCCGAAGGTGCCGACATAGACGATGTCTTCCTTGGCCCTTGCGACGGCCTCATAGCCGAGTCCAAGCCGTTCCATCGCCTGCGGCCGCAGATTGTAGACCAGGACATCGGCGGTTCGCACGAGCTCGAGCGCGACGTCCCGGCCTGCTGCCTTCTTGAGATCGACCACGATGCTGCGCTTGGAGCGGTTGGCGTGCATGAACATGCCGCCCATCGCGCCGCTGCGGCTGGGCCCCACCTGCCGAATGAGATCGCCTTCGGGCGACTCGAGCTTGATGACGTCGGCGCCCATGTCGCCGAGGATCGAGGTGGCATACGGCCCCATGAGCACGGAGGTCATGTCCAGGACCCGGACGCCGGTCAACGGGCCGCTCATGGCCATTCGCTCGCGTCCCGGGGCGGATCATAGGCGCGTATCGGCGGGACCGCCCCGTCATGGCGCGCGCACTGGATCGTCGTGACCTGCCCGCAACTGCCTTGCGCCAACCGCGAGGTGCCGATGTCGCGTGTCACGGTGTTGGGGTTGCCATGGCGGCAGAGGGGCTGGCCGCTACCGTCCTCCACAGGGTCGTACCAGGCGCCGGTGGAGAGGTTCGCGACGCCCGGCATGACGCCGTCGCTGATCGCGGCTGCGGCGAGGCAGGCTCCGCGCACATTGAAGATCCGCACCAGATCGCCGTCCGCTATTCCGCGCTCCGTCGCATCCCGCGGGTTCAGGCGCACCACCTCGCGGCCGTGCCGCTTGGCCGACTGGCTGTAGGCGCCGAAATCGAGCTGGCTGTGCAGTCGCGTCGCCGGCTGGTTGGCGATCAGCGTCAGCGGCGCCGCCCCGTCAGGCTGCTCGGTCGCGGGAAGCCAGGTGGGATGGCCCGGGCAATCGTCGTAGCCGAAGCTCGCGATCGTCTCGCAGAAGATCTCGATCCGGCCGCTCGGGGTCGGCAATGCGTTGCGGTCGGGATCCTCCCGGAAGGCGCGCAGCAGCCCGCCATCGTCCGGTGCGGAGGGCAGTGGGATTTCGCCCCGCCGCCAGAACTCGCCGAAGGATGGCGCCGGATGCCCCTGCGCGGCGAGCGCAGTGCGGGTCGGCTCGTAGAGATGCTCCAGCCACTGCGCGGCCGTGCGCCCCTCGGCGAAGCTCCCTTCGCAGCCCATTCGTCGGGCCAGGCCGAGGAAAATCTCGAAATCGTCGCGAGCCTCGCCGACGGGCTCGGCGACGCGCCGCATGGCGATGAGCCGTGGATCCGTCGCTGCCGCGCCGATGTCGTCGCGCTCCAGCGACATGGTGGCCGGCAGCACGACATCGGCGAAACGGGCCATCGGCGTCCAGGCGCTGTCCTGGCAGACGATGGTGTCGGCCCGCGAAAGGGCCCGGCGCAGCCGGTTCAGGTCCTGATGGTGATGGAACGGGTTCCCGCCAGCCCAGTAGATCAGCTTGATGTCGGGATAGGACAGCGTCTGCCCATTGTATTCGAACGGCGCCCCGGGATCGAGCAGCATGTCGGCGATGCGCGCGACCGGGATGAAATCCTTCACCCCGTTGCTCCCCTGGGGCATGGTCGGGATCGGCACGGCGTTCACGCGGCGGCCGGTATGGCCCATCGCGCCCAGCGCGTAGTTGTAACCACCGCCCGGCAAGCCGATCTGGCCGACCATCGCGGCGAGGACGGCCGCCATCCAGACCGGCTGCTCGCCATATTGTGCCCGCTGGAGCGCATGGGCGACCGTGACGAGGCTTCGCCCTCCGACCAACCTGCGCGCGATCTCGCGGATCGTCTCGGCCTCGATGCCGGTGATCGCGGCGGCCCACTCGGCGTCCTTGACGAAGCCGTCGGCCGTGCCGTCGAGATAGGCCGCGAAACGCTCGAAGCCGACGCAGTAGCGCGCGAGGAACGCACGATCGTGCAGGTTCTCCGCGACCAGCGTCTGCGCAATGCCCATCATCAGCGCGACGTCGGTGCCGGGCCGGATCGGCAGCCAGCGCGGCCGGGCCTCGCCCGGCATGTCGTCGCGCAGCGGGCTGACGGACCAGAAGGCGCAACCGCGCGCTGCCGCGCGCGACATCGCATCCGCCTCGATGTGACGCGTGATGCCGCCGCTGGCAATCATCGCGTTCTTCAGCGGCATGCCGCCGAAGGCGAGCACGAAGTCCGTATGCCCGGCGATCTGCTCCCAGGTGACATTGCGGCGCGACAGGTTCTCGAACGGACCCAGCACATGCGGCAGGATGACCGAGGACGCGCCGGCGCTGTAGCTGTTGACCGAACGGACATAGCCGCCGCAGGCGACGTTGAAGAAGCGGTGGATCTGGCTCTGGGCGTGATGGAAGCGGCCGGCGCTCGCCCAGCCGTAAGACCCGCCATAAATCGCCTTCGCGCCGAATGTCGCATGGATTCGCCCCATCTCGGCGGCCAGGCGATCCAGCACCTCGTCCCAACCGACCGCGACGAGATCGTCCCGGAAGTCGCGCTCGCGCGGGCCGGGCCCGGCCTCGAGCCAGCCGCGACGCACCATCGGGCGGCGAATTCTCGCCCGGTGATCCAGCGCGTCCGTGAAGTTCCCGAGGATCGGCGACGGGGCCGGATCCTCGGGATGGGGCGTCACCACGAGCCGGTCGCCGTCGCGGCGGGCGAAGAAGCTGCCCCAATGGGCGCTGTGAGGCAGGCCGCGCGGAGGCGGAACGAGGTCATCCATGCACAACTCGCTGCGGATGCGTCCATGAAACGATCCGGCGATATTGCTGAGCGCATTTATATCGGTCCAATATGCGGATTGGTGAATTTCAAGAATTGCGGCTTCTCAATATGAGGAACGATCCATGGCGCCAGGCCGACGCCCCAGCAGCGCGATGCTCGAATTGCGGCATCTGCGCTACTTCCTCGCCACGGCCGAGGAGTTGAACTACGGCCGCGCCGCCGAGCGGCTGCGGATCGCCCAGCCCGGGCTCAGCCAGCAGATCAAGAACCTCGAGGAGATCGTCGGGACGCCGCTCTTCGATCGCACGCGCCGTTCGGTGAAGCTGACTCTCGCCGGGGAGCTCTTCGCCGAGGAGGCGCGAAGGGCCCTGCAGCAGACGGAGGCGGCGCTGCTGGTCGCGCGCCGCGCCGGTCGGGGCGAGCTCGGGCGCATCGCGATCGGCTATGTCGGCTCGGCCGCCTACACCGGAGCGCTCACCACGATCATCGGGGAGTTCCGCAAGGCTTATCCGGAGGTCGAACTGGCCATTTCCGAAATGGAGATGTCGCAGCAGCTCGACCAGCTGGACCAGGGCAAGCTCGACATCGGCTTCATCCGCCCGCCGGTGCCGCTGCCGCTCGGCATCGTGTCGACGCCGGTCCTCTTCGAGGAGATCGTGCTGGCCCTGCCCGAGAGCCACCCCTTGGCGGGAGAAGAGCGGGTGCCGCTCTCGGCGCTCAACGGCGAGATCTTCATCACGCCGCGCCACCCCCCGGGCGTCAGCTTCCATGAGCACGCGACCTCGGCCTGCCGCGCTGCCGGCTTCTTCCCGCGGCTCGGCCCGCAAGGGCGCGATTTCGTCACGATCGCCAGCATGGTCGCGGTCGGGCTCGGCGTCGCGCTGGTGCCGCAGTCGCTGCGAAGCATCCAGGTGCCCGGCCTGCGCTACCGCGCCATGGCGGGCGAGCCCGTGCTGGCCGAGCTTGCGGTAGCCTACCGGCGCAACGAGCCCTCGCCGGTGGCCCGGGCCTTCGCGGCGCAGGCCCGCAAACCCGGCCCGCGACGAGACCCATAACCTCAAATTATCAAAAATGCGCCGGCTGCGTATTGGACTGATTTGAAAATCCGATCCGATAATCCCCGATCATTCGGATCGGGTTGGTGGCGATGAATTGGCGCGATCGGGCGGGAAGCCCCTTCACCTGCGAAAAGACGGCGGTCGTGGCGCGGCGCGGCATGGCGGTGACCAACCACCCGCTCGCCTCGGCGGCTGCGGTCGAAGCGCTGGCGGCCGGTGGCAACGCGATCGACGCCGCGGTCTCGGCCCTCTTCACGCTGACCGTCGTCGAGCCGATGATGGTCGGCATCCTCGGCGGCGGAGCCGCCCTGATCCGCTTGGCCGACGGCCGCGAGATCGTCCTGGACGGGCTCTCGACCGCGCCGGCCGCCGCCCGCCCCGACAGCTTCACGCCGATCTCGGATGCCTGGCCGGACTATATGGAGGCCGAGGGCCGCGCCAACCGCGTCGGTCCGAAGGCGGTCGCGGTGCCCGGCACGCTCAAGGCCTGGTGCGAGGCGGCGGAGCGTTTCGGCCGCCTGCCGCTGCGCGATCTGATCGAGCCGGCGATCCGCCATGCCGAGCGCGGGTTCCGCCTCTCGCCCTATCTCGCGACCTGCATTGCGGAGATCGCCCCCGACCTCGCCCTGGACCCGGCCATTGCGGCCGTCTTCCTCCCCGGCGGCCAGCCGCTGCAGGCAGGGGATCCGCTGGTCCAGAAGGACTATGCGGCGACCCTGCGGCAGATCGCGGCCGAGGGGCCCGACGCCGTCTATGGCGGCGCGCTCGGCCGACGGATCGCCGCCCATCTCGAGCAGGCGGGGTCCTTCCTGCGCTTCGAAGATCTCGTCGCCTATCGCACGATCGAGCGCGAGCCGGTGCGCGGTGTCTATCGCGGCGTCGAGATCGTCGGCCCTCCCCCACCCTGCTCCGGCGGCGTCCAGACGCTGCAGATCCTCAATCTCCTCGAGGCCTTCGATCTCGGAAAGCTCGGTTTCGGCAGCAGCGAGACGCTGCATCTGGTCCTGGAGGCGCTGAAGATCGCCGCCGCCGACCGGCGCGCGGTCACCGCCGATCCCGATTTCGTCGATGTTCCGACCGCCCGGCTGATCTCCAGGGCCTATGCCGAACTGCGGCGCCCCGAGATCGACCAAAGCAGGGCGAGCGCTTTCGAGGCGCGCATTCTCTCGAACGAGTCGGCCAACACCACCCATGTCACGATCGCCGACGCCGAGGGCAACATCGTCACCTCGACGCAGACGATCAACAGCCTGTTCGGCGCGCGCATCATGATCCCCGGCACCGGGATCATCCCGAACAACTACATGTATCTCTTCGATCCGCATCCCGGGAAGGCGCTGTCGCTCGAACCGGGCAAGCGCATCACCAGCGGCATCACGGCGCTGATCGGCAAGCGCGAGGGCCGGCCGATCTTCGCGCTGGGCCTGCCCGGAGCCCACCGGATCCCGGCTTCGGCGATGCAGGCCGTGCTGAATCTCGTCGACCACGGCATGAGCCCGCAGGAGGCGGCCGAGGCGCCGCGCGTCTTCACCTGGGGGCAGGAGGCGGAGATCGAGGCGGCCGTGCCCGAGGCCGTGCGGGAGACGCTCGCCGGGCTCGGCCACCGCGTCTCGGTGGTCGATCACGTCGCCGGGGGCATGGGCATCATCGGCTTCTCCGAGGACGGCACCATGGAAGGCGCCGCCTGCTGGCGCGCCGACGGCGTGCCCATGGGCGTCGGCGGCGGCCCGGCCCGCGCGGGAACCTCGTTCTGGCCCGATCCCCGCCGGGGGCGCAGCTACTGAGCCGAACACGCATTCGCAGCGAAGCGGGCACCAAGCCCGCCTGACAAAGGGAACGGAGCCAATGCAGATCAACCGACGCGACGCCCTGGCACTCTCTGCCGGAGCGCTTCTCGCTGCGATCGACCCTGCGCGAGCGCAGGGCAAGAAGACGTTGCGGATGGCGCCGCACGCCGCCTTGCGGGTGCTCGATCCCGTCGTGACCAATGCCTACATCACCCGCAACCACGCCTTCATGGTCTACGACACGCTGTTCGCGGTCGACTCCCGGTATCGGCCGCAGCCGCAGATGGTGAAGGAGTGGACGGTCAGCGACGACAAGCTGGCCTGGACCTTCGTGTTGCGCGACGGCCTCGCCTTCCATGACGGCCAACCCGTCACGGCCGAGGACTGCATCGCCTCGATCGCGCGCTGGGCCAGGAAGGATGTCGTGGGCCTGCGCCTCGCCGCGGTCACCGCGAGCATGCGCGCCGTCGACGGCAGGACGTTCCGTATCGACCTGAAAGAGCCGTTCGGGCCGATGCTGGAGGGCTTCGCCCGCCCGAGTTCGATCCCGCTCTTCATCATGCCGAAGCGGATCGCCGATCTGCCCGCGGACAAGGTTCTCGAGGAGGTCGTCGGCTCGGGCCCGTTCCGCTTCCTGCAAGCCGAGTTCCGGCCGGGGGTGAGCTGGGCCTATGAGCGCAACGAGAAATATGTCCCGCGGGCGGAGGCGCCCGACGGGCTCGCAGGTGGCAAGCAGGCCAAGGTCGACCGGGTCGAAGTCGTCTGGTTCCCGAGCAAGCAGACGGCGATCAACGCGCTCGCCAAGGGCGAGATCGACCTGCTCGAGAACCTGAACGCCGACCAGCGCTCGCTCCTTCAGGGCAACAAGGACGTCGTGGTTCGGCGCCGGCCCGGCCCGAACGCCTCGACCATCCGCTTCAACTGGGCACAGCCGCCCTTCGACAACGTCAAGGTGCGCCGGGCGGTGCAGGCCGTCGTCACGCAGCAGGACTATATGGACGCCTCCATCGGCGATGCCGCATCCTACCAGGTCTGCCCGGCCTTCTTCGGCTGCGGCACGCCACTGGAGACCGCGGTCGGTTTCCCCGACACCGGCAAGCCCGACATCGCCAAGGCCAAGGCTCTGCTGCAGGAGGCCGGCTACAAGGGCGAGAAGATCGTCATCATCACGCCCGGCGACATCGCCTCCTTCGCGCCGCTCGCGCCGCTGACGCAGCAGCTTCTGCGCCAGATCGGCATCCCCTCCGAGATCCAGACCATGGAGTGGAGCGCCTTCCTCGCCCGCCGCGCCAAGCCCGACCCGGTCGCGGAGGGCGGCTGGAACCTGGCCCATGCCGTCTTCGACCGCATCGACCTGATCTCTCCGCTCGGCAACCTCAATTTCGATGCGCGCGGCAAGGGCGCCTATACCGGCTTCGTCGACGACCGCGAGACCGAGGCGCTGAAGGGCCGCTATCAGCGGGAGACCGACCCGGCCAAGCAGAAGGCCATCGTCGAGGAGATGCAGAAGCGCGCCTATGAGCTCGTCTTCTACATCCCGCTCGGCACCTATTTCGACTACGAGGCCTATCGCTCCAACGTCTCGGACTACGTGCCGTCCCCGGTCATGGTGACCTGGGGCGTGGACAAGATCTGATGCTCAGACTGATCTCCCTCAGGATTGCGATGGCGGTGCCGGTGATGCTGGTCGTCGCCACCATCGTCTTCCTCCTGCTTCGCCTGAGCCCGGGCGATCCGGCACTCATCATCGCCGGCGAGACGGCCGGTCCGGAGGCGCTCTCACGAATTCGGGCCGAAATGGGGCTCGACCGGCCGCTTTTCGTGCAATACCTCGCCTGGCTCGGCGAAATCGCGCGCGGACATCTCGGCATGTCCGTGCTGTCGAAGATCCCGGTGCTGAGCCTGATCTTCGACCGGCTGGAGCCGACGCTCGTGCTCGCGATCAGCGCCATCCTCATCACGGTGCTCGTCGCCGTGCCGCTCGGCGCCATCGCCGCCTGGCGGCACAACAGCTGGGTCGACCGGGCGGTGATGATGCTGTCGGTCGTGGGCTTCTCGATCCCGGCCTTCGTGATCGGCTACATCCTGATCCTGCTGCTCTCGGTGAAGGCGGATATCTTCCCGGTGCAGGGCTATGTCAGCCCGTTCGACGATCCGATCGCGTCCCTGCGGCATCTCGCGCTGCCGTCGCTGACGCTGGCCTTGGTCTTCATGGCGCTGATCTCGCGCGTCACCCGCTCCAGCCTGCTCGAAGTGCTCGGCGAGGATTTCGTCCGCACGGCCCGCGCCAAGGGCAATGTCGAGCGCCGCGTGCTCTGGCGCCACGCCCTGCCCAACGCCGCCGTGCCGATCATCACGGTGATCGGGCTCGGCATCGCCCTGCTGATCAGCGGCGTGGTGGTGACGGAGAGCGTCTTCAACCTGCCCGGCGTCGGCCGGCTGACCATCGACGCGATCCTGGCCCGCGACTATCCCGTGGTGCAGGGCCTCATGCTGTTCTTCGCGCTGATCTATATCGGCGTGAACCTCCTGATCGACATCGCCTATGTGATCGTCGATCCCCGCATCCGCTATTGAGGCCCGCCATGTCGGCAACCGAACGGGCCACCTCCCCTGCGACGCGCTACCCTGTCGTCGAGGCGATGCTGACCAACCGCGTCGCGCTGCTCAGCGGCGTCCTGCTCTCGGCGATCCTGCTGTCGGCCGTCTTCGCGACGGCGATCACCGGCGACGACGCCTTCCTGATCCGCCCGAGGCAGCGCCTGCGGCCGCCGGGCGCCGAGTTCTGGTTCGGCACGGACGCGCTCGGCCGGGACGTCTTCGCGCTCGTGCTGCATGGCGGCCGGATCTCCCTGCTTGTCGGGCTGCTCGCCGCGCTCGCCGGCGCGGCCATCGGCACCGTGATCGGGCTGCTGACCGGCTATCTGCGCTGGCTCGATCCGGTCGTGATGCGGGTCATGGACGGCATCATGGCGATCCCCGGCATCCTCTTCGCCGTGGCGCTGGTCTCGCTGGTCGGCCCGAGTCTCCTGACGATCGTCGCCGCCATCACCTTCGCCGAGATCCCGCGCGTCACCCGCCTGGTGCGCAGCGTCGTGCTCAGCGTTCGCGAGGAATCCTATGTCCGCGCGGCCGAGGGGCTGGGCATCCCGCCGGTTCTCGTGCTCGTCCGCCATATCCTGCCGAGCTGCATCGCGCCCCTGATCGTCCAGACGACCTATATGTTCGCCGCCGCGATCCTGTCGGAGGCCGTGCTCGGCTTCCTCGGCGTCGGTTTCCCGCCCGACCTGCCGAGCTGGGGCAATGTGCTGGCCGAAGGACGCGCCGTGTTCCAGCGCGCGCCCTGGACGATCATCGCACCCGGCCTGTTCCTCGCCGTGACAGTGATGGCGGTGAACCTGCTCGGCGACGGCCTGCGCGATCGCCTCGATCCGCGCCTCTCCCGCGCAGCGAAGGTGTCGTCATGAGCGCGTCCGAACCGATCCTGCGGATCGCGAACCTGAGCGTGGCGCTTCCGGCGGGGCTGGACCGGACGCATGCCGTCCGTGATGTCTCGCTCGACGTGCATCGCCGCCAGATCGTCTGCGTGGTCGGCGAATCCGGCTCGGGCAAGTCGGTGACGGCTTCCGCCGTCATGCGCCTGCTACCGGAGAAGGTGCTGCGCATCACCGGCGGAACGATCCGGCTCGAAGGCGAGGACATCGCGGCGGCATCGCCGGCACGGCTCTGCGAATTGCGCGGCAACCGCATGGCGATGATCTTCCAGGAGCCTCTGACGGCGCTGAACCCGGTCATGCGGGTCGGAGACCAGATCGCCGAGGTGCTGCGGATCCATCGCCCGGAGATGGCGCGCGAGCGGGTCGACGAGCGCGTCGTCGCGTTGATGGCGGATGTCCATCTGCCCGATCCGGCGCGGCTGGCGAAGGCATATCCCCACCAGCTTTCGGGCGGCCAGCGCCAGCGCGTGATGATCGCCATGGCGCTGGCGCTCGAACCCGCGCTGATCATCGCGGACGAGCCCACGACCGCGCTCGACGTGACCACCCAGGCGCAGATCCTGCGGCTGTTCCGCGAGCTTCTGACCAAGCACGACAGCGGCGTCCTGATGATCACCCATGATTTCGGCGTCGTCGCCGATGTCGCGGATCACGTCGTGGTCATGCGGCAGGGCGAGGTCGTCGAGCGCGGCGCGCCGGACCGGGTTCTGAACGCGCCGGAGCATCCCTACACCCGCGCGCTCATCGAGGCGGTGCCGCGCTTCCGCTACCGGACCAAGCCTGAGACGGGCGAGCAGCCGGTTCTCGCCGTCGATGATCTGTCGCTGACCTATCGCACCACGAGCTTCCTCGGCTCGCGGCGGGAGACCCTTGCGCTCGATGCGGTCTCCTTCCGGCTCGCGCCGGGCGAGACGCTGGGCGTCGTGGGCGAGTCCGGCTCCGGCAAGACCAGCCTCGCCAAGACACTGCTGCGCTTCGAGACGCCGGATTCCGGCCGCATCCTGTTCAGGGGGCGCGATATCGCCGGTATGGGCGGGGCGGAGCTGAGGCAGATGCGGCGTCACATCCAGATGGTGTTCCAGGACCCCTACAAGTCGTTGAACCCACGACGCCGGGTCGGCCAGTCCCTGATCGAGGGGCCGGTCCAGCATGGCACCCCACGCGCGCAAGCCCTGGAGCGTGCTCAGGAACTGATGGAGCTCGTGGGCTTGAGGCGCGACGCGCTCGACCGCTTCCCTCACGAATTCTCGGGCGGCCAGCGCCAGCGCATCTGCATCGCCCGCGCGCTCGCCATGGACCCCACGGTCATCGTCGCGGACGAGGCCGTCTCGGCGCTCGACGTGTCGGTGCAGGCGCAGGTGCTGCGCCTGTTCGAGGATCTGCAGAAGCGCCTGGGGTTCGCGATGATCTTCGTCACGCATGATCTGCGCGTGGCGTCCAACATCTGCGACCGTATCGCGGTGATGCAACGCGGGCGGATCGTCGAGATCGGCCCGTCCAGGCGGGTCTTCCAGGAACCGGAAGCGACATACACGCGCGAATTGCTGGCGGCAGTGCCCGGTTTCGCGCGCGAGGCCGCGGCCGGGTGATCGATCCAGGCGAGCCTCGCGCCGATGCCACAGAGCCTGCGCGGCGGCCGACACGGGCGACGTTGCGCATCCACGGCAAGCGCGTGCGGCTGCCGACGCCGTCGGTCGCACGCTTCCGCGAGCGAATGCGCCTTCATGGATGTCGATTGACGTGGATCAATGACGCTGCGGGAGGCACGGACGGTAAGTGCGAACAGGGGCGATAGTTCCGGATAGCGGCCGAAGAAGCACGCGAACAGCCCCACAGGGAGAGGCCGAAATGATGAAGGCACTTTTGACGCTGCCGGCCATGGCTCTCTTCGCGGGCGGGCTGTCGATCGCCGCGGCAGAGCCTGCGGCCGCGGTCGTCTACTGCAAGACCGTGGGCGTGCCGAAGGGCTGCGTCGCTCGCGCCGGAGCGCCGGTCGCGCGCCGGGCGGTGGTCACGCCGGGTGTCGGTGCGGCCGGCGTGGGTGTGCGCCCGGGCACGCCGATGAACCGCGGCGGGCCGGTCAACCGGGCCGGACGGCGCTGACGTCCGGCGAGCACGACCGAACCGAAAGGGCGCGAGCTGACTTGGAAGCGTTCTAGCTTATCCGAGCGGCATGCCGTAGCTTGACCCATAGGCAGCAAGGGGCCTGTCCATGCTCACCGTCAGGACGCTGTCCGCTTTGGTGGTCGGAGTGACGCTCCAGACCGCGCCTGCTGTCGCGCAGCCACAGGCCGCTCCGGTCGATCGCTCGACCTTGCCGATCGCCGAGCCCAAGAGGCCGGTCTATACGGAGATCGACGCTCGCAAGGTGACGCCGCCGCCGCGTTTCGAGGTGAAGGCCCCGGCCGGCGCGCCCAATGTCGTCATCGTCCTGATCGACGATCTCGGCTTCGGCGCGCCCAGCACCTTCGGCGGCCCGATCGGCACGCCGACGCTCGATCAGCTCGCCGAAAACGGGTTGCGCTTCAACAATTTCCACACCACGGCGTTGTGTTCGCCGACGCGGGCCGCGCTCAAATCCGGCCGCAACCACCACACCGTCAACATGGGCTTCATCACCGAGCTGGCGACGTCGTTTCCCGGCAATACCGGGCAGGTGCCGAGCTCGACCGCGCCGCTGGCCGAGATGCTGCGCCTGAACGGCTATGCCACAGCCGCCTTCGGCAAGTGGCACGAGACGGCGGCCTGGGAAGCCAGCGTCGCAGGCCCGTTCGACCGTTGGCCAACGCGCCAGGGTTTCGACAAGTTCTATGGCTTCCTCGGCGGCGAGACCAATCAGTGGGCCCCCTTCATCTATGACGGGACGGCGGTGGTCGAGCTGCCGAGCGACCCGGACTACCACTTCATGACCGACATGACGGAGAAGGCGCGCGCCTGGATCAAGCATCAGAAGGCGCTGACCCCGGATCGCCCCTCCTTCGTCTATTTCGCACCGGGCGCCACCCATGCGCCGCATCATGTTCCCCGGGCGTGGATCGAGCGCTGGAAGGGCAAGTTCGACCAGGGCTGGGACAGGATTCGCGAAGACTCGCTCGCCCGCCAGATCGCGCTCGGCGTCGTGCCGGCGGGGACGAAGCTGGCGCCGAAGCCGCCCGCGATCAAGGACTGGGACGCGCTGTCGGCCGACGAAAAGCGCCTGTTCACCCGCCAGGCCGAGGTGTTCGCCGCCTTCGTCGAATACACCGATTTCGAGATCGGCCGCATGCTCGAGGCCTTCCGGGAGGTCGGCCAGGCGGACAACACCCTCGTCTTCTATGTGGCGGGCGACAACGGCACCAGCGGCGAAGGCGGCCAGAACGGCCTCTTCAACGAGAACACCTATTTCAACGCGGTGCCGGAAAAACTCGAGGACATGCTCAGGTACATCGACAAATGGGGTGATCGGGACACCTACCCGCACATGGCCTCGGGCTGGGCGATCGCCTTCAACAGCCCCTTCAGCTGGCTGAAGCAGATGCCCTCGGATTTCGGCGGCACCCGCAACGGCGTCGTCGTCTCCTGGCCCAGGGGCATCAAGGCGCGCAACCAGGTCCGCACCCAGTTCAGCCATGTCATCGATGTCGCGCCGACGATTCTCCAGGCGATCGGGCTGCCCGAGCCGACATCGGTGAACGGCGTCAGGCAGATCCCCATGCACGGCACCAGCATGGTCTATGCCTTCGAGGATGCGAAGGCGCCCGACCGGCACAAGACTCAGTATTTCGAGATCGCGGGCAACCGCGCCATCTATCACGACGGCTGGTTCGCGCGCACGATCCACCGGGCGCCCTGGGAGCAGAAGCCCCGGCGCTCGCTCCAGGACAATTCGGCCTGGGAATTGTTCGACGTTCGCTCCGACTTCAGCCTGTCCAACGATCTGGCTGCGAAGAACCCCAAGAAGCTGGCCGAGATGGAGGCGCTCTTCCTGAAGGAAGCCGGCAAATACGGGGCGTTGCCGATGGATGACCGCACCCTGGAGCGCTTCGACCCCGTGGCGGCGGGACGCCCCGACCTGATGGGGTCGCGCCGGACGCTGACGCTGGCCGAAGGCATGGTCGGCATGCTCGAAGGTGTCTTCGTCAACGTGAAGAATCGCTCCAAGACGATCACGGCCGAGGTCGTCGTTCCCGAGGGAACGGCGAATGGAACGCTGATTTCGCAAGGGGGGCGTTTCGGCGGCTGGTCGCTCTATGTGAAGGATGGCGTTCCGGCCTACGACTACAATTTCCTCGGCCTCCAGCGCACGACGATCGCGTCGTCCCGCAAGCTTGCGCCGGGCAAGGCCGAAATCCGGTTCCAGTTCGACTATGACGGCGGCGGCAAGGCCAAGGGCGGGCTCGGCACGCTCTTCGTCAACGGCGAGAAGCTCGGCGAGGGGCGCATTCCGATGACCCAGCCCAGCATGTTCTCGGCCGACGAGACCGCCGATGTCGGCATCGACCTCGGAACACCCGTCGTCGAAGCCATCGGCTCCGAAGCCAGGTCCCGCTTCACCGGGCGCATTCCCAGGCTGACGGTCAGCGTCGGGGATCCGAATTAGGCCCTGGTCAGAGCCGTTGGTCGGAACGCGCCGCGCGGAGCGCGTGGTAGATGTCGTTGATCGAGGCTCTGCGCCGATCGGGAGCAAAGGGGAAGAAGCCTGTGTCTTTCAAAGCGATCATCGCCGGTCTGGCCGGAGCCTGGCTCCTCGCATGCCCGGTCGCCGCGGCCGACCTCGCACCTGCTCCAGCGAGCCAGCCCGCCCCTCCCAGCTTCGTCCCAGGCTGGACCTTCCGCGTCACGCCCTATGGCTGGCTGACCTCGCTCAACGGCTCCCAGGTCGTCCGTGGACGCGGCGTCGATGTGAATGCGAGCTTCGTCGACATTGTCGAAAGCACAGTCGGCCAGGGCGGCTCGCTGGTCGCCCTGATGCTCAACATGGAAGCGCGCAACGGTCGCCTGGCGTTCTTCGGAGACGTCATCGGCGAGAAGATCACGATCGAGCGCTCCGGGCTGAAGACCCGGGGCCCCGCGCCCGGTGTCGGCGTCGCCGTGGGGGCCGCTGTCGACATGCAGTTCCAGATGGCGATCCTCGAGGCCGGGGCGGCCTATGAGATCGGCAATGCCGGCCCGGTCGCCTTCGATGTGCTCGCCGGCGCCAGGTACTGGTATCAGAAGCTCGATCTCGGCCTCGACATCGCCACCACCGTCAATCTCGGCGATCTCGCCTTCCGCGGGGGACGCGCGATCGCCAAGTCCGGATCGGTCGACTGGGTCGACGCCTTTGCCGGCGTCAGGGCGCGCGTCTCGCTGGCCCCGAACCATCATCTCGAATTCCGGGGCGATCTCGGCGCCGGCGGCAGCAAGTTCACCTGGCAGGCGCTGGCCGCCTATGCCTATGACTTCAAGACGACGAACGGCATCACCTATTCGGCCGTGATCGGCTACAAGGCTCTCTATGTCGACTACGTTCAGGGTTCGGGGCTGTCGCGCTACGAGTTCGACATGCTGCAGCATGGTCCCGTCGTCGGAATGAGCGTGCGGTTCTAGCGGCCTCCGCGCTGGAGATGGGTGAGCCAACGGTGCCGGTCGCGATCCCATTGCGCTCGTGCGTTCTGCGGGGCTGCTGATGCGCAGCCCGATCGTCCATGGCCTCGCCGGCAGTATCCTGGCCGCCCTGCTGGTGCTCGCGATCGGCTCGATCCGGGGCGCGATCGTGCGCCCGGGCCAGGCGCAGGTGCCTCTCACCCGCGCCGAGACCGGCATAGGACAGCTGACGCCGCATGCGCCTGCGGGTTATGTCGGCTCGCAGGCTTGCGCCTCGTGCCACGCAACCACCGTCGCAGACTGGCAGGGGTCGGACCATGCAAGGGCGATGGCCCTGGCCACGCCCGCCACGGTCCTTGGCGATTTCTCGGACGTCACGGTCCGGTATCTCGACGAAACCGCGCGCTTCACGCGTGAGGGCGAGCGCTTCCTCGTCGAGACGAAAGGGAAGGACGGCAAGCCGGCGACCTTCGCGATCAGCCACAGCTTCGGCTGGAAGCCGTTGCAGCAATACCTCGTCACCTTTCCGGACGGCAGGGTGCAGGCGCTGCCCTGGGCCTGGGACACGCGCCCGCAGGCGCAGGGAGGCCAGCGCTGGTTCCATGTCTATGGCGACCAGGCGATCCCGGCGGGCGACCAGTTTCACTGGACCGGCCGGATGCAGAACTGGAATTTCATGTGCGCGGAGTGCCATTCCACCGCGGTGAAGAAGGGCTATGACGCCGCCTCGGACAGCTTTCGCACGACCTATTCCGAGATCAGCATCGGCTGCGAGAGCTGCCATGGCCCGGGTGCCGGCCACATCGCCTGGGCCACGGCCGGCAAGGCGGGCGATCCCGTCCTGAAGGGCTTCTCCTCCGTCGCGGCCAAAAGGCCGGCGGTCGACTGGACCCCGGATCCGGCGACGGGGAGCCCGGCCGCAAGCGTCGCGCGCCCTGCGGGCGACGAGGTCGAGACATGCGCCCGCTGCCACCAGCGGCGCGGCACGATCTCGGAGGACTGGAAGCCGGGGCGCTCGATCGTCGACACGCATCTCCCCTCGCTGCTGACGAGCGGCCTGTTCGAGGCCGACGGGCAGATGATCGACGAGGTCTTTACCGACCAGACCTTCCGGCAGAGCAGGATGTACGCGAAGGGCGTGATCTGCAGCGACTGCCACGACGTGCATTCCGGCAAGCTGAAGGCGGAGGGGCCGCTCGTCTGCAGCCAATGCCATGACCAGCAGCGCTTTGCCGCCGCCACGCATACCGGGCACCAGCCCGGTCCGGCTGCGCCCGATTGCATCACCTGCCACATGCCGGCGCGCAGCTACATGGTCGTCGACAAGCGCCATGACCATTCCTTCCGAGTCCCGCGTCCCGACCTGACGGTGACCCTCGGGACCCCGAACAGTTGCAATAGTTGCCACGCCGACAAGACGGCGCAATGGGCCGCGGACGCCGTCCTGGCCTGGCATGGTCCACAACGGAAAGGCTTTCAGGATTATGCAGGAGCGTTTCACGACGCGCGCCGGGGCGATCCCGCGGCAAGGGCGCCGCTGATCGCCCTGGCGAACGACCCGCGGACCCCGGCCATCGTCAGGGCGACGGTGCAGAGCGAAATCGGGCGCCTGCCCTCCGTCGCCACCGAGAGCGTCATCCGCCTGGGCCTGGACGACCCCGACCCGATCGTGCGGATGGCCGCCTTGCGCAACCTCTCGCCGCAGCCAGCGGAAATCCGCCTGCGCTGGGCGCAGGAGCGCCTGGCCGATCCTGTCCTCGGCGTGCGGATCGAGGCGGCGCAGGCCCTGGCCGACATCCGGCCGGATTCGGTGCAGGAGCCGCTGCGTAGCCGGCTGTTGCACGCCTTCGCCGAATTCGAGGCGGCGCAGGCGTTGAACGCCGACCGGCCGGAGGCGCGGGCCGCCCTGGCGCTCTATCTGATCCGCAGGGGCAGGCCCGATGCGGCGGAGGCCGAGCTGCGCGCCGGTCTCGCGCTCGATCCCGCCGCCGCCGAGCTCTCGGTCAACCTGGCCGATCTGCTGCGCCAGCGTGGGCGCGATCCGGAGGGCGAAGCGGTGCTGCGCCAGGCCATCGCCGTGGCGCCGAAAGAGCCCTATCCGCACCATGCGCTCGGCCTCGCGCTGGTGAGGCAGCGCCGCTATCCCGAGGCGCTGGAAAGCCTCGCCCGGGCCTCGCAACTCGCGCCGGGCGATGCGCGGCTGGCCTATGTCCACGGCGTCGCGCTGCAATCGCTCGGTCAGCCCGAACAGGGGCGCCAGGTGCTGCGTCGGGCGCTTCAGGCCAATCCGTTCGACGCCGCGCTTCTGGGTGCGTTGCTGGCCGAGGCGCAGGCGCGGCGCGACATTGCGGGCGCGGTGGATCTGGCGGCCCGCCTGTCGCGCCTGCGCCCCGACGATGCCGAACTGGCGCGCCTCGCCGCGAGGCTGGCGCGCCCCTGACACGGCAAGCGCCGTAACTGCCGGCTACGGCGGGCGGTGCTTCAGTCGAGGCGCTCGATCTCGCTCAGTTTCCAGGTCTTGTCGAACCAGGGGTCGAGCGGGCCATAAAGCCGGAACAGCATGTTCCAGCCCTTGCCGGAAATCGTCTGAATCCAGTTGCGCTCCATGCCGGAGGGCACTTTAGGTCCGAAATAGACGTCGACCGAACCATCCGCATTGCTCGCCAGGCCCTTGTCGATACTGCTGACCTGCGGAAAGTCCTGGTCCGTCTGCAGCATGGAGCGCGTCTGGTTGTCGTAGACGATCGCCGACCAGAAATCCTTGACGGGCGCATTCGGCAAGACGCGCAGCCGATAGGTCTTGCCCCCGTCGAGCGGACGGCCCTGCGAATCGAGCAGGCCGACCGCATATTGCGACCCCTGGCCGACCATCTTGGCTTCCATGGCCGGCGTCACGCCGGTCGCATAGAAGTAGAAGAAGGCGGCGGCATCCAGATGGGCCACCCCTGGCTGGCTCTGGAAGCGGTAGCCTCCCAGCCACTGGCGCCAGGTGCTGTTGGGATAATAGAACGCCTCCGGGATGCGGCTCTTGTATGTGAGCGTGCGTGCGGTCGCATCGCCCACGGCCGCGGCCTCGCTCAGAATGCGCTTCATCCGCCCATCGGGCTTGAAGGGCTTGCCCTTCTCGATCCCGATCGCGGCGAAGAAGCCGAGCGTCACGGGATCGAGCGACTCGACAGGCTCGCTCTGGACGACCGCGTTGAGAAGCTCCCAGAACCTGTCATCCGCCGGAGCGACCGTCGAGAAGGCCCGGTTCGACACGTTGACGAAGGTGTTGAGCGGCGGGTTGGCGGCGCGCGCGAGCGGATAGATGCGCGTATTCTTGTGCAGGCTCTCGATCGCCGGCTTGATGTCGCCCTTCACCGGCATGTTGCGCCAGACGAGGATGGACTCGAAGGTCGGGACCCGCACGACCATGTATCCTGCCGGCACCTCGCCGCCATATCCCGGCGGTAGCAGCAGGTACTTGCCGCCCTTGCCCCTGTCCGGCCCGACGATGCCGATGTCCGTCACGTATTTGAACCAGAAGTCATCGATCATGCCTAGCGTCATCGGCGGCACTTCGACGACCAGCGGCCCGTCGTGAAGATTGATCCAGACCCATGTGTAGGGAGTCGTCGCGTTCGCCGTGAGGAACAGCGAGCGGGCGTTCATGTTGTCTTCGAAGGTCGGGATCGTGACATTGGCGGGGCCGACGCTCAACAGCCCCTCGCGCAGCCCGGCCATATTCACCGGAGGCAGACCCAGCAGATAGGCCTGCACCGCACGCTGGAAGTCGAGGTTGTCGTAGATTCTGTCGGCGGTCTGCGCATCCGGGAAGCCGTCGAAGAACGTCAGCGTTCCCAGCCGCGTCGGGACCTCATCCTGCATGGCGATGCCGGGGGGAACGGGCGTGGTCATCCTGTGTGGAGCTGTCTGGGCGAGCACGCCGGTCGCCGCAGCGATGCAGCCGAGCGAAAGAAGCAAGGCGCGCAAGTGCTTCTTGTCGTTCATGATAGCTCCCCTTCTGGCCGCGGCCGGGCGTTTCCGGCAGAGGCGTCGGTCCGGGGTGCTCAGACGCCCGCTTTAAGCCGACCGACGCGCCGCCGGCTTCGAGCGAGAGCCGCAGCCCCCTGCGCTGGCCATCCCCTCGCCGTGAGATGCCATGCGGCAGCCACAGGCTTCATCTCTCGTCGCGGAGCGCCATTATCGCCATCATTGGACATGGCGGCCCGTAAGGTCATTGATGTTGCGCAAGCCATCGATGGCGCCGTTCGCTCGGAGACAGCGGGTTCGAGCCCTGGGGACAGGTCGTTCGCCTTCTTGCTTGGTCGCATCGCGCGAGCTCCCCGCAAGCTGCGGAGCCACCCAAATCGCCGATGCCATGGGCCGGTATTGGCATCTGGCGATGGATCAAACGGGTCGCTCAATGCGCTCAAGTGCTCGGCTACCCGCTCTCGAAGGTCATGCTCAGGCCGCGACCGACAGCACGATTTTCCCGAAGCCACCGCCGGCTTCCATCCAGCGATGGGCCTCGGCGGCCTCGGAAAGCGGAAACACCTTGCCGACCAGCGGCCTCAGCCGGCCATCGCCGAACATCGGCAGCGCGCCATCGACGAAGCGCCGCACCATGGCGCGCTTCTCGTCCGGCGTGCGGGATTTCATGACCGTGCCGATGAGGCGCAGGTGTTTGTGCAGGAGAACGGCGAGCGGAATCGTCGTGCTGTCCTGCCCGCCCAGCAGGCCGACCTGCACCAGACGCCCGCCCGGCGCGAGGCTGCGCAGGTTGCGGGCGAGATAGTCGCCGCCGACGAAGTCGACGACCACATCGACCCCGCGCCCGCCGGTGGCATCGCGCACACCCTGCTCGAAATCCTCGGAGCGATAGTCGAACACGGCCTCCGCGCCGAGAGACAGGACATTGGCGCGCTGTTGGGCATTGGCCGTCGCGAAGACCCGGGCCCCGAGAGCGTGCGCGATCTCCACGCCGGCGGATCCGACACCGCCCGCCGCCGCGTGAACGAGTACGGCCTGGCCTTTCGCGGCGGCGCCGAGATGCACGACCGCCTCCCAGGCCGTGACGAAGGACTCCATCGTCGCGGCCGCCGCGACATAGCCGAGGTCATCGGGAATGCGCACCGCCATGCCGCGATCGACACGGGCATATTCGGCATAGGCGCCGCCTCCGACGATGGCCATCACCCGCTCGCCGGGGCTGATATCGGTGACGGCGCTGCCGACGGCGACCACCTCGCCCGCCACCTCCAGCCCCAGCAGGTCGCTCTCGCCATAACTCGGGCGGCCATAGTAGCCCCGCCGCTGCAGCAGGTCCGCGCGATTGACGCCGGCAGCCATCACCCTCACCAGCAGATCGCCGGGGCGCGGTTCCGGCATCGGCGCCTCGGCGAGGCGGAGGACCTCCGCATCGCCGAACTCGTCGAACACGACCGCCTTCATTTCGCAGCGGTCTTCGCCGTCGCGCGGCGGGCGATGCTGGCGGCGAAGAGCGGCGTCTCGCGGCGGTTGTGATCGCCGCCGGCTTCCTGGCGGGCCGCGGCGGCCTGCTCGAAGGTCTGGCCATGCGCGGCGATGAACTCCATGAAGACGTCAGTCGGGTGCGACGTGACGCGGTTTGTGTAGCGGGTGCGGCCGCCCTCGATCGCCTCCGCGATCAGTTCCCAGATCACGTTGACCTGCGTGCGTCCGACCGGGGTGAACACATCGGAGATCGAGTTCATCCGGCAATAGCTCGGCTTGGCCTCTTCGGCGACGTAATGCTGGATGACCAGCCCGGTGCCGATCATCTCGACATTGATCACCATACGCTGTCCGTCGTCCGTGGTGGTGACTCCGGAGCCGATATGATCGGGCGGGCAGCAGCGCAGATACTCGGCTTCCGGCAAGGTGAACAGCCAATCGGCGATGTCGACCTTCTCCAGCGGAACGTCGATCTCGGCGGAATAGGCCGACAGCGAGAGGATCTTATCGGTCAGGACTTTCATGATTTTCCCTTTCAGGCGTGACGAATTGGATCGAGATGCCGCGCGCCATGGACTGCGAGCCGGCCGCGGCTCCGCCCCGCACCATGCTCGCGATCCGCGCCAGCCATCATCTGGAGATTTGAAGCCGCCAACGGATCCATCTTGCAGGCAAAAACTGCCATCCGTCGCAGCGTGCGGAAATTATACGCTCGGTTTAGGTCGGCAACTCAGAGTATGTTTGCATGCATGATTATCTCTGTTTACGTCACCATCCACCGACCATGCGGAGCATCGGGCGATCTCATCTTGCCTCCGCCTCATCGAACGCCACCGACGTTGCAAACCTCATGAAGAGGTTGTGCGTCCATTTCAGGAAAAGGATAAGCCGTCCGCTCCTGCAAACGGCTTTGCCCGGAGTGCAAAGATGAGGCCCCATTTCGCCGAGTTCCTGGCCACCTTCGTCGATGTCGTCCGGGCAGGCAGCTTCTCCGGAGCCGCGCGCCGGCGCGCCGTGGCCCCTTCGGCCGTCATGCGAAAGATCGACGCGCTGGAGCAGGATCTGGGCGTCGCCCTTCTGGTCCGCTCGACGCGGGCGCTCACGCTCACCGATGCCGGCCAGCGATTGCACGAGCGCGCCCTGCACCTGCTCGACGAACTGGCGGACACCCATGCGGAGATCGCCGCGCTCGACGGTTCCGTGTCAGGCACGCTCCGGATCGCCTGCTTTCCGACCTTCGGCAAACGCTATGTCCTGCCGGTCGTCGCCGCGCTGCAGAGGGAGCACCCTGGGCTCACTGTCGATCTCGACCTGACGGAGAGGCTGGCCGATCCGGTCCTCGAGCGTCTCGACGTGGTCATCCGCATGGGCGCGCTGACGGACAGCACGCTGATCGCCACGCGGCTCGCGCCGCTGCGTCGGCTGCTCGTGGCCAGCCCTGCCTATCTGGAGCGGGCCGGCGCGCCGGACGGCGTGGCCGCTCTCTCCGCGCATCGCCTGCTCGACAAGCTGCATGGCGCCGATCTTCTCGGCTGGCAGGACGTGCTCGGCTGTCCGGCGGGGCAAGCCGGGAAAGGCGTGGTGGCGTTCCGTTCGGACGATTTCGAGGCCCTGCGCACGGCGGCAGAGGCCGGGCTCGGCATCGCCTTCCTGTCGAGCTGGGTCGTCGGACCGGACGTCAAGGCCGGCCGGCTCGTCCGGTTGCTGTCCGACGACGAGGCCTGGAACGTGGCGCCGGACGGAATTTACCTCCTACGCTCCCTGCGGCGACCGAGTGCCAAGGTGCGGGCATTTACCGAGACGCTGCAGGCCTCGATAGGAAGTCCGCCTGTCTGGGAACCGTGATGTGGCATGCGCTTGCCGGACGGTCGGCGTCGGCTGGGCTGGCCGGGCGTTCGATCGGAAGCCGGCGTGCTGATCGCCGCGCCTCTCGGCAGAACCGGTAACAGGACAGGCCTTGCTGCCGCGGGTCGTGCCTTACTGCTTCGGCACGTCCTTGAAGACGGCTGCCCATCGCTCGACTTCCGTGCCCACCAGCTTGCTGAGATGCTTCGGGCCGCGGATATCGGCCGGCGGCACCGGCACGGCCAGATCCTCGAAGCGCTTCCCTACGAACTCCGAAGACAGGCTGGCATCGAGGGCCGCGACCAGACGGTCGGCGATCGCGGGCGGCGTGTCCTTGTGGACCGCCAGTGCGTTCCAGACGGTCATGTTAAACTCCGGGACACCCGCTTCGGCGAAGGTCGGCACGCCGGGAGCCTGCGCCAGGCGCTTGTCGCCGCTGACCGCGAGCGCGGTCACCGAGCCGCCGTTGCTCAGCGGCAGCAGCGTCGCGGTCTGGTCGATGACCCCATCGACGAAGCCGCCCATCAGATCCTGGATCGCCGGCCCTGCCCCCTTGTAGGGAACGATGGTGGCCTTGAGCTTGGTGAGGTGCAGCAGCAGATGCGGCGCCATGTCCGATGTCGCGCCGAAACCGGCGGTGCCGAAGGTGACCTTGTCGCCCTCCGCCTTGATCTTCGCGACGAAGGATTTCAGATCGGTGACGCCGCTCTTCTTGCTGGCGGCGATGACCATCGGCACGTCCGCGACGAGTCCGATAGGCTTCAGGTCGGTTCGCGGATCGTAGCGCTGGTCCTTGAACAGCGCCTTGCTGGCGGCCATCGGCCCCATATTGCCGAACAGGATCGTATGGCCGTCCGCGGCGCCGTTGATGACCCGTTCGGTGCCCGTGCGGCCGCCGGCGCCGCCGATGTTCTCGACGACGACGTTCTGGCCGAGCTCCTTGCCCATCGCTTCCGCGACGATGCGGGCCAGCACGTCGGTCGTCCCGCCCGCGGCGAAGGGCACGAGCATGGTGACGGGCCGGTTGGGGTAGGTCTGCGCCGCCGCCGGCGAAAACGCGAGCGCGACGGCAGCCGCCATGGCGAGCGAGAGTTTCTTCAAGGCTTCCTCCAGCAGGACTTTTTCTATTATTGCCTGCTATCAGACAATCAGTCAGAACTGACGTCAAGAGCAGAGATTGACGGCGCCCTCCGCCACGGCAATGTGTTTCCTCATGACCGACATGAATCTTCGCATTCCGCGCCAGGCCGCCACGCTTCGCCTGCTCGTCGAAAACCGCATCCGGGAGGCGATCGCCGCGGGACATTTCAAGCCGGGGCAGAGGCTGATCGAGCGCGAGCTGTGCGAGCAGATCGGCGTCGGCCGGACATCCGTCAGAGAGGCGCTGCGGCAACTCGAGGCGGAAGGACTCGTTGTCACCGTTCCGCATCGCGGACCGGAGGTCTCCTCCATCAACTTCGAGGAGGCGAAGCAGCTCTACGACGTGCGGGCGCTGCTCGAGGGCTTCGCCGGTCGGGCATTCGCCGAGCACGGCAGCGAAGAGGCCCTGGCAGAGCTGAGAGAGGCCGTGGCCGGGTTCCGGCAGGCGGCCGAGAACGGCGACCGGGCCCAGCTCGTGGCGGCCAAGACGCGCTTCTACAGCGTGTTGATGGAGGGAGCCGGCAATGTCTTCGTGAAGCAGTCGCTGACGACCCTTCACAACCGCATATCCCTTCTGCGGTTCACCTCGATGACGCAGCAGGGCCGGCTCGCGGACAGCGTCGCCGAGATCGAGGCGATCTTCGCCGCCATCGCCGCGCGCGACGGTGAGAGGGCGGAAGAGGCCTGCCGGCATCATATCGCCATGGCTGCAAGGGTGGCCCTGGCCGTGCTGGCCCATGAGCCGCAAGCGTCCAGTCGACGAGCAGATTGACAGATTGTCTGACGACGGTCAGAACTTCGCCCAAGAACGCTTGCAGCGGCGCTGCCGAGCCGGAGGAAACCGCCATGTCCACCCCGATCACGGGTCCCGCCACGATTGCCTTCATCGGTCTCGGTCAGATGGGCATGCCGATGGCCCGGCGCCTCATCGCGGCGGGCTTCACGCTGCGCGGTGCCGATCCCGCCGAGCCGGCGCGGAAGGCGCTCGTCGAAGCGGGCGGCTCCGCCTTCGCCAGCGCCGCCGAGGCCGTCGAGGGCGCCGCGGCCGTGATCACCATGCTGCCGACCGGCCGCATCGTGCGTGAGGCCTTGCTGGGGGACGGCGGTGCCGCTCGCGGACTGCCGAAGGGCACGCTCGTCATCGACATGAGTTCGTCCGCTCCCACCGACACGGTCGGCCTCGCCGCGGATCTGGAGGGACTCGGCCTGGTGCTGGTCGATGCGCCCGTGTCCGGCGGCGTGAAGCGGGCGATCGACGGCTCTCTGGCGATCATGGCCGGCGGCCCCGCTGGCGCGGTCGAGCGGGCGCGCCCGGTGCTCGCGGCGATGGGCAAGTCGATCTTCGCCACCGGCCCCGTCGGCTCGGGCCACGCGATGAAGGCCCTGAACAACTACGTCTCGGCCGCCGGCCTCATCGCGGCCTGCGAGGCTCTGCTCGTCGGCGCCAGGTTCGGTCTCGCGCCCGAGACGATCGTCGACGTGCTCAACGCCTCGACCGGTCGCAACAACTCGACCGAGGTGAAGATGAAGCCCTTCGTCATCACCGAGGCGTTCAACTCCGGCTTCTCGCTGGCGCTGATGGCGAAGGATCTGCGCATCGCGGCCGATCTCGCCGATCATCTCGAACTGCCCCTGCCGCAGATCCGCTCCGTCGCGGAGCTCTGGGAGGAGGCCAAGGCAGGCCTCGCGCCCACGGCCGACCATACCGAGATCCACCGTCATCTCCAGGCGCTCGCCGCGGCCGGACAGCGCGCCGGATGAGCCTGCACGCCCGGATCGCAGCCGCAGCGGACGATGCCGAGCTGCGCAGGCTCGCAGCCGGCCTTACCGCCGTGCTCCGCATCGAGGGGGCGGGCGCGGACATCGTGCTGCGGCTCGACGCGGGCGAGGTGCGGTTCGATCCCGGAGCGCAGGCGGACATCGTGCTGTCCGCACCGGCGGCGGACTGGGACCGGGTTCTGCTGACGCCGCCACCGCCGCGCTTCCAGGCCTTCACGGCGCTGGCCATCGCCAACCCTGCCTTCGCGCTCGCGGGCGATCCCTTGCGCATCGCCCAGGCACGCGCCGTCATCGAGCGGCTGTTCGAGCTGGTCGTGGCGTCGCCTGTCGCCCGGGCCGAGACGGTCGCGCGGGACATGGGGCAGATCGCAGGCCGCTATCATCGCCTCGCCCTGCCGGAAGGCGCCGCCGACGTCCATGTCGAGACCGCCGGCAGCGGCCGGCCCGTTCTTTTCCTGCATACGGCCGGCGCCGATGCCCGCCAGTTCCACGGCCAGCTCGCCGACGTCGCGCTGGGGCAGGACTGGCGCATGGTCGCGCCGGACATGCCGTTCCACGGCCGGTCGATGCCGCCGGAAGGCTGGCGCGGCGAACCCTATCGCCTGACCGGCGAGCGCTATCTCGGCTGGTGCGCGGCGCTCATCGAGCAGGTCGTCGGCGAGAAGGCGATCGTCGCCGGGGGCTCGATGGGGGCTGCGCTCGCGCTGCTGATGGCGGCCGAACGGCCCGATCTCGTCGCCGGCGTGATCGCGATCGAGCCGCCCTTCCGCTCGAAAGGCAGGCGCAACCCGTTCCAGCACCATGTCGCGGTGCATGCCGGCCTGCACAATGCGGCCTTCGTCCGCGGCCTGATGAGCCCGACCAGTCCGCTGGACAGCCGGCGCCGGGCTGCCTGGATCTACTCGCAGGGCGCGCCGGAAATCTATGCAGGCGACCTCGCCTTCTATTCCGACGAGTTCGACGGCGCGCTCGTCGCACCCCGGATCGACGCGGCGCGCACCCCGGTCTCGCTGCTCTGCGGCACCTATGACTATTCGGCGACGCCGGAGGATGGGGCGAGGCTCGCAGGCCTCATCCCCGGCGCCGAACTGCGCGTGATGGACGGACTCGGCCATTTTCCGATGTGCGAGCACCCCGACCTGTTCCGGCCCCATCTGCTCGCGGCGCTCCGCCACGTCGCCGGATAGAACATCGGCTTTCCGGAAAAGTGGAATGCGGTTTTCGGGAAAGCCGATGCAAAAGCAAAGGCTGGAGCATCGGACCGAATACGATAGTCGATCCGATGCTCCAGGGACCGTCAGCGCAGCGGCGGCAGGTGGAGCGCAACGGTCTCCCCGTCCGAGCCCGGGACGGCCGGATAGATCTCCCGCACCAGCGGATCGTGGCCGGGAATGACGCGCTCGTCCGCGCCGCCGGCCAGGCGTCTCGCCGTCAGCCAGCCCTGTGCCAGCCCGCCGAGGTCGAAGAAGATCGGGAAGGGGTTCTGCCGCTCGATATTGGCCAGGAAATGCGCGGCGTCGCTGGCCAGCACCAGCGGGCCGCGCGCGGTCTCGACCCGCAGCATCTGCAGGCCGGCGCTGTGGCCGCCGACCTTGTGCAGGCTCAGGCCGTCCGCGAGCTCGGCGTCGCCGTTATGGAAGACGACGCGCTCGGCATAGACCGCCCGCACCATCCTGACCACATCCTCGACATCGAAGGGATAGCGCAGGCAGGCCTGGCACATGTGCCGGCCCGTCGCGAAACCCATCTCGGCCTCCTGCAGATGGAAGCGGGCCTTCGGGAAGAGATCGAGGTTGCCGGCATGGTCGTAGTGGAGATGCGTGATCACCACGTCCTCCACCGCCTCCGGCACGACGCCGAGCTGGCGCAGAGCTGCCTCGACGGGGCGGATGAGCGTCCGCCCGCGCCGCGCGCCGCCCTCCGGCGTGAACCCCGTGTCGACGACGACCGCGCGCCCTCCCCGCCGCACCACCCAGACGAAATAGTCCATCGGCATGGGCGCGTCGTGCGGGTCCGGCGGCCGGATGAAGTTCTCGAACGCCCTGCGCTCATGCACGGCATAGCGCAGGGCGAAAACCTCCCAGAAGGCCATTATCGCCTCACTTGCCGGGGGGAACGGCCCCTTCGGCCTTGAGAACCTCGTGAGCCGCCTTGAAGGCGTCGAGGCCGGCCGGAATGCCGCAATAGACGGTGGCGTGCAGGAGGATCTCCTTGATCTCGTCGACCGTGACGCCGTTGGCGAGCGCGCCCTTGACGTGCAGCTTGAGCTCGGCCGGCTTGCCGAGCGCGGTCAGCATGGCGAGGTTGAGCATCGAGCGGGTCTTGTGCTCGAGGCCGGGCCGGGTCCAGGCATAGCCCCAGCACCATTCGGTGGTGATGTTCTGGAAGGCCATCATGAAGTCGTCGGCCTTGGCGATGCTGCCGTCGACATACTCGGTCCCGAGCACCTTGCGCCGGACCTCGAGACCCTTGTTGAACTGATCGCTGTGCGACATCTGTCTGCCCTTTCGTGATGCGATTATCGGGAACCGTCAGAGCCCGAGATAGGCGCTCCTGACGGCATCGTTTCCGGAAAGCTCGGCGCTCGTGCCCGACAGCACGACCCTGCCGGATTCCAGCACATAGCCGCGCCCCGCGACGGAGAGCGCCAGCGTCGTGTTCTGCTCGACGAGGAGGATCGCCGTCCCCGTCCGGCTGACGGCGAGGAAGGTGTCGTGCAGTTCGTCGACGATCTTCGGCGCCAGCCCGTGGCTCGGCTCGTCGAGCAGCAGGAGCCGGGGCTTGAGCATCAGGGCGCGCCCGATCGCCACCATCTGCTGCTCGCCCCCGGACAGGGTGCCCGCGAGTTGCCCGAGCCGCTCGCGCAGGCGCGGGAACATCGTCAGGACCTCCTCACGCCGCTGCGCCATGTCGCTGGCGGAGCGCACGGCATAGGCGCCGAGCATGACGTTCTCGTCGACCGTCATCTCCGGGAAGACGTGGCGCCCTTCCGGCACATGGGCGATGCCGAGGCCCGGGATCCCGTGGGACGGACGCCCCACCAGTTCCTGCCCCTCGAAGCGGATGCTGCCGCGTGCGGCGACGAGCCCCGAGATGGTGCGCAGGAGCGTGCTCTTGCCGGCGGTGTTGGCGCCGATCACGCAGACGAACTCGCCGGCGCCGACGCCGAGCGAGACGTCGTGCAGCACGTCGATCGCACCGTAACCGGCATGGAGCCCCGCGATCGCGAGCAGAGGAGATGCGGTGGTCATGATCTCCCCCTCACGCTGCCGAGCGGCCGAGATAGGCTTCGACGACGGCCGGGTCGCGGGCGATCTCTCCCGGCGTCCCGGTCGCGATCATCTGGCCGAAATTCAGCACGACCAGACGGTCGCAGAGCGACATGATCGCGCGCATGTGGTGCTCGACCACGATCAGCGTCAGCCCCTCCTCGCGCAGCTGGCGCAGCAGCGCCATGAACTCGTCCATCTCGGCATGGTTGAGCGCCGCCATCGCCTCGTCGAGCAGGAGGATGCGCGGCTCGGTACACAGCGCGCGGGCGACCTCGACCCGGGCCCGCTCCGGGAACGAGAGATCGCGCGCCAGCTTGTCGGCGATCGCGTCGATGCCGACGCGCTCGAGGCAGCGGCGCGCGAGCTTGCGCGCATCCTCCACCGAATGCCGCATGAGGCCTCCGGTCAGAACGTTGTCGAGGACCGACGAGTCGAGGAAGAGCGCGACGTTCTGGAAGGTCTTGATCATCCCGGCGGCGGAGATCTTGTGGGGCTTGAGGCCGACGAGATCGCGCCCAGCCACCCTGATCGTGCCGCTATCGGGCCGGTGCAGGCCGACCAGCGTCGAGAACAGCGTGGTCTTGCCGGCGCCGTTCGGGCCGATGAGCCCGACGATCTCGCCCGCCTCCACCGTAAGCGAGACGTCGGAGAGCGCCTGCAGCCCGCCGAAACGCTTGCCGATGCCGGAGACCTGGAGAAGCGGGGAACTCATCGGCCGTCTCCCTTTCCGAACAGGCGCCTCAGGCGAGGGCCGATCGCCATGAAGCCGCGCGGCTCCAGGAGGATCACGAGGATCAGCAGGACGCCGAAGACGAGTTGCGAGAGGCCCGCCACCTGGGCCGAGAAGATCTGGTTGGCCGCCTCCTCGATCGGGATCACGAAGAAGGCGCCGAGGATCGGGCCCGCTGCCGTGCCGATGCCGCCGACGATGGCGATCATCGCCATCCTGACCGAAACCGCCGCGACGCCGAAGACCGTGTCGGGGTCGAAGAAGAACTGGAACTGCGCATAGAGCGTACCGAGGCTCGCGGTCAGCCCGCCCGAGATCACGGTCGCGACGATCTTGGTCCGGGTCGTGTCGACGCCGATCACCTCCGCCGCGTCGGCGTTCTCCTTGATCGCGCGCAGCCTGTAGCCGAGGCGGCTGCGCTTGATCGCGATGAACACCAGCGTGACGAGGATCAGCGCGGCGAGCATCACCCAATAATAAGAGCGGGTGTCCTTGAACTGCAGCAGGTCGAGGCTCGGCTGCGAGAACGGCACCGAGATGCCGACGGGCCCGCCGGTCAGCCCGCCCCAGCTGTTGCCGATCACGCGCATGACCTCGCCGAAGGCGAGCGTCGCGAGCGCGAAGTAATGGCCCCGAAGCCGCATCGTCGGCAGGCTGATCAGCAGCGCCGCGATTCCGCCGAGCACGGCGGCGGCGAGCATGCCCAGCCAGGGCGAGACCCCGAAATGGATCAGCAGCAGCGTCGAGGTGTAGGCGCCGATGCCGAAGAAGGCCGCATGGCCGAGCGAGATCTGGTTGGCCAGCCCCGCGACGATGTTCCAGGCCTGCGCCATCGCGGCGAAGAGCAGGGCGAGGCACAGGATGCGGATGCCGTAGCCGCGCGGATCGAACGCGAAAGGCAGGGCGATGGCGAGCGCCGCGAGCAGCGCGAGCCCGAGCCATCGGGTCGGTGACAGCCGGTTCATCGCGCCGCCCCCAGCAGCCCCTTGGGCCGGAAGGCGAGCACGCCGATGAACACGACGAAGAGGACGAGGTTCTGCAGCTGGATCGGCAGGACAAGCGTCGAGAGCGACTGGATGATCCCGACCGCGAGCCCTCCGACCACGGCCCCGGCGACGGAACCGAGCCCGCCCAGCACCACCACGGTGAACATCAGGACGACGAATTGCGCGCCCACCGTGGGAGAGGCCGTGAGATAGGGCAGGATCACCGCGCCGCCGAAGGCGGTCAGGCCGACGCCGAGCGCGAAGGCCAGCATGTGCATGCGGTCGGAATCGATCCCCATCAGGCGCGCCGCCATCGGGTCCTGCGCCGTCGCGCGCATCGCCCGGCCGAACCAGCTCGTCTTGAGGAAGAGCCACAGGGCCAGGCCGGAGGCGACGGACATCGCGAAGGCGGCCAGATAGGGCACGGAGACGAACAGCGGGCCGAGCTGGAGCGAGGAGGTCTGGTAGGGCGTCGAGACCGAGCGGAAGCTCGAGCCGAACATCAGCAGCGCCGCATTCTCCAGCACGATCAGCAGGCCGACCGTGAGGAAGATCTGCGCCACCTCCGGTGCCTTCAGCACGCGCCTGATCAGCACGCGCTGCAGCGCCGCCCCGAGCAGGAACACCACCGCGAAGGCGAGCGGCGCCGCCAGCAGAGGGTCGAGCCCGAGCCAGGCCCAGGCATAATAGGCCACGAACATGCCGAGCATCAGGAACTCCGCCTGCGCGAAGTTCACGATGCCCATCACGCCGAAGACCAGCGTCAGGCCGATCGAGATGACGGCATAGACGCCGCCGATCATCAGCCCATCGAGGATGGCCTGCACCACCGCCATATCCGTGGCTCTCCGCTGTTCGTCAGAGGGGCCGTCCGAGCCTCAGCTCGCCCAGACCGCCTTCGCTTTGGCGACGTCCGAGGGCCAGACGGTGACCAGCTCCTTGTTGCGCCACTGCACCATCACCGGCACGGAGAGGGTGTTGAGCCCCGTCTTGTCGAACTGCACGGCGCCCCCGGTCATGGTCTTGGTCCAGCCGCCCTCGAAGCGGGTCCCCCGCAGCGCCTTGCGGAGATCGTCGGGCTTCGCCGACTTCGCCTGCTCCATCGCCTGCGCCAGCACGTCCATGCAGACCGCATGCTCCAGCGCCTCGTGGACCATGAAATAGCCGTAGCGCTTGCGGAAGCGTTCGGTCAGCTCGGGAGCGAGGTCGTAATTGGCCGGCGAGATCGAGAGCACGCCCTCGGCGAACTCGCCCAGCCCCTTCTCGAAGTCGGGGATGACGTAGCCGGCCGCTCCGCCGATGGCGGGGATGGCGATGCGCTGCTGGCGCATCGCGCGGATGATCTGCAGCGAGTCGTTGAGATAGGACACCGGGAACACGGCCTGGGCGCCGGAGGCGCGCAGCTTGTTGATCAGCGGCGTCACGTCGGTGATCCCGAGCGGATAGGCGTCGTCCATCACCACCTGGACCCCGGCGGCCTTCGCGCCCTCGCGCAGGCCCGCGGCCTGCGAGGTGCCGTAGGCCGTATCCTCGTACATGATCGCGATCTTCTCGAGCTTCTGCCCGGCCGCCGCGGCGATCGCCACCGTACCGTCGAACTGCGCCTTGCCGAGGACGGACGCCTTGGCCACGACCTGGAAGATGTTCTCGAAGCCGCGGCCGGTGATCTGGTCGGAGAAGGACATGGTCAGCAGCGGCACGCCGCGCCGCTCCGTCACCTCCGAGATCGCGATGGTCAGCGACGAGGCGAAGGCGCCGAGAATCGCGACGACGTCGTTCTGGGTCAGCAGCCGCTGGGCGACGTTCGCCGCGGTCGTCGGCGTCGAGGTCGAATCGGCGACCACGAGGTTGATGCGCGCCCCGCCGAGCGCCTTGATGCCGCCGGCGGCATTGATCTCGTCGGCGACGAGCTCGACGCCGTTGCGCGAATTGATGCCGAACTGCGCATTGGCGCCGGAGAGCGGCATGATCACGCCGACATTGACGGCCTTCCCCTGCGCGACGGCGTCGCGGACGACATAGGGCGCGGCGATCGAGCCGGCCGCGGCGAGCATCAGGCTCCGGCGGCTGAGACTGCGGGACGGCGACGGATTGCGGGATTCGGACATCGGTTTCCTCCTGCGGACGGAGCCTTCTGCGGGCTTGCTGCCGGGACGATGGTCTGAAACAATTTTGCTGTCAACTGATTGACAGATTGTCTGATAGCTATGATCGCCGCGGAGAACCGGTCGCGCCGGACCGGCGCGCCGCCGCTACACTCGGCCGATGGCGCCTCGCTTTGGGCGGCCAGCGCCGCGATCCGCCTCCCCCCTGCAATCGACGAAAAGAACCGGGCGGCCGGCGCGAAGGAAGCCGACGCCCCCTCCCGCGCTCGCGGCGTCGCGCGACGGTCCGGGGAGGTGTGGCTGCGCCACCGCTCGCCGACCGTCGGGTCGTCGCCATGTCGAGGGAGCACGCGGCCGGGAGGAAGGCTCGGGACCGGCACCGCAGCATGTCGGGGCGCGTCGACCGGGCCGGGCGGATACCGCACGACGAAAAAAGGCGGCGCCGGAGCGCCGCCCTTATCTGGTGCAGACATGACTGCTTGTTAACAGCCAGACCGGATCGGGCCGAAAAACGGGCTCCGCGTTGCAAGCCGGTCCGATGCGACGACGAGGACAGGGGTCGCGGTCCTCGTCGCGGCTCGGGGCCGGCAGGCGGCGTGCCCGCCGGGCGCGTCTGGCGCCCTATGCGGCGTAGCCCTTCGTGCTCGCCAGAGCCGTCATCACGCCGCGCAGTTCGGCGAGGCCGCGCAGGCGCCCGACGGCCGGATAGCCGGGAAAGCTGCCGCGTCCCTTGTCGCCGAGCAGCTCATGGCCATGGTCCGGCCGCATCGGGATGCGCCAATGCGGCCAGCCCGCCGCCTTTCGGCGGGTCTGCTCGGCCATCAGCGCGTCCACGAGCGCGACCATGTCGGTGTCGCCTCCCAGATGCTCGGCTTCCATGAAGGAGCCGTCCGGGTCCCTGGCGACGTTGCGCAGATGCGCGAACCAGATCCGGTCCGCGAAGCGCCGCGCGATCGCCGGCACGTCGTTCCTCGGATTGGCCCCGAGCGAGCCCGAGCACAGCGTCAGGCCGTTGGCGGGGCTGTCGACCGCACCGAGGATGAAGGCGATATCCTCCTCGTCCGAACAGATCCTCGGCAGGCCGAAGAGCGGGCGCGGCGGGTCGTCGGGATGGATGCACATGCGGATCCCGACCTCCTCGGCCGTCGGGATCACGGCCTCGAGGAAACGCTTCAGATTGGCCCGCAGCGTGTCGTGGCCCATGCCCTGATAACGCGCGAGGATGCGCGCGAGCCCGGGCACGTCGTAACGGTCGAAGGCGCCGGGAAGCCCGGCCATGATGGTCGCCAGCAGCCGGTCCCGGTCGGCCTCGCTCGCCGCGTCGAACCACTCCCTCGCCCGGCGCAGCACCTCGGGGGAATGCCCCTTCTCGGCGCCCTCGCGTTTCAGCATGTGCAGGTCAAAGGCGACGTATTCGTGCAGGTTGAACTTCAGCGCCGTGCCGCCGCCCGGCAGCGGATAGGCGAGCTGCGTGCGCGTCCAGTCCAGCACGGGCATGAAGTTGTAGCAGACGACCTCGATGCCGCAGGCCGCGAGGTTTCTCAGCGACTGCCGGTAGTTGGCGAAGATCGGCTCGAGGTCGCCCTCCCCGATCTTGACGTCCTCGTGCACCGGCAGGCTCTCGACCACGGACCAGCGCAGGCCGAGCGAGGCATCGCGCTCGATCAGCGCCTTGCGCGCCTCGATCTCCGCGACGCTCCAGACCACGCCATAGGGAATCTGGTGCAGCGCGTTGACGATGCCGCGCGCGCCCGCCTGCCGGGCCTCGGCCAGCGTCACCACGTCGTCCGGGCCGAACCAGCGCCAGGTCTGTTCCATCGTCTCCCCCATTTCCTTTCTGTCGTCGTGGCGCGTAGCCGCCACGCCAGCGCGGCTCGTTCCGGCCGCTATCGTTCCTCGGCGCGGGCGAATGCGTCGACATGGTCGCGCGCGATCGTCTCGATCGCATCGAACACCGTGCGCAGATGCGCGCGCATCGCGGCCTCGGCGCCCCCGGCGTCGGCGGACGCCACCCGCTCGGCGATGTCGCGATGCTCGCGCAGGATCATCTCCGACCAGCCGGGACTTTCGAGCGACAGGCAGCGCACACGGTCGAGCTGCGCCTTGACGCTCTCGATCAGGTTCCAGACGGAGGCATGGCCCGCCAGGTGCGATACGGTCGCGTGGAAGGCCTCGTCGAGCCGGAAGAACTCCTCCCGGTCGCCGCGCTCCAGCGCCTGCGCCTGACGGTCCACGAGGCCCGCCAGTTCCCTGCGCTGCGCCTCGTCGGCCTGCTCGCAGGCGAGCACGATCATCCGGCATTCCAGCGTCTCGCGCACGAACTGGCTGTCGTAGACCGCGGCCAGATCGATCCGCGCGACGAAGGTCCCGACCTGCGGCACCACCTCCAGGAACCCCTCCTCGGCGAGGCGCTTGAACGCCTCGCGCACCGGCGTCCGGCTGACCGCGAACTGCACCGCCATCCTCGCCTCGGAGATCGCCTCCCCCGGCTTCATCCGAGCCGACAGGATGGCATCCCGGAGCGCGCGGTGGATCTGATCGGTACTCTGTCGCGCCACCGGAAGGGGCATTGCCAAGTCCTCGTTCACTAGTATACTAGGATACCTTGATTGGGACGGCGGCGTCAATGTCCGGCGCTCCCCAATGATGTCGAAGAGCCGCGAAGCGGCCGCCAGCTCAGGGAGAGTTTCGCATGGCTCAGGATCACAAGACCCTTCACAGCATCAATCGTCGCGGCTTCCTCGGCGCAGCCGCAGGCTTCGCGGGTGTCGCCGGCCTCGCGCCGCAGGCCTTCGCGCAGCTCAAGCTGCCGACCTCGCCGGTCGTCCTCTCCGTCGTCGACGTCGCCGGCAATCTCGCGCTGACGCAGAAGGCGATCGAGAACTATCGCAAGGCGAAGCCGAACCTCGTCTCGCGCATCGTGTTCACCAAGGCGCCCTCGCCCGAGTTGCCGGGCAAGCTCAAGGCCCAGCAGGCGGCGAACCGCGTCGATATCGACCTCGTGCTCACCGGCACCGACGCGCTCGCCGCCGGTGTCGAGCAGAAGCTCTGGGTTCCGCTCCTGCCGGACCATGCCGCCGCGCTCCCCAAGCTCGGCGAGATCTATCTCGAAGGCGCCGCCAAGATGCAGGCGCTGGCCTCCGGCCAGGGCGTGGTCGTGACCTATTACCCGTCCGGCCCGCTGCTCCAGTACATGCCCGACAAGGTCAAGAAGGTCCCGACCACGGCCGAGGAGCTGCTCGCCTATACGCGCGAGAACAAGAACCGCTTCCTCTACGCCCGCCCCGCCAATTCGGGCCCCGGCCGCACCTTCATCATGGGCCTGCCCTATATCCTCGGCGATTCCGACCCCAAGGACCCCGTCAAGGGCTGGGACAAGACCTGGAGCTTCCTCAAGGCGCTCGGCGAGAACATCGAGTACTACCCGGCCGGCACCGGCGCGGTGATGAAGGAGCTCGGCGAAGGCTCGCGCGACATGACCGCGACGACCACGGGCTGGGACATCAACCCCCGTGTCCTCGGCGTCGTGCCGAAGGAGGCCAAGGTCGCGGCGCTCAAGGGGTTCCACTGGGTGACCGACGCGCACTACATGTGCATCCCGCAGGGCGTCTCGAACGAGAAGCTCGCGGTGCTGCTCGACCTGATGAGCTTCCTCCTGACCAAGGAACAGCAGGCCTACACCTTCGACGAGGGCTATTTCTATCCCGGCCCGGCCGTGAAGGGCGTGACGCTCGACATGGCGCCGGAGGACAGCCAGAAGGCGATCAAGGAGTTCGGCCGGCCCGAATACGAGCGGCTGATCGCCGACAACCCGCTCGAGACGCCGCTCGACCCCGACAAGATGGTCGTCGCCTTCCGCCTCTGGGACGAGCAGGTCGGCGGCGCGAAGCGCCGCTGACGAACCGGCACGGCGGCAAGCCGGCCCGCGCGCCGGCTTGCCGCTTTCCTTTCAACACCAAGATCGAGAAGACGGGTCCTATATGGCGATTCAGGCCGCGACCTTCCGCGAGCTCAAGCTCGACCGCCTCAGCCGCGACTTCGGCACGCACAACGCCGTCAAGGACGTGTCGTTGACCATCGGCAAGGGCGAATTCGTCGCCCTGCTCGGCCCGTCGGGCTGCGGCAAGTCGACGACGCTGAACCTGATCGCCGGGCTCCTGCCGGCGACGGGCGGCGGCATCTGGCTCGACGAGCGCCGGATCGATCCCCTGCGCCCCGAGGAGCGCGGCTTCGGCATGGTGTTCCAGAACTATGCCCTGTTCCCGCATATGAGCGTCGCCAGGAACATCGGCTTCGGGTTGAAGATGCGCGGCGTGCCGCGTCCCGAGATCGACAGGCGGGTCGAGGAGGCGGCCGCCATGGTGCGCCTGCAGAGCCAGGTCGCCAAGCTGCCCGGCCAGCTGTCGGGCGGCCAGCAGCAGCGTGTCGCGATCGCCCGCGCCATCGTCGTCGAGCCGCCGCTCGTCCTGATGGACGAGCCGCTCTCCAACCTCGATGCCAAGCTGCGCCTCGAGATGCGGGCGGAGATCAGGCGCATCCACAACGCGCTCGGCGCGACGACCATCTACGTCACACACGACCAGGAAGAAGCGCTCTCGCTGGCCGACCGCATCGTGGTGATGCGCGAGGGCGAGGGCCGGCAGGTCGGGACGCCGGAGGAGCTGTTCGCACGGCCGAACCATCTCGACGTCGCGGAATTCATGGGCTTCCGCAACACCCTGCCCGGCCGCGTCGTTTCGATCGAGGGAGACTTCGCGTCGGTCGAGGCGGGCGGCGCGACGATCCGGGGCCGCCTGCGCCAGGCTCTCGCAGCGGGCGCCGCCTGCCGCGTCGCCATGCGTCCGGAGGACCTGCATCCCGCAGGCGACGGCATCGCGGCGCAGATCGTCTCGACCGAGTTCCGGGGCCGCGAATTCGTCGGCTTCGCCCGCACGCCCGACGGCGTCGATCTCGCCTTCATGGCGCATGAGCGCGCCGACATCGGAGCGCCGGTCCATCTCGCGGCCGATCCCGACCGCGTCCTGGTCTATGGGGATGCGGCATGAACTCCGCTTCCTCGATCCCGCTCGGACAGCGCCTCGCGGCGCGGGGCCTCGACGCGCTGACGCTGCTCGTGGTGCCGGCGGTGCTCTTCCTGCTCGCGCTTTTCGTCTACCCGTTCTTCTACGGGCTCTTCCTCTCCTTCACGCCGAAGGCGGGCGGAACGCTGGCCAACTACCAGCGCTTCTTCTCCGATCCCTTTCTGTACGGCACGATCGCGACCACGCTCTGGCTCGCGCTGCCGGTGACCGTCATCACCCAGCTCATCGCGATCCCGATCGCCTTCCGCGTGCGGCTGATGAAGAACCAGCGCCTGCTCACCACGATCCTGGTGATCCCGATCACGCTCGGCACCGTCCTCGTGGCGCAGGGGCTGCTGAACTATCTCGGCCCGCAGGGCTGGTTCAACCGCACCCTCATGACGCTCGGCCTGATCGATACGCCGATCAAGCTGCTGCACAACTACTGGGGCGTCTTCATCTCGCTGGTCATCACCGGCTTCCCCTTCACCTTCCTGCTGACGCTGTCCTATCTCTCGGGCGTCGATCCCGTGCTCGAGCAGGCGGCCGCGACGCTCGGCGCCGGTCCGTGGGACCGCTTCCGCGACATCCTGATGCCGCTGCTGCTGCCGGGCCTGGCGATCACCTTCTGCCTCAGCTTCGTGCAGGCCTTCTCGGTCTTTCCCTCGGCGGTGCTGCTCGGCGCTCCGGCCGGGCCGACGCGCGTGATCTCGATCGCCGCCTATCAGGCCGCCTTCGAGGAGTACGACTACTCGATGGCCTCGGCGGTCGCGATGATCATGGGCTTCGTCCAGTTGATCATCGTCGTCGCGATGCTCTCGGCACGCGGCCTGCTCTATCGTGGCCCCGCCGGCGGCGGAAAGGGCTGAACATGGTTGCCGATACCCGCCTCTCCACCCGCCTCTGGGCCTTCGCCAACTGGGCGCTGATCGCCCTGTTCATCCTCAACCTCTTCGCCATGATCGCGACGGTCGTGACGAGCTCCTTCGCCACGCGCTGGCTCGGCACCTGGCTGCCCGCCGGCTGGACGACCCGCTGGTACACGGCCGCCTGGGACGAGTTCCAGCTTCACGACGTGCTCGTCGTGACCTTCCAGATCGTCTTCCTGGTGGTGCTGTTCTCGGGCCTGATCGGCGTGCCGGCTGCCTATGCGCTGGCGCGGCGCAACTTCCCCGGCAAGAAGCTCGTCATGCTGCTCTTCCTGCTGCCGCTGCTGGTGCCGCCGATCACCTTCGGCATCCCGCTCGCGACGGTGCTCTATCGCGCAGGCCTCGCCGGCTCGATGTCGGGCGTGGTCCTCGCCAATCTCGTGCCGACCGTGCCCTTCGTCATTCTGGTGATGATCCCCTTCATCGAGCAGATCGACCCCAAGATCGAGGCGGCGGCCCGCGTCTTCGGCGCGAACACGCCCAGGCTCTTCCTGCACGTCCTGCTGCCGCTGCTGATGCCGGGCATTCTCGCCGCCCTGCTCCTGGTGCTGGTGCGGACCATCGCGATGTTCGAGCTGACCTTCCTGACCGCCGGGCCGACCAGCCAGACGCTCGTCGTCGCGCTGTACTACGCGGTCTTCGCCGCCGGCGTCCGGGCCGTGCAGTCGATCGACGCGATGGCGGTCGTCTACATGGTCACGACCCTGATCTGGCTCGTCATCGCGCTGCGCTTCGTCAATCCGACCCAGATCGTCGCGCGCGCCAAGCGGTGAGCGCCGCGGTCAGGCGTCCAGGCTCATCTCGCGATCGAGCGGGAAGATCGGTCGCCTGACCTTCTCATAGGGCAGCTTCGTCAGGTCGGGCGTGCACAACGCGCCGCTGTCGCAGACGATGACCTTCCCCGCGATCGGCTCGAAGGCGGCGCGGAAATGCTGCATCGACTTCAGGCCGACCACGCGCCTGGCGGCCGGGTCGATGCCGAAGGCGCGGAACTGCTGCAGGTCGATCATCTGCGCGCGCACCGTCGTGACCAGGATGTCGATCCCGCCCACGCGGAGCACCGCGCACGGCCCCCAGCTTCCCTTGAGGCCGCCCAGCATCGGACCGTCGCCGACATAGGCCCCATCGCTCAGGCTGACGAGCGTGCCGGTCAGGGCGAGCGGGCCGCCGCCGACGCGCGGGTCGATCTTGCCGCCGAGCCGGATGGAGACCGTCTCCCCCGGCCGCGCGCGATGCAGTTCGGCAGCCGCTTTGGGATCGACGATCGGGCCGAAGCAGGCCTCCCGGAGATCGGCCGCGATCATCACGCGCAAAAGCTCGGTCGCGTCGCCATAGCCGCCGCCGCCGGGGTTGTCGGCATAGTCGGCGATGATCAGCGGGCCGTCCGTCGCGACGAAGGACTTGGCCTCCTCCACCGCCGCCTCCACCGACAGGAATGGCGTCACCGCGTCGAAGCGGCGCTGCCACATGTCGTCGACCAGCGCCTCGGCGAAGGCGCGATGCCGGTCGAGATCGCCCTGGCAGGTGACGAGGACGGTCGGCCCGACCTCCTCGATATCGGCATTGCCGAAGGCGCCGTTGACGCTAACCGCGAAGACGTCCGGCTCCTGCTCGTAGGCCTTGGCCAGGGCGATGCGCTCGACCATCGGGCCGATATCGGTCCGCCCGCCATTGACCTCCTCGAGCATCGGCCGGTCGGCGCGCAGCGTCACCGGCCTGATCTCGCCGGCCATGGCGCGCTGCAGGACGCCGGCCGCGAGCTTGCCGGTCTCGCGCACGTCGACATGCGGATAGGTCTTGTAGGAGACGACGATGTCGGCCAGCGCGACCATCCTGCGGGTGACGTTGGCATGCGGGTCGAGCGTGATGCCGATGGGAACGTCCTTGCCGAGCACGGCCCGCAGCCGCTCCAGCAATTCGCCCTCGCCATCCTGCGAGAATGCGGTGACCATCGCCCCGTGCAGCCCGAGCAGGACGCCGTCGACCGTCCCGGCATGGGCCTTCGCGGCCTCGACGATCACGCCGGCGATGCGCTCGAAGGCGTCGCGCGTCACCGGGCCGGAGGGCTGGGCCGCGGCGCTGATCGCATGGATGACGCGCCAGTCATGGGCACGCGCCACGTCGAGGAAGCCGGCGAGCGGCGTGTTGGCGTTGCCGCGCTGGGCGATGGCCTCCTCCCCGAAACTGACACCGCGATCGAGGAAGGCGGCATAGTCCGCCGGGCAACGGCTGAAGGTGTTGCTCTCATGCGAGAATTCGGCGGTCAGCACCGTGAAGGCCATGAGGGTCCTCGGACAGTTGGTGTTTCGGGAGAGGACGGCGTCAGCCGTCGCGCAGCGGCCGGCGGATATCGAGCGCCTCGATCAGCGCGTCGCCGAAGAGGTTGATCGCGATCACCGTCGTGGCGATGACGAGCCCCGGAAAGACGATGATCCAGGGCGCGATGAAGATCTGCGCGGTGCCCGAGCTCATCATCGCCCCCCAGCTCGGCACCGGCGGCTGCGCGCCGAGGCCGAAGAAGCCGAGCGTCGCCTCCAGCACGATCGCATCGCCCGTGGCCAGCATGCCGGCGACGATGACCGGCGTCATCGCGTTCGGGAGGAGATGCCGGAACAGGATGCGCGGCGAGTTCGCCCCCATGGTGACGGCCGCGTCGATGAAGAGTTCGCCCCGCAGCGCCAGCACCTGCGACCGCGTCAGCCGCGTGAACTGCGCGAGATAGGCGATGCCGATCGCGATCGCCGTCGAATGCAGGCCCGGGCCGAGGATCGCGATCAGGATCAGCGCCAGCAGGATTTCCGGGAAGGACCAGGTCAGGTCGACGACGACCGTGACGACACGGTCGAGGATGCCGCCGAAATAGCCGGCGGCCGCGCCCAGCGTCGCGCCGAACAGAACCGAGAGGGTGATCGAGAGAACGCTCACGCTGAGCGAGGTGCGCGCGCCCTGGATGATCCGCGAGAGCAGGTCGCGCCCGAACTCGTCGGTGCCGAGCCAGTGCGCGGCGGAGGGCGGCGAGTTCGCCAGCGAGAGCGTCTGGGCGGCATAGTCATAGGGCGCGATCCAGGGCGCGAACAGCGCGCAGACGACGAGCGCCAGAAGGAAGGCCGCGCAAAGCGCGCCGCGCGGCGATCGGGCCAGCCGTTGCGGAAGCGACATTCGGCTCATCGGGCACCCATCGCTTCACGCAGCCGCGGATCGAGCGCCGCCTGCGCGAGGTCGCCCAGCAGCGTGCCGAGCATGACCGCGATCGCGAGCATCAGCAGGCAGCCCTGGACCAGCGGATAGTCCCGCTGCCCGAGCGCCGTGATCAGCAGCGAGCCGAGCCCGGGGCGCGCGAAGACGTATTCGACCGTGACGGCGCCGCCGAGGATCCAGCCGATGCGCAGGCCCAGGATCGTCATGACCGGCAGCATCGCCTGCTGCAGCACGTGCCGGAGCTGGATGCGCCAGAACGGTACGCCCTTGGCGTGCAGCACGCGGACGAAATCGCGACCGGCGATCTCGACCATGGAGGCGCGCGTCACCCGCGCGATCAGGGCGGTGCCGCCGATACCGATGGTCAGCGCCGGCAACACCAGCGCCTCCCAGCTGCGCGCGCCGGAAACCGGGAACCACTCGAACTGGACCGCGAACATCAGGATCATCAGCAGGGCGAGCCAGAAGCTCGGCAGCGTCGAGCCGAGCAGGATGAAGCCCATCACCGCCCTGTCGAAGGCGCTGTCGCGAAAGGAGGCCGCCAGAACGCCGGCGACGATGCCGACCACCGTCGAGAACAGCAGCGCCGTGCCGCCGAGCGCGAGGCTGTGCGGCATGTTCTCGCCGATCAGCCGCGCCACCGGCTGGCGCATGACGATGGCGGTTCCGAAATCGCCCGCGACGATATTGCCGAGCCAGCGCCAGTATTGCGCGATCAGCGGCTGGTCGAGGCCGTATCGGGCGATCATCTGAGCCTGCTGCTCCGGCGTCGAACCGACCTGGACCAGATGCTCCAGCGGATCGCCCGGGACGAGATGGATGACCATGAAGATCACCAGCGAGACGGCGAGGAACACCGGCACGAGCATGGCGAGCCGCCGGATCGCGAAGCGCAGCAAAGGTCGTCTCCTGCGTGTCGGCGTGGAAGGCTCGCCGTCGTTCCGGACAGGCCGCGAAGCGGCGCCGATCCGGAGTCCATCGTCGCGCTCGGGCGCGCTTCGATGGATCCCGGGTCAGGCCCGGGATGACGGCGGGTTCCCGCGCACGGTCGTCGCGCTCAGTTGGCCGGGGCGATGTCGATCAGCGACTGGCTGGAGAAGCCGACGCCACGGATCTTCTCCGGCATCGTCACGCGCTTGCCGTAGGCGAGGCTCTGCACCGGCTGGTAGATCGGCGCGAAGGCGTACTGCGACAGCACGTATTCATGGTACTTGGTGAAGTTCGCGACGCGCTCGTCCCAGGTCTTGGACTGGTTCATCGCCACGTCGTTGAGCCGCTCGGCCTCGGGATCGTTCAGCATCGAGACGTTGGGATAGCCCAGCCGCTTGGCGCTGAAGAACCAGTCGATGATGTCGGCATTCGTCCACTGATAGGAGCGGACGGCGAGCTGGTGCTCCGTCTTCTTGCGATACTGCGCGTTGATCGAGCCGGAATCGACGATGCTGATGTCGGCCTGCATGCCGACCGCCTTGAGCTGCGCCTGCACGATCTCGGCCAGGCGCTTGAACTCGGTGCCGTTCTGGGCCCAGAGCTTGACCTCCAGCCGCTTGCCGTCCTTGACGCGCACGCCGTCCGGTCCCGGCTTCCAGCCGGCGGCGTCGAGCGCCTTCTTCGCGCGCTCCGGATCGTAGGAGATCTTGAACTTGGGGTCGACCTGCGCCTCCTTCAGCGTGGAGATCAGGAAGGTGTCGGCCACCGCGCCGTTGCCGCCATAAAGGCTCGTCAGCACGTCCTTCTGGTTGACGGCGAAGACGGCGCCCTCGCGGACCTTGATGTCGGTGAAGGGTTCGACGCTGGTGTTGACCGGCATGTAGACCACCTCGTTTCCGGGAATGGTCACGAGCTTCACCGCCTTGTCGGCCTGGATGCGCGGCAGGAAGTCGGTCGGCACGTTGACGAGCACGTCGGCGCCGCCGGTCTTGAGTTCGAGATAGGCCGTCGATTCCTCGGCGATTTCCCGGAAGGTCAGCTTCTTGAACTTGGCCGGCCCCTGGTTCTTCGAGAGGTCGGAGGCCCATTTGTAGTCGTCGTTGCGGACCAGCACCGTCTGCTGGCCGACCGTGAACTGCTGCATCTTGTAGGGCCCGGTGCCGATGGCTTCCGTGACGCCGAACTTGTCGCCGAGCGCCTGGTAGGATTTCGGCTCCGGGATCGCCATGAAGGAGCTGGCGAGGTTGAAGAGCAGGTTCGGGTCCGGGCGCTTCATGTGGAAGCGCACAGTCAGGTCGTCGAAGACCTCGACGCGCTCGATCGCCTCGACGGTGAAGGCGTTCTCGGTGCCCTTGAACTGCGGCACCCACCATTCGATCGTCCTGGCGTTGAAGGGCTCGCCATTGTGGAACTTCACGCCGGGCTTGAGCTTGAAGGTCCAGAGCATGCCGTCCGGGCTCGATTCCCAGGAGGCCGCGAGCTGGCCGTGGAAGCTCTGGTCGGCGTCCTGCACGACGAGACGGTCATAGATCAGCGTCGTCGCCGTGTTCAGCTTCGTCGCCTTGATCGGGTTGTAGGTCGGCGCTCCGACGAGGCGCGCCGTCATCACGAAGGTGGCTTCCTGCGCCACCGCCCCGCTCGCCGCCAGCGCTCCGAGAGCACAGGCCAGGAAGGTGCCTTTCACTGCCGATTTCATCCGTTGATCCCCTCTTTTTGAGTCATGCCGGAAGCGCTCAGTCGAGCGGCCCGGAACCGTCGCCGACATGTCCGGTGAAGCGGCCGTAGAGCGCGGCCATCCGGTTCAGGCGCTCCTCGACCTGCGGCCCGAGCTCGACGAAGACGGAATTGACCAGCAGGCTGCTCAGGCTCGCCATCTGCGCGGTCGAATCCCAGAACAGGTTGAACTCGGTCGAGACGACCAGCATCTCGTCGACGAGTTCGCGCCCCCAGTCGCAGAACGAATCCGTGACCAGCGTGGTGGCGATGCCCGCGGCCTTCGCCTCGCGCGCCAGAAGCTTGGCCATGCGCGAATAGCGCCGCGCCTCGAAGATCACGAGGCAGGGCGAGCCCCCGCCGGAGAGCAGGACCTCGGAGAAATTGCCGGCCGCGAGATCGACCAGATGCACGCCGTCGCGGAGATATTGCAGCTGGTTGGCGAGGTACTGCGCAAGCCCGCGCTCCGTCTGGAAGCCGGTGACATAGACCGAGGACGCCGTGGCGAGCCGCCTGGCGACCCGCTTCCACTCCTCGCCTTGCGCCAGCTCGTAGACCGCGACGAGACCGGAGATCTCCATCTGCAGGCTGCGGGCGAGCTGGTCGTCCCCGGCGAGGCTGCGCTGCTGGAAGTCCCGCAGCCGGTCGCTGATCAGCCAGGGCTTGTCGCCGATGTCCTGGCCGAGCCCCAGCTTGAGATCCTTGAAGCTCTTGTAGCCCAGCGTCCGGCAGAAGCGCCCGACCGTGGGCTCGCTGACCGCGACCTTCTCGGCGAGGCTGGCCGCCGTCTCGAAGGGCAGGCTCTGCATCTGGGCCAGCATGTAGCTCGCCAGCGCCTTGTCGGCCTTGGAGCCGATGGCGAGGCAGGCCTGCAATCTCTGGCGAAGGGTCTGCGGCATCGGCGCTCCCGGAGAACGCCTCGATCAAGAAAGTTTTCTTTCAAACTGTCAATCTGTTTTTATTTTCTTGCAGAATGCCGAAATATGAGGCTCCTGCCTTTCTGGCGCGGTCGAAAACCGCGCGCCTGGAAACCAGCCACCGGCCTGCGATGACGACACACACTCAGAACGCCGACCCGCGGAAAGCCGACGTGATGGTTCTCGGCGCCGGCATCGTCGGCGTCAGCATCGCCCTGCATCTGCAGGAACGCGGCAAGTCCGTGCTTCTGGTCGACAGGCGCGAGCCGGGCGCCGAGACGAGCCATGGCAATGCCGGGCTCATCGAACGGTCCTCGGTCATCCCCTACGCCTTTCCGCGCGATCTGAAGACCGTGCTGGCCTACGCCACCAACCGGGCGACGGCGGTGCGCTACCGGCCGGCGACCCTCCTGCGCATGGCACCATGGCTCGCGCGCTACTGGTGGCATTCGGGCCGCGCTCGTCTGGATGCCGCGGCGCGCGCGATGCTTCCCCTGATCGAGCGCTGCGCCACCGAGCATGCGCGTTTCACCGGGCCGGCCGCGACGGGCGCGCTGATGCGCGAAGGCGGCTGGATCGAGCTCTACCGCTCGCGCGCCGCGCTGCAGGAGGCCGCCAGCGCGGCCGCGGCGCTCGACGGGCACGGACTGGCCTATGACCTGCTCGACGGCGACGCGCTTACGCAGCGCGAGCCTCATCTTCGCGGCGGCATGGCCGTCGGCGGCGTGCATTGGCGGGACCCGGTCACGGTCAGCGATCCGGGCGCGGTGACCCGCGCCTATGCCGCGCTGTTCGTCGCGCGCGGCGGGCAGTTCGCCAAGGGCGACGCCCTGGCGCTGCGTCACGACGCGACCGCCTGGCGCCTCACCGCTGAGGGCGCGGATCACAGCGCCTCCGAGGTGGTCCTCGCCCTGGGCCCCTGGTCGGGCGACCTCTACACACGCTTCGGCTATCGCTTTCCGCTCGCCTACAAGCGCGGCTACCACATGCATTACGAGCCGGCATCGGATGCGCTCCCGCGCTATCCGCTCTGCGAGATGCAGGCCGGCTTCATGCTCACCCCGATGACGCGCGGCATCCGCCTGACCACGGGGATCGAGCTGGCGGAACGGGATGCGCCCTCGGACCCGGGGCAGCTCGAGAGCGCGGAGCGCGTGGCGCGCAGGCTGATGCCGCTCGGGCGCCGGCTCGATGCCGAGCCCTGGCGCGGCGCGCGGCCCTGCCTGCCCGACATGCTGCCGGTGATCGGCAAGGCCCCGCGCCATAATGGCCTGTGGTTCGCCTTCGGCCATGCCCATCACGGCTTCACGCTCGGGCCCGTCACCGGCCGCCTCGTCGCGGATCTGATGACGGGCGTGCCGAGCTTCACCGATGCCGAGCCCTATGCGCCAACCCGCTTCGCGCAGCCACGTTGAACGGCTCCGTCTGCGCGCTGCGCCTCAGACCCGCGTGCCGCCATCGGCCATGATCACGGACGCCGTGCAGAACGACGCCTCGTCGGAGGCGAGCCAGAGGATCGGGAAGGCGACCTCGCGCGGATCGGCCCAGCGCCGCTGGATGTAGTGGTCGACCTCCTCCCTGCGCAGGTCCTGCTCGCTCTTGCCCTCCCCGGCGAAGTGCCGGACATGGAAGGGCGTCAGCGTCAGCCCGGGGCAGACCGCGTCGACCCGCACGCCATGGCCGACCTCCTCGAAGGCCAGGGTCTTGGTCAGCGAGATGATGCCGGCCTTGGCGACGTCGTACTGCCCCATGCCCGCGCGCGATCCTAGAGCATCGGCCCGAAAAGTGGAGCGCGGTTTTCGGGAAAAGCCGACGCAAGATCAAAGAGCTAGAGGATCGGACTGAATACGATATTCAGTCCGATACTCTAGCCCCCTCCTCCGCTCCCCGCCGCGACAGGCGCGGCTTCGTTCTGGCGCGTGAGGCGGCGTCGTTCCCGCCGCCGCCTTCACCGGCTTTCTGCGAAGCCTCGGCCAGCTTGCATGCAAGATTGTGGAGCGTCAACCGCCGTTGCGGCCCTCCGGCGCGTTTTCGGCCGCCGTGGCGCGCCCTTCCGAGAGAGCCGCGACGAGCCCGGTCAGGCCGTTGCGGACATGCTGGCGCAGCGCCTCGCCCGCGCGCTGCGGATCGCGCGTCGAGAGCGCGTCGAGAATGAGCTGGTGCTCCTGGATGGCGGTCTTCCAGCGCTTCGGCCAGAGATTCGACGAGTAGCGCGCCCGGTCGACCCGCAGCGCCAGCATGTCCCAGACCGAGAGCAGCACCGGATTGCCCGCGAGCTCGACGATCTTGCGGTGGAACGCCTTGTTCGCCTCGAAATAGCCCGGCAGCTCGTCGCGCGCATGGTGGAGCAGCATGCGGTAGTGCAGCAGCCCGATCTCGGCGACGGCTTCGTCGGAGGCGTTGCGGGCAGCGAGCTCGCCGGCGAGCCCCTCGATCACGCTGACGACGTCGATCAGCGCGTTGATGTGCTCGAGGTCGAGATCGGACACCACCGCCGAGTGGTTCGGCAGCGAGCGCAGCAGACCGTCCTGGATCAGCGTCTTGATCGCCTCGCGCACCGGGGTGCGCGAGACCGCGAGCTGCTCGCAGAGTTCGCGCTCGTTGAGCTTGGCGCCGGGCGGCAGCACGCCGGTGACGATGAGGTTGCGCAACTGGCTGACGACATTGGCGTGCAGCGCACCCTTCCGGCGCGCGCCCTCCTGCGCCTGGCTTTGCGCGATGAGCGCCGCGAGCGGCGTCGTATCCTGTGGAATGGTCATGGTGTGGGCGATGATCCGGCCGTCGGCTTGACTACGATGAATCCTTGCATGCAATTCTTGCGGTCTTCAAGAGATGGGCGTCGCGCCCGTCGCCCAATCGGAATCCTCGTCATGCAGATCATCGACCTCTCGATGCCCATCGGGCAGCATTTCCGTTGGCCCGTGGAACTCGGGATCAAGGGCGACATCGCCAGGGGCGATCAGTTCCGTGTCTCGCGGCTGTCCGCGACCTGCCACGGCTTCTCCCATGTCGACGCCATGGCTCATTTCGTAGCGGATGCGCCGACGATCGAGAAGACGCCGCTGTCCCATGTCGTCGGCCCTTGCCGGGTGCTCGATCTCAGCGCGCGACCGGCCGACGCGCCGATTGAGCCCGAGCATCTGGCGGCCGCCGACCCCGGCGGCGCCGAGGGCGAGATCCTGCTGCTCGCCGCCCACTGGTCCGATCGGCGCGACTACAACGACCGCAGCTTCTGGACCGAAGCGCCCTGGCTCAGCCGCGCCTCGGCCGAATGGCTGGCCGCGCGCAAGCCGACGGCGGTGGCCTTCGACTTCCCGCAGGATTTCCCGATCCGCCTGCTGCTCGACGGCAAGGAGGTTCCGAAGTCGGAGCACGTCACCCACGACGTCCTGCTCTCCAACGGCGTGACGCTGATCGAATATGTCGTGAACACGAGCCGGCTGACGGCGCCGCGCAACCTGTTCTCGGCCGCCCCGCTGCTGATCCCCGATGCCGACGGCGCCCCGGCGCGCTTCTACGCCATCGAGGGTCTGGGAATCTGACTGTCCCGTCTCTCCGCGGAACGGCGCACCATCGTTTGACACGGCGCCGGCACTTTGTATGCTGCATACAGAATAGATGAGGCCGGCGGCGCCCGAGGCGGATGGCGGCCCTTAGGGAACCAAGGAGAGGGGCGATGCCGGAGAGCCGCGCCCGGGCGACATGCCGTCGCCTTTTGCCCTGCGTGAGCCAGGGCTCCAGCCGTCATGGGACCGCACCATGACGGCCCGCCTTCGCGTCTCGCTCCTGCGCACCGTCGAGAACCTCCTGATCGTCGGCTTTGTCGCGATGATCGCGATGGTCTTCGGCAATGTCGTGCTGCGCTACGGCTTCAACTCCGGCATCACCGCGTCGGAGGAGGTCTCACGGATGATCTTCGTCTGGCTGACTTTCGGCGGTGCCTTTCTCGTGGCGCGGGAGGGCGGCCATCTCGGCATGACGACCATCGTCCTGGCGCTGGAGCGCAGGGGGCGCTGGTGGTGCCGGCTCGCGGCCGAGAGCCTGTCGCTGCTGTGCATGGCCCTGCTCGTGGCCGGCTGCTGGACGCAGGCCGTCCTCAATCTCGACAATCACGCGCCGGTCACCGGCATCCCGCTCGGCGTGACCTATCTCGCCGGCCTGCTCTGCGGCCTCGGCATCGGCGCGCTGAACATCCTCGCCATCGTCGCGCTGCTGCGCGGCACGATGAGCGACGAGGACCTCGTCATCGGCGCCGAGTCCGAGGAGCTCTCCGCCTTCGAGGCCCAGCAGCAGCGCGGAGACGCCCGCCCATGACAGTCGCGGTCTTCCTCGGCTCGCTGCTCGCCGCGATGGGCCTCGGCATGCCGATCGCTACCGCCCTGCTCGTCTGCGGCGTGGCGCTGATGATCCAGCTCGGCACCTTCGATTCCCAGATCCTGGCGCAGAACCTCGTCGCCGGAGCCGACAGCTTTCCGCTGATGGCGGTACCGTTCTTCATGCTGGCCGGAGAGCTCATGAATGCGGGCGGCCTGTCCCGCCGCATCATCGGGCTCGCCGTCGCGCTCGTCGGCCATGTCCGTGGCGGGCTGGGCTATGTGGCGGTGCTCGCCGCGCTGGTCATGGCCAGCATTTCCGGCTCCGCCGTGGCCGACACCGCCGCGCTCGCCGCGATCCTGCTGCCGATGATGCGCCAGGCCGGCTACAACATGCCGCGCGCGGCTGGATTGATCTCGGCCGGCGGCATCATCGCCCCGGTGATCCCGCCCTCCATCGGCTTCGTCGTCTTCGGCGTGGCGGCGGGGGTCTCGATCACGCGGCTCTTCCTGGCGGGGATCGTGCCGGGCATCCTGATGGGGCTGGCGCTCGTCGTCACTTGGTGGATCGTCGCGCGCGACGAGCCGGTGGCCCGGACGAGTCGCGCGAGCCTGCGCGAGATCGCCAAGGCCGCCATCGACGGCATCTGGGCGCTCGCCCTGCCCGGCCTGATCATCGGCGGCATGAAGGCCGGCGTCTTCACGCCGACGGAGGCCGCCGTGGTGGCGGCGGTCTATGCCGCCTTCGTCGGAGCGTTCGTCTATCGCGAGTTCAAGCTCGAGCATCTGCGGCCGGCCCTGCTGAACGCGATCAAGACCTCGGCCGCGGTGATGTTCCTGGTCGCAGCCGCGATGGTCTCGGCCTGGCTGATCACCATCGCCGACATTCCGGGACAGGTCGCCACCCTTCTCGGCCCCCTGCTCGACAGCAAGACGCTGCTGATGATCGCGATGATGGCGCTGGTCGTCGTGGTCGGCACCGCGCTCGACTTCATCCCGACCGTGCTGATCCTGACGCCGGTGCTGATGCCGATCGTCAAGCAGGCGGGAATCGACCCGGTCTATTTCGGCGTGATGTTCATCATCAACAACGCCATCGGCCTCCTCACCCCGCCGGTCGGCACGGTGCTGAACGTCGTCTGCGCCGTCGGCCGCATCCCGATGGACCGCGTGATCCGGGGCGTCATGCCCTTCCTGATCGCGCAGGTCGCGCTGCTCTTCCTGCTCATCCTCGTTCCGGAGCTCGTCACGGTTCCGGCGCGCTGGCTGTCCGGGCGCTGAAGCCCGCACCAAGAAAGACCGGAGGGACGCCCATGATCGAGACACGCAAGTTACTCACGCGCCGCACCGTGCTGGCCGGCACGGGCGCCGGCATCGGCCTGTTCATGATCGGCAGGCCGGCGCTCGCCCAGGCGGCCAAGCTGCGCTTCGCCCATCCCCATCCCGAGGCCGACAGCTGGCACAAGGCGGCGCTGCTCTTCGCCGAAAAGGTCAAGGAAAGGAGCCAGGGCCGCTACGAGGTTCAGGTTTTCCCGAACGGAGCCCTGGGCTCGGACGCGCAGACGATCAGCGCCGTCCGTGGCGGCTCGCTCGACATCTGCCTCACCGGCAATCCGTTCTTCACCGGCCTCGCGCCGAAGCTCAACGTGCTCGACCTGCCCTTCCTGATCCAGAGCCGCAAGCACGCCGCCGTGGTCATGGACGGCCCCATCGGCGACGGGCTGCGCCGGGAGCTCGAAGGCGCGAACCTCAAGGCGCTGGCGACCTGGGAGATCGGCTGGCGCAACCTCACCAACAACCGCCGCCCGGTCGCCACCGCCGCCGACATCAAGGGCCTCAAGATCCGCACCACGCCGAACCCGGCCCACATCAAGGCCTTCCAGCTGCTCGGCGCGATTCCGACGCCGATGGCCTTCACGGAGCTGTTCACGGCACTGGAGACCGGCACGGTCGACGGGCAGGAGAACCCGGTGACCCTGATCCTGAACGCCAAGTTCAACGAGGTGCAGAAGCATCTTTCGCTCACGCGCCACGCCTTCACCACCGGGCCGGTGGTGATGAACAAGGCGAAGTTCGACGCGATGCCCGCGGATGTGCAGCAGCTCCTCGTCCGGACAGCGGTCGAACTCGCGGGAACGCAGCGGCAGATGAACGAGGATACGGAGGGCTCCAGCCTCGCCGCGCTGAAGAAGGCCGGCATGCAGGCCGTCGAGAACCCCGACCGCGAATCCTTCGCGAAGATCGTGACCGCCGAGGTCGAGAAGGAGTTCGTCGCCAAATATGGCGGGGAGACGCTGGAAGCGATCAAGAAGGCCGCGGTCTGAGCGGTCCCGGCTCCGGTGCGTCCCGACGCATCGGAGCCAGAGCTTACAGGACCTCGCTGACGCGGCTCAGCGTCTGGTCCATGTGGCGCCCGATGGCGTCGGCCAGCGCATCCCCGTCACGCCGCTTCAGCGCCGCCATCATCTCCTCGTGCTCGGCCACGGCTCCGGCCCATTTGGCCGGTCCCTCGTTGCCGACGAAGCGCAGCCGCTTGATCCGGGCCTGCAGCGTCTCGTGCATCTCCATCAGCACGCGATTGCCGGAGGCCGCGACGATGGCCGAGTGGATCGCCTGGTTGAGCTTGAAATATTCCAGCCGGTTGCGCTGCGCGTAGAGCTCCATCATGCGCGCGTGCAGTGCGAGGAGAGCCTCGATCTGCTCGTCCGTCGCCTGGGCACAGGCCATGCGGCCGCCGAGCTGCTCCAGCGACTCGATGACCTCCAGGATCTCGCGCAGGTCGCGCACCGAAAAGCGCCGGACCACCGCGCCCTTGGCGGGCTGCATCTCGACGAGCCCCTCGCTGGCGAGCGTCTTGATCGCCTCGCGCAACGGCGTCCGCGACACGCCGAGCTGGGCGCCGACGGCGCCTTCGTTGATGCGCTGGCCCGGCTCCAGCCGCCCCTCGATGATCATGTCGCGCAGCCGCTCGAGCACCTCCTCGTGAAGCGTGCGCCGCTGGATGCGCGGGTAGGCTTCGGCGGGTTCGCTCATGAGGTGTGTCGCTCCTTTGAAAGGCGTTACGACATGGCCGTCCCGCGCTGTCAACGCGCGGCGGCGGCGTCGAAGAACAGGCTGTCCTGCCGCAGCCGCGCCGCCAGCAGCGGCGAGGTCTCGTCGAGCGCCACATCGCCCAGCCGGATCGCCTCCCCTGCCCTGACCGGCCGGACCAGCGTCGCGTCGGCCACGAGATAGAACGGCGCCGGGCGATCCTCGCGCAAGGCTTGCGCCTCCACCATCGCCGCGCCGACATCGGCGATGCTGTGGTGATGGCCGCCCATGGTCAGCACGGTGCCGGCCGCGAGGTCGCGCTCCGCCACCGCCACGAGGTCCTGACGGGGGCGATAGTCCGCGCCATATCCGGACACGCCGTAGCCGACCGCATCGAGCAGCGAGGTCGCGGCCTCCAGCCCGAGCAGATGGCGCGGCAGGTAGAGCGCCGCCGCCTGCCCGCCGGCGGCCACGACATGCCCCTTCTCCTCGAGCAGCTTCCAGCTTTCCTTGTCCTCGCAGCGCACGACGACGAAGACGCCGCCGGCGAAGCTGGCCTCGTCCTTCAGCCGGACGTGATGGAAAACGTCGACGCGCCGCGTGCCCGAGAGCAGCCCGCCCTGCCCGCTCTCGCAGAACAGATCGGCGAGCTCCGGAATCCGGGCCGGCGGCGCATGGAAGTCGCGACGGTCGGCGGAGAGCCCTGTCGCGTTGGCGACGAGCGTCATCTCGCACAGATCCGGCACGGTCCGCAGCGGGAAGGCCCGGCCCAGCACCTCGGCCCGCGCGGCGGACACGGCGACCGCCTCGCGGCGCGGCACCGTCCAGAGGCTCCGCAGATCCGGCAGCGCATGCGTGCTGCCGTTGCAGGAGACCTCGCCGGAGGCCGGATCGAAGACGAAATCGTATTCGCTCGACTTGCCGGCGGCGATGATCTCGAAGCCCAGCAGCTCGGCCCAGGTGACGAGGCCGATCAGCAGGCTCGGCTGGTCACCGTCGACGGGGGTGACGACGACACCCTTCTCGGCGGCGATGCGCGCGAGCCCCGGACCCACCACGCTGTCGGCTTCCTTCGAGACCAGCGCGACATGGCGCCCCGCCTCGATGGCCGCCAAGGCGTGGCGCGTCGCCGCGACCGGAGCCCCCGTCGCCTCGACCAGAACGTCGAAAGGCAGGTCGAGCACCGTCTCCAGCGCGCCCGCTGCGACAGGCCGCCCCGCCTGCCATGCGACCCGCGCCTCGGCGGCGCTCGTACAGATGGCGACCGAGGCGGGATCGGCGCCCGCAGCGACCAGCGCCCGGGCCGCGGCCTCGCCGGAGATGTCGACGGCAATCCGTGCATTGACGAGCTTCATCCGGGCCGACTGGCCGAGAAAGCTGCGGCCGAAGCCCCCGCTCCCGACGAGGCAGGTTTCGACCGGCCGGGCGACGCGCGCGTAGTGAGTATGGAAATTCACGGTGACCTTCCTCCGGACCCGGCACACTCCGGCGCCGTTGAGCCTTATCTAGCCCATCGAAATTATGCTGCATACAGCATACTTGCGACGGCCGCTCTCGCATGTTAGCGATTCAGGAAAGAGGAAACGCAACGGACATGCCGATGCACAGGGACGAAGGCACGCGGCCGGTCATCGCCGTGGCGATGGGCGACCCGTCGGGGATCAGCCCGGAACTGACGGCGCGCATTCTCGCGGAGCCGGATCTTCGCGGGGCCGCCGACTATGTCGTGTTCGGCGACAGGCGGCTGCTCGAGCTCGGCATCGCCGACGGCGGCGTCGATCCGGATGTCGAGACGGTGGCCGATGGCGCGCCGCTGCCGGCGTTCTCGGGGCGCCCGGTCTTCGTCGACCTCGCCAACCACGACCCGGCCGAGCTGAAGCGCGGCACGCCGACGCTCGCCGGCGGGCGCGCCGCCACCGAGAATTTCCGCCGGGCGCTGCGCTTCGCCGCCGCCGGCCATGCCGACGCGGTGTTCTTCACACCCTTCAACAAGGCGGCGATGCGCTTCGCCTATCAGGGCTACGACGACGAGATCCGCTTCGTTCGCGATGCGATCGGCTTCGAGGGCCCGGCGAGCGAGTTCAACATCCTCGACAAGCTCTGGAACGCGCGGGTGACCTCGCATATCCCGCTGTCGGAGGTCGCCGCCAACATCACGCAGGAGCGCATCCTGCGGGCGCTGGCCCTCGCCGACGCCAATCTGCGCGCCGCCGGCTTCGATCCGCCGCGGATCGCGGTCGCCGGCCTCAATCCGCATTGCGGCGACGGCGGCAATTTCGGCCGCGACGAGATCGAGACCATCGAGCCGGCGGTCCAGGCCGCGAAGGCGAAGGGCTTTTGCGTCGAAGGGCCGTTCCCGTCGGACACGGTGTTCCTGCGCGCCCGCAACGGCGATTTCGACGCCGTCCTGACCATGTTCCACGACCAGGGCCAGATCGCCATGAAGCTCATCGGCTTCGATCGCGGCGTCACCCTGATCGGCGGCTTCCCCTTCCCGATCTGCACGCCCGCGCACGGCACGGCCTACGAGATCGCCGGCAAGGGCATCGCCAATCTCGGCGCCACGCGCGCCGCCCTCGCCCTCGCGATCAAGATGGCGGAGGATGCCAGGCGGCGTGAGGCCGCCTGACCGCGACACGGCCCGACAGTCTGAATTCAAGGCGCCGGCAAAGAGCGCCCTTAAAGCAGAAACACATAGGGAGAACGCCCATGACGGCCCGTTTCCGTTCCGCCGCGCTCGCGGCGGCGGTCATCTGTCTGCCTTCGGTCGCACTGGCCTGGCAGCCCAGCAAGCCGATCGAATTCGTCGTGACCTCGGGTCCCGGCGGCGGCACCGACAATTTCGCCCGCATGGTCCAGGCGATCATCACCAAGCACAAGCTGGTCGAGCAGCCCATCGTCGTCGTCAACAAGGGCGGCGGCTCCGGCGCAGAGGGCTATGTCCACGGCAAGGCCGGCAAGGGCGACCCTCACCGCGTCATTTTCGGCACCAACAACGCCTATCTGCTGCCCTATGTCGCCAAGCTCGCCTTCAAGCCGTCGGACTTCACCCCCGTCGCGTCACTCGCCCTCGACGAGTTCCTGATCTGGGTGAACGGCAGCGCGCCCTATGCCGATGCCAAGTCCTATATCGAGGCCGTCAAGGCCAAGCCCGGCACCTTCAAGATGGCCGGCAGCCAGTCCAAGGACACCGACCAGACGCTGACGGCCATGATCCAGGAGGCGACCGGCGCCAAGTGGATCTATGTGCCCTTCCAGGGCGGAGGCCTCGCCGCCACGCAGCTCGCAGGCGGCCATGTCGACTCCAACACCAACAATCCCAACGAGAATGTCGGCCAGTGGAAGGCCGGGCAGGTCAAGCCGCTCTGCGTCTTCTCGCCGACACGCCTGGCCAAGAGCGAGCCGGTCTTCGAGGGCAAGGGCTGGGGCGACATCCCGACCTGCAAGGAGGCCGGACTGCCGCTCGAGACCTTCCAGATGCCGCGCACCGTCTGGCTGCCGGCGGAGGTCCCGGCCGACGCCGTCGGCTTCTACGAGGGCGTGCTCGAGAAGGTGAGCCAGACCCCGGAATGGCAGGAATTCGTCGCCCGCACGGCCCAGACCGGCAAGTTCATGAAGGGCAAGGAATTCGCCGAGTTCGTCGCCAGGGACGAGGCCGCCAACCGCAAGGTCTTCGAGGCCGAAGGCTGGGTGGTGAAATAGGCCACGGCCACCGTTCCGGCGTGGTGCAGGCCGCCGCGCCGGAACCCGTGTCACGGGGGCGGAGGGGGTCGACGAACGGTCGAAACCCGCCCTCGACGATCTCGCACGAGCCATAAGAGCGCGGAGGGAAACCCGCATGATCAGCCGTCTCTGGGCGGAGACAGCCACGGCGATCGCGACCGGCGTCTACGGGCTGGTCATCGTCAACGGGGCGCTCGACTTCGGCATCGGCTGGGATTCCTCCGGCCCGCAGCCCGGAGCCTTTCCCTTCTATGCCGGCCTGCTGGTCGCGCTGGCGAGCCTCGGCACGCTGGCGCTGACCTGGCGGCGGCGGCTTTCGGGCGTGGGAACGAACCTGTCGGAAACCCTGCTCGACCGCGACCAGGCCCGCCGCGTCGCCGGCTTCCTGCTGCCGATGATCGGCTTCGTGCTGCTCAGCGTCACCCTCGGCATGTATGCGGCGACGATCCTCTACCTCGTCTTCGCGATGCGCGTTCAGGGTCGCTACGGCTGGTTGCCCTCGCTGGCGACGGCGCTCGTCTCGGCCGCCTTCTTCTATCTCGCGCTCGAGAAATTCTTCCAGATCGGCCTGCTGAAGGGCCCGATCGAACCGCTGCTCGGCCTGTGATGCCGCGGGCCGACCGGAGAGCCGCCTGATGGACAACGTCGCCTCGCTGATGCACGGCTTCTCGGTCGCGCTGACCACCCATCACGTGCTGCTGATGATGGCGGGCGTGCTGCTCGGCATCCTCGTCGGAGTGCTTCCGGGGCTGGGGGCGCCCAACGGCGTGTCGCTGCTGCTGCCGCTGACCTTTTCGATGGACCCGGTCTCGGCGATCATCCTGCTGACCTCGCTCTACTGGGGCGCGCTCTTCGGCGGCTCGACCACCTCGATCCTGTTCAACATTCCCGGCGAGCCCTCCTCGGTCGCGACCACCTTCGACGGCCATCCCATGGCGAAGCAGGGGCGCGCGACGGAGGCGCTCTCCTTCGCCTTCCTGTCCGCCGGCATCGGGGCTCTCGCCGGCGTCATCCTGATCACGCTGCTCTCGGGCTGGGTCGCGGGCTTCGCGCTGCGCTTCTCCTCGCCGGAGTTCTTCGCCGTCTATTTCATGACCTTCGCGAGCTTCATCGGGCTCGGCGGCGCCTCCCCGCTCAAGACCATCGTCTCGATGGGCGTCGGCTTCACGCTCGCCTCGGTCGGCATGGATTCCGTCTCGGGCAACATCCGTCTGACCTATGACTTCGACGTGCTGCTCGGCGGGGTCAGCTTCCTGATCGCGGTCATCGGCCTCTTCGGGCTCGGCGAGCTGCTTCAGACGATGGAGGAAGGCCTGCGCTTCGAAGGCGTCAAGGCCAAGATCCGCGTCGGCGACGTGCTGCGCACCGCCGCGAAGCTGCCGCGCTACTGGCTCGCCCTGCTGCGCTCGTCGCTGATCGGCATCTGGATGGGCATCACGCCCGGCGGGCCGACGGCCGCGTCCTTCATGTCCTATGCCATGGCGAAGCGCTCATCCCGCCACCCCGGCAAATTCGGCAAGGGCGAGCCCGAAGGCGTGATCGCGCCCGAGACGGCCGATCATGCCGCCGGCTCCGCCGCGATGCTGCCCATGCTGGCGCTCGGCATCCCCGGCTCGGCCACGGCCGCCGTGATGATGGGCGGGCTGATGATCTGGGGCCTGAATCCCGGCCCGACGCTGTTCACCGACCGGCCGGACTTCGTCTGGGGGCTGATCGCCTCGATGTATCTCGGCAATGTCGTCGCCGTCGTCGTCGTGCTCGCGACGGTGCCGCTCTTCGCCTCGATCCTGCGCATTCCGTTCTCGATCATCGGCCCGGTGATCGTGGTGATCTGCTTCATCGGCGCCTACACAGTCGGCAGCAAATCCTTCGACATCTGGCTCGCGCTCGCCTTCGGGCTGGTCGGCTACGTCTTCAAGAAGCTCGACTATCCGATCGCGCCGCTCGTGCTCGCCATGGTGATCGGCGACAAGGCCGAGGACGCCTTCCGCCAGTCGATGATCTTCAGCCAGGGCTCGCTCTCGATCTTCTGGTCGAACCCGCTGGTCACGACGCTGATGGCGATCGGCCTGCTTTTGCTATTGAGCCCCCTCGTCGGCATGATCCTGCGCGGCGCGCGCGGCAGCCGCCGACCCGAACCAACCCGACCGGAAACGAGCCATGACCGAACCCTATAAGGGCGTGCTGCCCATCGCACCGACCATCTTCCACGAGAACGGCGATCTCGACCTCGAGGGCAACCGCCGCGTCATGGACCTGCTGGTCGACCAGGGCGTCGACGGCATCTGCATCCTCGCCAACTTCTCGGAGCAGTTCCTGCTGACCGACGCCGAGCGCCACGAGCTCATGCGGCTGTCGCTCGATCAGGTCGCCGGCCGCGTGCCGGTCATCGTCACCACCTCGCATTTCTCCACCCGCATCGCGGCGCAGCGCGCGCGCGCGGCGGCCGATGCCGGCGCGAAGATGCTGATGATGATGCCGCCCTATCACGGCGCGCTGCTCAAGGCCGACGAGCAGGGCATGATCGAGCACTTCAAGATCGTCGCCGACGCCTGCGGCATCCCGATCATCCTGCAGGACGCACCGCTCTCGGGCGTCACGCTGACCGTGCCCTTCATGGTGCGGCTCGCGAAGGAAGTGCCGCTGGTGCGCTACTTCAAGATCGAGGTCCCTGGTACGGCCGGCAAGCTGCGCGCGCTGATCGCCGCGGGCGGACAGGCCGTCGCCGGGCCCTTCGATGGCGAGGAAGGCATCACCCTGATGGCCGATCTCGACGCCGGTGCGACCGGCACGATGACGAGCGCGATGATCCCGGACCTGATCAAGCCCATCCTGACGGCCTTTTTCGCGGGCGACCGCGCGCAGGCCATGGCGCTCTATGCCCGCGTGCTGCCGATCATCAATTTCGAGAACCGGCAATGCGGGCTGCGCTCCGCCAAGGCGGTGATGAAGGCGGGCGGCGTGATCAAGAGCGATGCCGTGCGCCATCCGCTGACGGAGCTGCACCCCGACACGCGGGCCCAGCTCCTCGAACTCGCCCGCGAGCTCGATCCGCTCGCGCTGCGCTGGGGCCGCTGAGCTTTCGCCCGCAGGGGCGCGCCATGGCCGGGCGCCGAAGCGCCCGGCACGACGACCGCAAACGGACCGGCTCCGCGCCCCTCGGCGGAAAGGAGGCGGCACAGGGAGGAGACGGATCATGGCACCACCGCTGACGGGCCTGCGCGTGCTCGACATCTCGCAGGTCATGGCCGGGCCCTTCTGCTGCATGCTGCTGGCGGATATGGGCGCCGACGTCATCAAGATCGAACCGCCCCGCACCGGCGACTCGACGCGCCAATCGATGGGCTTCCGGATGAAGGGCGCCGACAGCCCCGGTTTCCTCGCGCTCAACCGCAACAAGCGCAGCATCGCGCTCGACCTCAAGACGGAGGCCGACCGGGAGGTGCTTCACGCGCTGGTGCGGACGGCCGACATCCTCGTCGAGAACGCCCGCCCGGGTGTCGCCGGGCGGCTCGGCATGGACTACCAGACCTTGCGCGCCATCAACCCGAGGCTGATCTACGCCAGTATCTCCGGCTTCGGGCAGACCGGCCCATGGTCGCAGCGGCCGGGCTTCGACCTGATCGCGCAGGCGGTCTCGGGCGTGTTGAGCTCGAACGGACTGCCCGGCATGGAGCCGGCTAAGAATTCGATTCCCGTCGCCGATCTCGGCGCCGGACTGTTCAGCGCCTATGCCATCCTGAGCGCCGTGATCGGCCGCCAGACCACCGGCGAGGGCCAGTACATCGACGCCTCGCTGTTCGAGGCGGCGCTGGCGCTCTCGGTCTGGGAAACGACGGAACTCTGGGGCACGGGTCGCTCGCCGGTTCCGATCGGCTCCGCCAACCGCATGTCGGCGCCTTATCAGGCGGTCGAGGCCTCCGACGGATGGTTCGTGATCGGCGCCGCCAATCAGGGGCTGTGGCTGAAGTTGCTCAAGGTGCTCGGGCGCGAGGAACTGCAGCGGGACGAGCGCTTCTCGACCAATGCCGCGCGGCTGCAGAACCGCCTCGCCCTGATCGAGGCCATGGCGCCGACCTTCCGGACGCGCACCCGGCGGGACTGGATCGACGCCCTGCTGGAGGCGGGCGTGCCCGCCGACCTGATCCTCGACTATGGCGAGGCGGTCGTCAGCGAACAGGCCGTCGCGCGCGAGATGGTGAAGATGGTGCCCCACCCGGTCGAGGGCGAGTTCAAGGCGTTGGGCTTCCCCGTTAAGCTGAGCGGCACGCCGCAGGAGATCCGCCTGCCGCCGCCGCTTCTCGATCAGCACGGTGACGAATTGCGCGCGGAACTCGTCCGCAAGGGGCTCCTCGCCGAAAACGCCAGGACGGGAACCCAGGGATGAGCGACGGCCGGATCATCTTCGAGAAGGCGGGCGATGTCGCCTATGTCCGCTTCGACAACCCGCAGGCGCACAACGCCCTGACGACCCAGATGTGGCAGGACCTGCGCGACACCGCGCTCGCCATCGCGGCCGATCCCACGATTCGCGTCGCGGTCTTTCGCGGCTCCGGCGGCAAGGCCTTCGTCTCGGGAACGGACATCTCTGGCTTCGCCAGGTTCACCAGCGGCAAGGACGGCATCGCCTATGAGCACAATGGCGACGCCTGCATGCGAGCGCTCGACGAAATCCCGGTGACGACCATCGCCGTGATCGACGGCTGGGCCGTCGGCGGCGGGCTGAACATCGCGGCCGCCTGCGACTTCCGGATCGCGACGCCCGATGCCCGCTTCGGCTCCCCCATCGGCCGCACGCTCGGCAACTGCCTGTCGCCGCTCAGCCTCGCGCGGATCGGCGGCGCGGTCGGGTTGCCGATCGCCAAACGCATGGTGCTGCTCGGGGAGATCTTCGGCGCGAAGGATCTCCTCGACGTCGGCTTCCTGCTGCGCATCGTCGAGCGCGATGCGATGGACGCGGAGATCGAGGCGCTGTGTCGTCGCGCGGCGGAGAACGCGCCCCTGACGACGCGGGCGACGAAGGAGGTGCTGCGGCGCCTGGCCCTTGAGCAGCTGCCGGAGGCCGACACGCTCATCGAGCAGGTCTATGGCAGCGACGACTTCAAGCGCGGCGTCCGCGACTTTCTCGCCCGGACCAAGACCGTTCCCGCCTGGACCGGCAGCTGAGCGACCGCTCGCGCCCCATCCGAGATCGGCTTGAGCACGCCGCCGCCGGAGTGCTGCTGCGGCCGGAATTGACGACGCCCCGCCCAGAGAGGTGCTGACATTTCCAATCTGGTATGCAAGATACAGCATACAGATAAGAAAATCGCTCCAAGGGAGGTTATGCCGTGCGTCATGCCGCAATGCAGCGATATTATTGGCATGCAAGACGACCGGACGCGACGCTCGGCGCCCGCGTCGCATGCTCCGTCGCCGACGCGGCGGGGGCCAGGTCATGAGCACGGCCCCGTCCCTCCCGCGCATCGGCTTTCTCGGCATCGGCATCATGGGCGAAGCCATGGTCCGCCGCCTGCTCGACCTCGGCTTTCCCGTCACGGTCTGGAATCTCGAGCCTGAGCGCCTCGCTACGGTCGTCCCGCATGGCGCCGTCGCGGCGGAGTCGCCGAAGGCCGTCGCCGCCGCGAGCGACATCGTCATGCTCTGCGTGCTGCATATGGAGGCGGTCGAGCGCTGCATCTTCGCCGAGGACGGCGTGATGGCGGCCGGGCGCGGCCCGTCGCTGGTCATCGACTTCTCGACGGCCGACCCGGCGGGCACGCGATTGGCGGCGGCGAGGCTGAAGGCCGCGACCGGCGCGGGCTGGATCGACGCCCCCGTCTCGGGCGGCCCGCAACTGGCCCGGACCGGCGGCATGACGGTCATGGCCGGTGGCTCGGAGGCGGATTTCGCCAGGGCGAAGCCCATCATCGAGCAGATGTCCGGCAACCTGACGCTCATGGGTCCCGTCGGCGCCGGGCAGACGACCAAGATCCTCAACCAGGCCATCGTCGGAACCGGCTATGTCGTCATGGCCGAGGCGCTGATGCTGGCGGAGGCGGCCGGCATCGACGCGGCGCGGCTGCCGCAATGCCTCGCGGGCGGACATGCCGATTCGAGCCTGCTTCAACGGCTCTATCCGCAGATGCAGCAGCGCGCCTTCGAGCCCCCGGCCAGCTACGCGCGGCAACTGCTCAAGGACCTGAAGGCGGTCTCCGCTTTCGCCCAGGGGCTCGGGCTCGACCTGAAGGTGATCGAGCAGGGCGTGCAGCGCTACAAGGACTATGTCGCGCTCGGCCACGAGATGTCCGACTCCGCGGCCATCGTGAAGCTCTACGAGCATGACGCGGCCATGCGGGCCGCAGCCCGGTCATGACCGCCCTGCCCCCTCGTCCGAAGGCCGTCATCGACGCCCATCACCATGTCTGGGATCTGGCCAACGACCTGCCCTGGCTGAAGCATGAGCGCGTGCCGTTCCGCTATGGCGACTATTCGGCCATCTGCCGCGACTACATGCCGGCGGACTATCGGGCCGACACGGCGGGCTGGCCGGTGGTCGGCTCGGTCTATGTCGAGGCGGAGTGGAACCGCGACCTCGCCGCCGAGGAAAGCCGCTGGGTCGCGGCCGTCGCCAGCGAATACGGGCTGCCCTCGGCCGTGGTGGCCTGGTGCGACTTCGCCCGGCCGGAGGCCGGCCGGTTGCTCGCAGCGCACGCCTCGGTCCCGATCGTCCGGGGCGTCCGGCACAAGCCGGCGGCCGCGCCACGGCCGGACGAAGCGAGGCGCGGCGCGCCGGGCTCGATGGACGATCCCGCCTGGCGCGCGGGCTACGCCCTGATGGAGCGCCACGGCCTCTCCTACGATCTCCAGACCCCCTGGTGGCATCTCGACGCCGCGGCGGACCTCGCCCGCGACTTTCCCCGCACGCGGATCGTGATCAACCACACCGGCCTGCCGGCCGACCGCAGCAGCGAGGGTCTCGGCGCCTGGCGCCGCGCACTCGAACGAGCGGCGGCGCAGGACAACGTCGCAATCAAGATCTCGGGCATCGGCCGCCCGGGGCTGCCCTGGACCGTGGAAGCCAACGCCCCGGTGATCCGGGACGCCATCGCGATCTTCGGCATCGACCGGGCGATGTTCGCCAGCAACTTCCCGGTCGACGGCCTCGTCGGCGACTTCGACACCATCTTCTCGGGCTTCCTGGCCGCAACCGCCGAGCGGGCGGAGAGCGATCGCGACAAGCTCTTTCACGACAATGCGGTGCGCATCTACCGGCTGTGATCCGCATTCCAACGACAACGCCGGAATAAAAAAACGGGAGGAGGAACGGATGAACAAGAGGCAGGCATTGAAGGGACTGGCTGCGGCGCTGGCGCTCTCCATCGGCTTCATCGCGCCGGCAGCGGCCCAGGTCACGATCCGCTACGCCCATGTCGGCTCGGAAGGCGACATCCAGTTCTGGTACGCCGAGGAGTTCGCGAAGCGCGTCGGGGCGCGCACCGAGGGCCGCGTCAAGGTCCAGGTCTTCCCGAATTCGCAGCTCGGCGGCGCGCAGGAGACCGTCGACGGCGTGCGCAGCGGCGCGATCCCGCTCGCCCACCACGAATTCGCCTCGCTGGCCCGGCTGATGCCGGACATGGCGGCCTTCGCCGCGCCCTTCGTCTATCGCGACGGCACGCACGCCATGGCCGCGACCGACCCGGCGAAGTCCGCCGTCATGAAGGAGATGTCCGACAAGCTCGTGGCGACGGCGAACATCCGCATCATCGGCCGCCTCTATCGCGGCGCCCGCCAGATGACCGCGAAGATGGCCGTCTATTCGCCCGCCGACCTCAAGGACAAGCGCTTCCGCGGCGTGCCGCTCCAGCTCTGGACGACGATGATCAAGGGCATGGGCGCGGTGCCGACCCCGGTGGAGGTGGCGGAGCTTCCGACAGCGCTGATGACAGGCATGGTGATCGGCCAGGAAAACCCGCTGACCATGATCAACGCCAACAAGCTCTACGAGGTGCAGAGCCATGTCATGCTGACCGCGCACATGCAGAACGTGCTGCCGGTCTTCATCAACGAGCGCAGCTGGCAGTCCATTCCCGAGAAGGATCGCGCCATCGTCGCGGCCGTCGCGGCCGAGGTCGGCGAGGAGACGCTGAAGCTCGGGCTCGAGGCCGAGGTCAAGCTTATCGACGAGCTCAAGAAGAAGGGCATGACCTTCATCACCGAGAAGGACGGCCTCAAGGTCGAGGAATTCCGCAAATCCGTCGGCGCGCAGGTCGCGACGGACTTCCCGAGCTGGGGGCCGATCACCCAGCGCATCGCCGCGACGCAGTGAAGCGGGGAGCGGCCGGGCACGAGCCCGGCCGCTCCGGGCCACAGCCACCGATCCGATCGCTCACCTGACCGCGAGTCGCCTCGTGCAAACCTCCGACATCGTCTTCGACGCACCGCTCGTCTCGCCCGCCGTCGACAGCCGCCACTTCGCCATCGACCGCGCCGTGGAGCCGCTGCGCTGGGTCTTCCGCTGGGGCAGCCTGGTCATGCTCGTGGCCATGGTCTCCCTCCCCTTCATGCAGGTGGTCTCGCGAGAGATCTTCTCGGCGCCGATCGTTGGCGTCGAGGAGCTGGCGCGCTTCATGCTGATCTGCTCGGTCTTCCTGGCGCTGCCCTATGTGATTTCGTCCGGCGCGAACATCCGCATGGAGGAGATCGTCGCGCTCTTCCCGGCGAAGGTCGTCCACATCGCCAAGATCGCGACGGCGATCACGGCGACGGCGACCTTCGCGACGATGGCGGGGGCGAGCATGGTCGCGATCGGCACGAACCTCGACAACGCGACGCCGACGCTCGGCATCCCCTACTGGATCTTCTTCGGCGCGGCCCTCGTCGGCTTCGCCATGAGCACGGTCGAATGCGGCATCCAGCTCGTGAAGATCGTCCAGAACAAGCCGATCTACGTCAGTTTCCCGCAGGAGCAGGAGCCGGAAGAAGAGCTCGACCTGCCCGAAGAGATGCGGGGCTGAGGCGGCGTCATGGCGATCACGATCATCCTCGCCTTCATGGCGCTGTTCATCTTCGGCTTCCCGGTCGTCGTCGCGGTCGCGGTGCCGGCCATGCTCTACGTCCTCCTGTCGGGTTTCCCGATCGAGCTGCTGGCGCAGCGCATGACCTATGCGCTCGATTCCTTCCCGCTGGTCGCGGTGCCGGTGTTCATCTTCGTCGGCAGCCTGATGAACCAGAGCGGCATCACCAGCGACATCTATCGCTTCGCGCACACCCTCGGCGGCCGTGTGCCGGGCGGCCTCGCGCAGGTAAACGTCATCGGCTCGCTGGTCTTCTCGGGCACGTCGGGGGCCGCTCTCGCCGATATCGGGGGCCTCGGCCGCATCGAGATCCGCGCCATGGTGCGCGCCGGCTTCACGCGCGCCTATTCGGCCGCCATCACCGGCGCGTCGGCCGTGGTGGGGCCGATCTTCCCGCCCTCGATCCCGCTCATCATCTACGGCTCGGCGACCAGCGTCTCGATCGTCCAGCTCCTCGTCGCGGGCGTGATGCCCGCCCTGCTCTATGTGGCGCTGCTGATGGGCACGGTCGCCTGGCTGGCGCACAGGCACGGCCACCCGCGAGCCTCGCGCTGGCCGAGCTTCAGGGAGCTGTGGGTCACGTTCTGGCCGGCGGCCCCGGCGCTGATGACGCCGCTGCTGCTCGTCGGCGGCATGCTGCTCGGCTATTTCACGCCGACGGAGGCCGCCTCGATCACGGTCGCCTATATCCTGCTGATCGCGACGGTGTTCTACGGCGGCATGAGCTGGGCGCGCCTGCGCTTCGCCCTGTTCGACACCGTCAAGACGACCTCGGCCGTGCTGGTCATCGTCTCGGCTGCCGCCCTGTTCGGCTGGGTGATGACGGTCGAGCAGCTGCCGCAGACGTTCACCCGCAGCCTGCTCTCGATCTCGACCGATCCGCTGATGCTGCTGCTGATCGTCAACCTGCTGCTGCTGATCGTCGGCATGTTCCTGGACTCGACGACGGCGACGCTGCTGGTCGCGCCGCTGGTCACGGCGCCGCTCGTGCTGGCCGGCGTCGATCCGGTCCATCTCGGCATCATCTTCGTGTTCAACCTGATGATCGGGCTGCTGACGCCGCCGATGGGGCTGGCGCTGTTCCTGCTGTCGGACATCGCCAAGGTGCCGATGTCGGCGGTGCTGAAGGCGGTGCTGCCCTTCTATATCCCGCTCTTCGTCTCGCTGATCATCATCACCATGTGGCCCGACCTGACGCTCTGGCTGCCGAAGATGATGCGCTGACCGGCGCCCGAAGCGGCCCGCAGGCCCCGTCAGTCGGCCGAGGCGCCCCGCCCACCGCGGACGCCGGCCAGCAGCAGGCCGCCGGCGAGGAAGAACACGATCAGCACGGCGAGCCCGGCGCGCTGGCTGGCGAAGACCGTCGTCGCCAGCGCGACCAGCGTCGGCCCCAGGAAGGACGTGACCTTCCCCGACAGCGCGAACAGCCCGAAGAACTCGCCGATGCGCCCGCGCGGCGCGAGACGCGCCATCAGGCTGCGCGAAGCCGCCTGCATCGGCCCGGCGACCAGCCCGATCAGGAGCCCGAGCCCGAGATAGACACGCTCCGGCAGGCTGGCGAAGAGCCCGTCGCCCGGCGTCGCGGGAGCCGCCGGAACGAAGAAGAACACCCGGTCGGGCCCCAGCGACAGGATTCCGACGCAGGCGAGGATCAGGCAGCCGATCGCCCCCAGCACCACGGCCTTGCCGCCGATGGCGTCGTCGAGGCGCCCGCCGAGCCACGCGCCGAGCGTGCCCGTCACGGTGAGCAGGATGCCGAAGACCCCGAGCTCGATCGTGCCCCAGCCGAAGACGCCGGCCGCATAGATGCCGCCGAAGGCGAAGAGCGCCACCAGCGCGTCCTGGTAGATCATGTTCGCGAGCAGGAAGCGCCCGAGCGAGGGCAGCTTCGGCAGCTCCGCCAGCGTCGCGGCGAGGCGACCGACCCCGCCTCTCGCGGCCTGCCTCAGCCCCATGCCCGTCCGCGACGTGTCGGGCGTGAGCCAGAACATCGGCGCGACGAAGACGAGGAACCAGATCGCCGTCAGCGGGCCGGAGAAGCGGTCGCCCTCGCGCGCCGCGGCGTCGAGGCCGAAGAGGGGCACCAGACCCGCGAGCGTCCGGCCCGTCTGCGGATCGGCGGCGAGCAGCGCGAGCGTGATCGCCAGCGAAAGCAGCCCGCCCAGATAGCCGATCGCCCAGCCGGTGCCCGAAAGCCAGCCCAGCCGCTCCGGCGGGACCAGCCGCGTCATCATCGCATTGTTGAAGGTGGTCGCGAACTCGGCCCCGATGGTCGCCACGACGAAGCCTGCCAGCGCGATCGGCACCGCCAGCGGGGAGCCGGGCGCGGCGAACCACAAAGCGGCCGAACCCAGCACCAGAAGCCCGCCGAAGGCGGCGATCCAGGGCTTGCGCGGCCCGGTCCGGTCCGCGATGCCGCCGAGCAGCGGCGAGAGCAGCGCGATGCACAGCCCGGCCGCCCCCGTGGCATACCCCCACAGCGCCTGCCCCTGAGCCGGATCGGAGGCCAGGGCCGAGGCGAAGAACGGCGCGAAGACGAAGGTGGTGACCAGCGTGAAGAAGGGCTGCGCCGCCCAGTCGAAGAACAGCCAGGCGACGACCGCCCGGCGCGGCGGATAGGCGGCGGGAGCGTCGGTCACTGCAGGGTGGTGTCCGGGTCGCCGCCGCCGCGGGCGAGTTCGATCTCCGTGATGGCGATCAGCACCTCCGCCCGGGCTCCGAGATCGGGCGCCTCGAGCAGCGCCTGCTTCTCCCGGGGGCCGAAGGGGCACATCATCGACAGCGCGTTGACCAGCGCCTCGTTGGGCGCGTCGCTGACGCCCTTCCAGTCGATCTTGAGTTCGTTGGCCTTGGCGAAGGCGCGCAGCGTCTGGAGCAGCCGCTCGCGGTCGACACGCTCCTCGCCGGCGCGGGCCGTGAAATCGGCGGCGAACTCGTCATAGGTGACGCGCGCCTGACGATAGGCCGTCGTCACCGGCAGCTCCTCGGCGATCCGGAAGCGCGCGACGCCCGTGAGCGTCACGATGTAGCGGCCGTCGCCGGTCTCGGCGAACTGGGTGATGCGGCCGAGGCAGCCGACCTTCAGGAGCGGCGGCACGGCCGATTGCCGCCCGCTCTCGGGCTCGGGCTGGATCATCCCGATGGTGCGGCGCTCCCGCAGCGCATCGTCCACCATCGCGACATAGCGCGGCTCGAAGACGTTGAGCGGCAATTGCCCGCGAGGCAGCAGCAGCGCGCCGGACAGGGGAAACAGCGGGATCACCCCCGGGCAGTCCTGCGCTCCCTCGTAGACGGCGTTCATGCCCATGCCCCTCGCGCCTCCGGTCAGGAGAACAGCAGTGTCGAGAGCTTGCGACGGCCGGCGATGCTGCTCTCGTCCATCGGGCCCCAGGCCTCGAAGAACTGCAGAAGCTGCTTGCGCGCCCCGTCGTCGTTCCATCCTCTGTCCACCTTGATGATGGCGATGAGATGGTCGACCGCCTCCTCCCGCCTGTCGCGGGCGTTGAGGGCGAGCGCGAGATCGAACCGGGCCTGATGGTCCTTGGGATCGGCCGCGACCTTCGCCTCGAGCTCGGCCGTGTCGCCCAGCGCCGCCGCCTGCTCGGCCAGCTCGACGGCGGCACGCACGGCGGCGATGGCGGGATCGCCCGCCTTGTCCGCGGGCGCCGTGGAGAGAATGCCCTTGGCGCCCTCGAGATCGCCGAGATCGAGATGCAGCCGCGCGAGCCCGGCGATGGCTTCGAGATTGGCCGGCTCGAGCCCGAGCACGGCGCCGTAGAGCTCGCTCGCCCCGGCCGGATCACCGGCCTCGACGGCCGCCTTGGCGGCCGCGATCAGCTCGGCCGCCTCGCCCGGCCCGGTCGGCCCGACGAGCTTGTCGATGAAGGCCTTGACCTGGCTTTCCGGCAACGCGCCCATGAACCCGTCGATCGGCTGCCCGCGCTCGAAGGCGATGACGGCGGGAATCGACTGGATGCCGAGCTGCCCCGGGATCTGCGGATGCTCGTCGATGTTCATCTTGACGAGCTTGACCTTGCCGCCGGCCGCCTTGACCACCTTCTCGATGACCGGGGTCAGCTGCTTGCACGGCCCGCACCACGGCGCCCAGAAATCGACGAGCACGGGCTGCGCCATCGATTCGGCGACGACGTCCTGCCGGAAGCCCTGCGTCGTCGTGTCCTTGATCAGGCCGCTCTCGGCAGCCGCCTCGCCATTGACCAGCATGGGTCGCCCTTCGTCGCTTCTTCGCCTTGAACTCGCCTTGGCCACGGTCCCTGACGGACCCCTGACCGACCGCCCCATAGATGGTGCGGCTCAGCCCGTCTGTCCATCGTCGGGAACGGGCAAATCGACGATCAGCGGGTCGTGGCCCGTTTCGCGCAGGAAGGCGATCAGGTCGTCGCGCGCGAGGCACAGGGTCGCCGTGTTGATCAGCGGATGGAAGTTCACCGGCTCGCCGGTGGCGAGCTGGCTGTCCAGCACCATGGTGACCTCCCCCGCCCGGTCGTTGGCGACGGCGAAGGCGGTCACCGAGCCGGGCGTGACGCCGAGCTTCTCCATCAGCAGCTCGGCGGAGCCGAAGGAGAGCCGGCCGCTGCCGCCGATGCGCTCGTGCAGCCGCTTCAGGTCGATTCGCGCATCCGACCTGGCGGAGACGAGGAAGAGCCGCCCCTTCTTGTCCTTCAGGAAGAGGTTCTTGCTGTGCAGCCCGGGCATGGACTGGCGCAGCGCCTGCGATTCGGCGACCGTGAAGACGGCGGGGTGATCGATCCTCTCGAAGGCGATTCCCAGGGCGGAGAGGCGGTCGCAGAGCGCCGCGGGCGTCAGATGGTCGCTCATCGGATTTCGAAGAAGGTCGGCGGGATCGCCCGCCTTGCCTACCCTGCCCCCCTGATCGCCGCAAGATTTGCGGGCCCGCGGGCGGCGGGCAGCCTTGCCGGAAGAAGTTTTTCACAGGACCGCAACAAGGCGCTTGCACTCTGGGTGTAGCTCAGGGGTAGAGCACAACCTTGCCAAGGTTGGGGTCGAGGGTTCGAATCCCTTCGCCCGCTCCAGACAATCGAACATGAAGAAAAGCATGCAAGCGTCGGGTCTCCCGGCGCTTTTTGCTTTTTGGGCGCGCATTGTCGGCTCCCGCCCCGAGGGCCGGAAAGCCCCGGCCACCTCGGTCCATGCCAGCTTCCCATGCCAGCTTCGACGCCCGCCATGGCGGCGCGGTCGGTCGCGCGATCCGGGCCGCCGCGGTGCCTGCGCGCCTGCGAGACGGCGTCTCGCTCTCCACCCGATTCTATCGCGGCCTCGCCTCGTCCGACAGCGCCTCACGCAGGGCACGGCCGAGCAGGGCCGAGGCGGCGCCCTCGATCTCCATCGCGGCGCTGGCGCGAACGATCGACAGCGGCGGCATGGCGAATCCGGCCATCGCCCCCTCCTGACGAAAGAGCCCGTCGAGCCGGGCGAACAGGGCCGCATTGGCGACGAGCGGTCCGCTCACGAGGATGCGGCGGGGAAAGAGCAGGCGGCAGGCATTGGCGAGCGCCCGCGCCAGGATGACGACCGCCGCGTCCATCTCGGGCACGCGGAGCAGATCGCAGGCCGCCAGCGCATCGGCCAGCGTCTCCTCGTCCTCGCCGAGCTGCGGCCAGAGGCGCCGCAGCAGCGGCAGCAGCGACCAGAGCGCCGCCCCGGTCTCGAGGCAGCCCGTATTGCCGCAGCCGCAGCGGCGCCCCTCCAGCACCGAGAAGCGCCAATGGCCGATCTCGCCGAAGGGGCCGCCCGCGGGCGAGAGCGGCTCGCCGTCGACGGCATGGGCGAGCCCGATGCCCCAGCCCCAGTGCAGCAGCAGCGTGCCGCTCGCGAAGCGGTCGGGCTCGCGGGCGACGCGGGCGCGCAGCTCGGCATCGAGATTGCGCCATATCCGGACGGGCGCAGCGGCGGGGCCGAGCAGCGCCTCGACGTCGAGATCGCGCATCGCCGGCCAGCGCGAGGCCATCAGCCAGCGGCTCTGCCGCAGATCGATCAGGCCCGAGAGCGAGACGGCCGTGCCCGCATGGACCATGCCGTGCGGCATCGCCGCCCTCAGCGTCGCGGCGAGCTCCCGCATGGCCTCGCCCATCGCCGCGTTGTCGGCGTCGCGCGGGATCGGGCGCGTCCGGCGGAGGATGACCTCGCCCTTGAGGTCGATCAGGGCCCCCGCCAGCGACTGGCTGACGATGTGAATGACCGAGCAGCCGATGGCGCGGGGATTGGCGAGCAGCACGCCAGCCGGCCGCCCCCTGCCCCGTCCGCCTCCGGCCGTCTCGACCAGCAGCCGGCTCGCGACGAGTTCCGCGACGGCGCGCGACACGGTCGAGGAACGCAGGCCCGACAGGCGCCCGATCTCGGGGCGCGACTGCGCGCTGCCCTCCGCGACCATCCGGTAGACCAGCGCACGGTCCCGCTCATGGGCGGAGGCGGCCGAAGCCTCCTCCATCACGCCGAGCCACGGATAATTTAAAACAAGTCCGTTCAAAATATGAATTGCCTTTCCGAAAGGCTTTTCTAGACTGAGAGACGACGTTTTCAAACAATTTATCAGCATATCGGTTCAAAAACATCATGATCGACCTGCGGATCGCTCCGGACAAGCAGACCCTCGGCGCGCAGGCAGCGGCCTGCGGCGCCGCCGCCATCCGGGAGGCGCTCGCCCGCTTCGGCGAGGCGACCGTCGTCGTCGCCACCGGCGCGAGTCAGTTCGAGATGCTGCAGGCCCTCGTCGCCGCCGCGGATATCGACTGGTCCAAGGTCACGGCCTTCCATCTCGATGAATATGTCGGCCTCGGCACGGAGCATCCCGCCAGCTTCCGGCGCTATCTGGAGGAGCGGTTCGTCGGCCCGCTCGGCGGCGCGGTCCGCTTCGTCCCGGTCGACGGGCTGGCCGAGCCCGCGGCCGAGGCGCAGCGCCTCAACGCCTTGATCGGCGGGCGCCGGATCGATGTCTGCTTCGCCGGCATCGGCGAGAACTGCCATCTCGCCTTCAACGACCCGCCGGCCGATTTCGAGACCGAGGATCCCTACATCATCGTGACGCTGGACGAGGCCTGCCGCCGCCAGCAGTTCGGCGAGGGCTGGTTCCCCAGCCTGGACGCGGTGCCGCGGCGCGCGATCTCGATGAGCGTGCGCCAGATCCTGAAGAGCGCGCTGATCGTGCTGTCGGTCTCCGACACCCGCAAGGCGCGGGCGACGCGCGATGCGCTGGAGGGCGAGGTGACGCCGCTGCATCCGGCCTCGATCCTGCAGCGCCACGGGCGGACGGTCGCCTTCGTCGACCCGGCGGCCGCCTCCCTTCTGAGCCGGGGCTGACGGCACGCCATGGTGGTTTCCGCCGGTCTCGTCGATCTTCAGGTCAACGGCTTCGCCGGGGTCGACTTCAACGCGGAGACGATCACCGCCGACGCGCTCGACCGGGCCCTAGAGGCGATGCTCGCGACTGGCGTCACGACCTGCCTGCCGACGCTCATCACGGCCCATGCCGAGGCGCTGGAGGCCCGCTTCCGCGCGCTCGACGCCGCCGTCTCCGGCAGCCGGCTCGGCCCGGCCATGTGCCCGGGCTACCATCTCGAAGGCCCGTTCCTGAACCCGGGCGCGGGCTATGCCGGCTGCCATCCGCCGGAGGCGATGACGGCCGCCGATCCGGGGCTGATCGCCAGGCTCCGGAAGCTGGTCTCGCGCCCGATCCTGATGGTGACGCTCGCGCCCGAATTGCCCGGCGCGCTCGAGCTGATCCGGACGCTGTCGCGGGAGGGCGTGATCGTCGCGCTGGGGCACACGGCTGCGGACTTCGCGCAGATCGCGGCGGCCGCGGAGGCCGGCGCCCGGCTCTCGACGCATCTCGGCAACGGCATGCCGCAGACCGCCCACAAGCTGGAGAACCCGATCTTCGCCCAGCTTGGCGAGGACCGGCTCCAGGCCTCCTTCATCGCCGACGGCATCCATCTCCATCCCGGCGCCCTGAAGGTGCTGCTGCGCGCCAAGGGCCTGGACCGCGCCATGCTGGTGACGGACGCCGTGTCCGGCGCGGCGGCGCCTCCGGGCCGCCACCGCTTCGCGGGCATGGACATCGAGCGCACGCAGGAGGGCGCGATCCGCCTGCCCGGCGGCGCGCTCGCCGGTTCCGCGCTGTGTCTCGACCGGGCGGTGCGCAACCTCGTCGCCTGGGGCCTGGCGACACCCGACCAGGCGCTGGCGCTGGCATCGACGCGCCCGCTCGCGCTGCTGGCGCCGGCGCTCGCGGCGCACGGCCTTTCGACGCCCGCCGGCGAGGTGACGTGGCGCGAGGACCTGACGGTGGAGAGCGTGCGGCTCGGCCCGGTCGAGCGCCGCTACGGCCCGCCGTCCGCGCCATGCTCAACGACCGCGACGACAACGACTGCAACAACAAGGGGAGACCGATCATGACAGCCGATTTCAAGGGCCTCGATCGCCGCGCCGTGCTCGGCGGCCTGGGCACGCTCGCCGCCACCGGCCCGGCCGCCTTCGCCGCCTCGCCGCCGCTGCCGACAGCGCCCGTCGCCATCAGCATCATCGATGTCGGCGGCGCGCTGGCGCTGATGCAGAAGGCCTTCGAGGATTACCGGGCCGCGAATCCGAAGCTCGTCTCGCGCATCGCCTTCGTGAAGGCGCCGGCCCCGGAACTCGCCAGCAAGATCAAGGCGCAGCAGGAGGCCGGACGCGCCGACCTCGACCTCGTGCTGACCGGCAGCGACGGCCTGGCGGCCGGTCTCGACCAGAAACTCTGGCTTAAGATCCTGCCCGATTTCGCCGACAAGTTCCCGAACATCGAGGCGAACTACGAGCCGGCGGCGCTGAACCTGCACAAGGTCCAGGGCGACGGCTACGGCGTCGTCGTCAACTACTATCCCTCCGGCCCGCTGCTCGAATACATGCCGGACCGGGTCAAGACCCCGCCGACCACGGCCGAGGAACTGCTCGCCTGGGCCAAGGCCAACCCGAACCGCTTCATGTATGCGCGCCCGACCAATTCCGGGCCGGGCCGCACCTTCATGATGGGCCTGCCCTACATCCTCGGCGACAAGGACCCGCAGGACCCGGTCGATGGCTGGGACAAGACCTGGGCCTATCTCCAGGAACTCGGGCGATATATCGAGTACTACCCGGCCGGCACCGGCGCCACGATGAAGGAATTCGGCGAGGGCTCCCGCGACATCATCATCTCGACGACCGGCTGGGACATCAATCCGCGCGCGCTGGGCATCGTGCCGAAGGAGGCGAAGATCCAGACGCTGAAGGGCTTCCACTGGGTCTCGGACGCCTTCTTCATGTGCGTACCCAAGGGCGTGCCGAACGACAGGCTCGCCGTCGTGCTCGACATGATGGCGCATGTGCTGACGCCGAAGATGCAGGCCTATGCCTATGACGAGGGCTATCTCTACCCCGGCCCGGCGGTGAAGAACGTGCCGCTGTCGCTGGCGCCGGAGAGCAGCCAGAAGGTCATCGCCGAATTCGGCCGGCCCGAATATGCCGGGCTGATCGCCGACAACCCGATCGAGCTGCCGCTGAAGCCGGACAAGATGGTCGTCGCCTTCCGGAAATGGGACGAGCTGGTCGGCGCCAAGCGCAAGTGACGGGCGCGCGATCGCGCCTTCGCGAGGCGACGGGCCCCTCCCCGCCGCCCGCGGCCGACATCGAGGGAGCCGACCGAATGAGGCGGCTTCCGGGAGATCCGGTTCCGAGAGGAGGAGCGGGAGCATCCGACCGAGGACAGTTTTCGTCCCGATGCTCCCGCTGCCCGAGCCTACTCACGAGAGCCCCGGCGGTCAGGGGCTGTTTGCTGGGGATCAAGCCCTATCGGGGCTACTTGTGCGCCATAGTTGTGCGTACGGCAACGCACCTTTCACCTCGCGCTACAAGGCGCGCCTGTCTTCAACTTCAACGGTTACACTTCGCAGCCGAAATAGGCCCAGACCGTCAGCCGATGCGATGCCGTTGCTCGAAAGCCAAGTCTCGCCCCGGCTCGCGTCGTCAGTCCGTTTAAGGGAAACGCCAAACAGCAGCGTGTTTTCGGCTGCCGGCCCACGCTGCTTGCTGAGCGCTTGTAAACGTCTCACGTCATCGTGCGTGCGGATGGGCTCGATACCCAATGGAGTGATCAGCGCGGCGAGATAAACGTCGCTGTGAGAGCTGGATGCGGAAGTGTCTGGTGGCATAAGGTGCGCTGAGGCGTTTCCAGCCTGATCACCTCTAGACCCTCCGCGCGGTGTCGCATCGTCGGCTGGGTCCGCAATTATCCGAAGCTGCACGTTTCTCGTGCTCCTCCTAAAAGTACTGCCGCTAAGGCGCGTTGCCAGAGCGGCAAATCTGCGTCGCCGAATTTCATCCGCGAAGACGGGCACTTCGTCCTCTGAGAGCTCTCGGCCTTCGCCAGCTGGGTCCCAAAGTACCGAAATCGGACGCCGCGGCCTCGCCTCCGTGCTCCAAAGGGTAGCGGCAACCCAATTGCGCGAGGCCACCGGCTGCCCCGCACTGTCGGTTATGCGAACACGGCTGAATTGTGCCTTACCAGCACCGATACAGCTCGGGGTTCCCGTCGAGAATGACGTCCACGATCCGGTCAGATTCCCCTTGGCTTCGCCGAGCACATAGCCGCCACGGCGGGGGTCCCAAGCAATCCAATCCGGAATGTCGCCGCTCGCTATCCGTCGAACCTTTACGCCGCCTCCCAGTTGCACGCCATTCCGGCGCAGCGAGATGAAGTCGGTAAACCCTAACCGCGCAGCTAGCAGCGCGCGGGCAAAATATCGACCATAGAGTGCGGAATATGCGCGCCGCATCTCAGCGCTTTCGGCGAAGTCACCACGCCAGCGCATATCAGCACGCCCAGCGGCTAGATGGCTATGGAAGAGCCCGAGCCATGCCGGCACCAGCGGACCACCCTGGACAGTCTCATCGGCTGCAGCAAGTGCGAGCCACCATAGGCTGAACGGTTCAAAGCGAAGAGTACTGGTGACGGGGTTGCCAGTGGCGACCCTCAGGTGACTCCATCTCCACGGCATAGGCACCCCAAGCTGAATCCAGCGCTGCGACTCAGCCGAGTTTAAGATGGTCGCTTAACGTAAGGGTAGCATTGAGTGCGATGGCCTGCTGCCGGTCTCATGAAACTGGACTGCACCCGGTCCGTTAGACACCGCCGACCTATCCTTTGAGCATAGGAGGTTGGTCATGAGTTCGCAGAGATTTG
>QFQY01000018.1 GCA_003248805.1 Chelatococcus sp. | reverse complement strand
TCTCTTTGTCCGCTGTCGTAATGGCGCGGTCTGCAACCGGGTTTTCCATGTCGAAGCGCATTCGCAAGGCCGTCTTTCCCGTCGCGGGTCTTGGGACCCGTTTTCTTCCCGCCACGAAGGCGATCCCGAAGGAGATGCTGACGATCGTGGATCGTCCCGTGGTGCAGCATGTGGTGGACGAGGCGCGCGCGGCGGGGATCGAGCATTTCGTGTTCGTGACGGGCCGCAACAAGGGCGTGATCGAGGACCATTTCGACATGGCCTACGAGCTCGACGACACGCTGGCGCGGCGGGGCAAGACGAAGGAGCTGGAGGCGCTGAAGCTGGACCTTCCGGCGGCGGGGGCGACGAGTTTCACGCGGCAGCAGGCGCCGCTGGGCCTGGGGCATGCGGTGTGGTGCGCGCGCGACCTGATCGGGGACGAGCCGTTCGCGCTGCTGCTGCCGGACATGCTGCACTACAGCGCGGGCAAGGGCTGCCTGGCCGAGATGATCGACGCCTATGAGCGGCATGGCGGCAACCATATCGCGGTGGCGCCGGTGCCCGAGGACCAGACGCATCAATACGGCATCGTCGGGGTTCAGGATCGCGAGGCGAAGGTCTCGAAGATCACGAAGATGATCGAGAAGCCGGCGCGGGGGACGGCGCCGTCGAACCTGCACATCACGGGTCGCTACATCCTTCAGCCGACGATCTTCAACCTGCTGGCGCATCAGGAGAAGGGCGCTGGCGGGGAGATCCAGCTGACGGATTCGATGATCGCGCTGTCGCATCAGGAGCCGTTCCACGCGGTGCGGTGACGGCGAACATCGCCTATGGGCTGGAGCGCGACGACCTCGGCCCGCAGCTGCGCGAGGAGCTCGAGCGGCTGCTCGAACGATGAGCGCCGACAGCCGCGTCTTCGACCGAGCCCTCGCCCGAAGGCACATGCAACGCGCCGTCGAGGGGGGCATGCAGAGGCTATAGAACGCTGCGCGTCCGCACGGAGGCCATGGGGATCGCCCATCGGGGTCTTGCCGCATCGGCTTCTCTCGGGAGCGGGTTCCCGCTTTGCGCTTCGGTGCCGTAGTCTCCGGAGGATGCTCGCCCGCTTCCCGCTCCGGACACTCGCTCACCTCTCGGCCTGGATCGTGCTCGCGACCATTGTCGCGGCCACGCTTTCGCCGATCGCATATCGTCCCCAGTCGCCTTTGCCGGTGACGTTCGAGCGCGAACTCGCGTTCTTTCTGGCGGCGCTCGGATTCACCATCGGCACGAGGCGCAGCCCCCTGCTCGTTCTCGCGCTGCTGATCGGTTGCGCTGGAGCGCTCGAATTCGGCCAGACGCTGACGGCGACGCGCCACGGTGAATTCGGCGACTTCGCCTTCAAGTCGCTCGGAGTGTCGTTCGGCGTCGCGGCCGGCGTCCTCTGCAACTGCGCGCTCGCTTTCGTGAAGCGCCGTTGGCCCGGCAGGGCGGACTGAGCGATCCTGCGTTCATCCGGCCGCCACGCCTGTATCGCCGGGCGTTTCGCCCGGCCATCCGCGCGTCCGGGCGCCGCTGATTCGCGAAGACATCAGGCCTTAGCCGCCCTCATCGACGGATCGAAGCGGCGATAACCCATTCTTTACAGTGGATAACGCGGCGCCGTGGGCGCCGACGCTATGCTCACGTTAGGGGAGTGTGTTATCCTTAACGAAAGATAGTCGCGGTGCGTTCTGCCGCGTCTCAAAACGAGTCGCCGGGAGTAGACGCCGTGAGGGCCGAGATCGTCGGACAAGGTGTCCGAGGGAACGCGCTTTCATGGCAACGTTGTACATTTCTCCGCTCGGAGCTGGCCTGCGCGATGGGTCGAGCGCCGCCAATGCGGGGACGCTGTCCGATCTGCCCGCTTTCGTCGCGGCGGCCGGCGCCGACGGAAAGGTCCTCCTGATCGCCGATCAGGGCGCCTACCGCATCGGCAGCGAGGTGCTGTCGATCGTCAACGGCGGGACGGCAGGCCATCCGGTCACGATCGGCGGCATCGACAGCGACGGCAATCCCGCGCGGGCCGAGATCATCGGCCGCAGGGCTGACCCCTATGTCGCCAATTCGAGCCCCGCGGACGAGGTGTTCCGCCTTCTGGAGGGGGCGGACAATCTCGTCTTCACCGATCTCAGCTTCAAGAACATCGGCTATGCCGCGATCCGGGTCGGTGGCGATATCGAGAACCTGCGGATCGAGCATGTCGACGCCGACAACGTCCAGCGCTTCCTGGAAGACTATGCGTCCGGCGACGCGAAGAGCGCCACGATTTCGGGACTGACGGTTCGCGATGTCCAGGTGGACGGCTTCTCCAAGGGCGTCATCCGCCTGCAATACGACACGCACGACGTCCTGATCCAGGATGTGCGCGGCGACAGCCAGCGGCAGAATGGCGAGAACTTCGCCATGGGCGTGCATCTCGGCGGAACGGTGCACGATGTCGTGTTCCAGCGCGTCACCATGCGCAATTCCTACGACAGCGTCAGCGGAGCCTATTGGAACGGCGACGGCTTCGCCACGGAGAAGGACGTCCACGGCGTCCTGTTCGAGGACACGGTCGCGACCGGCAGCACGGATGCGGGCTACGATCTGAAATCGTCCGACACGACCCTCATCCGGGCGATCGCGGAAGGCAATGGCCGGAACTTCCGCATCTGGGGCACGGATGTCGTGATCACGGACGCGATCAGCCTCGATCCGGTGATCCGGGGCGGCACCGCGACGCAATATCACTTCGGCTTCATGCGTGAGTCGCAGGTCACGCTGATCAGGCCCTATGTGTCTGACAACAGCAGCCGCACGACCGCCTTCGACGCCAACGAGGTCAGGGCGACCGTCACCGTGGTCGATCCGTCGATCACGCTCAATCCCGGCGCGACCCTGATGAAGCGCGCCTTCGGTGCGGTCGTGACCATTACCGGCAGCGACAGCGGCATCGCCGTCTCGGGGGGCGGCACGGCCGATTTCTCCGCCGACACGGCCGGGCTCTACGTCCATGCCGACGAGCTGGACCAATTGATCATCGGCGGCTCGGGCAACGACATCCTCGACGGCGGCGCCGGGCATGACGCGCTGGTCGGCGGCGAGGGCGACGACAGGCTTCATGGCGGCGCGGGCGACGACGTCCTCGACGGTGGCGCCGGCGCCGACGTGCTGCTCGGCGGCACCGGCTTCGATCTCGCGGATTACGGCAGCGCCAGCAGTGGGGTCCAGGTCGATCTCGTCTCCGGCGCGCCCGGAGGCGGCGCGGCCGGCGATCTGCTCGACGGCATCGAGGGGCTCATCGGCTCGGCGCATAGCGATACGCTGCGCGGGGACGGGGGCGACAATCTGCTCGTCGGCGGGGAGGGCGACGATGTGCTCGACGGCCGGGCCGGCGCCGATATCCTCGTGGGCGGGGCCGGCGCCGATACGCTGATCGGCGGCGCCGGCATCGACATGGCCGATTATTCGGCCAGCGCCACGGGCGTCGAGGTCGATCTCGCGGCCGGTACGGGAAGCGGCGGCGACGCCGAGGGCGACACGCTGTCCGGCATCGAGGTCGTGCTCGGCTCGGCCCATGCCGACATCCTGCGCGGGGGCGATGGCGACGACCTTTTGCAGGGCGGGGCCGGTGCCGACCGGATCATCGGCGGCGGCGGCATCGACACGGTCGACTTCGGCTATCAGTCGCAGGCGGTCTCGATCGACCTGACGACCGGTGAAAGCCATGGCGGCGATGCCGAGGGCGACCAGTTCTCCGAAATCGAGATGTTCTACGGAACCGCTTTCGACGACACGCTGATCGGCGATGCGGGCGAGAACGTCTTCTTCGGCGGGGAAGGGGCGGATCGCCTCGACGGTGCCGACGGCGACGATCGTCTGATCGGTGGTGCGGGCGCCGATATCCTGATCGGCGGCGAAGGGATCGACACGGCCGACTATTCCGGCGGCGCGTCGGCGGTCTCGGTCGATCTCGCGGCCGGTGTCGCGGCCGGCGGCGACGCGGAGGGCGATACGCTCTCCGGAATCGAGATCGTGATCGGCACGGCGTTCGACGACAGCCTAGCCGGGCGCGATGCCGACGAGCGGCTCGAGGGCGGCGCCGGCAACGACCTGCTGATCGGGGGCGGCGGCGCCGACATCCTGGTCGGTGGCGCCGGCCTCGACACGGTGTCCTATGCGTCGAGCCTGTCGGGCATCGTGCTCGATCTCGCCGCGGGAACGGGAACGGGCGACGCGGCCGGGGACGTGCTCTCCGGCGTGGAGATCGTGATCGGCTCGAACCATGCGGATGAGCTTAAGATCGGTGCCGGCGTTCTCGTGCTGGACGGCGCGGGCGGCGACGACACGCTCACCGGCGACGCCGGCGCGGACCTGCTCATCGGCGGCGCCGGTGCCGACACGATGGATGGAGGGGCAGGGATCGACACGGCGGACTACTCCGGCAGCGCCGAGGGTGTCACCGTTTTCCTGTCCGGAGAGAGCGGCAGCGGCGGCGACGCCGAAGGCGACATCCTGCGGAGCATCGAGCGGCTGATCGGCTCGCACGCCGCCGACAGCCTCCACGGCGATGCGCTCGACAATATCCTGATCGGCGGCGCAGGGGCGGACGGGCTTTTCGGCGGAGAGGGGATCGACACGGCGGATTACTCTGCCAGCGCGGCCGGCGTCTCCGTCGACCTCGCGGCGGGCACCGGCACCGGCGGCGACGCCGAAGGCGACACGCTCGCGGGTATCGAGGTGCTCGTGGGCTCGGCCCATGCCGACACGCTCACCGGCAGCGACGCGGATGAGCGCTTCGTCGGCGGAGCGGGCGCGGATGCGATTGTCGGCGGCGGAGGCCGCGACCTTGCTGATTACTCGGCGAGCGCTGCGCCGGTAACGGTCAACCTCGCGACAGGGCTCGGCAGCGGCGGCGATGCCGCAGGCGACACGCTCTCCGGCATCGAGGACGTCATCGGCACGGCCGGCGACGACGCGCTGACCGGCGACGGCAACGCCAACCGGCTGGAAGGCGGGGCTGGCAAAGACACGCTCGATGGCGGCGGCGGCGACGACATCCTGATTGGTGGCGCGGGGGACGATCTCTACGTCGTCGATTCCCTCGATGACGTCGTCGTCGAGGAGGCCGGCGGCGGTAGCGACCGCGTCTCGACGGCTCTCGCCGAATATACCCTCGGCGCCAATGTCGAAGGCCTGACCTATACCGGCACGGGCAGTTTCCTCGGGCTCGGCAATACGCTGGCCAACGGCTTCGTCGGCTCTGCCGGCAGCGAGACCTTCTATGGTTTCGAAGGCAATGACCGCATGGCCGGGTCCCTCGGCGCCGATACCTTCTATGGCGGTGCCGGCGTCAATGCGGCCGACTATTCCAAGTCCAAGGCGGCCATCACCCTCAACCTGACGACGAACGTCAATCTGGGCGGCGATGCCGAGGGCGACGTGCTCTACGACGTCGCCCAGGTCAGCGGCTCCGATTACAGCGACAGCATAACGGGCTCCAGCGGCGCCGAGACCTTCTACGGGCGCGGTGGCGCCGACGCGCTGTACGGACTCGACGGTGACGACTATCTCGATGGCGGCGCCGGAACCGACTGGCTGGAGGGCGGAAACGGCAACGACAGCTATGTCGTCGATGTCCTGACCGATCAGGTGATCGAGGCCGCCGACGCCGGAATCGACACCGTGCGGACGACGTTGGCCAGTTATACGCTCGGCGAGAATGTCGAGAACCTGATCCACACCGGCACCCGGTCGTTCACCGGTATCGGCAACGCGCTCGACAACCAGATCTCGGGAGCGTCCGTCGGCGACCAGCTGTTCGGGGGCGAGGGCAACGACGTGCTGATCGGCCGTGGCGGGGCGGACCGGCTCGACGGCGGCGAAGGCAACGACACGGCATCTTATGCGCTGAGCGCGCTCGGCGTGGTGGCGGATCTCTCAGCCGGCGTCGGGCTTGCCGGCGAGGCGCAGGGCGACAGCTATGTCAGCATCGAGAACCTGGTCGGCTCGGCGCGGGCAGATCGGCTGACCGGCGACGACAACGCCAACCGTCTCGAGGGCGGCGGCGATGCTGACCAACTCTCCGGCGGCGGCGGCGCCGACATCCTGATCGGCGGCGCGGGCGACGACCTGATCCTGGGCGGCGCCGAGCTCGACACCGCCGTCTTCAGCGGTGCGCTCGCCGACTACGCATTTTCGCTGGTCGACGGGGCGATCGTCGTCAGCGACCTGCGCCTGGGGGCGCCGGATGGCACCGATACGGTCCGCGAGGTCGAAACCTTCGTTTTCGCCGACGGCCCGGTGAGCGAAGGCGCGCTGATCGAGCTCATCCTGGCGCGGCCGCCCGACGATATTTCCCTGTCCGGCGACAGCTTCGCGGAAGACGCGCCGGGCGGCACGGTGATCGGGACGGCGCTCGGCCATGACGCCCCCGGCACCATCTTCACCTACAGCCTCGCCGATGACGCTGGCGGGCGCTTCACGATCGATCCGCTAAGCGGCGTGCTGAGCACGGCTCCGGATGCCGTCTTCGACCATGAGAGCGAGCCTTCCGTCGCGGTGACGATCGTCGTCAGCGACGCCGGCGGCCTGACCTATTCGGAAACCTTCAGCCTCTCTGTCTCGGACGTGAACGAGGCGCCGACGGAGCTTACGCTGGCCGGCGGCTCGGTCGCCGAGACGGCGGGCGGCGGCGTGGTGGTGGGCACCGTGTCTGGCATCGACCCCGATGCGGGCGAGACGCTGCACTATACGCTCATCGACGATGCCGGCGGCCGCTTCGCCATCGACGCCGCGACGGGCGTGGTCACGACGGTGGCGGGCGCGGTGTTCGATCACGAGACCGCGCCGACGCTGTCGCTCGGCGTGCGGGTCGAGGATGCGCAGGGGCTGAGCCTGACGCGCAGCTTCGAGATCGCTGTTGCAGATGTGAACGAGGCGCCGACGGAGCTTGTGCTCTCGAACAGTCCCATCCCGGCGGATGCGGCTCCGGGAACGCTCGTCGGGACCGCGACAGGCACCGATCCGGACGGCGGCGACAGCCTGTCCTACCGGCTCGTCGACGCTGCGGGCGGTCGCTTCTCGATCGATCCGGCGAGCGGGGAGCTGCGTGTCGCCGCGGGGGCGGTTCTCGCACCAGGAAGCTATGAGGTCGGTATAGAGGTCCGCGACGCCGCGGGCGCGAGCCTGACCCGCAGCTTCACCCTGGCCGTCGAGGCGCCCGATCCCTTCAAGGGCGACTCGCCGGATCTGGCGAGCAACAGCTTCATCGTCGACACCCGCCCCGGCGGTGTTTCGGGCGCGCTCTCGATCGTCAATTTCGGCGGAAAGGACCTGCTCGTCACGACGAACAAGATCCCCGACAGCAACAATGACGGGATCATCGTCTTCGGCCAGGGCGGGGTGCTCAACCTGACGCCCGCCAAGATCACCGTCACAGCGCCGGACAATAGCCGCGTGACCTCGCTCGAATATGACGGCAAGGTCGTCCATGACGGGGTCGATTATTACGTCTACAGCCGCCTCGGCAGCGTGGCCGGCACGAGCGATGTCCGTTTTCCGGCCGCTTCGGGTGCGATTCCGACCGGCCTCGCCCTGATCGGCTCACTGGTCGCCGAGAATGCGGCCGGCGGTACGCAGGTCGGTGTCGCCTCCGGGAGCGACCCCGAGCCGGGGGCCGTCCTCACCTACGCGCTGATCGACGATGCGGGCGGGCGTTTCGCGATCGATCCTGTGACCGGCGCACTCAGCGTCGTGCCGGGCGCAATGCTCGATTTCGAGACGCTGACGAGCCACCCCATCGTCGTCTCGGTGACGAATGCCCATGGCGGGAGCCTGCGCCAGGGCTTCACCGTGGCTGTCGCCGATGTGAACGAGGCGCCGATCGTGGTCTCCGCCATCGGCGCGACGATTGCCGAAGGATCGGGTCCCGGCACGGTGGCGGGAAGCGTCAAGGGGACCGATCCCGATGCCGGCGACGCGGTGAGCTACATGCTGCTCGACGATGCCGGCGGGCGGTTCTCTATCGATGCCGTGACCGGGGTGCTCAGCGTCGCGGGCGGGCCGCTCGATTTCGAGACGGCGTCGTCGCATGAGTTGCTGGTCCAGATCACCGACACGCATGGGCTGAGCAGCCAGCAGGTCGTTTCGGTGCAACTGACCGATCGGCCGGAGGTCTATTCCGGCACCGACGGCGCCGATGTCTTCTCCGCCATGACGAACGAGAACTGGACGGTCACCGGCGGAGCGGGCGATGACACGCTGTCGACGGAGGGCGGTGCCGACACGGTGACCGGCGGTGCGGGTGACGACATCATCTCGACCGGCGACGGGGACGATATCGTCAAGGTGACGGGCCGGACCGATGGCTTCGACACGATCGATGGCGGCGCTGGGTTCGACCAGATCGTCGCGACGGCGCGCAACGCGATCATCGGGCTGCATTCGGTCTCGGGCGTGGAGCTGATCACCGCCAACGGGCTTGCCGGAGTGGCGATCCGGGGCTCTGCCGAGGCCGATATCCTCGATTTCAGCGCGACCACGCTCAACGGCATCACCCGCATTTCGGGCGATGGCGGCGACGACACGATCATCGGCAGCGCGGGCGACGACGTCATCATCGGCGGCGCAGGCGACGACAGGCTCGCGGGCGGCGGCGGCAACGATGTCTTCCTCTTCTACGATCTCTCGGGCCGCGACGTGATCGAGGGGGGCGAGGGCTATGACGCGATCCGCGCCGACCGCAACGATTCCGTGCTGGTCTGGGGCACGGTGACCGGCGTCGAGGAGGTTTCGGCCGCCGGGTTCACGAATGTGAAGATCGTCGGGACAGCCGGCGCCGACGTCATCGATCTCACCGGCATCGCGGTCAGCGGCATTCGCTGGATCAGCGGCGGAGACGGGGCGGACACCATCACCGGCAGCGCGGAGGCCGACCTGATCATCGGCGGCCTCGGCCGGGACGAACTCGCCGGCGGTGCCGGAGCGGATGTCTTCGATTTCGACGCTATCGCCGAGATCGGGCTCGGTTCCACGGCCGATGCCATCGCCGATTTCGTCGCAGGCGTCGACCGTGTCGATCTGTCGACCATCGACGCCTCGACCCGCCTGGGCGGCAACCAGGCGTTCTCCTTCATCGGAGACGCGGTTTTCGGTCGCGTCGCGGGGCAGTTGCGTGTCGAGAACGGGGATCCGGCGACGACCCGGGTGCAAGGCGACGTCAATGGCGACGGCGTCGCCGATTTCGAACTGGTGTTCCACGGCAAGCCTGCGCTCGGAGCGACGGACTTCGTGCTCTGAGCGGCCGTGCGAAAGGCTACCGGGGCGCCGGGCCATCGGACCGCATACTGTCCGGTCCGATGCTCCGTCTCGTCGTTCAGCATCGGCTTCCCGAAAGCCGCAATCCACTTTTCGGGCCGATGCTTTAGTTCCGCTTGGGCGGCGGGCAGGTCGCCGTCAGGGGCGGGCGCCCGGCCGTCTCGATCGTGTACACGGACGATGGCCGCTTCTCGCGGTCGCCGCAGCGGATCAGGCTCGCGACGTCGCCCGCTCCGCCGTTTCGCAGCCGCAGCCGCGCATTGACGAGCTGGATGCCGCCGCTGCCGGGCTCTTCACGGGCCTGGCCCTCGACGCGGCAGTTCACGCAACTGTAGTCGTAGTTCCACATCCGGAAGCCGTAGCGCGACAGGCCCTCCATCCGCGCGACGACGTCCTCCAGCACCACGTCGCGCGCCTTGAGATCGAAGTTGCCGTCGCGATTGCCGGCGGAGACGACCTTGCGCAGCGTGATCCTCTGGGGCGCGGCCTGCCTGTCGTCGATCTCGATGCCGTCGCCCTGCTGATAATGGGCCTTCTCGCAGCCGATATTGCCGCGCACCTCGACATTCTCGATCGTGACGTCGCTCACGCCCTGCAGGAGCTGGATGCCGCCCTTGAAGCAATCGCTCGGCGCGGAAGCGCCGCCTCCGTCGATCTTCGTGCGGCGGATCGCGATCTGGCCCGTGCGCGTGCCCGCGAGCCGGATTCCGACGCGCTCGTGACGGTCGATGCGGACATCCTCGATGCGCCAGCCTCGCGCGACCAGCTGCTTGTCCCGGTCGATGACGATGCCGTCGCGGACATCGGCAATCGCGACGTGACTGATCGTGATCTGGCCTGCGGTGGCGCCGTTGGGAACGTCGATCAGGCGCAGGACACGGCTGACGGAGAAATTGCGGAAGGTGACGTTGCTGCGCGCGAGCGTGAAGACCGCGGCGCCACCGCGGCTGCCCGGGCGATGGTCTCCGACCAGCCTCGTCGCATCGCCCGCTCCCTCGATCACCAACGGGCCGCTGCCCTCCCTCAACTGGACGGTGCCCATTCCAGACAGGTCGTAGCTCCCGGCCGCCATGACGATCCGCAGCGGCCGAGCCGCAGTAGCCGCGAGCCGAAGCGCGTCTTCCAGCGGAACGGAGTCCGCAGCCGAGCGGCCGCTGCGGCCGCCGGAGCCGGAGGGGCTGGCGAAGACCTCGGCCGCCTGCGCCGCAGGGCGCGGCTGCGCGATCGCTCCGGTGCAGCCCGCCAGAGCCAGCAGAAAGGCCGCGGCACGGGCTGCGGCGGAGCGTTGCGATAGGATCATCGTTCAGGTCCCGTGTCGTGTCGGAGGCCGCAGGCAGCCCGGCACGCGGCTGTGGCGGCTATTGCACCGGACCGACGAGCGGGCTTCGCTCTTCGTGCAAATCCGACGCGAAAACAGACGGATAGGGCGCCGCCCATGCGTCCTGCCCGGCGCGTCGCGATCGGCCCCGTGCCGCAGCATCGGCTTTCCCGAGAACCGCATGCCGGCTTCCGGGCCGCCGCTCTAGGCCGGCGCGGTGACGCCGCTCTTGCGCTTGCCGTTCGAGATGAGGCGCCGGCCGAGCCGGTTGAAGGGCTCCTCGACCACGCGAAAGGAGAGGATCGCGACGATGACGCAGACGAGCACCGTGACGGCGCCGCCGATAACGGCCGCGACGCCATGGAAGCCCAGCTTCTGCATGACCGCCCAGGCGGCGCCGATGACGAACATGTGGGTCAGGTAGAGCGAATAGGAGGCATCGCCGACCGTGCGCAGACCGAAGAGATGCCCGTCGCGCGCATAGCGCTCGTAAAGCAGCCCGGCGGCGACGATGGCGACCGCCGCCGCGGTCATGATGACATGGCCGACCGGTTGCGTCAGCGAGCGGAATTCCTGCTGATAGAGCACGAGGGTCAGCACCACGGCGATCGCGGTGGCGAGCATCGCGGTCTTGGGGCCACCGCGCTCGAAATGCCCGGCGCCGCGCAGCTCGGCCAGCCACACGCCGCAGACGAAAGGCAGCAGGTTGAGGTTGGCGTAGAAGGCGAAGAGGCTGCCGCGGGGCGTCACGAAGAAGGACGCGACCATCAGGGCCGACATGATGGCGGTGAGCAGGATCGCCCGCTGGCGCGAGGAATCGCACCAGAAGAGCAGCGCCATGACGAGATAGAAGAAAATCTCGTAATTCAGCGTCCAGCCGAGCTTGAACAGCGGCCGCCAGTCGGTCGGGTTGGTCGGATCGGCCGAGGGGATGAAAGCCAGCGACTTCAGCAGGTGCCCGACATCCGCGACGGTGGTCTTGAACAGTGCCGGCGCCACGAAGGCGAGGGCGAAGACGAGAAGCGTGCACAGCCAGTAGATCGGCGCGACGCGCATGAAGCGGCGGATGACGAAGCTGCGCGGCTCGAACGAGCCGGCGCCCGCCACGAAGGCGATGATGAAGCCGCTGATGACGAAAAAGATCTCGACGCCGAAGCGGCCCGTGATCAACGCGGCGACCGGATCCTGCTTCAACGGGTGTTCGATGACGTGAGCGATGACGACGAGCAGAGCCGCTATGCCGCGCAGGACCTGGATCGAGACAACTTGCGTCTTCATCATAACCTTCGAAGCCGATTGCCAGGACGCCAAAATCGCACAAAACTCGGCTGGGTCGCGTTGGTTGCGCGATCCTGTTTTGGATATGGTTAGCGCGGTTCGTTAGAATTCTAGGCGTTCCGGGCATGATACCGGAACGGTCGATCTTTGAAACCGGGGGGCGCGACGTGCCGGACGTTTTTTCGCTGTTGCCACCTTTTCCCTATCCGCCATCTCCTGATCTGCTCGCCTATTCTGTCGTTTTGCTGGCGATTCTCGTGTTGGTCCTGCTGCTCAGCACGGCGCGACTCTTCGTCCGCGCGCGACGCCTGCGGCGGGCGCTGAGAGGCTTGTCGGAGCGCCTCGACAGCATCGAGGCGGCCCAGACGCGCAGCGCCATGCGCGACGTCTACGAGAAGCATGGGCGCGCGATGTCGCCGACCACAGCCGCGTCGTGAGCGCGGGCCGGGGCGAGATGAAATACGACAGGTTCTCCAGAATCGAGCGTGGGCGCTCATCGTATCGCCCGGTGCCATGCCGTTGTGGAGCGGGCAGGTGTGGCCGTCGCACGACACAGGCGGCTCAACACGCGCCGAGTCGGCCGCGTGGGGTAGTCATCGCTGCTCATAGCGAATATTGACGGCGGAAGGGTAGGTGAGGAGTTTTATGCAGTCCGTCGGTACAAAGACCCTCCTGGCAGTTGCCTGCATTGTTGGAATCGCCGGTTCGGGCTGCACTTCCGCATCGGGACCTCGTGGAGCCGCCATCATCGATGCGGCGACGACGACGGTCTCCGCGTCTGCCGACAGCGAGTCGCGGAAATTCGTTCTCCTCGACGTCTCCGTCCGGACGGATTCGGGCCTGCCGGACGCATCGTTCTCCTCGTTCCAGAAGAGCTTCGGCGCGGCCGCCCAGCAGACGCGCGTCCCGAACGTGCCCTTCGGCCGTGGCGACGTGGTCCAGCTCACGATCTTCGAGAACGCGGGCGGCGGCGGCGGCGGATTGTTCGTGCCGGAAGCGAGCGCCGCGGGACGCCCGGGCAACTTCGTGCAGCTGCCGCAGCAGACGGTGGATGCCGCCGGCGATATCCGCGTGCCCTATGCCGGCACCGTGCGGATCGCCGGACGCAACGCCGAGAGCGTCCAGAGGGAGATCGAGGACAAGCTGAAGGACAGGGCGGTCGAGCCGCAGGTCTTCATCACGCTCGTGACGCAGCGTGCCAGCGAGGTGTCCGTCCTGGGCGAGGTCAACCAGGCCGGTCGTTTTGCCGTGAGCCAGGCCGGCGAGCGCATCGTGGACATGATTTCGCGCGCCGGCGGCATCAAGAACCAGGGCTATGAGAGCTTCGTCACGCTGCAGCGCGGCGGCCGCTCGGTCCGCGTGCCGTTCGATCGTCTCGTGAAGGCGCCGGAAGAGAACGTCTTCGTACGCCCGGGCGACACGGTGTACGTGTCTCGCGAGGTGCGCGCCTACACGATCCTCGGTGCGACCGGGACGCAGAGCCGGGTGATCTTCCCGGCCGAGCGTCTGGCGCTCGCCGAGGCGCTCGGCGCGGGTGGCGGCCTGGCCGATGCGCGCGCGCATCCCGGCTATGTCTATCTCTATCGCGGGGAGCCGCGCAGCCTGCTCGAGCACCTCGGTGCCGACCTGTCGCGCTTCGACCCGTCGCAGCACGTGATTCCGACGATCTACAAGGCAAACCTGGCCGAGCCGACAGGCCTGTTCGCGGCGCGGCGCTTCGAGGTCCGCGACAAGGACGTGATCTACATCGCCGACTCGGAATCGGCCGAGCTGCTCAAGGTTCTGCAGATCGTCGGAGCGGTGACCGGGCCGATCGCCCAGGGAACCTCGAGCGTCTACAACGCCCGGCGGGCCAACGACTTCTGAGCCGGCCGTCACGACCAGGCGGGAGCGCGGGCTCCCGCCACAACGGAAAGACGCAATGGACGGGCTAGACGCCGCAAAAGTCCCGCTGCTGCCGCTTCCCATTCTCCTGGTGATGACGGGGGTTTTCCTCGTCATGCTGGTTCTTTTGCTGCGTCGGGCCGGGAGCCTCGCCGGCTGCTTCCTGGTGACCGCCGTCTGGCTCCGGGTGATGTCCGGCGCCTATCACTTCGTGACGTTCAAGCCGCTCATCGGCAGTTTCTCGATCAACGCCTTGCTGTCGGTCGCGACGGTCGGCGCCGGCCTGCTCATCATCAGCCGCCGCAGCTTCTCGCAGCGCTGGATCATGCCGATCTACGCTCTGCTGGCGGTGATGATCATCAGCTCGGTGATCAATGGCACGGCGAGCGGCGCGATCGACATGTTCTTCAAGTGGGGCTACGTCATCGTGCTCGTCGCGGCGATGCGGGACGCGATGGAGAAGGTCGGTCCGAACCGGATCCTGACCCTGGTCGCGTATTGCTACGCTCCGATCTTCGTCTTCCAGTTCCTCTCGATTCCGCTCGGTCTCGGCAAGGACACCGAGGGCGCGAATGCGCTGAGCTATATCGGCGGCTATGCGCACGAGGCCGCGTTCTCGATCATGATCGTGACCTTCGTGCTGGCGGTCTATCTCAACAACGGCCTCAACTTCGCGCTGAAGGCGGGGCTGATCTTCATGGGTATCGTCGGCATCCTGCTCGCGAACTACCGTACCGCGATCGTCTCCGTCCTGCCTCTGCTGGTGGGGACCTTCATGTATGAAGGCGTGGCGCGGTTCGAGCGCAAGAGTCGCGGCTTCATCCTCGTGATGGCGATGCCGATCCTTCTCGTCCTCGTGGTCTTCGCCGGCGGCAGCCTGGGTGAGCGCTTCGCCGATCTCGGAACGCTGATCTTCGACACCGGGCGCTTCATCAAGCCGCCGAGCGACTACCTCATGGACGACCAGAAGGTGCTGTCCGGACGGCTCTTCATCTGGGCTCACTATATCCAGGGCTATCTGAACGGAGGCGATCTGCAGCTTCTGTTCGGCTACGGACCCAACGGCTGGGTCGGCACCTTCATCAAATATGCCCACAACACGATGGTCTCGTATCTCTACGAGCTCGGCGCGGTGGGCCTGTTCGCCCTGCTGACGGTGTGGGGCACCTTCCTCGCCGGCACGTTCAGCGTGCGGGACCCGTTCATGCGCCACCAGCTGCTGCTGGCGCAGATCGGCTTCCTGCTGTTCAACCTCGCGACGATGCCGCACTGGAACATCGAAGGGAACATCCTGTTCTCCGTCCTGCAGGGCACGATGCTCTACTATCTCGGTCGCGCCCGGGTTCGCGTCCGCTCGCCGGTGCTGAGGCCCGGCGAATAGCCGTCAAAGCGGCGACATGTTTTGCCTGCAACAGTGCGGCGCATGAGCGTCGGTAACCGCGCTTACATCTTTCGTGCGACAATCGAGCGCGGATGGTGACATAACGTTCGCGCGCCGGGCCATGCGTTGAATGGTTGAAAGAGGAAGCTCGTAGACATGAAGATCGTCGCCCTCGGGCTGAGAGGCATCCCCGACGTCATGGGCGGTGTCGAGACGCACTGCGAGCAACTCTATCCGCGCATGCGTCGTCTTGCCCCGGACATCGACATAACGGTGCTGGCACGCAAGCCCTATGTCAGCGACGATCGCGATGCGTTCGATGGCGTGACCATCCGGCCCATTCCGGCGATCACGCATCCCTATTTCGAGGCGATCCTCCACACCTTCCTCGGGCTGATCCACGCCCGGTTCACGGAGCGGGCCGACGTCGTCCATATCCATGCCGTAGGGCCGGGGCTGCTGATTCCGGTCGCGAAGCTGCTGGGGCTTTCGGTCGTGTTCACCCATCACGGCGAGGACTATCGGCGCGACAAATGGAATGGCGTGGCGAAGGCCGCGCTGCGCTTCGGCGAACGCATGGCGGCGCGCTTCTCCAACCGCATGATATCGGTCTCGCGGCCCGTGGCGAAGTCGATCGTCGAGCGCTACCCCGATCTCGCCGGCCGGATCCGCGTCATTCCCAACGGGGCGGCGCTGGAGGCCGAGGCCGGTACGAACGCCGCCGAAGCGGCTTCCGTGCTCGCGGAGCTCGGTCTGACGCCGGGCCGCTATGTCATGACCGTGGCGCGTCTCGTGCCGGAGAAGGGGATTCACGATCTGGTAGAGGCGGCCTCCGGGCTGCCGGAGGGCATGAAGCTCGTCGTCGTGGGCGGTGCCCAGCATGGCGGGGCTTATGCCGAGGGGCTTTTGGCGAAGGCGAGCGACCGGATCGTCTTCGCGGGGGCGATGCCGCGCGGGCGGATCGCCCCGCTCTACAGGAACACGGCGCTGTTCGTGTTGCCCTCCTATCACGAGGGCCTGCCGATCGTCGCGCTGGAGGCGCTGGCGATGGGCGCGCGCGTGCTGCTGTCCGATATCGACGCGAACCGCGACCTGAAGCTCGATGCGGCGAACTACTTCCCTGTCGGCGACATCGAGGCGCTGCGCCGGAAGCTGGCCGATCCTGCGTCCATTCCGATGGCGGATACGGAGTTCGTGCTCGCGCGCTACGACTGGGACGTCATCGCCCGGGAGACGCTCGACCTGTTCCGTTCGCTCGGAAAGGTCGATGGCTCGTTCCGGCCGGCGCGGCTCGTCTCCGCCGATGACCGGAGCGGCTGAAGGGGAGGCGCGGAACTTGCTTGCGCGAATGGATTAGTTCGGCCAGACCTCGGTAGGGTTAAGGCGAGATTATTGAGGCGCCGTACTGGGTACGCCTTATTCTCCTGCTAGCAGCCGAGTCGGCCGCGAGCGCGCGTAAAGCGGGGCCGGGTGAGCCGGGTCGGCCCCTGAGGCGATAATCTGAAGGGAAAGACGGGCAGTTATGCTGCAAACGCAGGTTCACTTCGACCAACCGAGGAAGCTGCCCCGGCCCGAGCCGGACGAAGCATCCTTGCTCAAGGGGATCGACCTCGTCGAGCTCCTGGCCGTCGCGCGCCGCCATGCGAAGCTGGTCGCCATCTGCGCGGCGATCGGCTTCGGGGCCATGGTCGTCGTCGGAGCGCTGTCCGACACCAAGTACACGGCCCAGGCATCGCTGCTGCTCGGCGACCGCCAGATCCGCGCCGTGCAGGACATTTCGGCCCCGACGAACATCGTCGCCGAGAATTCGCTGGTGGACAATCAGACGGAGGTCGTGCGCTCCGAGCGGGTGCTCAAGATCGTCATCGACCAGCTCAAGCTCAAGGACGATCCGGAGTTCAACGGAACCGAGCCGCTGTCGCTGCCGATGCAGGCCGTGCGGCTCGTGCAGATGCTGAATCCGATGCGGCTTTTCCAGGTGTCGTCCGGCGAAAGCGATCCGGATTTCCGCAAGGAACGCGTCGCCATCGGCAAGCTCACCGAGGCGATCAAGCTGACGCGGCAGGGCAAATCGAACGTGCTCCAGATCGCCGTCACGGCGAAATCCCCGCGCAAGGCCGCCGCCATCGCCAACGGCGTCGCCGACGCCTATCTGGCCGACCAGATCACCGCGCGCGTCGAGCAGGCGAAGCGTGCGGGCGACTGGTTCTCCGAGCAGTCGGCCGAGCTGCAGAAGCAGAGCTATGCGGCCAGCCGCGCGGTCGAGGACTATCGCAACAAGAACAACCTCCTCGCGACCAACGGGCAGCTTTTCTCCGACCAGCAGCTCTCCGACCTCAACCGGCAGCTCACCGAGATCAGCGCGGAAGTGGCGCGCAACAGGGCGACCTACGACACGGTCAAGGCGATCGTTGACAGCGGCCGGCTCGATGCGTTCACGCCCGAGGCGATGGACAATTCGGTGATCGGGCGCCTGCGCCAGCAGCAGGCCGACCTGCGTCGCCGCTACAACGACAATGTCAGCCGCGTCGGGCCGCGTCACGCGATCGCGCTCGACCTCGATCGTCAGATCAAGGACGTGGACCGACAGATCTTCGAGGAGTTCCGGCGCTTCCTCTCGAGCGCCGAGACGCAGCTGCAGCGGTCGCGCGACCGGGAGGAGCAGCTCGCCAAGCAGATCACCGCGGCGCGGAACATCACCTCCGAGGCCAACAGCTCCCTCGTCGAGCTGCGCCAGCTCGAGCAGAAGGCGACCTCGCTCCGCAGCATGTATCAGAGCTTCCTGCAGCGCTATCAGGAGACGGTGCAGCAGGAATCCTCGCCGATCAACGATGCGCGCGTGATTTCGGATGCATCGCCGCCCTTGCTGCCCAGCGAGCCGCGGATGATGCTCCTCGCCGCCGCCGGCATGATCCTCGGGCTGGGCACGGGCGTCGGCATCGCGGCCTATCGCGAGCTCTCCGACCGGGCCTATCGCACGGCTCAGCAGGTCGAGGAGGATCTCGGCGTCGAGGTGTTCGGCATGCTTCCGATCGTCGGCGGAGGCCGAGCGCTTCGCGCCTTGCCGGGGCCGATCCACGACCCGGCGTCTCCGGGCGATGCGACCCTGGCGAAGTTCGCGGTCAAGAACCCGTTCTCCAGCTTCGCCGAGACCCTGCGCGCGGTGAAGATCGGGATCGACGACCGCGTGAAACTCGACCGGGCCAAGGTCGTCGGCGTCGTGTCCAGCATGCCGCGCGAGGGCAAGTCGACGGTCTCGATGAATCTGGCGGGTCTGCTCGCCCTGCAGGGCGCGAAGGTCGTGCTGATCGACGCCGACCTGCGCGAGGCGGGGCTGACCCGCCTGGCCGGTCTCTCTCCGGCCGCCGGCCTCGGCGAGCTGCTGCTCGACCAGGCTTCGATCAGCGACATCATCGTGGCCGAGCCCGAGACCGGCCTGACGATGTTGCCGGCCACCGCGAAGCACAAGTTCTTCGTCAGCGGCGACCTGATCTCCTCGCCCGCGATGGGCGCCCTGCTGCAGAGCCTCGGCGGCATGTACGACTACATCATCGTCGATCTGCCGCCGCTCGGTCCTGTCGTCGACGGGCGCGCCGCTGCGCAATTGCTCGACGCGGTCGTGATGGTCGTCGAGTGGGGCAGCGTGCCTCGGCGCGTGGTTCGCAGCGTGGTCGCGTCCTCCGGAGCCGTTCGCGAGAAGATGGTCGGCGCAGTGCTGAACAAGGTCGAGATCGACAAGCAGCGGAGCTACGAGCCCTACGGCCTCGACAAGCGGCAGGAAGAAGTCTTCAACCGCTACTATCGCTGACATCGCCGATCCGCCGCGACCGGGCCGAAGGCCCGGCCGCTTCGCAACGCCGAGACGCGAGGAACAATGCTGGAGACCGGACGCTCGCGACTGCCCGCGACCCTGGCGCGCCTGCGCGACGCCGTGACCGGGCATATCGAGGAGGCTGCCGATCTGCGGGCGCTCTGTCGCTGGCGCATCGGCGGGCGGGCGCGCGTCCTCATCGAGCCCGCGAGCGCGGCCGAGGTCGGGGCGGCCCTCGCCATTCTTTCCGAATCCGGCTTGCCGACGCTCGTGATCGGCGACGGTTCGAACCTGCTGTTCGACAATCGCGGCTTCGATGGCGCGATCGTGCGGATCGGCTCCAATCTGGGCGGCTTCCATCGCGACGGGCGCCATGTCCGGGCCGGAGCGGGGCTGTGGGTGCCGCGTTTCGTCAGGCAGCTCGGTCGCGAGGGGCTGAGCGGGGCGGAACACGCCATCGGCATCCCCGGCACGCTGGGCGGGCTGATCTACATGAATGGCGGCAGCCAGCGCAAAGGCATCGGTGCCAGCGTCGTTTCGGTGCGCGGCTGCGATGCTTCGGGGCGTCCCTTCGAGCGTTCGCAGGCCGAGTGTGCCTTCAGCTATCGGGGCTCTTCGCTGCAGTCCGACGGCCTGATCGTGCTCGAGGCGGAGCTCGCCTTCTCGGAGGCGGACCCGGCGGCCATGCGCCGCGAGATGATCGCGATTCTCGCCGACCGGCGGCGCAAGTTCCCGAAGAATCTGCCCAATTGCGGGTCGGTCTTTCTCAGCAACCCGTCGATGTACAGCATCGTCGGCCCGCCGGGAGCCGCCATCGAGCGCGTCGGGCTGAAGGGGACGCGGCTGGGCGGCGCGGAGATCTCGCCGCTCCATGCCAATTTCATCGTCAATCGGGGCGGGGCGTCGAGCCGCGACGTTCTCGGCCTGATCCATCTGGCGCGGATGCGTGTGCATGACGCCACCGGCTTCTGGATGGATTGCGAGGTCCGGCACGTGTCGCCGGACGGTGTCGTCCGTCCGGCCCATGAGGCGGCGGCTGCGGAGGCTGCCGATGCGGAGCCGGCCGCCGCCGGGATGACGTCATGACGGCGATGCGTCACGCCGTACTTGGCGGCTCCCGCGCATTTGACTATGTTGCAGTGCGATATGACATGAACCGCGCCGGCCGGCTTGCGACAATACGCAGGGCCGACGCAGAGGAAGTTCGCCGGACCGTTCCGCCGGGCTTCGCGACGGGCCGGTCTAGCCCACCAAGCGCAAAGCTGAGGACAAGCCGATGCTGAACAGCAAACTCGCCGATATCAACGAGATCGAGGACGCCGACGCGGCACAGCTCTCGACGATTTCCGTGAAGCCCTCCGTGCTCCGCGGCGAGGTTTTCGTGAGCGGGGCCAAGAACTCGGTTCTGCGCCTGATGGCGGCGACGCTGCTGACGGGCCAGCGCACCGTTATCCGCAACTATCCGGCCAAGCTGCTCGACGCCATCGTCCATGCCGGCATGCTCGATGCGCTGGGCAAGACCTGCACGGTCGAGGGGACGAGCCTGATCGTCGACGAGACGAAGCCGCTCTCCAGCCGGCTCGACTGGCATGGCCGCTCGATCCGCAACACCCTGCTCGTGCTGGGCGCGCTGACGGCGCGGACCGGCAAGGGCGCGGTGCCGTTGCCGGGCGGCTGCAATCTCGGCGACCGCAAATACGATCTGCACGAGCTCGTGCTGCGGACGCTCGGCGCCAAGGTCTGGACCGAGGACGGCATGCTCTGCGCCGAGGCTCCCGACGGGCTGAAGGGCGGCGAGATCCATCTGCCGATCCGCTCGACCGGCGCGACCGAGAACGCCCTGCTCTGCGGCAGCCTGGCCAAGGGCAAGACGATCATCTGGAACCCGCATGTGCGGCCCGAGATCCTCGACCTGATCAAGATGCTGCGCGCCATGGGCGCGGAGATCACGGTCTACGGCCAGGAGAGCATCCATGTGACCGGCGCGCCCCAGCTCGGCGGCGTGCAGCACACGACCATCTCGGACAACATGGAGGCGCTGACCTGGCTGATCGGCGCCACGATCACCGGCGGCGACGTCACGATCCATAATTTCCCGCGCGCCGATCTCGAAGTTCCGCTGATCTTCCTGCGCGAGAGCGGCGCCAAGTTCTACGAGAGCGACGATTCGATCATCGTGCGTGGTGGCACCTGCTATCCGGTCGAGATCAGCACGGGTCCGTTCCCGGGCATCAATTCGGACATGCAGCCGCTCTTCGCGGTGTATGGCGCCTGCGCGCAGGGCAAGTCGACGATCGTCGACCTGCGCTTCCCCGATCGCTACGGCTATCGCGACGAATTCGAGAAGATGGGCGTCACCAGCAAGATCGCGAACGGCGCGCTGTTGCTGGAGGGGCGCGGGCGGAACGTTCTGAAGGGTGCCACGACGCGCGCGCTCGATCTGCGCGCCGGCATCGCGCTGACCCTGCTCGGGCTGGTCGCGCAGGGCGAGACCGTGATCGAGGACGCCTGGCAGGTGGAGCGGGGCTACAACGACATCATCGGCAAGCTGCGCTCGCTCGGCGCGCAGGTCTCGGCGCGCTGACCGCGCGCCCGGCCTCGCCCGAGTTCGAAAGGGAGGCAGCCTTGCCGACGTCTCCGTCCCTCGCGTCACGGCCGGCGGGCCGTGACGCCGCGCCGTATCATATCTACTTTCCGTTCATCGGGCAGAATATCGGCGGCAGCCACATCTCGGCCTTCACGCTCGCCGAGGCGCTGATCGCCGATTTCGGCGTGCCGTGCACGGTCATCGCCCGGCGCGGCTCCGCGATCCTCGAGGAGGCCGCGTCCAAGGGGCTCGGCGTCATGGAGCATGACGAGCGGGCCGCGACGGCGCAGAACGGGCGGCACAACCCGCTTTACGACCTGCGGCGCCTGCCGGGCCGGATCAGCCTGCTGCGCGGCCTGCCGAAGGGCGGCATCCTTCACACCAACGATATCGGCGGGCTGCAGTCATGGATGCTGCCCGCGCGGTTCTGCGGCTTTCCGATGGTCTACCATCATCGGGCCCTCAATCGCCGGGTGCGGCTGAACGAGATCATCATCCGCTCCGCCGACCACGTCATTCCCATTTCGATCGAGACGAAGGCGAATGCCGATTTCGTCCCGCCCGCGCGGGCGACGACCATCGTCGACCCGCTGTCCATCGACCAGTCGGTCGATCGGGAGCGGGCGCGGCAGACGCTTTGCAGGGATTTCGACATTCCGGCCGATGCGCAGATCGTCGGCTTCGCGGGCAATCTCTGGCGCCGCAAGCGGCCGGACTTCTTCCTTGCGGTGGCGGCGGCGATGGCGGAGCGCGCTCCGAAGGCCGTGTTCGTGATCTTCGGCCGCGACGGCGATTTCACCATCCAGGACATGAAGGACGAGGCCGCGAGGCTCGGCATCGCCGAGCGCCTGCGCATGGCCGGGTTCCGGACGCCGGTCGAGGACAATCTCGCGGCGATCGACCTGCTGCTCTATCCTTCGCTGCGGGAGCCGTTCGGGCGTTCGCCGATCGAGGCGGCGCTGCTCGGCAAGCCCTATGTCGGCACGGACGATGCCGGGCTCTCCGAGATCATGAGCCGGTGGCAGGGCGGCAGGCTGGTCGCGAAGGAGGCGAGCGCGGCCGAGTTCGCCGATGTCGCGCTGGCGGTTCTGAACGATCCCGCCTCCGTCGTGTTGACGCCGGAGCGCCGGCAGGCCGTGGCCGAGGAACTGAGCCCGCGCGAGCATGCGCGGCGCGCCATCGAGATCTACGATCGCTTCCGCGACCGGCTCTGACGGGCCGGCTGGTGCGACCAACCGAGGACGAGACGAACGTGACTTCATCCCTGCCGCATGTCGTGGTCGTGACGCCCTACTACAACCGCCAGGACTATGTGGTGGACTCGGTCCAGAGCCTGGTCGACCAGACCTATCCGAACCTGACGATCGTCGTGATGGACGACGGCTCGACGGACGGGACCTGGGCGGCGATGCAGCACTTCGCCGACACGCCGCGCGTGAAGCTAATCCGGCAGGAGAACCAGGGGCTTTCGGCGGCGCTGAACAACGCGATCAGGGCCCATCCCTGCGATTTCGTCGCGATCCATGGCTCGGGCGACTATTCGCATCCGACCCGGATCGAGAAGCAGGTCGAGTTCCTCACCAAGAACCCGGGCATCGTCGTCGTCAGCTGCCTCTTCGACAATGACGAGAGCCACAACAGCAAATTCCACCGGCAGATGTCCGATCTGCACCCGGACTTCTTCACGCAGTTGACGCGCGCCGACAAGCTCGGGCACGGCTCGATCATGTTCCGGCGGGACGTGTTCGACAAGACCGGCGGCTATCGCGACTTCTACAAATACGCGCAGGACTACGATCTGAAGTTCCGCTTCGCCGAGCACGGCGGCTATGCCTTCATTCCCGAGGTGCTCTACGTCCGGCGCAAGCTCGGAAACAGCGTGAACGCCGACTTCCACAAGACCCTGCTGCAGGAATACTATATCGACCTCTGCATGCAGGCGGCGATCATGCGCAAGCAGGGCCTGCCCGATCCGGTCGATCGCTACGGCGCGCCGGCCGCGTTCCTGCGCAAGCCGTCCTATTTCCTCGGGCGGCGGCTCTCCGCATCGGGCCTGCGCTGGCGCGTCATGCACAAGCCGGAAGCCGGGCTGCACTATATCGAGGCCGCCAAATACGAGAAGCTGACGCTGCGCTCGCGCCTGCTGGTGGCGCTCGGCTCGCTGCCGGAAGACTCCTTCGCCTGGCGCAAGATCGTCAGGCCGCTGTTGCGGCTGGTCTATGATCGGGTCGGCGAGCGGCGCTCCCGCGGCGAGGCGCAGGCTCGCGCACGCGCGGCGACCGGGAACTGAGCGGAGCGCTCCCGTCGGCCGCTGAGCGTTGCCGCCCCTCGTGGAGGCGGCAGCGTTCTACAGCGCGCCTTCGATGAGGTCCTGATAGGCGGCGAGCGTCTGCTCCAGATCGAAATCGCGCGCCCGGCGTGCCGCGAGGCCGGCATAGTGCGTCCTGCGATCCTGCTGCGCCAGCAGCCGCAGCGCCGCCGCCATCTCCCCGGCATCGTTGGTGGGCACGAGGATGCCGTATTCCACCTCGGTCGCGTGCCGGACCTTGGGTGCGGTGCGGCCGCGCAGGACCTCGGCCGGACCCGAGTCGCAATCCGTGACGGCGACCGGCTTGCCGATGATCAGCGCCTCGACTAGCGCGTTGGGGAAGCCTTCGGCGTTGGAGCAGGAGACATAGGCTGCCGCCGCGGCGAGGCAGGCATAAGGGTTCTCGACATGCCCCGGCAGGTGCACCCGCGCGGCGACACCGTGCTCGGCCGCGAGCCGGGTCAACGCCTCGCGATCGGGGCCCTCGCCGAGGATGACGAGATCGCCAGCCACGCCGGAGCGGGCGAAGGCCTCGATCAGCATCGGGAAATTCTTGTTGGGCTTGAGCCGGCCGATGGCCAGCCAGGTCTCCGCCGGCAGCGGAATCGGCGGCGGCTCGGCGGCGCGCGCCAGAATATCGTCGTGCCGCATGGGGTTGTAGATCACCGCCAGCTTCTCACGCGGCACGGCGTAGTTCGCGGCGAGATCGTCGGCGACCCCGTGCGAGGCCGCGACCACGCGGTCCGCGCGCGGGTAGAGAGCCCGCACGATGAGCTTGTTCACCGTGGCGCCGAGGCCGCTGCCGAAATGGCTCGTGGTGTGGACGCGCTCGCTGATCACGACCGGGCAGCGCGCGATCGTTCCGGCGATCACGGCCGCGCAGTTCGAGCGGGTCAGGAAGCTGAAGAGCAGATCCGGCTTCTCGCGCCGCACCAGCTTGACCAATTCGCGGATGCTCGTGCCGAAGCGCTGGCCGCAATCGAGCTGGTGCCGCGGCACATCGGCCGGGATGGCGTATTTCTCGGGGTAGCGATCGAGCAGCACGAGCTCGATGCGGGCCGAGAGGCGCCGCGACAGGTGCTCGATCAGCGTGGAGAAGACCCGCTCCGCCCCGCCGCCTTCCAGCGAATTGATGACGAAGAAGATCCGCTTCGGTCGTGCCGTATTCACTGCCCGCCTCCGCTCGGTGGGGGATTGGATAGAAAGCGCCGCGACAGCCGCTTCGGCAGCAGCGGCGCGATGTCGGCGATCAGCGCCCTCACATGGCCGCGCGCGAAGACCAGCAGCAGCAGCGCATAGATCAGCCCGCCGGCCAGGGCGCAGAGCACGGCGCGCAGCATAGGCGCGAAGTCGGCGAGGACGTAGATGCGCAGCAGGTGCACCAGCCCCGCCATCACGACCGCGGCGAGCAGCGCCGGCATCACCCCGGCGACGGGGCGGCGCCAGTCGAGCTGAAGCGCGGTGCTGAGAAGGCGCATGCGGAAGGGCAGCACGACATATTGCAGGGCGGCGTTGGTGATCGCGACCATCAGCACGCCGTACCAGACGCTCGTCAGGGCGGCCGTGAGCGTCGCGAGGAAACTGCCGATCGTCGAGTAGAGCACGTATTTCGGCCGGTTCGCCGCCGTCAGCGCCGGCTGGATGAAATAGGCCAGCGACAGCGAGCCCACGGCCAGCGCCAGCGCTGTCATGATGGCGGCGCTGGGCTGCCATTGCGGGCCGAAGACGACGGCGACGAAATCGGGCGCGATCACCGCCGCGCCGAGATAGACGGGGCAGGCGAAGATCGCGCTGGCGCGGGTGACGCGGGAATAGGCGATGCCGATCGAGGCGACGTCCGGCAGGCGCGAGAAGGCGGAGAGGGCGGCTTGCTGGATCGGCGCGACCGTCATCTGCGTGATGACCTCGAGCCCGCGCGCGCCGACGCGGTAATAGGCGATCGCGGCCGGCCCGAGCACGAGGCCGACGACGAATTCGGCGACCTTGGTCGTCACGACGGTCAGAAGCCGCGCGGGCGTCAGATGGATGATGAAGCCCGACAGCTCCCCGAGAATGCGGCGCGAGAGCATGAGGCGCGGCGTCCAGCGCGCCGCCTGCCAGGAGAGCAGGGTCAACGCCACCGCATTGAGCAGGCGCTGCACCACGAGGGACCAGACACCGTAGCCGGCGAAGGCGAGCGCGATGCCGGCGAGGCCCGAGATCGTCGTGGCGATCGACATCCGCGCGGCGAGCGGCTTGTAGCGGAACTCGCGCCGCAGCTTCGCCTCATGGACCGCGCGTGCGGCGTCGATGACGCAGATCGCGGCCAGGCAGGCGAGCACCGGGCCCGCTTCCGGCTGGTAATAGGCCGATATCAGCGGGGCGGCGACGGTCGCCATCAGGACGAAGAACACGACCGATGCGAGGAGATTGGCCGTGAAGGAGACGGAGGCGACATCGTCCTCCCATTCCTTGCGCTGCACCATCGCCTCCGGCAGCCCGCCGAACACGAGGATGCGGCCGATCTCGATGAAGATCAGCGCGAAGGCGACGAGGCCGATGGAGGAGGCATCCAGCAGACGGGCGAGAACGACGAAGATCAGGAAGCTGATCAGGTTGTTCGAGGCGTTGCCGAGCACCACCCAGAGCGAGGATTCGGCGAACTTCTTCGCGATCGACATCAGCGGGGCCGGACCAGCGTGGGTGTCGTGAAGAGGTGGGCCTCGGTCGCGGCGTCGGCAGGGGGCATCGGCGCGTCCTCGGCCATCGGAGCGGGGTTGTCCGCAAGAGCATGCGCAGGTCGAGCCCGGCTGCTGGGGTGTCGATAGTGGAGGGGGGGCGCAAGTTCAAGCCGCGCCCCGGCTCGCGATGCCGCAGCGGCCGCATAGGCGGCTGTTTTCGCCGCTCTTGGTGAATGGGGGACCGGCGGAGACCGCCCGCCAAACCTGCATTCTTGACAAATGATCGGATATAGGTATTTTATCCTAAATAGGATCATATACGCAAACTCCAGAAGGGGGCATTCGATGTCCGATCCATTCCAGACGCATGCCATCGGCCTGTCCTCGCCTCTCACCGGCGGCTTTGCCATCTCTCCCAGCGACGCCGTGGATCTCGCCATGGTGACGCGCCAGATCCGGGTGACCGGCTCCGGCGGCGCGCTGGCGGTCGTCTGGCAAAGCGGGGTCGAGACGGTCGAGCCGGTCGCGGCGGGCGAGGTGCTCGACTGGCGGGTGCGCCGGGTCAAGGCCACCGGCACGACCGCGACCGGCCTGCGGGGTTACTACTGATGCCCGCCGTCGGCGTTCATGTCGGAATCGGTCGCCGCCGGGCGGCGATGGCGGTCCCGCCTCCGCTCTTCTCGCTCGCCGATCTGCCGGCCGCTGCGCCGCTGGCCGACTGGGATGCGAGCGTGCCGGGCTCGCTGACCTTGTCCGGTGCGCAGGTCGCGGCCTGGGCCGACCGGATCGGCGGCTTGTCGCTGGCGCAGGGGACGGCGGCCATGCGCCCGAGCTACAGCGCGGCCGGCTGGGACGGGACCCTGCCTGCGATCAGCTTCGACGGCAATTTCAACAGCGGCCAGGGCGATATCCTGACGCTCGTCGCCTCGCTCGCCGAGCGCTACTGGGTCTTCGCGCTGCTGGAGCGCTCGGCCGCGAACCAGAACAACGGCGCGGGGTCCAACCTGAAGAGCATCCTCCAGGTCTTTCGCCCGAGCGACGGTCTGTTCGCCTCGCTCGCCTTCCTGCGTCCGAATTCGGATGCGGGCCAGACCGTCATCCTCACGACCGGCTTCGGCACCTCGTCCAACACGGTCGCGGCGCCGGGCGGCGGGCTCCCCAACGGGACCAAGGGACTGGTCTTCGCCGATATGGGGCGCGCGATCCGGCTCAATTCGGGCGCGGCGGGAACGATCACCAATGTCGGTGCCGGGACCAAGGCGGAGATCGCGCTGGGGGGCGACAGCGCGGTCGATCACAATCGCAGTGCCTTCAAGCTGGCCGAGCTCGTGATGGTCGACCCCCTCAAGCTCAAGGGCGGCGGGGCCGACAACCAGCGCTGGGTCATCGAGGGCTGGCTCGCGCATAAGTGGGGGCAGGCCGGGCTGCTGCCGGCGCTGCACCCGTTCAAGGCGGCGCCGCCACGGGCGAGCGACTGGACGAACAACGCCCGCGAGATCGTGACCTGGGGCAATTCGCTCTGCCTCGGCTTCTCGCCCTCGATCCCGCAGGCATGGGCGAGCGGGTATCTGACGGCGCCGCCGCTGACCAATGGCGGCGTCGGCGGCAACACATCGTCGCAGATCAGGGCACGCTTCGATGCGGCTCCTCAGCGACTGCACCAATGCATCGTCGTCATCGGGGAGATGTTCGAGAACGGCAATGGCGGCGGCGCGAACCCGACGACGCTGGAGCATATCGACCATATGGTCGCGACCGTGCTGGCGGCCGGCGGCCGGCCGATCGTGCTCGACCGCCATGTCGACAATCTCGACGCCTACGCTTTCGGGCAGGCGACGCGCGCCGAGGTCGAGGCGCAGAACGCCACGCTGCAGGCGGCCTATCCGGATTTCTACCTCAACATCTGCGACTTCGTTCACGCGATGGGCGCGCCGGACGGGCCCTATCCGGACCCGGTGAACCACGCCAAGGGCCTGCCGCCGGCCGGGGCCATGGCGGACAACGTGCACTATATCGCGGCCGTCTACGGCCAGATCGGGCCGTTTATCGGGGCCTTCATTCGGGCGAAGGGGTGGGATCGGTGATCGGCTCGCGAGCGTCGGAACGGCGCCGCCTCACCGGCAGGGAAACGCCTGCGAGAGAGCCTTGAGCACCGAGACGGTGGTCGGGAGCTTGAGGTCCTGCGGTACCCGGCGGCCATAGGCGGTGTAGGCCTTGACGTATTGCGACAGGGGCGTGCTGTCCGGCGGGCAGAAGGGCAGGGCGCGCACGCCGCCGGGCGCGTATCTGACCATGGACTGGACGCCGCTCATGAAGCCCCAGCAGAAGACCGTGTCGAAATCCTTGGCGAAGTCGACGCTGCCATCCTTCATCACGAGGCTCGCTTCCAGCTTCTCGCAGGATTCGTGGAGCTTCGACGATTGATCCTGCGCCCATGACGGCGATGCCGCCAGCATCGCGGCGACCAATCCGAGCAGGTGAAACGCATGCATCTTCAGCCTCGCCAGCGGAGCAGCCCGCAGAGTAGCCGAGGCCGGATGCCGGCGCCAATGGCGCGCGAAGCCCGGGCCGCGTCGGAGACGGTTTGCGCGCTCCGGCAGCCCTCATCCCGAAGAGCCATTCCGTCAGGAATGGCGTCTCGAAGGATGCTCAGGAGGTTTTGGAACGCAATGGAACCTCCTTCGAGACACCGCTTCTCACGACGAGGGCTCGACATGTCGGACGGGTTCTCCGGAAAGGGAGGGGGCGAGGGGCGCGGCCGCTGCGGCGCTGCCTCCCTGCATGGCCATGGTTCATTGCCTGGATGGGTCGACTCGTTTTCCTGCTTGTCCGGCGATGATGGTCTCTTTTTATTTATTTTTCGACCCAATAATACGATGTTTTAATTATCTACAATTTCTTATGACATGTATTTCATGCAAGTAAGTCGCGATAATTCAGATATATGTGCATCAATTACAATTGAATACGTGAGTATTATTGAATTATCACCTGAAATCATACGTTTATGCGGCAATTTTAGGCGTTTTCCGGATCGTTTCTTCAGGGGGGCTCCCTAGCGTCGAGCCCAATCGCGGAATCATGCCGCGAGAGCCCGCTTTGACGGAAAGGCTTCGACAGAATGGCGACGCTTCACATCACGCCGACAGGATCCGGCACGCGTGACGGCTCGAGCCCCGAGAACGCCGCCAGCATCTGGGCGATCGACAAGATGATCGAAAAGGCGGGCCCGGGGGGAACCGTCCTTCTCTACGCCGATCAGGGCTCCTACGATCTCAAGTCGATCCTGAAGATCAATCATGGCGGCGAGGACGGCTCGCCCGTCACGATCAAGGGCGTCGATTCCGCCGGAAACCCGATGAACGCCGAGTTCTCCGGAACGCGTTCCGCCGAGTATTCGCCCGATGGGGCGACCGGCACCGACACCTTCCGCCTGCTCGACGGCGCCGACCATCTCGTGTTCGAGAACATGTCGTTCAAGAACACGCAGAACGCCTTCCGTGTCGGCGCGGACGTCAAGGACATCACGATCGCCCATATGCAGGCGGACAATGTCCAGCGCTTCTTCGAGGACTATCATTCGACCGCGGCCAAGAGCGCGACGATCTCGGGCCTGGTGATCGAGGATGTCGACATCAGCGGCTTCTCGAAGGGCGCCATCCGCCTGCAGTACGATACGAACAATGTCGTCATCCGCGACGTCCACGGCGACAGCGAGCGGCAGGACGGCGACAATTTCGCCATCGGCATCCATTTCGGCGGGACGGTGCACGATGTGCTCGTGAAGAGCACGAGCATGATGAACGCGACGGACACGATCCACACCTACTGGAACGGCGACGGTTTCGCGGCGGAGAAGGGCGTCTACAACCTCACGTTCGAGGACACCTACGCCGCGGGCAACACCGACGCCGGCTACGATCTGAAGTCGCAGAACACGGTGCTGATCCGCGCCGTGGCCGAGGACAACAACCGCAACTTCCGCGTCTGGGGCGACGGCGTCACCATCATCGACAGCCAGAGCCTCGATCCCAATCACCGCGGCGGCAGCGGCGGCCAGGCGCATGTGCATCTGGCCTCGAACTCGCACGTCACGATCGTCAACTCGGTGTTCATCGACAACGACGCCAAGACGATCGCCATCGACCTCTCGGAGAAGAGCGCCACCGTCACGCTGGTGAACACCGAGATCTTCATCAACGAGTTCGCGAAGCTCCTGAAGGCGGCCTGGGGATCCTCGGCCCTGAACGAGGACGGCTCCGCCATCGTCGCGCAGGCCTATGACGAAGCGCTGGCCGTGGCGATGCGCGCCGCGAGCGGCCCCGGCACCACGGACGAGCACACGCCCGTTCCGCTGCCTCCGCCCCCGCCGCCGAGCTACTCGATCTCGCCGGAGGCCGCCTCGGTCACCGAGGGGAACAGCGGCTCGGTCGCCGTCTCCTTCACCGTCAGCCGCACGGGCGACAGCTCCGAGGCGGGGCAGCTGGCCTACTCCGTCGTCGGCGTCGGGGACAACCCCGCCAATGCGGCGGACTTCAAGAACGGCGTCATGCCCTCGGGAGTGGTGAGCTTCGCTGCGGGCGAGACCAGCAAGACCATCACGGTCCTGGTGCACGGCGACAAGACGGTCGAGGCGAACGAGACCTTCCAGGTCAAGCTGTCCGGCGCCGACAAGGGCACCATCACGAAGGACACCGCCGACGTCGTCATCCTGAACGACGATACCGGGCCGGCCGTCCTCACCGTGCTCGACAAGGCCCATGCCATCGACCTGTCCTCGTCGCAGAACCAGACGGTGACGGGCTCGGTGAGCCATAACAGCTACTATGTCGACTCCGCCGCCACGAGCGGCAAGGACACCATCACCGAGTTCGGCCGCAACGACGTGCTGCTGACGACCAAGGCGTTCTACGACAGCAACGGCGACGGCATCATCGTGGGGGGGAAGCAGCACACCTTCGCGGTGGACCAGCCCAAGACCGGCGATACGCTGACCATGGGCAACGACGTCGAGGCGCTGCGCTACATGGGCAAGACCGATGCCGGTCTGTTCGTCTATGCCGACGCGCAGGTGCGCCCCACCGGGGCGGCCGAATCGAAGCTCGGCGACGACACGCTCTCCGGCAGCCTGAAGAAATCGATGACCTTCTTCTTCGACACCGCGCTGGACATCAACCTGGGCAAGGACACGATCGTCAAGTTCGGCGCCAACGACCTGGTCGTGACGACGTCGGCGATCGAGGACATCAACGGCAAGGTCCTCGTCGACCAGACGGGCCGCTTCGCCCTGCCCGGCGGCTCCGGCGACGCCAATGACGGCTATATCGCCGGCGAGGGTGGCTCGGTCGCGATCTACGATGTCGCCGGCAAGGCGGTCTCGGCGCTCGAGTTCGACGGTTTCGTCCAGCACAACGGCGTGAACTACTTCGTCTACAGCCAGGTGGGCTCGCTGGTCGGCCTGAACGACTTCCACCTCTGAGAACCTTCACCCAGCGTGAAGCAGGACGGGCGCCGCGAGGCGCCCGTCGGCGTTCGGATCATCGGAGGGCTGCTTTCGGGCCTATGCCTCAGACGGCGCGAATGCCGTCCGCCTCGAACGCAAGGCAGGTCAGAACGCCGGTGTGATAGGCTCCCGTGTCGATGTTGATCCGGTTCGAGCGGATCTCCACGGACGCGCAGGGTGTGTGTCCGTGGACGACCACGAAGCCGAAATGCTGCTCGCTGGTCAGGAATTCTCCACGAATCCCCGTGAGATCGTCGATATCCTGCAAGGCGAACGGCACACCGGGGCGCAGGCCGGCATGGACGAAGACATAATCGCCGATCGCGAAGCTGCGCTGCAGGGACATCAGGAAGTCGGCGATCGGGGCCTGGAACCGCCGGCGCATCGCCGTCTGCGTCGTGGCATCGACGCGGATCGCGTCCGGCATCATGCCGAAGGATTCGAGCGTCGCCACGCCGCCGAAGGTCAGCCATTCTTCCAGCGCGTCGAGATCGTTGAGCGCGCGCATCATCATCAGCTCGTGATTGCCGGCGAGGCAGACGACCTCGCGCTCGGCCTTGCGCGCGATCAGCATCCGCAGCACGCCGGCGCTGTCCGGGCCTCTGTCGACGAGGTCGCCGAGATAGACCTCGATCGCGACCGGCACCGGACGCTCCGCGAGATCGCGGTCGATCCTGGCGAAGGTGCCGGCGAGGAGGTCCGCCATGCCATGGACGTCGCCGACCGCGTAGATCCGCACCGAGGCCGGGATCTGCGCGGGCCGCATGGTCGCAGCGTTCATGCCTGAGCCTCTCCAGTCCGGCGTGTCGTCGTTCGGGCGCAGGATAGGACGTGTCGGGAAACGATTCTTTACGATGCCGCGCGCGGGGGTCCCCGAAACGGGAAAGCCCCGCTCGCCGAGGAGGGCGGGGCCGGAAAGGAGGAGAGCAGGGGAGGCGTTCCCGCTCCCCGGTTCGGTCCGGTGGCGCGGCTCAGGCCGCGTCGTCCTTGGCGGGAGCGAGGGCCTCGCTGGTGCCGCGGCCGACATCGGTGTAGCTGAAGCCCTTACCGCGCACCTGTTCGGCCCGATAGATGTTGCGCAGATCGACGAGGACGGGCGCCGCCATCAGGGTCTTGAGCCGATCGAGATCGAGGGCGCGGAAGATCGTCCATTCGGTCACGATCACGGCCGCATCCGCGCCCGCGACGCACTCATAGGGATCGGAGCAATAGGTCACGCTGGCCGGCAGCATGCCCTTGGCCTGCTCCATGCCCTCGGGGTCGTAGGCCTTGATCTTCGCGCCGGCATCCTCCAGCGCCGTCACCACCGAGAGCGAGGGCGCATCGCGCATGTCGTCGGTGTCCGGCTTGAAGGTCAGGCCGAGGACCGCGATGGTCTTGCCGCGCACCGAGCCACCGCAGGCCGCGACGACCTTGCGGCCCATCGCGCGCTTGCGCTGGTCGTTCACCGCCGCGACCGTCTCGACGATGCGCGAGGGCGTTCCGTAGTCCTGCGCGGTCTTGATCAGGGCGAGCGTGTCCTTCGGGAAGCAAGAGCCGCCATAGCCCGGGCCTGCGTGCAGGAACTTGCCGCCGATGCGGTTGTCGAGGCCCATGCCGCGGGCGACGTCCTGGACGTTGGCGCCGACCTGCTCGCAGAGATCGGCGATCTCGTTGATGAAGGTGATCTTGGTGGCGAGGAAGGCGTTGGCGGCGTATTTCGTCAGCTCGGCCGTGCGCCGGCTGGTGTTCAGGATCGGCGCGCTGTTCAGGTAGAGCGGGCGATAGACGTCGGCCATCACCTCCTGGGCGCGCTCGTCCTCGGCGCCGATCACGATGCGGTCCGGGCGCTTGAAGTCGGAGATCGCCGCGCCTTCGCGCAGGAATTCGGGGTTGGAGACGACCGCGAAATCGGCGTCGGGGCGCAGGTCGCGGATGATCCGCTCGACCTCGTCGCCGGTGCCGACTGGCACGGTCGACTTGGTTACGATCACGGTATAGCCGTCGAGCGACTGCGCGATCTCGCGGGCGGCCGCATAGACATAGGAGAGATCGGCGAAGCCATCGCCGCGCCGGGAGGGCGTGCCGACCGCGATGAAGACCGCATCGGCCTGGCGCACGGGGCCGGCGAGTTCGGTGGTGAAGGACAGGCGGCCCGATGCGGCGTTGGTCTTGACCAGATCGGCCAGGCCGGGCTCGAAGATCGGAATCTCGCCGCGCTTCAGCGCGGCGATCTTGCCCTCGTGCTTGTCGACGCACACCACGTCATGTCCGAAATCGGCAAAGCAGGCGCCCGAAACGAGGCCCACATATCCGGAACCGACCATCACGATCTTCATGTTAAGCTCCTGAAATCCGCCGCATGATTCCGCAGAGCGGACGCAGGCGTTGCAAAAAGAGACATCGAGGCTCAGCCGGCCCGCTCATGTGCGAAACCTAGGCCAAGGCGAGGCTGTTATCCAGCCGACGGACGACGCCAGTGGCCGGTGCGCCCGCATGGATTGCGATCATGCTTACCGTAGCGGCAGGCGCCGGCGCGCCCGCCGCTAATAGGTGTGCTTGACATTCAGCACGGTGGCGAAGGTGCGCGCGATGATGCGCAGATCGAGCCAGATGCTCGAATTCTCGACATACCAGATGTCGAGGCGCACGCGCTCGGCCATGCTCTCGGTCGTCGGCGTTTCGCCGCGGCTGCCATTGACCTGCGCCCAACCCGTCAGACCCGGCTTGACGTGCTGGCGATAGGGATAATCGCCGATGTGCTGCTCGTAATATTCGTCATGCGCGAGCGCGTGCGGGCGCGGGCCGACGATCGACATCTCGCCGCGCAGCACGTTCCAGAGCTGCGGCAACTCGTCGATCGAGAGCTTGCGAATCCAGCGGCCGACCTTGGTCACGCGGTCGTCGTCGCGCGAGGCCTGCCGGACCGTGCCGCCATCCTCCATGACCCGCATGCTGCGGAACTTCAGGATCTTGAACGGCCGGTTGTTGAAGCCGGTGCGGCTCTGCCGGAACAGGATCGGGCCCGGGGTTTCGAGCCGGATCACCAGCGCCACCATCACCAGCAGCGGCGACAGCGCCAGCAACGCGCCGGTCGCCACGACCACGTCGAGCGCGCGCTTCAGGCTGCGTTCGGTCCACGACATCGGAGCGCGCTGCATCTCGACCGCGACGAGACCGCCGAAACTCTGTGTCGGGCGGGAGACGAGGCCGCCGATGGCCGAGTCCAGCATCAGCTTGATCGGCAAGGGCAGGATACGCAGGCCGGCGATCAGCCGCTCGGCCTGGGACAGCTCGAGCCCCTCCAGCGAGACGATGATCTCCTGGATATGCGACCCGCGCAGCGCCGCGGCGGCCTGCGCCACGATGTCGTCCAGGGTCTCGTCGGTCAGCTCCTTGCCCGCGGGCAGGCGGACGCTGGCGGCGACGGCGAGGCCGAAAGGCGCCAGGCGGCGCGGCAACCGGGCTTTGTCGAACTGCGCGGAACGCCCGATCAAGGCGACGGGACGCGTCGCGAACGAGCCGCTGGCGAGCGCGCGGTTCATCAGGTCGTTCCAGAAGAAGCGGCTGATCGAGACCAGGATCGGGCCGATCACGGCGAACGAGATCGTCGCCCCGCGCGACAGGGCATGCTCCATCTTCAGCGTGAAGCCGATGACCATCAGGAAGCACGCGACGCCGAGCCAGAGCGCCAGGACATGCGACACCTGACGCAACGGACGCAGGAGCTCGATCGGCTGGTAGAGTCCGCGGATCTGGGCGAGGAGAACGAAGAGAATCGCGAACAGCGCGCCGAGCGCGAGCGAATCGAGCGCCTCGGTCGACAGCAGCTTGATGCCGCCATAGGCAATGCTGCCATAGGCCATGGCGCACAGCACGGCCGATCCGACGATGATGACGATGTCGGACAAAAGGACGAACGGTCCAATCAGATCGTACCGGAAGCGGACGCTCCGCGGTCGTTGAATGGTGCCGGCTACGCCGAAATCGATAGCCATGATGAGCCCCAATCGCTGCGTGGCATTAATGATTGCTTCGATGGACCTGCTAGAATCCAATTGAGCCAAGTTCGAGACTTTTTTTTAACGCTGGAGGAACTTCTTTGCCGCAAAGCAACATCCGGGCCATGCGCTGCGTCATTCGGTGCGGGCGGGCATGTTCTCCCTGCGGGGAGTTTCAACTCCCGGGTGCTTATGTGGGTCGTCTTCACGTCGGGGTTGCCGATTTGCGCCCCCGCCGCCCGGTCGATGCCGGACAGCCGTCGCCGGGCTGATCGCATTCCGCGAGAGCGAACTTGCGGGCGGGGACGATCCGACGGAGAAAGAGCCTCCGGACAAGGGTCGAGGGCGCGCCGGGAGCCCCGCAGATACGGGATTTCTCTATGGATACTGAGCTTACCTTTGGTCGCGTCCTGCTGACGGGAGCCGCCGGCTTCGTCGGCCTCCATGTAACGGAAGCGTTGCTGGACCGCGGCGTCGAGGTCCTCGGGATCGACAATCTGGTGCCCTATTACGACCCGGCCCTGAAGCAGGCCCGCCTCGACCGTTTGACGGGCCGCAACGGCTTCTCGTTCCAGAATCTCGATATCGCGGATTATGACGGCGTGCTGGCCGCGTTCGCGGCCTTCAAGCCCGAAGTGGTGATCCATCTCGCTGCGCAGGCCGGCGTCCGCTACTCGCTGGACAACCCGCGCGCCTATGCGAGTTCGAATCTCAACGGCTTCCTGGCGGTGCTCGAGGCCTGCCGGCACCATCCGGTCAGGCATCTCGTCTACGCATCCTCGAGCTCGGTCTATGGCGCGAACGCCAAGGTGCCGTTCAGCGAGCATGACGGCGCCGATCATCCGGTCTCGCTCTATGCCGCGACCAAGCGCGCCAACGAGGTGATGGCGCACAGCTACTCGCATCTCTACGGCATTCCCACGACGGGCCTGAGGTTCTTCACCGTCTACGGGCCGTGGGGCCGGCCGGACATGGCCTATTTCAAGTTCACGAAGGCGATCCTCGAAGGCAAACCGATCGACGTCTATGCCGAGTCCGAGATGAGCCGCGACTTCACCTATGTCGACGACATCCGCGAGGCGATCGTCCGTCTCGCCGGCAAGCCGGCGGCGTCGGACCCGGACTTCGACCCGGCCCGGCCCGATCCGGCGACCGCGGCGGCTCCGTACCGCATCTACAACATCGGAAACCATACGCCGGTGAAGCTGGAGCGCTTCATCGCGGTGATCGAGCAGGCCTGCGGCAAGGCTGCGATCAAGCGGCACCTGCCCGCTCAGCCCGGAGACGTCCCCGCCACCTATGCCGATGTCTCGGCATTGGCCGAGGCGGTGCAGTTCAGCCCCGAAACGCCGATCGAAACCGGCATAGCGCGCTTCGTCGCGTGGTATCGCGAGTTCTACGGACAAAGGGTTTCCTGATTCGTCTTCAGCCCGCCGGTCGCTGGCCGCATGAGCGGTCGGCGACCCCCGCCCCCTGCGAGCGATGGGGCCGGTCGACTGTGCCGTATCTGTACAGGGAATATGGCGTGGTCCCGTAGACGCTCCGCCTGAAAGTCTGCGCCAGACCCGTCACTCCAGGCAAAGAGGCCTGAGGGCGGGGCTGGCGCAGGGTATCGCGGCTGCCGTCAGATCAGGCGACGAGGCCGTAGTAGTAGTAGTCGACGCCGTTCACGGTCTCGTGGCTCAGATAGGCGAGCTCGGTGACCTTGGTGTTGCTGGTGTCGTAGATCGTGACCTGGCCCCAGGGGCTGGCCTGGTGCTGGTTGCCGGCATGGCCGAGTTCGACCGACCCGCTGAGGTCCAGCTTGCCGTTCTTGTCGAAGTTGATGATGTTGTCGCCGTTGCCGTCGAAGATCTTGCTGGTGGTGACCAGCCGATCGTCGGCGCCGAACTTGCGGATCGTGTCCTGACCCCAGTTCACGTCCAGGGCGGTGTCGTAGAAGAAGTTCTCCGCCTTGGCCTGTCCGGTGAGCACGTCGTTGCTGAGCCAGCCCTCGCGGAAGCCGGCGAGGCGGACCGAAGCGTCGGCATAGGCGAAGTGGCCGTTGCCGTCGGTGCCGAGATAGCGCAGCGCGGACACGTCATTGGTGAAGGTGATGGTGTCGAGGCTGGCGTCCGGGCCGTCCAGATCGAGGACGCCGTTCTTGCCGAACTCGATGATGCCATCCTTGTTCGAATCGAAGATCTTCACGTCGACGACGAGGAGATCGTTCTTGCCGAAGTTGCTCAGCGTATCGTTGCCGGTCTCGGTGCCTTCGATGTGAAACGTCTCGGGCTTGCTGCTTCCACCCGTGAGGATGTCGTCGCCGGAAGTCGCGCCCGGAACGAGGATGCCGCCCTTGCCATCGAGAATCAGACTTGTATCTGCCATTGTATACTCCTTGGGGTACGCGCTCGAAACAGGAGCCACGAATCCGGCTCTACCATACGTCATGGTCAAATAGAGACGGTTCGTCAACGCTTTTTTTACTAAATTTTAGGATTATGGAAAGGCTTTTCCAGTCAACGCCGGTTTCGGACGGGTTTTCCGGGGCGCTGGCGTTGATTCCGCGGCGCCGATGCACGCTGCCGACCGAAGAAAACGCCGCTGATCGCTGAATGAATGGCGGTGCTACTCGCGCAATGGTTGCTTGTGTTGACCAAAACGGGCGCGAGCCGGTTAACCATTGTGCGATGCATTAAGGATTATGGCGCGATTGCGGCTTCTGCCCGGCATTTCCATGGAGTCGGCCGGGTTTCGGCGGCATGCTGCGCCCGCGCTACCGCCTGTGCCCCGCGGAAACCGGCCTCCTTCTCGCCGCTACTGACGCGGTGCAAGAATTAACGCGGTCCTTCCGTAAGGGAAGGTGGGCGTGCGATCGCGCGCGTTCGTTCAGCCTTCCGGGGCGCTCTGCGGAGGAGCGGAGGAGATCGACGGCTTGCTGTTGACGTTCGGCAGGGATGTCTGGGATGGGGGCTGTGCGGACTGCTGCGGCCGCGCATAGGCTGCGAGCACCTTCTCCGTCGTGTCGACCATGACGCAGTTGCCGCCGCTCATCATCATCAGCATGTTGCAGGCCTGGATGGCGCTGGAGCGATGCGTGACGATGATCACGACGCTGCCGCGCTGGCGAGCGCCGGCGACGGCGGAGGCGAGCGCGGCGTCGCCCTCCGCGTCGAGGTTGGAATTGGGCTCGTCCAGCACGATCAGGAACGGGTTGCCGTAGAGGGCGCGCGCCAGGGCGACGCGCTGGCGCTGGCCCGCCGAGAGCATGCTGCCCTGCTCGCCGATCTGGCTGTCGTATCCCTGCGGCAGTGCCAGGATCAGGTCGTGAATTCCGGCGGCTGTCGCGGCGGCGATCACGTCCTCGGCCTCGAAATCGGTGGCGAAGCGGGCGATGTTCTCGGCGACGGTGCCGGAGAACAGCTCGACGTTCTGGGGCAGGTAGCCGATATGCCGGCCGAGCCGCTCCGGTGTCCAGTTGTCGAGGGCGGCGCCGTCGAGGCGCACATGTCCGCGCGCCGCCGGCCAGACGCCGACGACGGCGCGCACCAGCGAGGACTTGCCCGAGGCGCTGTTGCCGACGATGCCGAGCGCGCTGCCGGCCGTGAGCTCGAAGGAGACGTTCGAGACCAGCGTCCTGTCGGTGCCGGGGGCGATCACGCTCAGATTGCTGACCCGGAGATTGCGGGACGGCGCGGGCAGTTCCATGGGCTTGCGCTCGGGCAGCGCGGCCAGCACCTGGCTCAGGCGAGCCCAGGCTTGGCGCGCCGCCACGAAACCCTTCCAGTGGCCGATGACGAGCTCGATCGGCGCGAGGGCCCGCGCGACGAGGATCGAGGACGCGATCATGATGCCGCCGGTGGCCTCGCCGCGGATGACGAGATAGGCGCCGAGCGCCAGCACGGCCGACTGGATGGCCATGCGGGTGACCTTCGAGATCGCGCCGAAGCCGAGCGAGACATCCGAGGTGCGGTTGCTTTCGGCGATATAGGCGTCGTTGATCTTCATCCAGCGCTGGCCGAGCCTCTGGCCCATGCCGAGGGCGCGCAGGACCTCGGCATTGCGGTGGGCGGCCTCCGCCATGACCTGGCGCGAGCCTGCGAGCGCGGCGGCCGCGCGGGACGAGGCCGCCGTGCCGCGTTCCGTCAGCCGCGTCAGGGTGATGAGGATGATCGCGCCGACGATGGCGGCGATGCCGATCCATGCGTGGAAGGCGAAGCACAGGCCGAGATAGAGCGGCAGCCAGGGCAGGTCGAGAAAGGCTCCCGGGCCGCCATTGGCCAGGAAGGAGCGGATCTGGTCGATGTCGCGACCGGGCTGCATCGGATCGATGCGCCGCTGATGCAGCGACAGAAGCTCGATGGACTGGAAGACCTTGGGCGACAACGCCTTGTCCAGATAGGCGCCGAGCCGCACGAAGATGCGGCTGCGAATGAAATCGAGAACGCCCTGGCAGATATAGAGACCTGCCGCCAGCAGGCCGATGGCGACCAGCGTCGGCAGGCTGCGGCTCGGCAGCACCCGGTCATAGACCTCCAGCATGAAGAAGGAGCCGGTCAGATACAGCAGGTTGATGACGACGCTCATCGCCGTCACGCCGATCAGGACCTTGCGGGCGGCGGCGATCGCCTCCGGCACACTCACAGTCGCGCGCGCTGCAGGCGCCTTCCCGAGGGCGTCTTCCGAAGCAGTCAGGCGCTTCAGCATAAGGGAACCTTACTTGATTGCCGGGCGAGGATCGCTCAAGCCAGTCTCGCGCGCATCCTTTAAACGAATGTTTCCGCGTCGCGCCATAACATTCTATGGGGCGTGATCGCGCTGAATTGACAAGGTCTGCTTCGCCTATGGCGGTTTCGGAGCTTCACTCTTCCGTAAAGGCAATGGTTGCCTCTCTCAACTCGGCGAAAACCATGCTAAAAGCCTTGCCGGTGCGGCAACAGGGACAGGATGCAATGGCTCGGGATGAAAGCGACCCGCTCTCGTCGGTTCGCCGCTATCTGAGGCTTGGTCTGGTCGTTTGCGCGGCGTTGGTCTTCGGTGTCGGCGGCTGGGCCTATTCCACCGAAATCTCCGGCGCCGTGATCGCCGGTGGCCAGGTGGTGGCCGAATCCAATCCGAAGAAGATCCAGCACGTCACGGGCGGCACCGTGGGCGAGATCTTCGTCAAGGAGGGGTCGCTGGTCAAGGAAGGCGACCTGCTCATCAAGCTCGACGAGCAGCTGGCGCGCTCCAACCTCATGATCGTGACCGGGAACCTGCGCGAGGCGCTGGCGACGCAGGCGCGCCTCCAGGCCGAGCGCGACGAGATGCCCGAGATCACCTTCTCTCCGGATCTGCTCGAGCAGCAGGGGGATCCCGAGGTCGCGCGCATCATGGAAAGCGAGAAGCGCCTGTTCGAGCTTCGCCGGCTCAGCCTGGCGGGTCAGAAGTCGCAGATGCGCGAGCGCATCGCGCAGACCCGCGAGGAGGTCGACGGCCTCACGGTGCAGATGAACGCCAAGAAGCGCGAAGCCGAGGTCATGAAGCAGGAGCTCGCCGGCACGCGGGTGCTGTGGGCCAAGAACCTCGTGCCGATCAGCCGCGTGACCGTGGTCGAGCGCGACATGATCCGCACCGAGGGCGATGCCGGCCGCCTCGCCGCCGCGATCTCGCAGTCGAAGGGCAAGATCAGCGAGACCGAGCTGCAGATTCTCCAGGTCGACCAGCAGACCCGCAGCGACGTGGCCAAGGAGCTGCGCGACACGCAGGCGAAGATCGTCGAGCTCCGGGAGCGCCGCGCCTCGGCCGAGGAGCAGCTGAACCGGATCGAGATCCGCGCGCCGCAGTCGGGCTACGTCAATCAGCTCCAGGTGTTCAACAAGGGGGCCGTGATCGTGCCCGGAACGCCGTTCATGACGATCGTGCCCAACGAGGAGCGCTTCGCCATCGAGGTCAAGCTGCCGAGCACGAGCATCGACCAGGTCAGGCTCGGCTCGGTCACGCGCTATCGCTTCACCTCGCTGAACCAGCGCACCACGCCGGAACTGGAGGGCGAGGTCTCCCGCATCTCGGCCGATGCCGAGGAGGACCAGCGCTCGGGCGCGAAGTTCTACACGGTTCGCGGCACGCTCGATGCGAATGAGGTGAAGCGGCTCGGCACCGAGGTACGGGTCATCCCGGGCATGCCGGTCGAGATGTTCATCAGGACGGATGACCGCACGGTCATGTCCTATCTGCTGAAGCCGCTGTCCGATCAGGTCATGCGCGCCTTCCGCGAGCGCTAGACCATCGCGAAGGGCCGTGACGGAGGCTCACCCGCGCGGTCCCGCGCTCGAACGACACGACGGATCGCGCTCGCGCTCTCGCGCCGGGCGGGGAGCGGTCCGGCACCTGTCCGGACGGAATGAGCAGCTCCGGCCGATCCGTTCCGTACCCGGCGGGCCCGGCAGTGGCTTGCGCCCCGTCACGTCGTCATGATCCGGTTCCCGCCTTTCCTGTTTCGCCTTAAGCGCCGATTGCGCCGGCCCGGCACGAAGTTCGCCGCCCTGCAGGTCGTCATCGCGCTGGTCGGCGGCGTCCTCGTCACGCTGGCTCTCGACGGCGCGCGGCGGCCGGCGGCGGTCGTCGAACCGCGGACGGCCGTCCCCGTCGCCGAGGCAGGAAGCGCCAAGACCGTCGCGCGCACGAATGCCGCCGCCGCCGAGCAGGCGATGGCGCAGCCCCTGGGCGACCTGTCGCATCTCGCGACGCTCGATGTTCCGCCGCCGCTGCGCTCGCTCGACGGCACGAGCTTCCTGCGCCGCGATCTCACCATCCACCTCCATGGCGTCGAGGGGCCGAGGGCGCGCGACGTCTGCCTCGATGCCACCGGCGGTCGCTGGGGCTGTGGCGTCCGGGCGCGGGCCGCGCTGCACAATCTGGCGGGCGGCAAGCCCATGAGCTGCCAGCCGCGCCGGGCGATCTCGCCGACCGAGATGGAGGCGGACTGCTTCGTCGAGGGGGCGGAGGGCGCGGAGCGGGTCGATGTCGCGCGCTTTCTCGTCGCCGAGGGCTGGGCACGGCCGGCGGGCGGCGGGGCCGCTTATGGGGCCGAGGCCGCGCAGGCGCAGGCGGCGGCGCGCGGCCTCTGGCAGGGAGGATGGCGGCTGGTTTCGACGCTGCCGTGATCGCTCCGCCGAAAAAAGTGGCGATTGCGAGCAATTTTAGGCTTTTGCGCCATCAGCCATAAAGCCGTGGCCGGCAATCTCCGCTCAGACCATCGAGCGGGACCAACATGCTCACCTATCTCGGAATCATCTGGCTGGCCTCCGCGGCCATTTTCCTCGAACTGGCCGAGCGCGCTCCGGTCATCGAGGGCTGACGCCGAGCGCCCGGCATGCCGGCAGCCCGGAGGGGCCGCCGGCTGCGCAAGGGCTCATTCGAGCGGCGCGGTGATCGGCCCCTTGAACTGCGCGGCGTCCATCTTGGGCAGCATGCCGGTCTCGGCATAGATATCGAGCATCTTCTGGATCGCCGGGAAGTTCGGCGCCGCGCCCGGATCGCGCCCGAAATCGTTGTCCTTGAGCAGATAGGTCTCGAGCACCGGCACCGGCGCCTTGAGCACCTCCGAGACCACCTTCAGCGTCTCCTCGCGGTTGGCGAGGGCGAGCTTCATGCCCTTGGTCAGGTCGCGCACATAGGCTTTCACCGCCTCGGGGTTCTTCTCGACGAAGTCGGCGCGGCAGGCGTCGAGGATGTGGACGATATTCGGCATCGCCTCGTTGAGCGCGAAGAGCTTGCGCAGCCCGCCCTTGGCTTCGGCGCGCGCGGCGAAGGGCTGGTTCATGTTGACCGCGTCGACACGCCCGGCGCGCACCGCGTCCTCGGACAGCGCGAAGCCGACCTCGACCAGCTTGATGTCCTTCTGCGGGTCGATGCCCGCGCCCTTGAGCAGCATGGCGAACGGTCCATAGGTGCCGCCACCGAGAACGGAGATGCCGACCGTCTTGCCCTTGAGATCGGCGATCGTCTTGACCGGCGAGTCGTCCTTCACCGCCCAGTAGACGGAGAAGCCGCCCGGCTTCTCGAAGACGTGCTGGGCGACGATATAGGCCTTGAGGTTGCCGCCGGTGACGCCCTGGGCAAGGGAGAGAACGCCCTGCGTGGCACAATCCAGCGCGCCCGCGGCCAACGCCTGCGTCATCGGCGAGGTGCCCTGGAACTGCACCCATTCGATCTGGTAGCTCTTGCCGAGATCGGGGAACTCTGCCGGGCGGCGCATCATCCAGTATTTGGATTCCTCGGCGGGGATGGTCCAGCCGACGCGGATCTTCTGCTGGGCCTGTGCGGTTCCGGCCGTCAGCGCGAGAGCGGCGAGCGCCCCGAGAGCAAGCTTTTTCATACCGTTTCCCTCTGCCAGTCTTTCCGACTTGATTTCCGGCCTTCGGCCGTCGAATTATTTCAAGCATGAAATAAGCCAGCGGCGCCAGCCTGCCGCGGGCCTCGTTTTCCGCCCGGCCTGCCGAGGACCCGATCGCGATGACCGAATCCAACCGCCGCTGGCGTTCGCGCATCACGACCGACGGGCTCGACAGGACACCGCACCGGGCCTTCATGCGGGCCATGGGGCTCGACGACGCGGCCATCGCCAAGCCCATGGTCGGCGTCGTCAGCATGAAGGGCGAGCAGACCCCGTGCAACATGACGCACGGCTTCCAGGTCGAGGCCGCCAAGCAGGGCATCCTGGAGGCCGGCGGCACGCCGCGCGAATTCGCGACGATCTCGGTCTCGGACGGCATCAGCATGAACCACGAGGGCATGAAGTTCTCGCTGCTCTCGCGCGAGCTCATCGCCGACTCGATCGAGGCCGTGATGCAGGGCCTCGCCTATGACGCGCTGATCGGCTTCGGCGGCTGCGACAAGACGCTGCCGGGCGTGATGATGGGCATGATCCGCTGCAATGTGCCCTCGATCTTCATCTATGGCGGCAGCGCGCTGCCCGGCCGCTTCAAGGGCAGGGACCTGACGGCGCTGGATTCCTACGAGGCGGTCGGCGCCGTCTCGACCGGAGACATGGACGAGGCGACGCTGGAGGCGATCGAACGCGCCTGCCTGCCGACGATCGGCGCCTGCGCCGGCCAGTTCACCGCCAACACCATGGCGATGGTGTCGGAGGCGATGGGGCTGTCCTTTCCCAACATCTCGATGGTGCCGGGTGTCTATGCCGAGCGGGCGCAGCTCGTGCGCCAGGCCGGGCGGCTCGTCATGGAGATGCTCGAGCGCGGCGGGCCGCGCCCGCGCGACATCGTCACGCGCCAATCGCTGGAGAATGGCGCCGCCATCGTCGCCGCGACCGGCGGCTCGACCAATGCGGCGCTGCATCTGCCGGCGCTCGCCAACGAGGCCGGCATCCGCTTCACGCTCGACGATGTCGGCGAGGTCTTCGCGCGCACGCCGCTGATCGGCAATCTGAGGCCCGGCGGCAAATACGTCGCCAAGGACGTCTACGATCTCGGCGGCGTCGGCGTGGTCATCCGCGAGCTGATCGCGGGCGGGCATCTCCATGGCGGGGTGCTGACCGTGACGGGCCGGACGCTGGCCGAGGAGTTCGCTTCCGCGCCGGCGCCTGACGGCGAGGTCGTCAAGCCGCTCTCGGCGCCGATCATGCCCGATGGCGGCGTCGCCATCCTCAAGGGCAATCTCTGTCCCGATGGCGCGGTGATCAAGGTGGCGGGGCTGAAGAACGTGGTGTTCGAGGGGCCGGCCCGGGTCTTCGAGGACGAGGAAAGCTGCGCGGAAGCGGTGCGCGCCCGCGCCTATGAGGAGGGCGAGGTTTTGATCATCCGCAACGAGGGGCCGGTGGGGGGCCCCGGCATGCGCGAGATGCTCGGCGTCACCGCCCTGATCTACGGCCAGAAGATGGGCGAGAAGGTCGCGCTCGTGACCGACGGGCGCTTCTCCGGCGCCACGCGCGGCATGTGCATCGGCTATGTCTCGCCGGAGGCCTTCATCGGCGGGCCGCTGGCGCTGGTGTGCAATGGCGACCGCATCCGCATCGACGGCGGCGGGCGGACCATGGACCTGCTCGTTCCCGAGGCGGAGATCGCGGCGCGCCGCGCGGCTTGGACGCCGCGGCCGCCGCGCCACCGCGCGGGAGCGCTGGCGAAATACGCGAAGGTCGTGGGCCAGGCGCCCGGCGGGGCGGTGACGCATGAGGGGCCGGCCGAATGGCCGTGGTTCGATTGAGCCATCCTGCCCTCAGTCCTCATCCCGAGGAGCCGCGAAGCGGTGTCTCGAAGGATGGTCGGAGAGGTCCCGGCTATCGCTGGAGCATCCTTCGAGACGCGCCTGCGGCGCTCCTCAGGATGAGGGCTGTGCAGACCGAACGAGTTTGGAGACGCCGATGACCGAGACGACCGCCAAGATTCCGCTCGCCTATCTCGGGATCGGGCTGATGGGCCTGCCGATGACGCTGCGCCTGCTCGATGCGGGCTTCCCGGTCAGCGTCTGGAACCGGTCCGCCGCCAAAGCCGAGCCGGCCGTCGCGAAAGGCGCGCTCGCCGCCGCCTGCCCGCGCGCGGCCGCCGAGGCCGCCGAGATCGTGTTCATGTGCCTGACGGACGCCTCGGCGGTGGAGGAGGTGGTCTTCGGCGAGGGCGGCATCGCGGAGGCGAAGGGCGAGGGCAAGATCGTCGTCGATTTCTCCTCGATCCATCCGGACAAGGCGCGCTCGATCGGCGCGCGCCTCAAGGCGGCCAACGGTATGGGCTGGGTCGATGCGCCGGTCTCCGGCGGGGTGAAGGGAGCGGGCGAGGGCAGCCTGGCCGTGATGGCGGGGGGCGAGGCGGCCGATTTCGAGCGCGTGAAGCCCTATGTGCTGCTGATGGCGCGCCGCTTCACCCATATGGGGCCGCAGGGTGCGGGCCAGACGACGAAACTCTGCAACCAGATCGTCTCCGGTTGCCTGATGACGGTGCTGGCGGAGGCGACGCGGCTCGCCGTCAACGCCGGCATCGACGCCAAGCGGCTGCCCGAGGCACTGGCCGGCGGCTTCGCCGATTCCATCCCGATGCAGCTCTTCGTGCCGCGCATGGCGCAGGGCATCTACGATCCGCCGATCGGCCATATCGCGACGATCCTCAAGGATCTCGACACGGTGCTCGACGTCGCCCAGGAGACGGGCAGCCCGGTGCCGATGACCGGGCTCGCGGCGCAGCTCTTCAGGCTCGCGCAGGCGGTGCGGGGGCCGAAGGCCGATGCGCTGGAGGTGTTCAAGCTGTCCGAACCGGCTGCGAGCGCGGGAGATTGAACGGGGGTGTCCGAGCCTGGCCGTCATGCTCGCCCTTGCGGCGAGCATCCACGTCTCGAACACGACATTCGACCAACGACGACGCGGATGGTCGGGACGAGCCCGACCACGACGGAAAGCGCTTAAGGAGAGAGACACCCGTCGCTGGCGCGAAAATCGCGCCGGCGCGCAAAAATTTTAAGCTTGAAGGAAGTTCCCATCCGGCAGGCCCCGGCTATACTCCGGCCTCATGGCGGTGCAGGCTCGCCATGAGCCTGGAGACGCGAAGGGAGATGCGATGGCGATATCGCTCGCGCGTGCCGAGGTCGAGGCTGCTCCTCGGACCGAAGCTGCCGCCACGATGATCGAGATCGATCACGTCACGCAGGCTTTCGCCACGGCGGGGCGCGGCCGCCATGTCGCCATCTCGGACATCAACCTGTCGATCGCGGATGGCTCCTTCGTCTCGATCCTCGGCCCCTCGGGCTGCGGGAAGTCGACGCTGCTCTACATCATCGGCGGCTTCGTCAAGCCGACCGAGGGGGCCGTCCGCGTCCAGGGCAAGGTGGTGACCGGACCGGGGCCCGATCGTGGGCCGGTGTTCCAGGAATTCGCGCTCTTCCCGTGGAAGACCGTGCTCGGCAACGTCGCCTATGGCTTGCGCCAGCAGGGCGCGTCGAAGGCGGAGGCCGAGGACAAGGCCCGGAAGCTCATCGCCATGGTGGGGCTCTCGAAATATGAGGGCTTCTATCCCAAGGAGCTCTCCGGCGGCATGAAGCAGCGCGTCGCCATCGTGCGGACGCTCGCCTACAATCCGGCGGTCCTGCTGATGGACGAGCCCTTCGGCGCACTCGACGCCCATACGCGCACCCGGCTTCAGAACGACCTGCTCGACATCTGGGAGCGCGACCGCAAGACGGTGCTGTTCGTGACGCATGCCGTCGACGAGGCGGTCTATCTCTCCGACAAGGTGGTGGTGATGACCTCGTCGCCGGGGCGGATCAAGACCGTGGTCGACATCGACCTGCCGCGCCCGCGCGTGCGCGCCGAACTCCTGCTCGATCCGCGCTACCAGAAATACGTCGTCGACATCGAGAAGCTGATCGACGAAGTGCCGGAGCATGGCGCGTGAGCCGGCTCTTCGCGCTCGACAAGGTCGCCGCGCTGCTCGCCTGCCTCGGCGTCCTCGGCCTCTGGCAGGTCGGCGCGCTGCTGCTCCGGACCGACAGCGTGCCGACCGCGCTGCAGGCGCTGGCGGCCGTGCCCGAGATCCTGCGCGATCCGGAATCGGTGGCGAACATCCTCGACTCGCTCCGGCGCATGCTGATCGGCTTCGCGCTGGCGGGGGCCATCGCCATCCCGCTCGGGCTCGTGATGGGGCGGATCGAGGCGGTGGCAGCCTTCCTCAACCCGCTGCTGATGGTGATCTACCCGGTGCCGAAGGCGGCGCTGATGCCGATCATCATGCTCTGGCTCGGCGTCGGCGACATGTCCAAGACGCTGGTCATCTTCCTCGGCGTCAGCCTGCCGATGATCTACCACAGCTATCAGGGCGCGCGCGCCGTCGAGGAGAAGATGCTCTGGTCGGCGGCGGCGATGGGGCTCGGCCCGGTGCAGCGCATGCTGCGCATCGTGTTGCCGGCGGCGCTGCCGGAGGTGCTGGCCGGCTGCCGGACCGGCATCGTGCTGGCGCTGATCACCATGATCACCAGCGAGATGATCGCGCGGCAGTCCGGCGCGGGGAACATCCTGTTCAACTCGCTCGACATGGCGCAGTACGACACCGTCTTCGCCATGATCCTGATCATCGGCGTGCTCGGCCTCCTGCTCGACATCGCCTTCGACGCGCTGCGCGCCCGGCTGACCTCCTGGTCGGCGCAGCGCGACGGCCTGCCGCTGAGCTTCTCATGACGGCGCAATCGACCGGCCGCCTCGTTCTCGGCATCGTCCCCATCCTGCTGCTGGTCGGGCTCTGGCAGGGGCTGGTGAGCTTCGGCTATGCCCCGCCCTCGCTGCTGCCGCCGCCCGGTCTCGTGCTCGCGCGCTTCGCCGAGCAGGTGACGAAGGGCGATTTCCTGACGCAGGCGAGCGCGACGCTGTTTCGCCTCTTCGCCGGGTTCTCCATCGCGGTGGTGCTCGGGGTCGGGATCGGGCTCGCGGCGGCGGCGAGCCCGGCCGTCAGCGCCGTCGTGCGTCCGCTGGTGCGGGTGCTGGCGCCGATCCCGAAGGTCGCGCTCTATCCGGCCTTCATGCTCATCCTCGGCTTCGACCACGCCTCCAAGATCACGCTGGTGGTGGTCGATGCGCTGTTCCCGATCCTGCTCGCGACCTATCAGGGCGCGACGAATGTGGAACGGAAGCTGATCTGGTCGGCGCGCGCGGCCGGGACGCCGCCCTGGCAGGTGCTGTTCAAGGTGGTGCTGCCGGCGGCGCTGCCCTCGATCCTGACCGGCTGCCGCATCGGCCTGCTGATCTCCTGCATCGTCGTCTTCCTGGCGGAGATGATCTCGTCCACCGAAGGGCTCGGCTATCTGCTCGTGCGGGCGGCGCGCAGCTTCCAGACGGCGGACATGTTCGTGCCGCTGATCGCGATCTCGGCGCTCGGCCTCAACGGGGTGCTCCACGGCGCGCGGCGCTATCTGCTGCGCGGCTTCCCGGAGGCGTGAGGGATCCGCGCTTCCCGTCATTGCGAGCGCAGCGAAGCAATCCAGTGTCGTAGAGCGCTAGGTTCCCTGGATTGCTTCGCTGCGCTCGCAATGACGGGAACGTGGGCTCGGCCGGATTGCTTTGGCGCACCCTCGTCACCCCTGCCCATCGCGGTCGATCAGCAGGTCCAGCGCGTGCTTGATGGCGCGGCGCTCGCCGCTGGTGAAGGGCTTCAGGAACTCCTCCTCATGCGCCTTGGCCGCGAGGAGCACCGGGGTGACGCGGCTGCGGCCCAGCTCCGTCAGATGCAGCGTCACGCGGCGCCGGTCCTCGCGCGAGGCGCGGCGCAGCACGAGCCCGGCTGATTCCATGCCGTCCAGCACCTTGGTCAGGCGCGGCTGCTTCATCAGCGCCATCGCGGCGAGTTCGCCGACCGAGAGGCCCTCGGCGTCGGAGAGGCAGGCGAGCACGCGCCACTCCGGCACGGTGAGCTGCCACTGCGGCAAGGTGTCGTGGAAAGAGCCGGAGACCAGCGCGCTCGCCCGCGCCAGCAGATAGGCGAGGTAGTTGCGCACGAAGCCGTCGTCGGCGAGCCGCGCCGGGTGGCGCTGGCCCTCGATGCCGCGCAGCACGCCGGAATGGAAGAGGAGCGGATCGTGGTTGCGCTCGACCAGCCGCACCACCTCGCCGACCATGATGGTGTGGTCGCCGCCGGGATAGCGCGCCCAGGTGCGGCATTCGAAGGTCGGGGCGAGATCGTCGATCAGCGGTGCGCCGGTCTCGCCGAAGTCATGGGCGACGCCCTCGAACTTGTCGACCGCGCGGCCGGCGAAGCGCCTGGCGAGGTCCTCGTGCCCGCTGCCGAGGAAGTGCACGGCGAAGGCCTCCGAGGCGGCGAAGGCGTCGTGGCTGAAGGCCGAGCGCGCCACGCTCCACAGGATCAGCGGCGGGTCGAGCGAGACGGCGGCGAAGGAGTTCACCGTCATGCCGAAGGGCTTGCCGTCGCGCGCGGCCGTGACGATGGCGACGCCGGTCGGGAACTGGCCGAGCGCGCGGCGCAGCGCGTCCGGGGAGGGCGGCTTCAGCCCGCTCTCGGCCGGCTCCGGCCGGGGCGACGGCTCGCTCGTCATGACACGTCCTTCATGATCTTTCACGATTGAAAATATTCTTTTTCATGTAATATGGCCAGAGCCCAGCCATGGCGGCGGGCCTCTTCGGGAGCAAGCCGTGCTGGCCGACCGCATCGAAGCGAAATGGATCGACGCCTTCTGCGAGATCTTCGCCCGCTGCGCGGTCAGGCCCGGAGACACGGCCGCGATCCTCTCCGAGACCCAGTCACGGCAACTCAATGTCCATCTGGCCGAGCTCGCCCTGCTGCGACTCGGCGCCAGGCCCTTCCATATCGTGCTGCCGACGCCGCGCAACACCCAGCCGGTTCCCGTGCGCTCGACGGGCGCCAGCATCGCGATCCAGGGGCTGGCTCCGGTCGTCTCCGCGCTCGGCCAGGCCGGCTTCGTCGTCGACTGCACGCTGGAAGGGCTGATGCACGCGCCCGAGACGGGCGCGATCCTAAAGGCCGGCGCGCGCATCCTCGTGGTCTCGAACGAGCATCCCGAGGCGCTGGAGCGGATGGTGCCGGACCCCGCGCTCGAAACCCGGGTGCGCGCGGCGGCGAAGATGCTGCGCGGTGCCAGGCGCATGCGCGTGACCTCGGCGGCCGGCACCGATCTGAGCGTCGACATGGCCGGCGCCTCGACCGTCGGCGTCTGGGGCTGGACCGACCGGCCGGGCACGCTGGCGCATTGGCCGGGCGGCATCGTGGTCAGCTTTCCGGCCAAGGGCACGGTCAACGGCACGGTGGTGATGGCGCCCGGCGACATCAACCTCACCTTCAAGCGCTATCTCGCGGCTCCGGTCCGGATGGTGTTCGAGGACGACTACATCGTCTCGCTCGAGGGGGAGGGCGTCGACGCCATGCTGATGCGCGACTATCTCGCCGCCTGGGGCGACCGGGAGGCCTATGCGGTGTCGCATGTCGGCTTCGGGCTCAATCCGGGGGCGCGCTACGAGGCGCTGGCGATGTATGGCCAGCGCGACACGAACGGCACGGAACTGCGCGCGGTCGCGGGCAACTTCCTGTTCTCGACCGGCGCCAACGAGTTCGCCGGGCGTTACACGCAGGGCCATTTCGACCTGCCGATGATGGGCACGACCATCACGGTGGACGAGGTGGAGGTCGTGAAGGACGGGGCGGTGCAGGCCGTGTTCGGCTGAAGCCGTGCCGGACCGGGCGGCCCCGGAATGACAGCGCAAGGCTCCGGAACCGCGACGCTTCTTCCCTTCTCCCGCAGGGGGAGAAGGAAGGCGTTCTTCGCCAAAAGCCGGGGCTGTTTCCCCGCCTTCCTTTCGAGGCATTCGGGCGCGACCTTGCGATCTGCCATGTCGCCAGTCAGACGCGCTCTTGCACTCATCCGGATCGGTCTTGCGCTGGCGAGCTTCGCGGTGGCAGACCTCTCTCATGGTGAGCCGGCCACGTCGCCTGCCAGTGGAATCTACGCGCGTATCCCCATCCACGACGAGTTTCGGCGGGAGCAGATCCCGATGTTCCGCGCATGGAATCCCGATCCCGTAGGCCGCCATGCAGCGAATCTCCGGGCTCTCGATCCCGGCCTCGCCATGATCGTGGTGAAGGCGCAGGCTGGCCTTCCGGGCCTTCGCTTCATCATCGGCTCCGGCCGGCGGAGCCGGGACGAGCAGCGTCAGGCTGTGTCCTGGGGATGGTCGAGGACCCGAAGCACCGCGCATCGCTCCGGGCGGGCCGTCGATCTATGGCCGCTCGACGAAGAGGGGCATGTCGTCTTCGATCCTGCGCTTCAGGACAGGATCGCCGCCGCGATGAAACAGGCCGCCTCCGAGGCCGGCGTGCGGATCCGCTGGGGCGGCCATTTTCGCGGCTACAGGCACAAGGACCGCTCGCATTTCGAGCTGGCGGTGTCGCGCTTGAGGTGACCCGGGTGAAAGGGTTCTTTCGACCCGTTGCGGACTAAATCTACGATCGGCGCCGAACTATCGAGAGGTAGCGTAGGCGAGAATTGCTCGGCAAGCGACGCGGATCGGCCTGGCAAACCGCTCCTCAGCCTCGGCCAACTCGGATTTCTTTTGATCACGTACGTCGGGATGCCATATCTCTAGGTCATCCCCGATGTAACCAATTCGATCCGCTTCATCGCGGGCTACATGGATCACAACGAGCGGTCCGTAAGCCCCCGCGCTGGCTTCCCACACTGGTTGAAAAGGATCGACGTATGACGCTAGGCGCAGAGCAGCTTGGAGCGGTCTCAAACGCCCCTCGAGCAGCGCCGATGCGATACCCGCTGCCTCTCCGATACGATCGCTGTCCGTCATGCTCGTGATCTGGGTCGCTGCGTACCCTATTGCCGATACAGGTTTGTGGCGTTGAAGTCTGTTCCCGACCCTAAACAGAAGCTGCAGGCTCTTGGTTCGCACGCGACTGCCGTGCCAATTCTTCCAACTCCCCGGAAGCGAAGACCCACCTGCCAGCGTATCGCGGCCCCTCGATTTGAATGACGTATTGTCCCTTACGTCTTCCAAGTTCGGAACCAGAGATGTGGGTGACCTCTACCCGGTGATCGGCGAGAATAGCTCCATCAGACGCACATATATCCCGAAGCGTCTCGGGGTAGAGACGGTCTGATCTCATGGCTTTTCCCAATTCGGAGAAAACCGTGCGGACGTGCTCTGGCCAAGAGGTTAGAGGGAAACGTACGAGTGGCATTGAGCGCTTGTTCTGGACGTGAGCTATTCTGAGGTCAGCATAGATCAAGGCTGCCTATCGGCAACTTCCGCTCCCGACCCAACTCGGACCTTGAGCGCGCCTGCTCATGGCTCAAGCCTGGCGTGAAATGCCGGGTCCGCGTTCCTGCGCGAGGTCAACGCGGCTGGGCTATGCCGGACGTCGCGAAACGGCCCGCCGAACGTTGACGGCGGAGAGAGCATTGGCGGCGTCCGCAGATGCCGCCTCGCGAAATGCCCGCCGGGCCGAAACTCCGCTACTCCAGCGGCAGCGTGCCGCGCAGGTGGCCCTGAGCGGGCATGAGCGCCGCGAGGCGGGTGTCGGTCTTCGCCGGCATGACGAAGGCGCGCTGGGTCTTCCTGGGCAGGTCGAGATCGAGCGGGCGGCCCGGCGGCAGCGTCACGTTGCGGACGAGGCTGACGGCCGGGGCTGCGGGAAGGGAGGGGGCGGGAGCGGTCGGCGCGAAGGCCAGCGGCGAGGTGGCGAAGGAGGCCGAGGTCGCGGCGGGCGCGGCATCGGCGGAGACCGGTGTCGAGACCGAGGCGAGCTGATAGCCCGTCTCCTCGATGCGACGACGCTCGGGCCGCTCGCCCCGCAGATAGAAGGCGTTGCCGCCGGCCACCGTCACGTAATGCATGTTGGCGTAGGAGAAGCGCAGGCCGGCCATGTGGAAATGCTTGGCCGCGCCGACCGTGTCGCTGCGCCGGCCGTTGAGGATGTCCTCGGCCACGGCCTCGACCTTGGGCAGGTCGCGCGCGGCCATCGGGCGCGTGAGCACGCCGGCGGCGAACTGGCGCGGCGCGCCGACGACGCCGCAGATCGTCTCCGGATAGCGCGGCGACTCGACCCGGTTCATCACCACGGTGCCGACGCCGAGCAGGCCGGCCTCGCTCGAGCGGTTCGATTCGAAATACATCGCGCGGACGAGGCATTCCTTCTCGCGCGGATCGGCCTTCGCCAGGGTCACCGCGCGCTTGCGGGCCTCCTGCGGCGACTTGGTCGCGGGAGCGACGGTCGAAGCGGTCTCGACGGGGGAGAGGCTGCAGGCGCCCAGCGCCAGGGCGGCCAGTGAGATCAGAAGCGGGATCGCCTTGCGACTGGAGCGGGGCTTGCCGATGGAGCAGACGGCATTCGCAGCGATCATGGTCCGCTTCATGCGGCGACCTCCTGATGACGGGCCTCGGGGTCGCCGCTGTCGCGGTGGCTCCTCGTCCACGGGAAGGAATCCCTAAACTCCTAACAGAAAGTTAATGCGTGAAGGAAGTGCAAAGGTCGACCGTTCAATCCAGCACGGGCGGACGGGTCAGTCCGATGTGCTTCAGCAGCCCCGCGATCGCCGCCAGCCGCTGCTCGCGATAGGCGGCGATGTCCTTGCCGGCATAGTCCAGAAAGCCCTGGCCGGTGCGCATGCCGATGCGGCCTTCCGCCATGTTGCGGCCGATGATCGCAGGTGCCGCATAGCGGCTGTCGTTCAGGGCGCCTTCGAGATAGCCGCTGGCATAGTGCAGGATGTCGCCGCCGCCCCAGTCGATGAACTCGAGCAGGCCGAGCACGGCATAGCGGAAGCCGAAGCCATAGGTGATCGCCTTGTCGATGTCCTCGGCGCTGGCGACGCCCTGCTCGACCATGCGGGCGGCCTCGTTCATCGCCAGCACCTGAATGCGCGGCACGATGTAGCCCGGCGTGGCGGCGCAGGTGACCGGCACCTTGCCGATGCCCTCCAGCAGCGCCTTCATCTCGGCTGTCACGGCTGGGTCGGTCTTCGCGCCGGGCGAAAGCTCGACCAGCGGCACGAGATAGGCCGGATTCAGCCAATGGGCGTTGAGGAAGCGCTCGGGCCGCGCCAGCGCTCCGGACAGGTCGTCGACCAAGATGGTCGAGGTGGTGGAGGCGAGGATCGCGTCGGGCGCCATCGCCGCCTCGGCGCGGGCCAGCACCTCGCGCTTGAGGGCGACGATCTCGGGCACGCCCTCGAACACGATGGCGGATTTGGCGAGCGCCGCCGCGACGGCCTCGTCCGGCACGACCGAGACGCGCGCCATCAGGGCGGGGATGTCGGCTTCCGCGAGCAGGCCGAAGCGCGACAGGCTGCCGAAGGCGGATTCGATCTCGGCGAGTGCCTCGCTCTCCAGCTTCGCGAAGCCGGCGGCGTCGCGCGGCTTGAGGTCGAGGATCGCGACCTCGTGGCCGGCATAGGCGAAGGCGACCGCGATGCCGCGGCCCATGCGGCCGGCGCCGAGGCAGGCGATGGGCGGGCGCAGGGCGCTCATGGCCTGAATCCTTCGCGCAGCAGGGCGTGGAGGGTCGTGCGGTCGTAGCCGCCGAGGCCGAGGCTTTCGAGGGTGCGTCCGCCGGTGAGGAAGTCCTCGCCGCAGATCGCGCCGCCGATGGCGAGGAACGCTTCGGAGAGCGGCATCTGCACGCCGGCCAGCCGGCCGACCGAGCGGAAGAAGGAGAGGCCAACCCGCAGATCCTCGCGCATGTAGCGGTGGCTGGTCAGCTCGAGCGTCTCGCGCCAGTCGCCGGAATCGGTGAGGCGATCATGCGAGCCGCGGCCATACATCCATTCCTCGCCCTCCTTCGCGTAATGGTCGGCGAGGGGGAAATGCGGCGGGCCGTAGCCGAGCGCGACGCGGACCGCGATGCGCTCGGCATCGAGCGCGTCGGTGACGCGGCGGATGGCGGATTGCGTACCTTCCTTGTGAATGTCCCAGCGCTCAAAATGCTGGATCGGCCCGGCGTTCATCACGATCAGCGGCGGGTGGATGATCGGGCCGGCATTCATCAGCGCGCCGGAGAGCGCATCGCCGCAGGGCTCGATCGCGCCCGGGAAGGCGCGGCCGATCACCGCCAGCGCATGCTCGGCCATGGCGAGCGGGAACACGCCCGTCGGCAGGCGCTTGGCGCGGATCGTGATCGCGACCTCGAAGGGGCCGTGCTTGCGCGCCAGCCAGGGCAGGGTGCCGGTTTCGGCGAAGGCGACCTTGGCCCGGTTGCCGGAGTCGTGGAGCGCGCGGGCGAAGACGAGCGAGCCGAAGGTCGCCGGTGGCAGGTAGACGACCTGACCGTCCGTGAGATGCGGGGCGAGCGTGCGCGCGATGTCGGCTTGCGCGAAGGCGGGCGCCGGGCAGAGGACGAGCTCGGCGCCGGCGACCGCAGCGGCGATGTCGGTCGTGACCAGCGCGAGCCGCGTGTCGTGGCGGCCCTCGAAATCCTTGACGACGATGCGCGAGCCTTGCGCGACATGCTCCGCCACGGCCTGCGCGTCCCGGCGCCAGAGCGCGACCTCGTGCCCCTGAAGGGCGAAGTCGCCCGCCGCGGCGAAGGAGCCGTTGCCCCCGCCCAGAACCGCTATGCGCATCGGATTCTCCACGACATTCTCGCCATTCTCATCGCCGCAGCCCTCATCCTGAGGAGCCGCGAAGCGGCGTCTCGAAGGATGGTCCATGAGGCACCGGAGACATCTCGACCATCCTTCGAGACGCGCCTGCGGCGCTCCTCAGGATAAGGGCTGAGCATGCCGGGCTGCGTTGGAGAACGGATCGAGCCGTCACCGCTCCCGCTCCTGCTTCAGCCGGAAATGCTGGACCTTGCCGAGCGCCGTGCGCGGCAGGTCGGCGACGAAGACGATCTCGCGCGGCAGCTTGAAGCGGGCGAGATTGGCTTCCAGTACGGCGATGAGCGCCAGCCTCAGAGCCGCCTCGTCCTCCGCCTGCGCGGGATGCGGCAGGACATAGGCGACCGGTACCTCCTGCCATTTCGGATCGGGGCGGCCGATCACGGCGGCGTCCTGCACGCCCGGATGGGCGGTCAGCACCCGCTCGATCTCGGCCGGATAGATGTTCTCGCCGCCGGAGATGATCATGTTCTTGCGACGGTCATGGACGGTGACATAGCCGTCGCCGTCGCGGGTGCCGATGTCGCCGGTGCGGAACCAGCCGTCGTGAAGCGCCTCGGCCGTGGCCGTCGGGTTGCGCCAGTAACGGGTCAGGACATTGGGGCCGCGCACCAGGATTTCACCGGCGATGCCGGGCGGGCACTCGGCGCCGTCCTCGCCCACGATCCTCGCTTCGCAGAGCAGGCCGGGCAGCCCGGTCGAGCCCTTCCGCGAGAGATCGCCGCCGAGGCGGGTGTAGACGGCGACGGGGCAGGTCTCTGTCGCGCCATAGACCTGCAGGACCGGCACGCCGCGCGCCGAAAAGGCGTCGATCAGGCCTTGCGGGACGATGGAGGAGCCGGTCGTGACCGCGCGGAGGGAGGAGAGATCGGCGCCCGCCCAGCCGGGATGCGCGGTCAGCGCCTGCATGGTGGCGGGCACGAGCACCGTCAGGGTGGGGCGGGTTTCCGCGATGGCGGCGAGCGTCGTGTCGGGCGCGAAACGGGCATGGATCGTCACCGTCGCACCCTGATGCAGGGCCGGCGTCGTCTGGATGTTGAGCCCGCCGACATGGAAGAAGGGCAGGACGGTGAGGACATGGTCCTCGCCCGTCAGCCCATGCATGTGCTGGCTCATCACGCCGTTGGCGAACAGCGCCTCCTGCGCGAGCACGGCCCCCTTCGGCCGGCCGGTCGTGCCGGAGGTGTAGACGATCAGCAAGGGATCGGAGAGGGTTCCGGCCGGTGGCGGGGCGGGAGGGGCGGAAGCCAGCAGCTCTTCGAGGAGAAAGCCGCTGTCCGGGAGGAAATCGAGCCCGACGGCCGCTGCGCCGGGAAGGGCCTGCGCGTAGCTCGGCAGCACGGCCGCGAAAGCCTGCTCCAGCACCAGCAGCTTCACCTCGGCATCGCTCAGGATGAAGAGCTGCTCGGGAACCGCGAGGCGCCAGTTCATCGGCACCAGGATCGCGCCGAGCCGCGCGCAGGCATAGAGCAGGACGAGATAGTCGGGCCGGTTCAGGCTCAGGATCGCGACGCGGTCTCCCTTGCCGATCCCGAGGCCGGAGAGCGCGCCGGCGCAGGCCGCGATGCGGCCGGCGAAGGTGCCGTAGCTCGTCGGCGCGCCGTCGAAGACCAGAGCGGGCTTCTCCGGCGCGAAGGCGGCGTTGCGCTCGATCAGGCGCGAGAGATCCATGGGACGGGCCTATTCGTCGGTCTCGCCCGGCTCGTAGAGGGCCTCGCGGCCGATCCTGTCGAGGCAGAGTTCCGCCGTCCAGGGCAGCATCAGCGAGCCGCAGCGGCTGTCGCGGTAGATGCGCTCCAGCGGCAGCGTCTTGAGCATCGCCTGCCCGCCGCAGGTACGGATGGCGAGGCGGGCGAGATCGTTGGCGCCCTCCATGGTCGAATACTGCGCCGCATAGGCGCGCAGGACCTGGTCCTTGCTCGGGTTCGGCCCGGCTTCGCGCACCGCCTGGAACCAGAGCGCCTTGATCTGCTCGAGCTTCACCCGCATCTCGGCCACGGCGATCTGCTTGGTCGGGTACATTCGCCGCTTGACCGGCGGCATGCCCGGCACCTCGCCGCGCAGATAGCGCACGGTGAAGTCATAGGCCGCCTGCGCCAGGCCCATATAGGTCGGCGACAGGGTCAGGAACATGTGCGGCCAGCGCGAGGCGGCCTGGAAATAGACGCCGCGCGGCATCAGCGCCGCCTCCTCGGGGACGAAGACGTCCTTGAAGATCAGCGTGCGCGAGACCGTGCCGCGCATGCCGAGCGGGTCCCAGTCGCCGACGACCGAGACGCCCTCGGCCTTGGCTGGAATGGCGAGATAGAGCGTGTTGCGGCGCGAGGGCTTGGCGTCCGGCGTCGTCATCTCGGTGCAGAGCACGCCGTAATAGTCGGCATGGCCCGAGAGCGAGGCGAAGATCTTCTTGCCGTCGACGATCCAGCCGCCCTCGACCGGCCGCGCCGTCGTGCCGAAGGCCGCGCCGCCGGCGGCCGCCGCGCCGCCCTCGGAGAAGGGCTGCGAGTAGATCGCCCCGTCCTCGACGATGCGGCGGTAGTGGACCGCGCGGCGCGCCTCATGGGCGGCCCGGTCCGCCTCGCTCATCTCGAGATCGTCGGCGAGCGGGCCCGACCAGAGCGTCGAGCAGACATGCATGTTCCAGGTCAGGGCGGTCGCGCCGCAATAGCGGCCGATCTCGGCGGCGGCGACGGCATAGGTGAGGTAGTCGGCGCCGAGCCCGCCCTGGCTTTCGGGAATGGCGACGCCGAGGAGGCCCGCCTCATGCAGGTCCTTGTAGTTCTCGCTCGGAAAGCGCGCCTCGCGGTCATAGGTCTCGGCGCGGCCGGCGAAGACCGTCCGCCCCAGCTCGCGGGCCCGCTCGGCGATAGCCGCGGTTCTGGCCGAGAGCCCGAAGCCGGAGGGGTCGAAGATCGGGGCGTCCTGTGGGGCGATCGTCTCGGCCATGGCTCAGTTTCCCTTTGTCAGGCCGCTCTCGGCGAGGAAGCCGCGCAGCGCCGCGTTGAAGGCCTCCGGCCGTTCCATGCCGGCGAGGTGGCCGCAGCCTTCGAATTCGACATAGGCGGCGCCCGGAATCTTCGCCGCCATCTTCGCCATCATCGGGGCGGGCGCGTTGCCGTCCTTCGAGCCGGACAGGACGAGGGTCGGCACGGCGATGCGGGGCAGCGCCTCGCGCAGGTCGAAGCCCATCAGCGCGAGCATCATCGCGCGGTAGCTCTGCTCGGAGCCGGAGGCCATGCACGCGCGCGCCAGCGCCACGCCCGCCGGATCGGCGTCGTCGCCGATCAGCCCGTCGACCAGCTCGTCGGCCAGGCCCGCCATGGTCGCGCCGGCATCGAGCGGCCCGAGCCTTGCCGCGATGAATTCGCGCTGCCAGTCGCCGTCGGGCCGGCCGAAGGCGGGGCTGGTCTGGGCGAGGACGACGGCCCGTGCGCTCCCGCGATCGGCGAGGTAGCGCTGGACGATCATGCCGCCGATCGAGTGGCCGACGAGGATGGGATTCTCGAGCCCGAGCTCGTTCAGGAACTGCGTCAGCGCGCCGGCCAGGGTCGCGATGCTGACCTCGGGGAGGGCTTTCGAGCCGCCATAGCCCGGCATGTCCCAGGAGACGGTGTGGAAGTCGGCGGAGAAGGCGTCGAGCTGGGCCGTCCAGGCGCGGGCCGCGCCGCCGATGCCGTGGAGGAAGACGAGAGGCGCCGCCGCCGTATCGCCCGCGCGCATATAGCTGAAGCGCCCGTCGGGCGTGGTTTCAGGCGTCGGCTGCGGCATGGCTTCGCATGCTCCCCTCTGATTGAGGCAACCATAGCGCAGCCGAAATGCATGAAAAGAGATAATTTCATTTTTGATGGAATTGTGGATGGGGTGGCGTCGTCATGCTCGGGCTTGACCCGAGCATCTCGTAAAGAAGCGCTTGGATTCCGAGATGGTCGGGTCAAGCCCGACCATGACGCCGGTGCACGCGCCTTCAAAGCTCGGTGCGTACCGCCCAGAGCTCGGGGAAGAAGGAGCGGTCGAGCGCGCTTTTCAGGAAGCCGACGCCGGACGAGCCGCCCGAGCCGCGCTTGAACCCGATGATGCGCTCTACCGTCTTCATGTGGCGGAAGCGCCATTGCTGGAAGCGGTCCTCGACATCGACCAGCTTCTCGGCCAGCTCGTAGAGGTCGAACCAGCGCTGGGAATCCCGGTAGATGTCGACCCAGAGGTCGCGCAGCGCTTCGTTGAAGACATGCGGCTCGCAGAGGTCGCGTTCCAGCACCTCCTTCGGCACGGGGAAGCCGCGCCGCGCCAGCAGGCGCAAAGTCTCGTCATAGATGCTCGGCGCCTGCAACGCGGCCTCGAGCTCGGCGTGGATCTTGCTGTCGTGGCGATGCGGCAGCAGCATGCGCGCATCCTTGGCTCCGAGCCGGAACTCGACCTTGCGGTACTGGTAGGACTGGAAACCGGAGGCCTGGCCGAAGGACCCGCGGAAGACGAGATAGTCCGCCGGCGTCATGGTCGAGAGCACGTCCCAGGCCGAGATCAGCTGCTCCTGCGCGCGGCCGACGCGGGCGAGCGCCTTGAGCGCCGGGCCGATGTCGCCGACGCGGATCGAGGCGATGGCGAGGTCGAGCTCGTAGTCGACGAGCTTCAGCCAGAGCTCCTGGACATGGTGGATGATGATGAAGAGGTGCTCGTCATGCGCCGCCGTCAGCGGCCGGTGGGCCGAGAACAGCGTCGCGAGATCGAGATAGGAGGTGTAGGTCGTGCGGTTGGCGAGGTCGACATGGAGGTCGTCGCCGACGCGGCTTTCGATCTTCTCCGTCCTTGCGGTCTCGTCCGTCATGGCTCGTCCTTTCTCCCGGTCAGCCGAGCGTCCGCAGCCGCGCGAGCAGAGCCTCGACATCCTGCGAAGCATGATAGAGGCCGAAGCCGACGCGCAGGCGCGTGCCGCGGACATCGGTGACGATGCCGGCCTCGTGCAATCGGTTGTACCAGGCTTGCGCCTGCGGATGCTCGAAGGTGAGGAAATTGCCGCGCGCTTCGGTCGACAACGGCACGACGAGGTTGTCCAGGGCGAGCGCGCCTAAGGGGCGTTCGGCGAGGCCGGCGGCGAAGCGCTCCTGCAGCGCGACGGCGTGGGCGTGGATCGTCCCGGCGTCGAGGTCCTGTTCCTTCAGCCAGCGCAACGAAGCCCGCATGCGGTAGAGCCCTGAAGGATCGAAAGTCGCGCCCATGAAGCGGCTACCGTCCTGGGCATAGCCGACCGCGCCCTGAACGGCCGAGAGCGCGCCGAAGCCGGCATACCAGCCCGTGTTGCGCGGTCGGGGCGCGAAGCCGGGCGGGCAGTGCATGAAGCAGGCGCCTTCGCCGGCCATGGCGTATTTGTAGCCGCCGGCGAGGTAGAAGGCGCGCTCCGCCACGGCCGAAAGATCGGTCGGGCGGGCGAGATAGCCATGATAGCCGTCGATGACGACGAGCCGGCCGGGAGCCGAGACGCCGTCGACCAGCGCCGGCAGGTCGGTGAGCGCGAAGCCGGAGCCGAACAGGACCTGGCTGACGAAGACGAGGTCGAATTCGCTCTCGTCCGCGGCGTCGACGAGGCGTTCCGCCAGCGTCGCGAAGGGCTCGGGCGCGACGGCGACATGCTCGACGAGGCCGTCCTCCGCCAGCCGCGCGATCTGCCGGCGGAAGGAGTGGAACTCGCCATCCGTGGACAGGATGCGCACCGGCCTGCCGGCCGGGCAGGCGGACAGCAGCCGCAGCAGGAATTCATGCGTGTTGACGGCCGGCACGAGCGTCGTCGGGTCGGGCAGGTTCAGATGCCCGGCGATGCCGGCCGAGACCTCCTGCCAGACGGGGCCGAGAACCTCCTCCCATTTGTCGTCGATCAGCCGCGCAGCGTCGTCCCAGGCGGCGAGCTGCCCTTCGCGGGTCGCGTCCGGCCAGCAGTGATGGCTGTGGGCGGCGAAGTGCAGGCGGTGCGGGTCGCTCTCGCGAAAGCGCGAGAAGGAGGGGCGAAGATCGAGGGGAACGGCGGCAGGCATGGGGGTTCCGGGTGGACTGGGCATTCCGGGTGGTCGCGGCCGCTCGCTGCGGGCCCGGCACGATAGCACCGGACGCGGCCGCGTGCAGGCTTTGCAGGTTCCGGGCCGCGCCGGCTCGCGACCGCGCCCTGTCCGATGCGCGTTCCTTGGCCCGCCATGCCGGCGCCCGGCTACAAAATCAGCAGCCCTGCCTGCCTAAGCAGCGGCCCGCGCATTGCCTCCCGGCCGCGCCGGATGCAGCCTTGGCTAAGTGGATACAGTGATGCAACCGGGCGATGCCGGCTGCGTCCGCAACGCGGGATGCGCACGGCATGGCGGTTTTCGGGAAGGCGGCGCAGCCCGGCACGGCGCAGGAGGAGGCGTATCTCGCGATCCTCTCGGCGATCCGGCAGGGCCGCTACCGGCCGGGCGACCGCCTGGTCCCGGAGGTCATCGCCGGGCAGCTCGGCATGAGCCGGATGCCGGTGCGCGAGGCCTTCCAGCGGCTGGCGACCGAGGGGCTGGTGCAGATCAGGCCCAATCGCGGCTGTGTCGTCTCGGGCCTGACGATCGAGGAGATCGTCGAGGTGTTCGAGATCCGCTCGGTGCTCGAAGGGCTCGCCGTCAGGCTCGCCATGCCGCATGTCGACGCCAGGGTCATCGCCGAACTCGAGCGCTATCTCGACCTGATGGACCGCGCCGAACAGGCCGGTGGCGACGCATGGTTCGCGCATCATCAGGCCTTCCACGAACACATCTGCGTCCTGTCGGGACGGCCGAAGCTGATCCGCCAGATCTCGGCGCTGCACATCGCGATCGAGCCCTATATGCGGGTCTGGCTCCACCATATCGAGAAGCCCTCGACCGGCACCCGCGCCCAGCACGTCGTCGTCGATGCGTTGCGGACCGGCGACGCCGCCCATGCCGAGCAGGCGATGCGCGACCACGTCATGCGCACCACGCCGCATCTCGTCGACTTCCTGCGCCGCGAGAACATCGCGAGCGAGGCGCCGCGCCAGCGCCGGCTCGAGCCGCTGCCAGCCTGAGCCGCCCTTCGCCCATCACGCCCACACCAACGACAAAGCAGGGGATCATCATGGACAGACGACAGTTTCTGAAAGCCTCCACCGCTGCCGCTCTGCTGCCGGCGGCTCCGCATATCGCCCGCGCGCAGGGCGCCAACACGCTGCGCTTCGTGCCCTATTCGGACGTCGCGATCATCGATCCGATCTGGACGTCGGGCTACTCGACCCGCACCCACGCGCTGCTCGTCTGGGACACGCTGTACGGCCTCGACGACAAGTTCGAGCCGCAGCCGCAGATGGTCGAGGGCCATGTCGTCGAGGATGGCGGCAAGCGCTGGACGCTGACGCTGCGCCCCGGCCTCGTCTTCCACGATGGCAGCAAGGTGCTGGCTCGCGACGCGGTGGCCTCGATCAAGCGCTGGGGCGTGCGCGATGCCTTCGGCCAGTCGCTGATGGCGGTGACCGACGAACTCTCCGCTCCCGACGACCGCACCATCGTCTTCCGCCTGAAGAAGCCCTTCCCGATGCTGCCGGCGGCGCTGGCGCGGCCGAGCGCGCTCGTCGCGGCGATCATGCCCGAGCGGCTGGCCGAGACCGACGCATACAAGCAGATCCCCGAGGTCATCGGCTCCGGTCCGTACCGCTATGTGAAGGAAGAGCGCGTCCCCGGCGCCAAGCACGTCTATGCGCGTCACGAGGGCTATGTGCCGCGCTCGGAGCCGGCGAGCTTCACGGCCGGCTCCCGCGCCGGGTTCCTCGACCGGATCGAGTTCCAGATCATGCCGGACCCGTCCACCGCGATCTCGGCGCTTCAGACCGGGGCCGTCGATTTCGTCGAGCAGCCGCTGATCGACATGCTGCCCGTGCTGCGCAAGGACCCGAACATCGTCGTCGAGGTCAAGGATCCCAACGGCATGGCCGGGCAGGTCCGCCTGAACCACCTGCATCCGCCCTTCAACAATCCGGCGATCCGCCGTGTCATCCTGCAGGCGATCGACCAGTCGGCCTGCATGAGCGCCGTCGTCGGCGGCGATCCCGCGGTGAAGCACGCGACCATGGGGTTCTTCCCGGTCAACTCGCCGATGGCCTCGGACGCCGCGGCATCGGCACTGGCCCAGCCCAAGGACATGGCCAAGCTGAAGAAGGATCTGGAAGCGGCGGGCTACAAGGGCGAGCGCGTCGTCTTCCTGTCCGGGCAGGACGTGCCGCGCATCTCGCAGGTGGCCGAGGTCGCGATGGACGCGATGCGCCAGATCGGCATCAACGTCGATTTCGTGGCGGCGGACTGGGGCACCGTTCTCCAGCGCATCACCAATCGCCGGCCCGTCGAGGAAGGCGGCTGGAGCGCCTATGTCACCTACTGGTCGGGCCTCGACCTCGGCTCGCCCGCGACGAATACGCCGATGCGCGGCAATGGCGAGCGGGCCAGCCCCGGCTGGCCGACGAGCCCGCAGATCGAGGCGCTGCGGGCGAAGTGGCTCGAGGCGTCGACGCTCGCCGAGCTGAAATCCCTTGCGGCGGAGATCGAGAAGCAGGCGCTGCTCGACGTGCCCTATGTGCCGGCCGGGCAGTATTTCCAGCCGATCGCCTACCGCAAGAACATCACCGGCATCCTGAGCGGCGTTCCGGTGTTCTCGAACATCCGCAAGGGTTGATCCCGACGGAGACCCCCAGCTCAGTCCTCATCCTGAGGAGCCATCCCGCAAGGGATGGAGTCTCGAAGGATGTCTCCAGGAGGGTCCCAAGACCGCTGGAGCATCCTTCGAGACAGCCCTTCGGGCTTCCTCAGGATGAGGGCTCGGAGATCTACCGATAGCGTTCCCAACCGATGCACTTGCCCACCACCGCGGCCGCCCGCTAAGCCGGGCGGCCACAAAAGACGACCGAGGAAACTGTCCATGCGTGATTTCGAACTGCCCGGCCGCTCCCCGGCCATGAGCCGGGAGGCCATGGCCGCCACGTCCCATCCCCTCGCCACCATTGCGGCTCTCGACGTGCTGCGCGCGGGCGGCAAGGCGATCGACGCCGCGGTCGCCGCCTGCGCCGTGCAATGCGTGGTCGAGCCCGGTTCCACCGGCATCGGCGGAGACTGCTTCGCGCTGCTCTCGGCGGAGGGCAGCACCGATGTGAAGGCGTTCAACGGCTCGGGCCGGGCCCCGGCCGCCGCGACGGTCGAATGGTACGAGAAGGCCGGGATCGCCGCGATCGAACGGCAGTCGCCGCATGCGGTCACCGTGCCTGGCGCCGTCGACGCCTGGTCGCAGCTCGTCGGCGCGCATGGCCGGATGAGCCTGAAGGAAATCCTCCAGCCCGCGATCAAGCTGGCCCGCGAAGGCTATGTCCTGGCGCCCCGCGTCGCCTACGACCTCGCCGCGCAGCGCGACATCCTGCGGCGCGACGCCAATACCGCCGCGACCTTCCTGGTCGATGGCGAGGCGCCGGCCGCCGGCACGGTGCAGAAGCAGCCGAAGCTCGCCGAGACGCTGGAGATCATCGGCCGCGAGGGCGCGGACGCTTTCTATCGTGGCAGCCTCACCGACGGCATGATCTCCTATCTGCGGGATCGCGGCGGGCTGCACACGCGCGAGGATTTCGAGAGCGCGGCGGGCGAATACGTCACGCCGATCAGCACGACCTTCCGGGGCCGCACGGTCTATGAGTGCCCGCCGAACGGCCAGGGCATCATCGCGCTGATGATCATGAAGATCCTCGAGCGCTTCAAGCCGTCCGGCGACCCTCTCGACCCCGCCAATCTCCATATCGAGATCGAGGCGACGCGGCTGGCCTATGCGGCGCGCGACAGCTATCTCGCGGACCCGGCGAAGGCCGGCGTGCCGGTCGAGGAGCTCCTCTCCGACCGGCTGGCAGACACGCTCGCCGCGCGGATCGACCCTTCGAAGGCGACCGTACCCGTCGCGCCGATCGAGGTGGGCGCCGAGCACAGCGACACGGTCTATCTCTGCGTGGTCGACAAGGACCGCAATGCGGTCAGCTTCATCAACTCGATCTTCCACCCCTATGGCAGCGCCCTGATGACGCCGGATTCCGGCGTGCTGTTCCAGAACCGCGCGCAGGGCTTCGTGCTGAAGCCGGGGCATCCCAACGCCATCGCCCCGCGCAAGCGCCCGCTGCACACCATCATCCCCGGCATGGTCGCCGAAAAGGGCAGGGTGGTGATGCCGTTCGGCGTGATGGGCGGGCAGTATCAGGCGATGGGCCACGCCCATTTCCTGTCGAAGCTGTTCGACCACGGGCTCGACCTGCAGGAGGCGATGGACCTGCCGCGGCTCTTCCCGCTGCCGGGCACCGCGACCGTCGAGACCGAGGGGCGGCTGCGGGTGAGCGCGGGCGCCGAGCTGGAGCGGCGCGGCTTCAAGATCGAGCCGCCGAAGTCGCCGATCGGCGGCGCGCAGGCGATCTGGATCGACTGGGAGAAGGGCACGCTGACCGGCGGCTCCGACCCCCGCAAGGACGGCTGCGCGCTGGGGCTCTGAGGACGCGCGTCATGCTCGGGCTTGACGCGAGCATCTCGGGACAGCCTTCCCTGTTTCTTCAGGGTGAGGGCTTCAGGGGCATCTGGTCATGAGAGGTTCTCGGGTCCGCGCGTAGCGCGGCCCGAGAATGACGCCCGCTCGCCTCACCCGCGCGCCAGGAACTCTTTCTTCAGCATGCAATGCGCGCCCTTGTGCTGGTTCACCGTCTGGGTGACGCGCAAGTCGGCGGCCATGGAGCAGAGGGCGTAGGCCTGTTCGCGGGTGATGCCGGTGCGCGCCACGACCAGCGCGATCATGTCGCGCAGGGCCTTCTCGACGCAGCGGTCGAGATCGGGGTCCATGCCCATGGTCACGACATGCGTCGGGGTCTCGGCCTGCGGATAGGTCAGGTCCAGGTCCTTGCGGAGGACGAACTGGAAGGTGCCCTTCAGCGCCGTTTCGATCGCCGTGACGTTGACCTCGCCGTCGCCCTGCACGCCATGGCCGTCGCCGCAGGAGAACAGCGCGCCCGCGACGAAGACCGGGAGGTAGAGCGTCGAGCCCGCCACCAGCTCCTTGTTGTCGAGATTGCCGCCGAAGGCGCGCGGGATCACCGAGGTGCAGCGCCGCCAGGACGGCGGCGGCGCGACACCCATCACGCCGAAGAACGGCGCGAGCGGCAGCTCGAGCCCCCAGGGCAGGGTGCCGACCATCCGCTGCGCGTCGAGCGGGATGGTCATGTGGTGGAAGTCGGGAAAGTCGTCCGGCAGCGTTCCGGCGAGCGGGCGGTTGAGGTTGTAGCCCCAGTCCTGACGGAGCGCGACGTCGAGGATGCGGACCTCGAGCACGTCGCCCGGCTCGGCGCCCTCGACGGCGACCGGGCCGGTCACGATGTGCGGGCCGAAGGGGATGCCCTTCTCGGCCGCGTGGATGGCGAGCAGCTCCGGCGGGATGTGGAAGCCGGAGGCTGGCAGGATGTCCGGGCTGCCGCTCACCGTCTCGATGACGACCGTGTCGCCGCTCTTCACGGTCAGGACGGGTGGGACGGAGGCGTCGAAATAGCCCCAGCGCGTGGTCTCAGGCGAGGCTTTGAGATGATGGGGCATGGCTTGTCCGTCGGGTCCCGTTCTGTGTCCGCATGCGCGTCGTCGGGCGAGCATGGCCTGCGCGCCCGGCCCGGTCGAGATGCGATCGCGCCGGGGGCGGGGGCACGGGGTTGCAATTCGCCGGCCGGCGCGGCCTGTTGGCGCGCCCATCATCATCCGGATCTCTTCGCCATGACGCGCCCACTCCGTTCGATCGCCCTGTTCTGCGGCTCGAACACCGGTCTCGGAGAGACCTACAAGACCGCCGCCCATGCGCTTGGGACCGAACTCGGCCGGCGCCGGGTCACGCTCGTCTTCGGCGGCACCCACAAGGGGCTGATGGGGATCGTCGCCGATGCCGCGCTCGCGGCGGGCGGTGAGGTCCATGGCGTCATCACCAGGCGCCTCGCCGATCTCGGCCATCTGCATCCCGGCCTGACGCGCGGCGAGACGGTGACCACCATGCGGGCGCGCAAGGAGCGGATGGCGGAGCTCTCCGACGCCTTCATCGCGATGCCGGGCGGCATCGGCACGCTGGAGGAGTTCATGGAGGCCTGGACGCTCAACCAGCTCGGGGAGATCGACAAGCCGGCGGGGCTCTACGACGTCGCCGGCTACTACCAGCCCTTCATGGGCTTCATCGACCACATGATCGCGCAGGGGTTCCTGCCGCCGGCCCATCGCCAGGGCATCGTGCTTTCGGCCGAGCCGGCGACGCTGCTCGACGGGCTCGCGGCGTTCGAGCGCGTCACCGTGCCGAAGTGGATGTGAGTTGGCTTTTCGCTGCAGCATCGTTTGCCCTCAGCCCTCATCCTGAGGAGCGCCGCAGGCGCGTCTCGAAGGATGCTCCAGATCTCTCTGGAGCCACCTGGAGCATCCTTCGAGACGCCGCTAGCGCGGCTCCTCAGGATGAGGGCTCAGAGGCAATGCCTGCCGTGGCCTGGGCAGGCTCCTCCAGCCTGCGGGCCAACTGCTCGGCGAATTTCGCGGCGGCGACGGGCAGCGCGCGGCCATGCAGGCGGCCCATCACCAGCCGCGCCGGCGGGACGTCGCGGGCGTCGATCGGGCGCGAGACGAGGCCGTCGCGCATCCGCAGGCCGGGCGGGGCGCCGATCTCGATCTGGAAGGTGATGGCGTTCTCGAAGCGCACATAGTTGCGCAGGAACTCGAAGGAATTCGACTCGACCACGGCCGGGAGGCGGAAGGAGCTGCGCGCCATCGCATCCTCCAGGCTCTGGCGGCCGCCATAGCTCCGGTCCGGCAGGGCGGCCGGAAACCCGGCGCAATCGCGCAGGCGCAGGCTGCCCTCGCCGGCGAGCGGGTGATCCTGCCGCATGATCGCGACGAGGCGCTGCTCCGCCGAGGCCAGGGTCTGGAAGCCAGAGCCCGCCGAGGCCCGGAAGATCACCGCGAGATCGACCTCGTAATCGGCGAGCGTGCGCAGCGCCTCGCTGTGGCTGGCGACGCGCACGTCGAACTCCACCAGCGGGAATTCGCGACGATAGGCGGCGATCTCCATCGGCAGGAAATCGTTGGCGAGGGCATGGCTGCAGGCGATGGCGACGGTGCCGCGCCGGAAGCCGGAGAGATCCTCGATCTGCGAGCGCACGCGCTCCATGTCGGCAAGCTGGGCGCGGACATGGCGGATCAGCAGCTCGCCGGCCGCATTGAGGCGCACGCCGCGCGGCAGCCGCTCGAAGATCGCGGTGCCGAGCTCGTCCTCGATGTCCTGGATGCGGCGGTTGAGCGCCGATGCGGTGAGGTTCAGCCGCTCCGAGGCCTTCCGGATCGAGCCGGTGCGCGCGACCTCGTCGACATAGCGCAGGAGCCGGAGGTGCTTCACGGGGACATGCCTGGAGTGGTGAGTTTTTCGAACAGCTCCGCATAGAAGTCAGCACAGGACGGCAGCGGTCAAGTCGGTCTAGCGTTCGGACAGGCAGAACGCGGCCCGCTCGGTCCGCACGGGCGCCTCAGGGGAGATGTCGCATGAGCGTCGAGATCAGCCGTCGCCGTTTCGGTCTCGTGGCGGGGGCTGCCGCTCTTGCCTCCGGCCTGCCGCGCCCGGCGCTGGCGCAGGCGCCGACCAGGCTGAAGATGATCCTGAACTGGCGTTATCAGGGACCGCAGGCCTGGTTCTTCATCGCGCAGGACAAGGGCTATTTCCGCGAGGAAGGGCTCGAGATCGAGATGGACCAGGGCAACGGCTCGGGCGCGGCGGTCGGCGCGGTCGCCGGCGGCTCCTATGATCTCGGCTTCGGGGACATCAACGCGCTGATCACGCTGGTGGCCAGGGGACAGGCCGGGGCCGCCACGCCGGTCGCGATCTCTGCGCCCTACAACAAGCCGCCCTTCACCATCGCGGTGAAGGCGGACAGCCCGATCAAGACTCCGAAGGACCTGGAAGGCCGCACCATCGGCGGGCCGGCCAACGACAGCGCGCTCAAGCTCTTCCCCGCCTTCGCCAAGCTCGCCGGCGTCGATGCCTCGAAGGTCAACATCACCAACATGCAGCCGAACCTGCGCGAGCAGATGCTCCAGCGCGGGCAGGTCGAGGGCGCGTTCGGCTTCGTCAACACGATCCGCTTCTCGGCCAAGCTCGTCGGCATCGACCCCGACAGGGATTTCCGCTTCATCAATTTCGGCGACTACGGGATGGACCTCTATTCCAACGCGATCATCGCCTCGCGCAAGCTCGCCAGCGAGAACCCGCAGGCTCTGAAGGGCTTCCTGCGCGCCATGGATCGCGGCATCAAGGACATGCTGAAGGACTACGACGCCGCGATCGAGACGGTCGCCAAGCGCGAGCCGCTGATCAACAAGGCGATCGAGAAGGAGCGCCTGATCGCGACGTTGCAGGCCGAGATGAGCCATCCGGAAACCGCGACGATCGGGCTCGGCGCTGTCGATCCGGAACGCTTCCGGAAGTCGATCGCGATCGTCTGCGAGGCGGAAGGCCTGCCGCGCGTGCCGGCCCCGGAGGAGGTGTTCAACGCCGCCTTCCTGCCGCCGCTCGCCGACCGGGTGAAGACGGTGGGCTGACCGGGCGACCGACACGCAGCAGCGCTCACGATGAAGGCTCGCCGAGAGCCCCGGACAATCGAAAGCAAGACATCATGGATCTGAAGCTCGCGGGGAAGGTCGCGGTGATCACCGGGCCTGCCAAGGGGATGGGGGCGGCCGTTACGCGCGCCTTCGCGGCCGAGGGCTGCCGGCTCGTGCTGATCGGCCGCGATACGGCCGCCATCGAGCCCGTCGCCGCCGAGGTGCGTGCGAAGGGCGTGGAGGCCATCGTCGTCGCCTGCGACATCACCTCGGGCGCCGCCTGCGACGCCGCGATCGAGGCGGCGAAGGCGGCTTTCGGCGGGCGCATCGACATCCTCGTCAATGTCGCTGGAGGCTCGGGGCCGATCGGCAAGACCGGCTGGGAGACGACCGAGGAGGAGTTCGACGAGATCGTCGATCTCAACATGCGCGGCTGCTTCAACACCATGCGCGCCTGCCTGCCGACGATGATCGCGCAGCGCGAGGGCAAGGTCGTGAATGTCGGCGGCACCTTCGGCATGCGCGGCCGGGCCGGGCGCATGGCCTATTCCGCCTCGAAATGGGGCCTGCGCGGCATCACCAAGAGCTTCGCGCTGGAGGCCGGGCCCTACGGCATCAACGTCAACTGCGTCGCGCCGGGCATGGTCGACGGGCCGCGTTTCCGCGGCAAGGTCGTGCCCGAGATGGCCAGGCGGCTGGGCATCTCCGAGGAGGCCGCCTTCGCGAAACATGCGGCCGATTACGCGCTGAGGCGCGTCTCCACTGACGAGGACGTGGCCCATGCCTGCCTGTTCCTCGCCTCCGACGTGTCCCGCCAGATCACCGGCGTCGACCTGCCGGTCGACGGCGGCTGGGCGATGCTGTGAGGCCGGCGATGAGCGAGACCCCCTTCATCGCCGATCTGGTGCTCTCCGGCGGCACGGTCGTCGGCAGCCGGGCGCGGTTCAAGGCCGATGTCGCGGTCAAGGACGGGCTGATCGCGCTGGTCGGCGCGCCCGAGGCGATGCCGCAGGCGCGCGAGACGGTCGACGTCTCGGGCCAGTTCGTGCTGCCGGGCGCCATCGACATGCATGTGCATTTCCGCGAGCCCGGCTACACCCACAAGGAGGACTGGCGCACGGGCACGGCCGCCGCCGCCATGGGCGGCACCACCACCGTCTTCGAGATGCCGAACACCAACCCGCCGACGCGCTCGCTCTCGGAGCTGCGCCGCAAGCAGGAGGCGGCGCAGAAGGCCCATGTCGATTACGGGCTCTACGGGCTGCTGGCCGAGGACAATATCGACGAGCTGGAGGGGCTGATCGCGGGCGGCGCCAACGCGTTCAAATGCTTCATGGGCAACACCTTCGGCAATCTGCCCTCGCCCTCGACCGGGGCGATGCTGGAGGGGTTCGAGATCATCGCGCCATCGGGCCTGCGCATCTCGCTGCATGCCGAGACGGCCTCGATCATGGCCTGGCGCCAGAAGCGGCTGATGGCGGCGGGGCGCAACGATCCGCTGGCGCATATCGCGGCACGCCCCGCCATCGTCGCGGCCGAGGCCGTGGCGCGCGCGGCGGAACTCGCGGAATGGACCGGGGCTCGCGTGCACATCCTGCACATCTCGTCGGCGGCGGAACTGCGCCCGCTGGCGGACGCCAAGGCGCGCGGCGTCGACATCACCGGCGAGACCTGCCCCTGCTATCTCCTGCTCGACACCCGCGACTATGCGCGGCTCGGCTCGATCATCCGCGTCAATCCGCCGGTGCGCGACGCCTCGGATTCGCAGGCCATCTGGGCTGCTCTCCAGTCCGGCGTCGTCGACATGATCGCCACCGACCATGCGCCGCACACGCCGGAGGAGAAGATCAAGGACGTGATCTGGGAGGCCGATTGCGGCTTCCCCGGCGTCGAGACGCAGATGCCGCTGATGCTCAACGAGGTGGCGAAGGGGCGGATCACGCTGGAGCATTACGTGCGGATCTCGGCCGAGAACCCGGCGAAATCCTTCGGCCTCTGGCCGATGAAGGGGCGCATAGAGGCCGGCGCCGAGGCCGACATCGCGGTCGTCGACATGGCGCGGACCGAGACCATCCGGGCACTGGCGCTGCAGTCGCGCGGGAAGATCACGCCGTTCGAGGGCGTCTCCGTCACTGGCATCCCCGTCCACACGCTGGTGCGCGGCCGCTTCGTCCAGCGCGACCGCAGGCTCGTCGAGGGCACGAGCGGCTGGGGGCGGCAGGTCACGGCGATCCAGCGCATGCCGGAGCCGGTGCTGCGCCACCGCGAGCAGACCTTGGCAGCATGTTTGCGAGGGCCGGAGATCGCCGCAGGAGGAGCCGCATCGTGAATGCCCCAGCCGGACAGATCGAGGCCACGAGCCGCACCGTTCCCTTCATCGCCTTCGAGGATGCCTCGATCACCTATGGTCGTGGCGAGAAGGCGGTGCAGGCGCTGGCGCCGACTTCGCTCAGGATCGGGGAGGGGGATTTCGTCGCGCTCGTCGGACCGTCCGGCTGCGGCAAGTCGACCATCCTGAAGATGGTCGGCGAGCTGCTGAAGCCCTCGACGGGCCATGTCTTCGTCGCGGGGCGGGAGATCGGGGCGACGCCGATCCGCATCGGCATGGCCTACCAGAACCCGACGCTGCTGCCCTGGCTCACCATCCGCGACAACGTCATGCTGCCGCTGAAGATCGTGCCGCCCTTCCGGCAGCAGTACCGGGCGAAGCGCAAGACGGAGTTCCGCGACCGGGTCGAGGCGCTGCTGGCGCAGGTGGGCCTGGGCGGGTTCGGCGACAAATATCCCTGGCAGCTCTCGGGCGGCATGATGCAGCGCGCCAATCTCTGCCGCGCGCTGGTCCACGATCCCGACCTGCTGCTGCTCGACGAGCCCTTCGGCGCGCTCGACCAGTTCACCCGCGAGGAACTCTGGGAGATCATGCAGGGGCTCTGGCTTTCCAAGAAGCTGACCGTGCTGCTCGTCACGCACGACCTCAAGGAAGCCGCCTATCTCGCCAACCGCATCTGCGTGATGAGCGCCCGGCCGGGCCGCATCCTCGACGATTCCGTCGTCGCGCTGCCGCGCCCGCGCACCATCGACATGACCTTCGCGCCCGACTTCGTGGCGCTGAACCAGCGGCTGCGGGCCATGATCGTCGGCGCGCGTGGCGGCACCGGCATCGTCAACCACGCCGCGACGATCTGAGGGGCAACGCCATGGAACGCCTCGGCGAGATCATCCGCGACAAGGGCGCCTCGACCGCCCTCATCATCGGCGTCTTCGTGTTCTGGGAGCTGTTCTGCCTGATGGCGGGCATCTCCGACATCCTGCTGCCGCGTCCGACGCAGGTCATCGCGGCGCTGGTCCAGTACTGGCCGGCGATCTGGCCGCATGCGTCGCAGACGCTCTACACCACGCTGGTCGGCTTCTCCATCGGTGTCGCCGTTGGCATCGTGCTCGGCGTCCTGGTCGGCTCCTCCAAGCTCGCCTACGACACGGCCTATCCGCTGCTGGTCGGCTTCTCCTCGATCCCCAAGGTCGCGGTCGTGCCGATCTTCGTGCTCTGGTACGGGGCGGGCACGGTGCCGGCGGTCCTGACCGCCATGATCATGTGCATCTTCCCGATCGTCGTGAATGTCGCGACCGGCATCGCCACCGTCGAGCCCGAGCTCGAGGATGTGATGAAGACGCTCAAGGCGTCGAAATGGGACATCCTCTGGAATGTCAGCCTGCCGCGCGCGATGCCCTATTTCTTCGCGGCGCTGAAGGTCGCGGTGACGCTCGCCTTCGTCGGCTCGGTGGTCGCCGAGACGGTCGCGTCCAATCGCGGCATCGGCAACATGATGATGATCGCCTCGTCGAGCTTCAACGTGCCGCTCGTCTTCGCTGGCCTGTTCGTCCTCGCCGGCCTCGGCGTCGCGCTCTACGTCGTGTTCTCGCTGATCGAGCGGCGGGTGACGGGCTGGGCGCATCGCAAGACCGATCTCGCCGGCGCCTGACCCGTTCCCTTGCCCTGTCGTCAACTCGAGGAAGCCCGCCATGCGCCGTCTGGTCCTGAAAGCAGCCCTGGCCTCCGCCATCGGCGCGACGCTCGGCTTCGCGTCCCCGGCCCTTGCCCAGGCGCCGACCAAGATCCGCTTCACGCTCGACTGGAAGTATCAGGGCATCCATTCCTGGTATTTCCTCGCCAAGGAGAAGGGCTATTTCGCCGCCGAGGGGCTGGATGTCAGCATCGACCAGGGCGAGGGCTCGGCCGCGACGATCACGCGCATCATGAGCGGCGCCTATGACGCCGGCTTCGGCGACATGACCGCCATCATCCAGCAGGCGGCGAACAAGCCCGGCGAGGCGCCGGTGATGGTCTACATGATCTACAACAAGGCGCCCTTCGCCGTGGTCCACAAGGCCAGCGCGCCGATCAGGACGCTGAAGGACCTGGAAGGCAAGAAGCTCAGCGGTCCGCCCGGCGGCGCGACGCAGCGGCTTTTCCCGCTGGTCGCTCGCCTCAACGGGCTCGATGCCGGGAAGGTCGAGATCGTTGGGGTCTCGCCCTCCGTGCAGGAGATGATGATGGTGCAGGGGCAGGTCGATGGCGGCTTCGTCTTCACCGTGACCTCCTACATGAACCTCGTCGGCATGAAGCAGGACCCCGACAAGGACTACCGCTTCGTCATGTTCGCCGACCACGGCATCGAGGCCTATTCGAACGGGGTCATGGTCTCGCAGAAGCTGATCAAGGAGAATCCGAAGGCGGTTGCCGGCCTCGTCCGGGCGATCAACAAGGCGATGATCGAGCTGACCGCCGATCCGGCGCAGGGCGGCAAGGTCATCGCTGCGGTGGAGCCGACCGTCAACGCCGAGATCGAGGCGCGGCGCATCGCCTTCACCTACAAGGCGCACATGGCCACGCCCGAGACGATGCAGCTCGGCGCCGGCGATGTCTCGGACGAACGCATGACCAGGGCGATCGCGCAGATCGCCGAGGCGTTCGAGCTCAAGACGACCCCGTCGGTGAAGGAGGTGTTCGACCGCTCCTTCCTGCCGCCGCGCGCGGAGCGTAACCTCACCGCGCCGTCGAACTGACCGTGACGGCGTCGCAGGGGAGCGCAAGCGTGCGCCAGATCGTAGCCGACAGCGCGTTCGACGCGCGCCGCGACCTCGGCCCCGTGACGCTCACGATCGCCGATGGGCGCATCGCGGCCATCGCCTCCGGGGACGCATCCGGCGGCGACGGCAGCGTGGTCATGCCGGCGATTACCAACGCCCACGACCATGCGCGCCCGATCCGGACGAGTTCCGTCGGCGGATTCGGCAAGCCGCTGGAACTGTGGCTGCATCGGCTCGCGCTGCTGGCGCCGGTCGATCCCTATCTCGCGACGCTGGTGCCCTTCGCGCGGGCCGCGCTCGGCGGGCAGGGCGGCATGATGGTGCACCATGTCCGCCCGATGGGGCTGACCGACTTCGTGACCGAGGCGCGGCAGATCGCGCGGGCGGCGGCCGACGTCGGCATCCGCATCGCCTTCGGCGTCGGCATGCGCGACCAGAACCCGCTGCTCTATGGCGATCACGGCCCGGTGCTGGACGAGCTGGACGGCGCGGCGCGCGCCGAGGTCGAGGCACGCTATCTCGCCTCCATGCTGTCGATTCCCGAGCAGATGGCCCGGGTCGAGGCGGTGGCGGAGGCCATCGGCGGGCCGATGGTCGATGTGCAATATGCGCCGAACGGGCCGCAATGGGGCTCGGACGCGCTGTGGGAGGCGATCGCCGAGGCCTCGGCGCGCACGGGGCGGCGCGTCACCACCCATCTCTTCGAGACGAAATATCAGCGCGACTGGGCCGACCGGACCTATCCGGGCGGGCTCGTGAAGCGCTGGAAGGAGATCGGGCTGCTCTCGCCGCGCCTGACGCTCGCGCATTGCGTCTGGGCGCGACCGGACGAACTCGAGATGATCGCGGAGGCCGGCTGCGTCGTCGTGACCAACACCTCCTCCAATCTCGCGCTGCGCTCGGGACTGGCGCCCGTCGCGGAGATGGCGCGGCTCGGCTGCAAGGTGGCGATGGGGGTCGACGGGCAGGCCTTCGACGAGGACGACGATGCGCTGCGCGAGGTCAGGCTGCTCTGGTCGCTGCATGGCGGCTGGGGCTTCGACGTCGCGCTCTCCCCGCGCGACGTCCTGGCGATGGCGCTGGAAACCGGGCGGCAGGCCATCGCCGCGCCGGCGGGCGGGACGATGACGGAAGGGGCGGCGGCGGATCTCGTCGTGCTCGACCGTGCCGTGCTCGACGAGGATGCGCTGGCTCCGGTCGAGACCCTCGACCTGCTGTTTGCGCGCGCGACGAAGCGGCATCTGCGCGAGCTGATCGTCGCCGGGCGCAGCGTCGTCAGGGATGGTTCGCTGACGGGCGTCGATCTGCCGGCGGCGCAGGCGGAGCTGCGGGACAGGTTCCGGGCGGAGATGCCGGCGCGCCGATCGCTCTGGCAGGCCCTGCCCGACTTCGAGGCGGCGCTGCGGCGGCACTATCTCCGGCTGGGCTGCTGCTGAGGGGAACCGATCTCAGCGGCTCGCCGCCACGGCCTGCGACGGGGGCGACGGTTCCGAGACGCGGCCGGGCGGCAGCAGCAGCCAGCCGGCGGCCAGCGTCAGAACGAGCAGGCGCAGCGCGAGATCGAACCAGAACCCGCCCCGCGTCGCGGGGGCCTCGTCGGCAAAACCCATGGCGATCTCCTCCTCCTGAAGCTCCCGGGACCTCATCCTCGCGTCTCCGCGGCTTCGCGCGCGGCGCGACGCTGGTCCAGGATGCTGGCCTCGCGCCGATAGCCGCGCTGATAGGCGCCACCTGGCCAGCGCGCCGCGCGCCGCCACTGCTCGGGCGACTGACGCGCGGCGCTCGCCTCCGGCAGCTCGACCTCGTCGAAGCCGCAGGCCAGCGCATAGGCGAACTGATCGGGAATGAGCGGGCCGTTGGCGCGCAGCGTGCCGGTATAGCCGGCGTTGCGCAGGGCCTTGGCGATGCTGAAGCCGCGCCCGTCCGAGAAGGCCGGAAACGACACGGCGACCAGAGCGACGGCATCGAGATAGGGCGCCAGCGCCGCGGCCGTCACCGTGTTCGGCACCGCCACGCCGAGGGACTGCCCGTCCCGCCGCGCCGCCAGCGCGTCCGACAGGGCATCCCAGGCCACGATGGCGCGGTCGATGTTGTCGATCGCGGCCCCCTCGGCGCGGGTCCAGCCATCCGCCTTCTCGCCGTCCCGGTCAAGCAGCATCGGCAAGCTCCCGGAAGGCGGCCTTGAAGGGCGCGAGCCCGACGCGCTTCACCGCCGCGATGAAGCTCTCGTCCGTGTCCCGTTCGGCGAGATAGACCTCGACGATGCGCTCGATCGCGTCCGGCACGGCCTCGGCCGGCAGGCCCGGCCCCAGGATTTCGCCGATGGTCGTGTTCTCGCCGGCGTCTCCGCCGAGCGTGATCTGGTAGGATTCGATGCCGCGCTTCTCCAGCCCGAGAATGCCGATATGGCCGACATGGTGGTGGCCGCAGGCGTTGATGCAGCCGGAGATCTTGATGTTGAGGGTGCCGATCAGCGCCTGGCGGTCGGGATCGGCGAAACGCCGGGAGATGGCCTGGGCGATCGGGATCGAGCGGGCGGTGGCGAGCGCGCAATAGTCGAGGCCCGGGCAGGCGATGATGTCCGTGACCAGATCGAGATTGGCTGTGGCGAGGCCGGCCGGCTCCAGCGCCTGCCAGAGGGCGAAGAGATCGTCCTTGCGGACATGCGGCAGGATCAGGTTCTGCGCGTGGCTGACGCGGATCTCGTCCAGCGACCAGCGCTCGGCGAGGTCGGCGACGAGGCGCATCTGCTCGGAAGAGGCGTCCCCCGGCGGGCCGCCGATCGGCTTGAGCGAGAGGGTGACGGCGGCGTAGCCCGGCACGCGATGGGGCGTGACATTCGTGCCGGCCCAGCGCCGGAACTCCGGAGACGCGCTCTTCGCGAACTCGAAGCCGGCGCTCTCGTCCGGGAGGGCGGCATAATCGGGCGGCGCGAAATAGGCCGCGATGCGCGCGACTTCCTGCGGATCGGCGACGATCCCGGCGGTATCGAGCCTGGCGAACTCGGCCTCGACGCGGCTGCGGAACTCCTCGGTGCCGATCTCGTGGACGAGGATCTTGACGCGGGCCTTGTACTTGTTGTCGCGGCGCCCCTCGAGATTGTAGACGCGCATCACCGCCTCGAGATAGGCGAGCAGCAGCGGCTTGGGCAGGAACTCGCGCACCACCTTGCCGATCATCGGCGTGCGGCCGAGCCCGCCGCCGACGCTGACCTCGTAGCCGGTCTCGCCGGTGTCGGGATGGCGCAGGATACGCAGGCCGATGTCGTGCGCCTTGATGACGGCGCGGTCATGCGCCGCTCCGGTCACCGCGATCTTGAACTTGCGCGGCAGGTAGCTGAACTCGGGATGGGCCGTCGACCATTGCCGGATCAGCTCGCAGGTCGGGCGCGGATCCTCGATCTCGTCCTGCGCCACGCCGGCGAAATGGTCGGCGGTGACGTTGCGGATGCAGTTGCCGGAGGTCTGGATGCAATGCATCTCGACATCGGCCAGCAGGTCGAGAATGTCGGGCACGTCGCGCAGCTTTGGCCAGTTGAACTGCAGGTTCTGGCGCGTGGTGAAGTGGCCGTAGCCGCGGTCGTAGCGCTCGCCGATCAGCGCGAGCTGACGGAGCTGGCGCGCATTGAGCGTGCCATAGGGGATGGCGATCCGCAGCATATAGGCGTGAAGCTGCAGGTAGAGGCCGTTCTTGAGCCGGAGCGGCTTGAATTCGTCCTCCGTGAGCGCGCCTGAGAGCCGCCTGGAGACCTGATCGCGGAACTGGATGTTGCGCTCGCGCACGAAGCGGGCATCGAACTCGTCGTAACGATACATGGGGCTCAGCCCACCTTCCTGATCTCGATGCCGTCCCCGGCCTGCTTGCCGAGGTCGGGCCGGTTGCTCGGCCCCAGCGTCTTGAAGCGCTCGCGGAAATGGCGGGGCACCGGCCGGCCGCTGTCCAGCGTCACGTCGACGAGATAGGCGTCGACGACATGGTTGCGGGCGAACTCGGCGGCGGCGAAGGCTTCCAGGGCCTCGGCGGTGGCGTCGTCGCGGGCGATCCTCGCCAGTGCCGGATCGCGCGTCCAGGCGAGGCCGTCGCCCGCTGTCGTCGCGAAGACGACGTCTCCGTCGAGCAGGTCGTTCGCCAGCAGGATCGCGGGCAGGGGCGGGCGCTTGGGGGCGGTGCTCATCGCCGACCGTCCGCATCGTTCGAGAAGCAAAGCGGTTTCAGCGTCCCGATGTCGCCGGGGAGGCCTGTCGCCATGAACTGCCGGGTTCCGAAATTCAT
>QFQY01000087.1 GCA_003248805.1 Chelatococcus sp. | reverse complement strand
AGCTCTCCAGCGCCGTGTCGACCTGGAAGGTGTCGCCCGAGCCCTTGTCCATGAAGCGCTCGATGCGGGCGCGCACATGTGGTACGAGTTCATAGGCGACGAGGATGCCGACCGCGCCGATGCCGCCGAGGCCCAGCACCCAGAACCAGTGCAGGCCGGCCACGAAGAACAGACCGCACCAGACCAGGCTGATCAGCATGGTCTGCCCGAAATCGGGCTGCAGCACGAGCGGCACGATCGAGACGGGCAGGATCAGCAGGGCCAGGATGGTGCCGGGCAGGTCGGGCCGGCGCGTGCCCTCCGAAAAGGCCCAGGCGGCGAGCACGACGAAGGCCGGCTTCATGAATTCCGAAGGCTGGACCGAGCCGAGCGGCCCCAATGTCAGCCAGCGCCGCGCGCCCTTGACCTCCATGCCGAAATAGAGCGTCGCCACCACCATGGCGAGCATCACGACATAGATCAGCAGCGCCGTCCGGCGCACCTGCCGGGGCGTCATGAAGGACACGCCGAGAAACACGGCTAGCGCCGCCAGCAGGTAGACCGCCTGCCGGTTGACGAAGTGAAAAGTCGAGAGCCCGAGCCGCTCCGCGACCGGCGGGCCACCCGCCATCAGCAGCACGACGCCCGAGACCATCAGCGCGACGAGCGTGCCGAGGATGACGCGGTCGATCGACCACCACCAGCGGCCGCTGAGAGAGGGTTCGGCGCGTGACACCATGGGAAAGCTCCAGAACGGGCGACGACGCACCCGCCGCGCCGCATATCCGAATCATACTGTCAATGAATGGTTAACCGATTGATTCCGAGACGCCGCGCCGGCCCGCCGAAAACCGGCTCCGGCCAGCCGGCGGGATCGGCGCCGCTACTGGAAGCCCGCCGCCTGCAGATCGAAGAGCTCGGCATAGCGCCCGCCGAGCGCGATCAGTTCGGCATGGCTGCCGCTTTCGAGAATGACGCCCCCTTCGAGGACCAGGATGCGATCGGCCATGCGCACGGTCGAAAAGCGGTGCGAGATCAGCAGAGCCGTCTTTGCCGCGCTCAGATTGCGGAAGCGCTCGAAGATCTCAGCCTCGGCGCGAGCATCGAGTGCGGCCGTCGGCTCGTCGAGGACCAGGATCTCGGCATCGCGGAAATAAGCCCGCGCGATCGCGACCTTCTGCCATTCGCCTCCCGAAAGATCGAGCCCCTGCGCGAAGGTCCGGCCCAGCATCTGGTCATAGCCCTGAGGCAGCTTCGCGATCAGCGGATCGGCCAGGCTCTTGGCGGCCGCGTCGACGATGCGTGGCAGATCGTCGATCCCGGCGATACGCCCGATCCCGATATTCTCACGCGCCGTCACGTTGTAGCGCATGAAATCCTGGAAGATCGCGCCGACATGGTTGCGCAGTTCCTCCAGGTCGATGTCGCGCAGATCGACGCCGTCGACCAGAATTCGGCCCTCGTCGGGATCGTAGAGGCGCGTCAGCAACTTCACGATGGTCGTCTTTCCGGCGCCGTTCTCGCCGACCAGTGCCAGCGTTTCACCCGCCGGGAGCGTGAAGCTGAGGTGGCGGAAGGCCCATTCGCTCTTGCCCGGGTAGCGGAAGCCGACATTGTCGAAGACGACGCCCTGGCGCAGCGGCGCCGGAAACGCCAGCGGCTTGTCCGGGGCCGGCATCGACGAGCGCAGGTCCATGAAGGAGAAGAAGTCGTCGAGATACTGCGCCTGCGAGGCGATCTGCGCCAGGCCCATGATGACGCCTTCGAACAACGCGTTCAGCCGCAGCAGCGAGCCCGTGACGAAGATCAGTTCGCCGAGACCGACCTCACCGCGCACGGCGCTGAACGCAACCACGGCATAGGCACCGTAATAGGCCAGCGAGCCGATGGCGCCGAACAGGCTGCTCCAGGCCGCGCGCCTGATCGCCAGGCTCCGATGGCTGCGAAACAGGGATCCCGCGAGAGCGGCGAAGCGGGCCGAGAGGAATCCCCCGAGCCCGAAGAGCTTGACCTCCTTGGCCGAGTCGGCAGCCGAGCCGATATGGCGGATATACTCCATCTGCCGCCGTTCCGGCGTGACGGCAACGTTCCACTCATAGGTCTTCTCGTTGAAGTGCAGCTCGCAGAGCAGCGCCGGCAACAGCGCCACCACGACAAGGCAGACGAGGGCCGGAACGTAGAAGGTCAGGCCGAGCAGAAAGCTCGCCAGTGTCACGATATTCTGGACCTGCGACAGGACCGCACCCATCAGCGGGTTGCCGTTCATCGTCTGGATGCGGGCGCGCAGCAGCTTGTCCTGGGCCTGGCTGGCCTCGATCTCCTTCAGGTCGAGACGGGCGGCCTGCTCGATCAGCTGGACGCCGAGCAGGTTGCCGTGTCGCTCCGACAGCAGCGCCTCCGCCAGGGTACCGGCCCGCTGCAGCAGATTGGCGCCGACCATCAGCACGCCCTCGAGCGCGATCCATCCCGCCAGTGCCGACAGGCGCCCGCTCGCCAGCCAGTCCGAAAGGGCCGGCCCCGGCGCGACCGTTCTGGACTGCAGGACGATCTCGTCGACGATCAGCTTGCCGATGAACAGCACCAGCGCCGGCTGCACCGCGCGCAGCAGCCGCAACAGCAGCACCGTCGCCGCCAGCGGCGGACTCGCCCGCCAGAGCGAGCGCAGCAGGCGCGGCAGATGCGCCAGCGTCGCGAAGCGCTGACGATAGGACGGCCTCTTCGAGGCCGGCAGGGCCGTAAAGGTCATGGACGATCCGGGGATGAAGCGAAGGGTTCGCCGGCAACCTAGACGCAGGACATGGCTCCGAACATCGCCACCTGCGACATCCTGTCCCTCCGTCGCCGGCTGGACGAGAATCGCGCAGCCGCTATTAAACTGGATGTCGTCGGGTCGAGGATGTCTTGCGGGTCGCAGATGTCCTGGCCGATGCGCTCCCCGTCAATCGTTCTGCTTTGCCCCGAACGCCTCGAACCCCGGCAGCGCCTTCACCAGTGCGCGGAACGTGTCGCCCCTGACCTCGAAGTTCGGGAACTGGTCGAAGGAAGCGCAGGCCGGCGAGAGCAGCACCGCAATCTCGCCGCGCCTTTCATGAGCCAGCGCATCCTTCGTCGCGGCCTCGACAGCCTTGTCCAGCGTGCCGCAGCGCTCATACGTGATGCGCCCGTCATCGTCGAAAGTCGCGGCAAACTCGTCGGTCGCAGCCCCGATCAGATAAGCCCCGGCGATGTTCGGGAAGTAGCGGCGCAACGACTCGATGCCGCCCTCCTTCGCCTTGCCGCCGAGGATCCAGAAGATGCCGTGGAAAGAGGTCAGCGCCTTTTCCGTGGAATCCGCATTCGTCGCCTTGGAGTCGTTGATGAAGACGACACGGCCAACACGGCCGATTTCCTCCATGCGGTGCGCCAGCCCCGGATAGCTCGCGAAGCCGGCCTGGATCTCGTCGGCAGAGAGCCCCAGCGCCGCGCAGGCGGCGAAGGCCGCCGCCGCGTTCTGGGCGTTGTGCGCGCCGCGCAGGCTGCCGATGCCGGCGAGATTGGCGACGACCTTCGGCTTGCCGTCCTTGACCTCGACGATGCGCGTGTCGAGCCTGCCCTGATTGGCGGTGACGCCCGCGAAGACACCCGCGTCGAGCGGCTGCTCGCCGCTGATCCGCACCAGCGGCCGGCCCGATGCGGCTCGGCGGCGCGCCATCTGCTTCGAAGGCCCGTCGTCGACGCCGATGACGGCGAGGTCGGCAGCCGCGACGAGCCTCTCCTTGATCGCCCCGTATTGCTCGAAGGTGCCGTGGCGGTCGAGATGGTCGGGCGTCAGGTTCATCTGGATGCCGACGCTCGGCGCGATCGAGGGCGCGAGGTCGATCTGGTAGCTCGAACACTCGATGACATGGACACGGCCCTCGGCCGGCGGATCGAGCGCCAGCACGGCCGTGCCGATATTGCCGCCCATCTGCACGTCGCGGCCCGACTTCCGCAGCACATGGGCGATCAGCGCCGTCGTGGTCGATTTTCCGTTGGTTCCGGTGATGCAGACGACCGGCGATGCAGGGGCCAGTTTCGCCCGCTCGCGGAAGAACAGCTCGACGTCGCCGATGACCTCGATGCCTGCGGCCTGCGCCTTCTCGACCGTCCAGTGCGGCTTCGGATGCGTCAGCGGCACGCCGGGCGCCAGCACGAGCGCCGCGAAGTCCGACCAGTCGGCGCCTGCGAGATCGACGATGGCGATACCCTCGGCGGCCGCCCTCTCCCGGCTTTTCTCGCTGTCGTCGAAAGCCGCGACCTCGGCGCCACCGGCCTGGAGCGCTCGCGCAGTGGCGAGCCCTGAACCGCCGAGCCCGAACAGGGCGACCTTGCGCCCGGCGAAAACGGTGACGGGCGTCATGATCAGCGCAGCTTCAGCGTGGCGAGGCCGACCAGAGCCAGCACGACGGAGATGATCCAGAAGCGGATCACGACCTGCGGCTCGGTCCAGCCCAGCTTCTCGAAATGGTGGTGGATCGGCGCCATGAGGAAGACGCGCCTGCCCGTGCGCTTGAAGACGAACACCTGGATGATGACGGAGAGCGCCTCGACCACGAACAGGCCGCCGACGATGGCGAGCACGATCTCGTGCTTGGTCGCGACCGCGATGGTGCCGAGCAAACCGCCGAGGCCGAGAGAGCCGGTGTCGCCCATGAAGATCTGCGCCGGCGGCGCGTTGAACCAGAGGAAGCCGAGGCCGGCACCGATGACCGCCCCGCAGATCACGGCGAGTTCGCCGGCTCCGGGCACGTGATGGATCTGCAGGTAGTTGGCGAAGATCGCGTTGCCGGTCAGGTAGGCGATGAAGCCGAAGGTGCCCGCCGCGATCATCACCGGCACGATGGCGAGGCCGTCGAGGCCGTCGGTCAGGTTCACCGAATTGCCCGCGCCGACGATGACGAAGGCCGTGACGACGGGAAACAGGATGCCGAGCGGAATGATCGCTTCCTTGAGGAAGGGCATGGCAAATCCGGACGAGATCGCCGGCGGTCCCAGCAGCATGATCGCGGCACAGGCCGCGAGCGCGACCACGACCTCGATGGCGATGCGCGCCTTGCCCGAGAAACCCTTGTGCGACTGCTTCGTGACCTTCAGGAAGTCGTCGTAGAAGCCGATCGCGCCATAGCTGGCGGTGACGCCGAGCACGACCCAGACATAACCGTTGCGCAGATTGCCCCAGAGCAGCGTCGCCACGAAGACGCCGGCCAGGATCATCAGCCCGCCCATGGTCGGCGTGCCGCGCTTGGCGAGATGGGACTGCGGCCCGTCGGTGCGGATCGGCTGCCCCTTGCCCTGCTTGATCCTGAGCCAGGAGATCGCGGCCGGCCCGAAGAAGAACACCACGAGCAGCGCCGTCGCGGTCGCCCCTCCGGCGCGGAACGTGATGTAGCGGAACACGTTCAGCACGGGGAGCGTGTTGGAGAAATCGGCCAGCCAGACCAGCATGGTGGGAAGTTCTTTCTGTCTTATTCTTCCGCCGGCACGGCCGCGAAGCGGGCCGTGATCGCCTTCACGATCGGCCCCATGCGCGAACCCAGCGACCCCTTGACCGTGATGACGTCCCCGGCCTGGATCGCGTCCAGCACGAGCGGCTCGAGCCCGCTCGCCTGCGCGGCATAAGCCCCCCGGACATCGGAAGGCAAGCTGTCATAGAGCCCGCGCATCAGCGGCCCGCAGGCAAAGACCTTGTCGACATGGTTCGCGAGCACCGCCTCGGCGAGCCCCCGATGCAGCTCCGGCCCGGTCGCGCCCAGTTCCAGCATGTCGCCGAGCACGGCGATGCGCCGCCCGCGCCCCGAGACCGGCAGGCGGCCGAGATTTTCGATCGCGGCGCGCATCGAGGCGGGATTGCCGTTGTAGCTCTCGTCGAGCAGCGTGAAGCTGCCATTGCCGATCTGGAGCTGCTGGCGCGCGCCGCGCCCGACGGGGGGCTTGAGCTCGGAGAGCGCGAGCGCCGCCAGCGCGAGATCGGCGCCGAGCGCATGCACGGCGGCGAGCACCGCCAGCGAGTTCAGCACGATATGCTTGCCGGGGCTGCCGAGCCGATAGGTCACCGGCTGGCCCATCACGCTCGCCTCGACGGTCGAGACGTCGGCCTTGAGCGCGCAGGAGATCAGCCTGACATCGGCGTCGGGGCTCTCGCCGAAGCGGATGACCTGTCCGGCGGGGCCGGACTTGGCGATGTCCTCCAGCAGTTCCGCCTGCGGGATGTCGGCGTTCAGGATCGCCGTGCCGCCGGGCTCCAGCTCCCAGAACACGCCGGCCTTCTCCTCGGCGATCCCCTCCAGCGAGGTGAAGGCGGCGAGATGCACGGGCTGGATCGTGGTGATGATCGCGACATGCGGGCGCACGAGCCTGGCCAGCGGCAGGATCTCGCCCGGGCTGTTCATCCCGATCTCGTAGACGCCATAGGCGACGTCGGCGGGGGTCCGGCACAGCGTGAGCGGCACGCCCCAATGGTTGTTGTAGGAGGCGACCGGAGCATGGGTCTTGCCCTGCCGCGACAGGACGAGCCTGAGCGCCTCCTTCGTGCCCGTCTTGCCGACCGAGCCGGTGACGGCCACGACCTTGGCCGAAAGCTCGGCACGGCGGGCCGCGCCCGCCTTCTCCATGGCCTTCAGCACGTCCGGCACGACCGCGAGCGGCCCGGCGCCGGAGAGCGCCGCGGCATGGGCCTCGTCGACGACCGCAAGCGCCGCGCCCTTGGCCAGCGCGTCGCGGACGAAATCATGGCCGTCGCGCTCGCCGATGATGGCGAAGAAGGCATCGCCCGGCTCCAGCGTGCGCGTGTCGATCGAGGCGCCGGTGACGGCTGCCGGCACCGTGCCGTCGGCACGCGCCTGCAGCGCCGCGATCAGGCTCTCGCCGGTCCAAAGGGGCTTGTCCATCACGCAATCTCCGCCAGCGCCGTCCGCACCACCGCCTGGTCCGAGAAAGGCAATGTCCGGTCGCCTATGATCTGGCCCGTTTCATGGCCCTTCCCCGCGACCAGCAACACATCCCCAGCCTGCAGCATATTGACCGCCGCACGAATGGCCTCCTCGCGGTCGCCGATCTCGGTCAGTTTCGGCGAGGCGGCCATGATCTCGGCCCGGATCGCGGCCGGATCCTCGCTGCGCGGGTTGTCGTCGGTGACAATGGCGATATCGGCCTTCTCGGCCGCGATCGCGCCCATCAGCGGGCGCTTGCCCTTGTCGCGGTCGCCGCCGCAGCCGAAGACGCAGATCAGCCGGCCGTAGGCATAGCCGCGCAGGGCGGTCAACGCCGCTGCGAGCGCATCCGGCTTGTGGGCGTAGTCGACCAGGACGAGCCCGCCGCGCGCCTCGCCGACGCGCTCCAGCCGCCCCGGCACGCCCGTCAGCCCAGCAAGGGCACTGAGCGCTGCGGGCTTGATCTCGCCCGTGGCGATGGCGAGCCCCGCGGCGACCAGCGCATTCCCGGCCATGTAGTCCCCGACCAGCGGCAGCACCACCTCGGTCGTCCCGCCGTCGAAGGCGACCGTGAGCCGCTGCGCGAAACCTTCCCTGCGGATGTCGACGAGTCGCAGCGTCTCGCCCTCGCGGCCGACGGCGATCAGCGGGTGCCCCCCGCGCCGCGCCGCCTCGGCGGCCTCGCGGGCATAGGGCTCGTCGCGATTGATCACGACCGGCGCGCCCTGCGGCAGCAGCTCCCACAGCCTCAGCTTGGCGGCGAGGTAATCGGCGACGGTCGGATGGTAGTCGAGATGGTCGCGCCCGAGATTGAGGAAGGCGCCGGCCCCGAGCCTGACACCGTCGAGCCGGCGCTGGTCGAGCCCGTGCGACGAGGCCTCCATCGCGAGATGGGTGATGCCCTCCCCCGCCAGCCGGTCGAGCGAGGCGTGCAGCGAGAGCGGGTCCGGCGTCGTCAGCGAGCCGTAATCCGCCCCCTTCGCGGTGACGATGCCGACCGTGCCGAGGCTCGCCGCCTCATGTCCGAGCGACTGGAAGATCTGGCGGGTGAAGTCCGCGACCGAGGATTTGCCGCTCGTCCCCGTGACCGCGACGATGGTTCCGGGCTGGCGCGGGTGCAGGCGGGCGGCCGCAAGCGAGAGCGCCAGACGCGGATCGGCGACCTGCGCGAAGGCGACCGCCGCCGGCAGGTCGGCCGGCCGCTCGATACCGGCGAGGACGGCGACCGCGCCGCGCGCCACGGCATCGGCGATGAAGCGCGCTCCGTCCGCCTTGGCGCCCGCAAGGGCGACGAACACCGAGCCCGGCGCGGCCTTGCGGCTGTCGAAGGCGACGCCGGACACGGCGCGCGCGGGCTCGCCGAACGCGCCGGGAAAGAGATCGCCGAGTCTCCAGGATGTCGAACTCATCGTGATCCTGTCACTCAAGGGGCTCCGTCAGCGTGGAGAGCCCGCCATGCTTGGCTATGATAGCGCGTCATTCTCGGGCGGAGCGAAGCGCAGACCCGAGAATCTCGGCCCGATAAAGGCTCTCGCGTCAGGAGATGCTCGGGTCAAGCCCGAGCATGACGATGGCGTTCCCAAACGTGGATGCCCGCGTCGACGTCCTCCCTACCGCGAACCCCAGGCGCCGAGCTTCGCCATCAGCGGGAACGGCGAGACCGGCGGCTCGAAGCGCGGCGGCAGGCCGAGGATCGGCGCGGCGCGCTCGATCACCTTGCCGGTGGTGACGCCCGCGTTCCAGGCGGCAGTGGAATAGCCGCCGCTCTCGGCATAGCCCTTCGGCTCGTCATAGATCGAGAGGAACAGATATTTCGGCTTGTCGGAGGGCGCGATCGCCGTGAAGGTCGTGAAGTTCTTGTTCTTGGCGTAGCGGCCGTTGATGACCTTCTCGGCCGTGCCGGTCTTGCCGCCGACGAAATAGCCCGCGATGTCGGCTTTGCGGGCCGAGCCCTTCTCGCCGTTGAGCCGCATGATGAAGCGCATCGCCTCCGAGGTCTCGGGCTTGATGACGCGCGTCGCGAGCTTCTTCGCATCGGCCTCGGAGCGCTTCAGGAAGGTCGGCGTCATCAGGTAGCCGCCATTGACCAGCGCGGCGACGGCCGCCATCGCCTGCAGCGGCGCCACGGCGAGGCCGTGGCCGAAGGCGATCGTCGCGGTGTTGATCTCGCCCCAGCGGCTGGGCACGATCGGCGCGGCGCTCTCGGGCAGCTCGGTCTGCATGCGATCGAGCTGCATCATCTTCCTGAGGAAGGCCTTGTGGCCCTCGACGCCGACGGCGAGCGCCATCTTGATCGAGCCCATGTTCGACGAATGCAGGAAGACCTCCGGAACGGTCAGGGTGCGTCCCGTGCCGTGGTATTCCTTGATGACCTGCCGACCGAAACGCATCATGCCGCCGGCGGTCGAATAGCTCGAATTGATGTTGGCCTTGCCCGAGTCCAGCGCCATGGCGATGGTCAGCGCCTTGAAGGTCGAGCCCATCTCGTAGACGCCGACATTCATCCGGTTGATGCGGTCCTTCTCCAGCGCGTCGACCGGGTTGCTCGGGTCGAAGTCCGGCAGCGACACCAGCGCGATCACCTCGCCCGTATTGACGTCGATGATGGCGCCGGCGGCCGCGATCGCGCGGAACCGCTCCATGCCCTTCGCGAGTTCGTCGCGCAGCAGGTGCTGGACACGCAGGTCGATCGAGAGCTGCACGGGCTTGAGGTCGGATGCCTGCGTCGCCAGCCCGGCCCCGTTCAGGTCCTGCAACCCCTGGGAGTCGATGTATTTCTCGATTCCGGCGATGCCGACATTGTCGATATTGGCGAAGCCGAGGACATGCGCCGCCGCGATCCCGTTGGGATAGACGCGCTTGTTCTCCGGCACGAAGCCGACGCCCGGAATGCCCAGCCTGTGCACCTCGGCCTGCTGGCGCGGCGTGATCTCGCGCTTGATCCAGGTGAAGCCCTTCTTGGTGCCCAGCCGGTCTCGCAGGTCCTTGGCGTCGAGATCGGGCAGGACGGCGGTCAGAAGCTCCGTCGCCTCGTCCTTGTCGAGGATCTTGCGCGGTTCGGCGAAGACCGAGACCGAGCGGATGTCGGTCGCCATCACCTCGCCGTTGCGGTCCACGATGTCGGGGCGCGCGGCGGAGGTGGCGTTCGCCGTCGCCCGCCGCAGGCCGACCTGCTCGTTGGGCAGCGCCGCCAGCATGACCAGCCGCGCCGTGATCGCGACGAACAGGGCCGAGAAGCCGAGGATGACGAGGCCGACGCGCGGCTCGCTCTTCTCGCCGCTCATGCGGAAGACGTCGCGCAGCATCGAAAGCCAGCCGCCGCGGGGCGGTGGCGACGGCTCGGCCGCGTCGGACACGGGGTGCTCTCCGCTCATGGCCGTCCTCCCGGTGTGGTCGCGGCGCCGCCGCTCGCCTTGCGGTCCTTCGGCGTCTCGGTCGGCAGGCCGAGCCCGAGATCCTCCAGCTTGCGCCCAATCGCGTCGACCTTCGGGCCGCGATTGGGAATGTCGGACATCCTGACCACCTGCGTGACCGTGAAGGGCTGGAGGTCGAGATGGCGCTCGGCGAGCATCTGCACCCGGTCCGGCCGGTTGAGGAACTGCCACTCCGCCTTCAGGACGGCGATGGCGTCGCGCTCTCGCTGGGTCCTGGCCTTGAGCTTCTGGAGATGCTCGGCCTCCAGCGTCGTGTCGTACTTGATCGAATAGGCGTAGACCGCCGAGGAGACGAGCGCGCCGATGGCGACGACATGCAAGAGCTTCAGCACGCGTCAGGCCCTCCGGCGTGGCTGTTTGTCGGGCAGGCCGGCGAGCGCGACCAGGTCCGGCGCGGCCGGGCGCGCGACCGCCTCGTTGCGCTCGGCTGCCCTGAGCTTGGCCGAGCGGGCGCGCGGATTGGCCCGCATCTCGGCCTCGGACGGCGCCACCGGCCCGCGATGGACCAGGCTGAAGGTCGGCTGCGCGACGGTGGTCGCCGGCTGGTGGCGCGAGCCTCCCGGCATCCGGCCCGAGCGCTCGGCCATGAACTGCTTGACGATGCGGTCCTCCAGCGAATGGAAGGTCACCACGACCAGCCGCCCGCCCGGCGCCAGCACCCGTTCGGCCGCATGCAGTGCGCGGACGAGTTCGCCCAGCTCGTCGTTGACCGCGATGCGCAGCGCCTGGAACACCCGCGTCGCCGGATGCGCCCCGCCGGGCTCGGCCCGCACGATGCCGGCGACGAGGTCCGCGAGCTGCTTCGTCGTCGTCAGGGGCGCCTTGCGCCTGGCCTCGACGACGGCGCGGGCGACGGCGCGCGCGCGCCGCTCCTCGCCGTAATGGAAGAAGATGTCGGCGAGCAACGCCTCCTCGCCTTCGTTGACGAAATCGGCGGCGCTTCGCCCTTCCCGCGCCATGCGCATGTCGAGCGGCCCGTCGAAGCGGAAGGAAAAGCCGCGCTCGGCCTGGTCGATCTGCATCGACGAGACGCCGATATCGAGTACGACGCCATCCAGCGGCACCATGCGGAAGCGCTCCGCCTCCTCCGCCAGCTCGCTGAAGCGGGCCTGCGAGAGCGTCAGCCGCCCGGCCATCTCCAGAACCAGCGCCGCCCCGCCGGTGATGGCGGTCGGGTCGCGGTCGAGCGCGAGAAGCGTCGCGCCGGGAGCGGCGTCGAGGATCGCGCGCGAATAGCCGCCGGCCCCGAACGTGCCGTCGAGATAGCGCCCGCCGGGCCTGGGCGCGAGCGCCTCCAGCACCTCGGACAGGAGCACCGGCACATGCGCGGCATCCGTGGCCCCGGTCATGACGAAGCACTCCCCGCCGGAGCGAGGCCGCCGAGGACGCGCTTCACGTCGCGCAGGCGCGTGCGGGCCGCATCGAGATGCGCCCGGAACCGCTCCGGTTCCCAGATCTGAAACTTGTGGCCATGGCCGACGAAGGTCACCGTGTCGCCGATCCCCGCATGCGCCTTCAGCGCCTCGCCCAGCATGATCCGGCCCTCCGGGTCGACCTTGAGCACCTCCGAGGTGCCGTTGAGCGCGGTCGAAAGCAGCTCCCATTCGTCCGAGAACGGCGAGAAGCGGGAGAGGATGTCGTCGATCGTGGCGCGCAGCGCATTGCCGCCGGCGTCCAGCGCCGGCAGGTCGAGCGCCTGATGGACATAGAGCCCCTCGTAGCCGTCCCGCGCCAGCACGGCCCGGAAGCTCGAGGGGATCGAGACGCGCCCCTTGGCGTCGAGCCGGTTGGTGAAGTTCGAGACGAAGCGGTCCGTCAACGCCGGCTCCCGGCCTGCCCACCCGATGGCCGGCGCACGCCTCGCGGGGCGCCAGAAAGAAGCCCCGCCGAAGACGGGGCGACGCAGCGCCGAGACGAAGTCCGCGCGGCACACGGATCTCGTTTCGACTGTCGCCTGCCGGCTTCGACGGGATGATTTGGGATAGCATGGGTGCTTATGGGCGTCAATGGAATCGTAACGATACGGGCCGCCGCGCGAACCGCTTCGGGCATCACACTGCGGTAAGGTTAAGTATCCGTAAGCGCGCGGATTTCAGGCTCGCGGACCACGCTGGGCAGCCGGCCGCGCGAGACATCGCCAGACGAAAATTCCGCACCGCACCTCCTCGCTGACGCAGGTTCCCCTGCTCCGCTCGCGCCGCGCGCACGCCGAAGCGAGGCGATCAACTCGCCGTGATCGCAATTTCAGTCGTTGACAATTAAATCGTGCACGATATTTATAGCCCATCGCTTTTCTCACCCCAAGGAGACGGACCATGAAGATCCTCTACACCGCGCACGGCTCGGCCACCGGCGGCCGCGAAGGCAAGGCCGAGACCGACACCGGCAACGTCAAGCTCGTGCTGAACACGCCGAAGGAACTCGGCGGCGGCGGCGGCGACGGCACCAATCCCGAGCAGCTCTTCTCGATCGGCTATTCGGCCTGCTTCCTCGGCGCGCTGAAGTTCGTCGCCGGCAAGGAGAAGGTGAAGATCCCGGAGGACGCGAAGGTCTCCGCCGATGTCGGCATCGGCCCGCGCGACGACGGCACCGGCTTCGGCATCGCCGTCAAGCTGACGATCTCCGTGCCGGGCGTGGACAAGGCCGTGGTCGAGGACCTCGTCCAGAAGGCCGACATCGTGTGCCCCTACTCGCATGCGACGCGCGGCAACATCGACGTGCAGAAGACGGTGGCCTGAGGCACGGCCAAGACCGGCCGAGGAGGGCCCGGCCTGCTCGCCCGCCCCTTGCCGTTCCCGGATCCTAGAGCATCGGCCCGAAAAGTGGAGCGCGGTTTTCGGGAGAAGCCGATGCAAGATCAAGGAGTTAGAGCGTCGGACTGAATACGATATTCAGTCCGATGCTCTAGGGTCTAAACTCAACGGATATATTGTGATTCAATCGGCTCATGGGAGAGGTGAAATCCATGAGTCGATTATTCTGG
>QFQY01000017.1 GCA_003248805.1 Chelatococcus sp. | reverse complement strand
TGGGCACGGCGTTGGCGAGACGGGCCGCCGCCGCCCTTCGTGCCTCCCGGTCCAGGTGCCAAGGTATCCTGACGCCGAGTCATCTGTCTGGCCCACTGCCCCGCTGCCCGGAAGGGTGGCGGGGCTTTTCGCGCTCCGGGATCAGTGCGACCGCCATGCGTGGATCAGCAGCGCCAGGATGCCGAGCAGGATCAGGGGGCGGCCGAAGAAGGCGACCCGGCGCCAGCGCAGTTCCGAGGGGCTGACGCGGTCGGGGTCATGACCTGGATCGGTACGCATGCCCGCATCATGCCACGCTCTCCGACCTCTCGCCATGGCTTGACTCCCGCAGCTCGTTTGTTCTCTCTATGTTCCATTCATAGAGGGCATGGACCATGGCTGCGCTGCCGGCTGATCAGGCGATCGACGACTCGTCTCTGGATGCGGAAATCACCGCGGGTGTCGCAGAGCTCATCGAGGAGAACGGCTCCGAAATGGCGGCCCTTCGCGCTCTGATGCACGATTTCCTCGTGCTTATGGCGGATGCGGACCGCTCCTGCTCGCGGGGCTACCTGCGGGGCCTGTTCTCGGCTGGAGCGCGGGCGCCGCGAGATCCAGAGTGAAGCGCGGCGGAGAGCCGCCTGGTCTCTATACGACGCTCGAGCATTATCCCTGGGTGGTCGTGCGCTTCCGCTGCCACGCCTGCCGACGCCACGGCGATGCGCGCCTGGCGCGACTGTCGGAGAAGTTCGGCGCAAGCGAGACGGTGCAAGCGCTGCTCGAGCGCTTTCAGGCCAGCTGCCCGCATCGGCCGCGCAAGCGGAACGGCCGCGTCATGCGGCGAGACATCCCCTGCGGCGGATACTGTCCCGATCTGGGCTCGACGCAGCCGCCGGATCACCCGCCGGCGATGACAGGCCTCACCTTGATCGACGGCGGCCTGGACGACATGCTGCCGGCCGAGAATGCTCCATCAGAACGGCGGCGACGGGTCGGGGGTGACGATGGCTAGCCGACAGGTATAGTCGGCGAAACGGGGGCTGACCGATGGCATCGCTGCAGAAGCGGACCTGGACGAACAAGGATGGCGTGTCGTCGACTGCCTGGCGGGTCACCTACACCGACCAGAGCGGCCGCATCCGGACCAAGCAGTTCAAGAAGCAGTCTGCGGCGAAGGCGTTTCGCAACACCGTCACGTCGACCGTCGCCGACGGCACCCATGTCCATGACCGCGACACCATAACGGTCAAAGAGGCGGCGGATATCTGGCTGCAGGCGACGCTGAACGGTCGCGACGGCCGGGCTCCTGTCGAGCAGCAGACGTACAAGACCTATCGAAGCACCGTCCGGAATCAGATCGAGCCGCGGCTCGGCAGCATGAAGCTCAGCAAGCTTTCGAGGGCGGCGATCGCTGGGTTCCGCGACGAACTTCTGGCAGACGGCGTGACCCGTTTCACGACCAAGCGCGCGGTCGCCACGCTGGGGTCGATCATCGACGAAGCGATGTCCCGCGAGCTGGTCGCAGTTAACCGCGCCCGGGGCGTCAAGGTCGCGACACGAACCCGGGACGCGGAGGAAGACAGCGAGCGCGTCGAGATCCCGGACGCCGACCGGATCCGCGATCTCATCAGTCGTGCCAGAGCCTGGAGTGTCACGCCGCCGAATATCGTGATCAACCGGCGGGAGACGAAAAATCCGCGGTTCGCCAGAGAGCGCGGCCGGATGCTCTATGTGCTTCTCCGCGTGTCGATCGCGACCGGCATGCGTATTTCCGAGGTGCTCGGGCTCCCGCGCGCCAATGTAGACCTGGCGGCGGGCACGATATCGATAACGCAGCGGCTCTCGCAGTCCGGCAAGATTGGCAAGCCGAAATCGCGTGCCGGTTATAGGACGCTCGACGTTCCGGCCGATGTCGTCAAGGAGCTGCGGGAGTGGATTCTTCAGCGGCCGAAAGGAGAGCTCGACCTTGTGTTCCCCAACGCCTCCGGCGGCGTGGAACTCTACACCAACTTTCGGCGCCGGTTCTGGCTGCCGCTGATGCAGTCCGTCGGCGCCGCGCGGCTGGTAGCCAGCGGGAAGGGTGAAGCTCTGGCGCTGGAGAGCGACTTCACCATCCACTCGCTCAGGCACTTCCATGCATCGCAATACATCGCGACCGGCGCAGACCCGCTCGACGTCAAGGTTCGCATGGGCCATTCGTCGATCCAGGTGACGTACGACGTCTATGGCCATCTCTTCCAAAGCGCAGAGGCGCAAGCACGGCGGCGGGCTCAGGTGGAGCGGATGGAGGCCGAACTTTTCGGCAATAGGCCGCGTGGAGACTGATGTTGCCCGCGTCGCGCCTCGACAAAAACCGTACAATCGACGCCTTTCTTAGTCGCATGATATTGATATCATTGATATTGACGACAGTTTTGTAAACCGAAGGTCGGGAGTTCGATCCTCTCCGCCGGCACCATGACTTCACGTCGTCCCGCATGCCCTCCCGGACTCGCAGAGCGGCCCCCGGCCGATCCGCAGGCCCGCCGCGCTCACGGCAAGTCGGTTCCCCTTTGCGGCGCGATGGTCTAGCTCGTCCCGACGCGAATCGTCCCGGAGACCCGCCGATGCCGAAGCTCTGCCAGTTCACCTCGCCCAGCGACGGCAAGCCCGTCTACGTCAATCCCGCCCAGGTCAGCGTGGTGTACACGCACAAGGGCGAGCCGCCCGACACGATCATCGCTTTCCGCAAGGATTTCCTGCTCGGCGTCAAGGAAAGCCTCGAGGAAGTCGTCAGCGCCCTCGACAAGGCGACGACGATCGAAACGGCGGGAGAATAGAGCCCCGAGCCGGGCGACCGATTTCGGCTTCGGAAAGGCGACGCAGGACGTTGAGACATCGCGTGCGGAGCCGGATGAAATAGGCGCGCGCCCGCAACACTGCGCGTTTGCTTTCCGACTTGCTCGACCATATCTTGCCGCACTACAAGTTCACGGTCGATTCAACCGGCCCTATCCGCGCATGCGCCGGGCCTTCCAGATCTGGAAACCCGATGTCTGAGAACAACGAAGAGCTGATCGGCCTCTCGGCCATGGTCGTCGCCGCCTATGCGAAGCACAACAGCCTGTCGCGGGCGGATCTCGCGGGGCTGATCGCGAGCACCCACGCCGCCCTGCTCGGCCTCGGCAAGGAGCCGGAACCGGCGGCGCCCGAAAAGCCCGTTCCGGCCGTGCCGATCAAGAAGTCCATCACGCCGGATGCGATCATCTGCCTGGAGGACGGCAAGAAGTTCAAGTCGCTCAAGCGGCACCTGCGCACCGCCTATGACATGACACCCGAGGAATACCGGGCGAAATGGGGCCTCTCGCCCGACTATCCGATGGTCGCGCCCAACTATGCCGAGGCGCGCTCGAACCTGGCCAAGTCCATGGGCCTCGGCCGCAAGGCCGGCGAGACGCCCGCAGCCCCGGCGAAGGCGAAGCGAGCCAGGCGCGCAACCGCCTGAGCCGCGCTGCGATGCGCTATACGGACGCGCTCGATCCCCTCCTGCTCCTCGAGCAGGAGCTGAGGCTCAAGATCGCGCGGCGTATCGCCGAGGAGGCTGGCGGATCGAGCCCGGACACTCCCTCGGAAGCCTTGCTCGCCGCCGCGGACGACGCGATCGAAGCGTGGCAGCGACAGGGCGAGGAAGAGCTGGATCCGCGCGCCTTCAGGGCGATGGGGCCCTTGCAGGAGCTGCTCGCCAACCACCAGGAGATCGTGGAGCGGATCGTCGAGATGCGCGACCGCCGTCTCGCCTGATCCGGGCGCGCCGGCCGAGGTAGCGCGCGAGCCGACCGGAACGGCCTGGGCTCAGGGCGCCGGCGCCAGAGCCCGTTTCAGGCCCCGGATCGCCGCTTCCGGCGTCGTGACGACGCGCAAGCCCGTAGCAGCCTCGATGGCCGGCCGGGCGCGGGCCAGCGAGAACTGACCGAGGATCAGCGTGTCGATGCCGGACAGCCTGGCCGCCGCCTCGGCGGCTAGCCGGTCATGCGTGGCGCCGTCGCCGGCCTTGAGCGCAGCGAGCGCTCCCTCGACCACCACGCCCTCGACATCCACCGGCCGCCCGGCCATCTCGTCGAGCTCGCGCCTGAGCGCCGGCAAGGACGGCGCGAAGGTGACGAGCAGGCCGACACGCCCGCCGAGGGCCAGAGCCTCGGCGAAGGCGGATTCGTTCGGGCGCAGCACCGGGATCGCGAGGTCGCGCTTGACCGCCTCGATCGCCGGGCCGAAGGCCGAGCAGGTGAACAAAATGGCCCTGGCCGGACCGGAGACGCCCTCGCTGGCGGAGGCGTAGCGCCCCAGTGTCAGGAAGCGTCCGGTCATCGCGTCGTCGAGGCTGCCGCGCTCGGCGAGATCGGTCGCCAGCGAGGTGTCGAGAAGATCGAAGGTCTTCGCCTCGGGCCAGCTCGCCGCGAAAGCGGCGCGCGCCGGCAGAACCGATTCCTCCAAGGCATGCAGAAGCGCGATACGCGGCGCGGACGACGAAATCTCGGTCATGTCCCGGACATCCTACTCGCTGACGAGCTTGCGCGCCTTGAGCAGCGCCAGCAGCCCTTCGTCCCGGCGTTCCTCGAGCTGCGCGATCGAGCGGCCGGCTGCCTCCTCGGCCACGCCCGCGACGATCTTCGCCTGCACCTCGGCATCGAGCGAGGGATTGCCGAGGGATTGCCAGCGGCGGACCTGGCTCGGACCGAGATGAGCGAGATAGCCGGCGATACCGCCTTCCCCGCCTCCGAGATGATAGGTCATGTGCGGGCCCATCAGGGCCCAGCGCAGGCCCGGCCCGTTGCAGAGCGCGGCGTCGATATCGGCGACGCTCGCCACGCCCTGCTCGACCAGGTGGACCGCCTCGCGATAGAGCGCCGAAGCGAGCCGGTTGGCGATATGGCCCGGCATCTCGCGGTTGAGCACGACCGGGCGCCGGCCGAGGCCGCGATAGAACGCGGCCGCGCGCGCGACGACATCGGCATCGGCCCCGACGATCTCGACCAACGGGACGAGATGCGGCGGATTGAAGGGATGGGCGACGATGACGCGCCCGGGATTGGCGCAGTCCGCCACGATGGCGCTGCGCACCAGCGCCGAGGTCGAGCTGGCGACGATCGCATCGTCCGGCAGGAGCCCGTCGATCTCGGCGAGCAGCTTGCGCTTCACCGCCTCGTTCTCGGGCCCGTTCTCCTGGACGAAGCCAGCCCCGTCCAGCGCCTCGGCGAGGCGGGAGGTGAAGCGAACCTCGCCCTGCCCGTCGAGGCCGAGTTCCGCGAGCTGGGCACGGGAGCGCGCGACATGATCGAGAAAGCGCCGCTCCGCCTCCGGGTTCGGATCATAAGCGCAGACCGGCAGGCGATGCGCCGAGGCGAGCGCCGCCCAACTCGCGCCGATCAGGCCGGCGCCGACAATGGCGAGACGTTCGACAGGCATCGTCACAGGCTCGGTCCCTTCCGGCATCGGCTCACTCGGCCTTGATGCCGCTCGCCTTGATCAGGTCGCCCCATTTGGTGATCTCGCTGTCGATCAGTTTCGTCGCCTCGGCCGGGGTGCTCGGCTTCGGGACCACACCCTGAAGCGCGAACGCCTCTTTCAGCTTCGGACTCTGGAGAGCCTTATTCAGCTCGGCGTTCAGCTTGTCCAGAACCGGCTGCGGCGTGCCGGCCGGAGCGAGCAGGCCGAACCAGGACGACACCTCGAAGCCGGCGAGGCCCTGCGAGATCGCGGTCGGCGTCTCGGGCATGAAGGGCGACGCCTCTGTGCCGGTCGTCGCGATCGCGCGCAGCGAACCCGCCTTCACATGCTGAAGCACCGCGGGGATGGTGTCGAACATGATCTTGACCTGTCCCGCCACCATGTCGGTCATCGCCGGGCCGGAGCCGCGATAGGGGACGACGGGCATCTTGGTGCCGGCCTTGAGATTGAAGAGCTCGCCCGAGAGATGCTGCGGCGAGCCCTGCCCCGAGGACGCGTAGGAGTAGCCGTCCGGCGACGCCTTGATCAGCGCGATCAGCTCCGGAACGGTCTTCGCCGGGACCGAGGGATGGACGACCAAAGCGAGGCCGACATTGCCGGCGAGACCGATCGGCACGAGATCCTTCTTGAGATCGAAGCCGGGCTTGGCCTGCAGGCTGGTATTGATGGAATGGCTGGTCAGGGCGCCGAGCAGCAGCGTGTAGCCGTCCGGCTGGGCGCGGGCCGCCGCCGCCGCGCCGACGCTGCCGCCGGCTCCGGCGCGGTTCTCGACGACCATGCGCTGGCCGAGGCTGTTCGACATCTCTTCGGCGACGACGCGGCCGATGATGTCGGTGGCGCCGCCGGGCGCATAGGGCACGACCAGTGTGATCGGCCGCTGCGGATAGGACTGCGCGAAGGCAGCTCCGGCGAAGCTCAGCGAAAGGCCGGCGAGCGCGCCGAGGGCATGGCGACGGTCGAACATGGGAATTCCTCCAGTCTGGACTACGCGGGTCGGTTGGCTCCGGCCTCGGCTCTAGGAATTGGGCCGGACGGCCTTGTCAGCAGAAGTCGAAGTCGCAGCCTTCGTCCGCCTGAAGCACGGTGGTCAGATATAGATGGCGATACCCGCGCGAGGCTTGCGCCATATGCGCCGGCGGCTGCCATTCGGCCTTGCGGCGCTCGAGCTCGGCGTCGTCGACCAGGAGCGAGATCTCCCGCGCCGAAACGTCCAGCCTGATCATGTCGCCGTTGCGAACGAGCCCCAACGGGCCGCCGACAGCCGATTCCGGCGTGATGTGGAGCACGATCGTCCCGAAGGCGGTGCCGCTCATGCGGGCATCCGAGATGCGGACCATGTCCTTGACGCCGGCCTGGGCCAGCTTCTTCGGGATCGGGATATAGCCGGCCTCCGGCATGCCGGGCGCGCCCTTGGGGCCGGCATTGGTCAGCACCAGCACGTCGTCCGCCTTCACGTCGAGGTCGGGATCATCCATCCGGCGAACCATGTCCTCGACCGAGGAAAAGACCACGGCGCGGCCGGTGTGGGTCAGCAGCGCGGGCGAAGCGGCCGAGTGCTTGATGACCGCGCCGCCGGGCGCGAGGTTGCCACGCAGCACGGCCATGCCGCCGGTCGGCTTCACCGGGCCCGCGGCCGTCCGGATGATGCTCTGGTTCGGCACGTCCTCGGCGGCGTCCGCGATCTCGCCGATGGTGCGACCGTCGATGGTCCGCGCCGAGCGGTCGAGATGGTCGCCGAGCTCCTTCATCAGCTTGGGCACGCCGCCGGCCCAGTGGAAGTGCTCCATGTAATGGTCGCCGGAGGGCTTGAGGTCGATCAGCACCGGCACCTTCCGGCCGATCTCGTCGAACTCCTCCAGATCGATCGTGAGACCGGCACGGCGCGCGATCGCGGCCAGATGGACGAGCCCGTTGGTCGAGCCGCCGATCGCCTGCAGCACGGTCAGGGCATTGCGGAAGGCGGTCGGCGTCAGCAGCTCGCTCGGCTTCGGCCCGCCCTTGGCGAGCCGGACGGCCTCGCGCCCGCTCGCCTCGGCGGCGCGGATGCGGTCGGCATGGGTCGCGGGAATGGTGCCCGAGCCGGGCAAGGCGATGCCGAGCGCCTCGACGAGACAGCCCATGGTGCTCGCCGTGCCCATGACCATGCAGGTGCCCTGCGTCGGCGCGAGGCGCCCGCTCAGCACCTCGATCTCCGCCTCGTCGATCTGGCCGGCGCGGTGCTGGCCCCAGAGACGGCGGCAATCGGTGCAGGCGCCGAGGACCTCGCCCTTGTGATGGCCGACGAGCATCGGCCCGGTGATGAGCTGGATCGCCGGGACATCGGCGCTGACGGCCCCCATGAGCTGGGCCGGCACGGTCTTGTCGCAGCCGCCGATCAGCACCACGGAATCCACCGGCTGGGCGCGGATCATCTCCTCGGTGTCGATCGCCATCAGGTTGCGAAGAAACATCGAGGTGGGATTGGCGAAGGATTCGTGGATGGAGATCGTCGGGAACTCCATCGGCAGGCCGCCCGCCAGCATGACGCCGCGCTTCACCGCCTCGATCAGCCGGGGCACGTTGCCATGGCAGGGATTGAAGTCGCTGAAGGTGTTGGTGATGCCGATGATCGGCCGGTCGAGCGCATCGTCGGTAAAGCCGGCCGCCTTGATGAAGGCGGTGCGCAGGAAGAGCGAGAAGCCGGGGTCGCCGTAGGTCGCGAGGTTGCGGCGCATGCCGCGCGCCGCCGGGCCGGAGGATGGGGTATCGTCGTCGGAACTCATGGCGAGATGAATGATGATCGTCGCCAGGATTGTCAACAATTATGTCGAGGAGTTATAATCCAGCATGCCGAGCACAGGCCTGAAGCTCCAGACGACCGATCGTGTCCGCGCCATCGCCGCCGCGCTGGAGGAGGAAATCGTGCTCGGCTGGCTGATGCCGCGCGAAAGGCTGGTCGAGGAAGAGCTGGCGGAGCGGCTCGACGTGAAGCGTCATGTCGTGCGCGAGGCCCTGGCCGAGCTGGAGCGCGTCGGGCTGGTCGAGCGCATCCCCAACCGCGGGGCCTTCGTGAAGCTGCTCGACCCGACCGAGGTCCGGCAGATCTATTCGGTACGCGAGGCGCTGGAGACGCTGGCGGCGGAGCAGATCCCCCTGCCCGCTCCGGCGGACACGCTGGCACGGCTGGAGAGCATCCAGGAGACGCATGGCGCGGCCGTCGCCGAAGGCGATGCGCGCGCGGCCTTTCGCGCCAACATGGCCTTCCACGAAGCGCTGTTCGGCGCCTGCGGCAACCCGCACCTCGTCGAGCTGATCCAGACCATGGCGCAGCGTGTCCATGGCGCACGCTCGATGACGGCCGCGAGCCCCGAGCATCTCGCCCTCTCCCGCGACGAGCACAAGGCGATGATCGCGGCTCTGGCGGCCGGTGACCGGGCCGGGCTCGTCGCGCTGTGCCGGCGCCATCTCGGCCCCTCGCGCGACGCCTATATCGCCGCCGTCGAGAGCCGTTTCGCCAGGGCGCCGCTTCGCCCCGCCTGAGGCTTCCGCCCCGGCAAAAAAGAAAACGGGACGGCCTCCTGGGGCCGTCCCGTCCCGTTCGATCGGCGGGGTCTCGCGGGAGCCGATCGAAGTCGCGTCTCGCAGATCAGTTGTTCAGATATGGGGTCGGATCGACCGGAGTCGAGCCCTTGCGCAGCTCGAAGTGGAGCTGGGGCGAGGAGACGTTGCCGGTCTGGCCCGACTTCGCGACGACCTGTCCCCGGCTGACGGTGTCGCCGCGCTTCACGTTGAGCTCGCCGTTATGGGCATAGGCCGAGACATAGCCGTTGGGGTGGCGGATCAGCACCAGGTTGCCATAGCCCTTCAGCTCGCTGCCGGCATAGGCGACCGTGCCGCCCTCGACGGCCTTGACGGGCGTCCCCTCGGGCACGGCGATGTTGATGCCTTCATTGCCACCACGGCCGGAGAAGCCCTGGATGACGCGACCGCGAGCGGGCCAGCGGAAATCGGCCTTCTCCTCGGCATCCTGCTGCTTGGGCAGGCTGGCGGTCGTCTTCGGCTCGGCGACGGGCGCCGGCTCGGCCTTCGGAACGGCCGTAACCTTCGGCTCGGCGGCGGGAGCGTTCGCCACGACCACCGATTTCGGCTTCTCGGCCGCCGGCGCGGGCTTCTTGACCTCCGCGACGGCCGCCGGCTTGGCGGCAGCGACGGGCGCGGCGGCGACGGGCTGCGTCTTCCGCGCTTCGGCCTTGGCCTTCGCCTCGGCGGCGAAACGGGCCCGGGACTCGCGCATGGCCTTGGCGTCGGCCTCGGCCTTTTCCTTGGCCTGGGCAGCCTTGAGGCGGGCCTCCTCGGCGGCGGCGGCCTTGGCCTCGGCCGCAGACGGAGCGCGCTGCGGCTGCGGAACGGACGCGGCGGGACGCGGAGCGGCGGCCGGAGCGGGCCCCGCGACGAAGCGGGTGGTTTCGGTCCTGGTCGGAGCCTGGGCGACCTGCCTCGGAACCGACGGCGCGGCCTGCACCGGCGCGGATGCCGCAGCCTGCCCGTTATAGACGGGAATCGTCAGGCGGGTGCCGGGCGCGACATTCGGGCCCGAGAGACCGTTGGCGGCGATCAGCGCCGAGCGCGGCACGCCGTAACGCGAGGAGATGACATCGAGCGTCTCGCCCTGCGCGAGCACGATCGGCGTACCGCCCTCGGCGCTCCATCCGCCGGCCCCGCCCGCGACGGGCTGAGGCGCCGGGGCGCGCAGCGCGACCGCGGATTGCGGCGGCGGCAGCGGCTGGGAGCGCACCGAGGCGACGGGAGCGGGCGACTGCAGCGGCGCGGCCTCGACACGCCCGATCGAGCCGGTCGTGGCGGGATCGCGGGCGGGCGCCGGGGCACGGGCCGTCTGGAAGGGATTGCTGAAAGGCGCCTCGGTGAAGCGCATCGTGTCGGACGAGCACGCGCCGAGGCCGAGCGCGAGCAGGGCGAGCGTCGATACACGGCGGACGGCGCGGGGGGTGTTGGATCCGGCTTTGCTACGCATGGACTTTGCACTCACGGCAACGCAACTCGATGAAGCGCATTAAACCCGCGTTCAGGTTACGAAACCGTTTCGCCGCCGCCTGGCGATTCACCTTTTTCCTCAGAGGGCGCGCGCGAGCCCCGGCACCAGCGGCGGGAAGCGCACGATCGGGCCGAGCGCATGATCGAAGCCGCCCTCGGCCAGGCGCGTCACCACGACGCGGCGCGGCGCGCCCTCGACGCGCAGCGCGCCCACGAGCCGGCCGCCGGGCCCGAGGCGCGACAGCAGCGCCTCCGGCACCGCGTCGACGACACCGTTGACCAGCACGCGGTCGAAGCGCCCGAGCGTCCGGTCGACCTTGAAGCCGTCGGCATGGCGCAGCTCGACCGCGCCGCCGAAACCGCTGGCCGCGACGCGCTCATGCGCCGCCAGCGCGAGCGTGCGATAGCGCTCCAGAGAGACCACCTCCCCGCCCATCGCCCCCAGCAGGGCCGAGACATAGCCCGAGCCGGTGCCGATCTCGAGCACGCGGGCGGAAGGCTGCATGTCGAGCGCGCCGAGCAGGTTCGCGACCGTGTGGGGCGCCGTCATCATCTGCCCGCAGGGCAGCGGCACCGAGACGTCCTGCCGCGCGAGATCGGCGAAGCGGGCCGGAGCGAAGCGCTCGCGCGCGACCTTCTCCATGGCGCGCAGCACGGCGAGATCGCGGACGCCCTGCGCCCGCAGCGACATCAGGAAGGCTACGGTGCGCTCGCCCTCGCTCGCCGGGGCGTCCTCGTCGATCTCGTCGGCGTCCCCGACGTCCTGCCCCTCGTCCTCGACCATGGATCAGGCCCCGATGATCAGCCTCGCGCCGCGGTCATGATTGCGCGCGCGGCACGTCCGCATCTCACGCGAAGACCCGGGCGAAGCGCGTCAGGGTCGGCTCGTGGGTCAGGTCGAGCTCCAGCGGCGTCACCGAGATGCGCCCCGCCGCCATCGCGCTCAGATCCGTGCCGTTGGCCGGCTCGCGCCCGCTGCGCTGGAAGGCGATCCAGTAATAGGGATTGCCGCGCCCGTCGCTGCCGGGCTGGAGCCTGACCAGGTTCTGGTCGCGCCGGCCCTGCACGGTGACGCTGACGCCCGCGATCTCCTCCGCCGGCCGGTTCGGGAAGTTGACGTTGAACAGGATGTCTTCCGGAATGCCCTCGGCGAGCAGCTTGCGGATGATGCCGGGCGCGTGGGTCCGGGCGCAGTTCCAGTTGATGTTCTCGCGCCCGCCTGGCCCATAGGCCTGGCTCAGCGCGATCGAGGGAATGCCGAGCAGCGTGCCTTCCATCGCCGCCGCAATGGTGCCGGAATAGGTCACATCCTCCGCGACGTTCTGGCCGCGATTGACCCCGGAGAGGATGAGGTCCGGCCGCGCATCCTCGAGCAGCGAGCGCACCGCCATGATGACGCAATCGGTCGGCGTTCCCGCAACCGCATGGCGCCGTTCCGCGATCTGGCGGCGGCGCAGCGGGTTGGAGAGCGAGAGCGAATGCGCGACGCCGGACTGGTCGGTCTCGGGCGCGACCACCCAGATATCGTCGGAGAGCTCGGCCGCGATCGCTTCCAGGACGGTCAGGCCCTCGGCGTGGATGCCGTCGTCATTGGTGATCAGGATGCGCATGCGGTCTCTCTCAAGCGACGAAGCGAAGGGGCGCCGAATCGCGACGCGCGCCCTCTCCCCCTGCGGGAGAGGGTTGGGGCGAGGGGTCGCGCCGTAGCAGGCCGACAAAGGCGGGACGATCCGGGAGGCGATCGAAACGGTCGCGCGACCCCTCATCCGTCTCGGCTACGCCGAGCCACCTTCTCCCGCAGGGGGAGAAGGACAGGAGCGCCGTGCCGACCGCCACCGCCATCACGCCTTCCCGATGCGCGTGACACCACGCATATAGGGCACCAGCACCTCCGGCACGGTGATCGAGCCGTCGGCGTTCTGGTAGTTCTCCATCACCGCGATCAGGGCGCGGCCCACCGCCGTGCCCGAGCCGTTGAGCGTATGGACGAAGAACGGGCCCTTGCCGTCCCTGGTCTTGTAGCGGGCGTTCATGCGCCGCGCCTGGAAATCGCCGCAGACCGAGCAGGACGAGATCTCGCGATAGGTCTTCTGCCCCGGCAGCCAGACCTCGATGTCCCAGGTCTTGCGCGAGGCGAAGCCCATGTCGCCGGTGCACAGCGTCATGACGCGGTAGTGCAGGTCGAGCTTCTTCAGCACATTCTCGGCGCAGGACAGCATGCGCTCATGCTCCTCGCGCGACTTCTCGGGCGTGGTGATCGAGACCAGCTCGACCTTCTCGAACTGGTGCTGGCGCAGCATGCCGCGCGTGTCGCGCCCGGCCGAGCCTGCCTCGGCGCGGAAACACGGGGTCAGCGCGGTGTAGCGGCGCGGAAGCTCCTCCTCGGAGAGGATGGATTCGCGCACGAGATTGGTCAGCGGGACCTCGGCTGTGGGGATGAGCCACATCGGAACGTCGACGGAAATGGGCTCGTTCGGATCACGATCGGCTAGCTGGAATTTAAGGCGCGCCCAATCCTCGATCGCTCGATTTGTAGCTTGAATGCTCCCCGCGCGGATATCTGCACGATCAGGCAATCTCCCGTTCTTGTCACGTTCGGGATGGCTTGCGACATATTGGGCCACCGCTCTGGCAATAACGGGCCGCACGTCCTCAATGTCGGCGATTCGTGTGGTTCGAAACTGGTCTTCAGCGAATTTTGGTAATTGCGCCGTCCCAAACATGACGTCGTCGCGCACCATCAGCGGCGGCATCACCTCGGTGTAGCCGTGCTCCTCGGTGTGCGTGTCGAGCATGAACTGCCCGATGGCGCGGGAGAGCCGCGCGATCTGGCTCTGGAGGACGACGAAGCGCGAGCCCGAGAGCTTGGCCGCCGTCTCGAAATCCATCTGGCCGAGCGCTTCGCCGAGCTCGTAATGCTGCTTCGGATCGTTGACGCCGGCGAGCAGGCCGCGCTCCTCCGGCTTCACGCCATGAACATGCAGCACGACGTTGTCGTGCTCGTCCGCCCCCATCGGAACGTCGTCATGCGGGATGTTGGGGATGGCGGCGAGCTGTTCGTCGAGCGCCTCCTTGGCGGCCTTCTCCTCGGCCTCCAGCGCGGGCTGCGAGTCCTTTAGAGCCGCGACCTCGGCCTTGAGCCTGTCGGCGAGCGCGATATCCTTCGCGCCCATCGCCTTGCCGATCTCCTTGGAGAGCGCGTTGCGCCGCTCCTGCGAGCTCTGAGCTTTCGCGATGGCGGCGCGGCGCGTATCGTCGAGCGCGAGCAGGGACGACGACAGGGGCTCGAGCCCACGCCGCTGCAAACCGGTGTCGAACGCCTCGGCGTTCTCGCGAATCCATTTGATGTCGTACATCGCCAAGCCATGCCGCAGCCGGGGAATCCGGCGTGGCATGCTCTAAACCGGGATGCGTCGCGAGGGAACAGGGATCGTTGGGTCGATGCGCGGTGTCACCCTACCCGTCATTCCGGCCGCAGCGAAGCGGAGTGCCGGAATCCATCATAGAGCGGGTCGGTCGACGTGTGGCGTCGCCCCTTCGCCCTGAACCATAGAGCCCTACGATGGATTCCGGAGCGGCGCGGCTTCGCCGCTTGTCCGGAATGACGGCGGAGGGGTTGGGAGGACATTCAGTCGAGGTGCACCGTGTCGTAGAGGTCGCGCCACGTCGGATTGGCTGCTTCGATCAGCGCGACCTTGCGCTCTCGGTGCCATTTCTTCATGCGCTTCTCTTGCGCGATCGCCTCGTCGGCGCGGTCGAAATGCTCTGCGTAGACCAGATGGCTCACGCCATACTTACGAACGAATTGCGAACCGCGCCCGTCGCGATGCTCACCGACGCGACGGGAGAGACTGTTGGTCACGCCGACATAGATCGTCCCATTCCAACCGCTGGCCATGATGTAAATCCACATGGCGAACATCCGCTGCCGTCATCCCGGACAAGCCGCGTCAGCGGCGCCGATCCGTAATCCATCATAGAACGCGTCGCACAACGATGGCTTCCGGCACTCCGCTTCGCCGCGGCCGGAACGGCCCGGGACTACGGCGTGAGCGTCCGCTATTCCGACGCCGCGTCGGCAGCCTCTTCCTTCGCCTTCTCCGCCTCGCGCTTCTTCTCGAGATAGCGAACCGAGAAGACCGAGAGCTCGTAGAGCAGGATCATCGGAACGGCGAGCATGAGCTGGGAGATCACGTCGGGCGGGGTCAGCACCGCCGCCACGATGAAGACGAAGACGATGGCGTAGCGGCGCTTTTCCTTCAGGAAGGTCGAATCGATGATGCCGGCCTGGCCCAGCAGCGTCAGGATCACCGGGAGCTGGAAAGCGACGCCGAAGGCGAAGACCAGCGTCATGATCAGGGAGAGATACTCGCTGACCTTGGGCAGCAGCGCGATGCCCGCCTGCCCGTCGGTCGCCGCCTGCTGCATGCCGATGGAGAACTTCATCAGCACCGGCATGACGAAGAAGAACACCATCGACGCGCCGGCGACGAAGAAGAAAGGCGTGGCCACCAGATAGGGCGCGAAGGCCTGCTTCTCGTTCTTGTAGAGGCCCGGCGCGACGAATTTGTAGATCTGCGTCGCGATCACCGGAAAGGCGAGGAAGCCCGCGCCGAAGGCGGCGATCTTGATCTGCGTGAAGAGGTATTCCAGCGGCGCCGTGTAGATGAGCTGGACGTTCGCGCCCTCGCCCGCCGCCCAGAGATAGGGCTGGACCAGGATGTTGTAGATCTGCTTGGCGAGCGCGAAGCAGAGGAAGAACATCACCAGAAAGGCGATCAGCGACTTGATCAGCCGCGAGCGCAGTTCGATCAGATGGTCGATCAGGGGAGCGCGCGAGGCCTCGATCTCGTCCTCACCCTGGCGCGTTTCGGCGACGCTCATGCCGGCGATCCCTCATTGCCGGCCGAAGCCTTGCTCTTGCGCGCACGCGCGGGCTTGGCCGGCGCGGCCTCCGCGACCGTGTCCACCTCTGGTTCGGCGGGCGCGGCGGCCTTGGCGCGGCGCCGCGTCTTCGGCGCATCGTCGGCAACCGGCGCTTCGGCGACGGCCTCGGCCGGCGCGGTGGCAGGACCAGCGGTCGCCACGGGCGCCTCGTCCTTCGGCTTGCGCGCGCGCTTCGGCTTCTCGACGGGGGCCGGCAGATCCGCCGGCGGCGAAAGCTCGGGCGCCAGATCGACCGGGGGAAGCGGCTCCGGCGGCGGCAGCGCCGCGAGCTTGGCCTCCGCCTCCTTCAGCGCCGCGGAATCCGGCACGGCCGGCATCTCGATCGGCTTGAAATCGGTCTGGGCCGCCGGCGTGCTCGTGACGGAGCCGCCCACATCCTCGACCTGCTTCTTCAGGTCGTGGAGTTCGGCCTCCCGCATCGCATCGTTGAACTGACCCTGAAATTCCGCGGCCATGCGGCGGACCTTGCCGACCACCTGGCCGACGGTGCGCAGGGCCTTCGGCAGGTCCTTCGGGCCGATCACGACGAGCGCGACCGCCCCGATCAGCAGAAATTCGCTCCAGGCGATGTCGAACATCGACGGCTCGTCCCCTCAGCCGCGCCGTCGGCGCGGTTCGCCATCAGGCCTTCTGCTCGGCCTTGGCCTGAGCGGCGGCATTGCTCGCCTGCGTCTGGTCGATGACCTTCGGGTCGACGGTCGAGGCGCTCGGCGGCGGGGTATCGTCCTCCGCCATGCCCTTCTTGAACGACTTGATGCCCTTCGCGACGTCGCCCATCAGCTCGGACACCTTGCCGCGCCCGAAGAAGATCATCACGACGAGGCCGACGACGATCCAGTGCCAGATGCTGACGCCACCCATGGCGAAACTCCCTCTCATGCGGCCGGTGGCGCCTATGCCTCCCGGTCGTGTTCGGCGGAACCTATGTGTCCGCCGCCGCGAACACAAGAACTTCATCGGCGGCGATGTCGACGCCGACATCGGAGCCCTCGCGCAGATGCGGCGGCAGCGCGAGGCGCACGGCGAGCGGGACATCGAGCCCCTCGACGGCCACGAGCGCGTGGTCGACCTCGCCGAGGAAGCGCCGCGCGGCGATGCGGCCCTGGAGATGGTAGCCCTTCGGCACGATCCGCACCGCATGCGGCCGGATGCAGACGACAGCCTCGGCGCCATCGGCGAGGCCGGGCGCCCGGAAGCGCCCGAGCGGCGTATCGACCTGCCCGCCCCGCGCCCTGCCCGCGATCTCGGTAAAATCGCAGAAGAATCGGGCGGCAAAGAGACCGGCCGGCCGGCGGTAGAGCTCCTCGCCCGTGCCGCTCTGGACGATGCGGCCGGCGCGCATCAGCACGATGCGGTCGGCGATGCGCATCGCGTCCTCGGGATCATGCGTCACGATGATCGAGGTCGCCCCGGTCTCGCGCAACAGGGCGGCGGTCTCGTCGCGGACCGCGTCCCGCAGCCGCCGGTCGAGATTGGAGAAGGGCTCGTCCATCAGCAGCACGCCCGGACGCGGGGCGACCGCGCGGGCCAGCGCCACGCGCTGCTGCTCGCCGCCGGAGAGCATATGAGGGTAGGACTCGGCGAGACCGGCGAGGCCCACACGGTCCAGCGCGCGCATGGCCGTCGCCTCGGTCGAGGCGTGATTGAGCCCGCGCAGGCCGAAGCGGACATTCTCGGCCACGGTCAGATGCGGGAAGAGCGCGTAGTCCTGGAAGACGAGGCCGACGCCCCTCTCCTCCGGCTCGACGAAGCGACCGGGATCCGAGACGTCCCGCCCGTCGAGCAGCACCCTGCCCTCGCTCGGCCGCTCCACCCCGGCGGCGAGCCTGAGCAAGGTCGATTTGCCGCAGCCGGAATGGCCGAGCAGCGCGACGATCTCGCCGGGCTTCACCGCCAGCGTGACCTCGCTGAGGGCCGTCACCTCGCCGAAGCGCTGCGTCACGCCCTCGAAGCCGAGAGCCATCGGGATCGCCGCGCCGGCCGTGCCGCGCCGGCCCCAGCCCAGCCAGCGCACCGTGTTCGCCTTTTCAGTCAAAATCCCGTCCAGTGTCCTGCCAATGCGTCCGCCCAGCCCTGTGCGGCGCCTAGCCGCCCTCGTCAAGCGGCGTGAAGAGATCGCCGAGAGGGTCCTCGTCGGGCCGGAGCTCGGCATCGTCGTCCGGGACCGGCACCGTCAGGTCCCGCGTCAGGCGGCCCTCGATGAAGCCGGCGCCCTTCAATTCCTCGAGACCGGGCAGGTCGTCGATGCGGTCGAGGCCGAAATGGTCGAGGAAGCCGGGCGTCGTGCCGTAGGTGACCGGCCGCCCGGGCGAGCGGCGCCGGCCACGCAAGCGAACCCAGCCCGCCTCCAGCAGGATGTCCAGCGTGCCCTTGGCGGTGGCGACGCCGCGGATATCCTCGATTTCCGCCCGCGTCACCGGCTGGTGGTAGGCGATGATCGCCAGCACCTCGAGCGCGGCGCGCGAGAGCTTGCGCGGCGGCTCGGCCTCGGCGGCGAGCAGATAGCCGAGATCCGGCGCGGTGCGGAAAGCCCATCCGCCCGCGACCTGCCTGAGATTGACGCCCCGCGCGGCATAGGTGTCGACGAGCCGGGCGAGCACGTCGGCGATCGCAATCCCGGCCGGAATGGACCGGGCGAGGTCCTCGGCGGGCAGCGGCACGGCGGAGGCGAAGAGCAGGGCCTCGGCGATGCGCTGCGCCAGGGCGAAGGCCTCCGCGCCGCCGCCATCCTCCTCCTCGATCGGTTCGCTCGCAGGCAGCGTCACGAGGCGCTCCGGCCCGCCAGGGGGAGGCTAGGAGGTCTCGCCGAGCGACGCCGGACATAAAGCGGCGCGAAGGCCTCGTCCTGCCGGATGTCGATCATGCCCTCGCGCACCATTTCGAGCATGGCCGAGAGCGCGGATGCGCGCACCGTCGTCGCCATCTCCCGCGAGGGCAGCCCGTGCGAGGCCATGTAGCGGGTCAGATAGGGGTCGATCGCGGTCCAGTCGCCGGCCTCGCCGACCAGCCTCTGCAAGGCGTCGCGCGCCTCGACCAGCGACCAGACGACACGCTTCCCGACGGAGATGTGGCCCTGCACCCGCTTCTGCCGCTGCTGCGCATAGGCCGAGAGCAGATCGTAGAGCTCCGCCTCCCAGACCGGCCGTGCGCCCACCACGACCGCTTCCGGCTCGCCACGCGCGAAGACGTCCTGGCCCAGCCGCTCGCGCGAGGCGAGCCTTTGCGCCGCGGCGCGGATCGCCTCCAGCCGGCGCAGCCTCAGCGCGAGCGCCGTGGCGAGATCGGCCGCGCTCGGCTCCTCGCCCTTCGGCGGCTCGGGCAGCAGGAGGCGGGATTTCAGATAGGCGAGCCAGGCCGCCATGACGAGATAGTCGGCGGCCAGCTCCAGGCGCAGCGCCCGGGCCTGCTCGACGAAGGCGAGATACTGCTCGGCCAGCGCCAGGATCGAAATCCGGTGCAGATCGACCTTCTGGCGGCGCGCGAGATCGAGCAGGAGGTCGAGCGGCCCCTCATAGCCGTCGACGTCGACCCGCAGCGCCGGCTCGCCATCGCGCTCCGGACCGTCCTCCTCGAATGGCAGTTGCGCCGCCATGGCCGGCCGTCCCCTGCTTCCGTCGCGCCCGGCCTCCCCGCAGCCCTCATCCTGAGGAGCCGCCAAGCGGCGTCTCGAAGGATGCTCCAGGAGGCTCCGATGCGATCTGGAGCATCCTTCGAGACGCAAGCCTTGGGCTTGCTCCTCAGGATGAGGGCTGTGGGATCGGGACAGGCGCGACGCCCCGGCAGACAGGTTCCGCTGTTCAGGCCTCCAACGCAAGCGCGCTCACGAGCGCGGCGCGGGCGGCCTGCGCATCGAGCGGCTCGGGCTCGTGGCGGATGCGGGACAGCGCCGCCGCGGCGCGGCGCGCGCGGGTTCCGGTCATCTCCGGCACGGCGCCGGCGATGGCGACCATCTCGTCCATGATGCCGTGGCAATGCAGCACGACATCGACGCCGGCGCGGATCGCGGCGCGCGCCTTCTCGGCGAAACCGCCAGAGAGCGCCTTCATCGAAATATCGTCGGTCATGATCAGGCCGTCGAAGCCGAGCTCGCCGCGCATGACCTCGCGCACGATCTTGCGCGACACGGTGGCCGGGCGCGCGGCGTCGAGCGCCGTGAAGACGACATGCGCGGTCATGGCGAGCGGCATGTCGGCGAGATGGCGGAAGGGCCGGAAGTCCTGCTCGCGCAGCTCCGCCAGCGAAGCCTCCACCACCGGGAGATCGTGATGGCTGTCGGCCCGCGCCCGCCCGTGACCCGGCATGTGCTTGACGACCGGCAGCACCCCGCCTGCGAGCAGGCCCTCGGCCGCCGCGCGCGCCAGCACGGCAATGACGTCGGGGTCGTGCGCATAGGCGCGGTCCCCGATGACGTCGTGACTGCCGGCGACGGGCACGTCGAGCACCGGCAGGCAGTCGACATCGATGCCGACGGCCTTGAGGTCATGCGCCATCAGCCGCGCCGAGAGACGGACGATCTCGCGGCGCTGAACGGGATCGTTGATCGCGAGGAAGGCGCGCGCCGGAGGGTATTTCGGCCAGTGCGGCGGGCCCATGCGCTGGACCCGCCCGCCCTCCTGGTCGATCAGGATCGGCGCATGCCAGCCGACGGTTTCGCGCATCTCGGCCGTCAGGGCCGCGACCTGCTCCGGCGACTGGGTGTTGCGCCGGAACAGGATGAAGCCCCAGGGGCGCGACTCGCGGAAGAAGGCGCGCTCGTCGGGGGTGAGGCTCGTGCCGAGGCAACCGGCGATGAAGGCGCGCGATGTCATGGTGCCGGGTTAGGAACAGGCGCGGGCGCGGTCAAGCGCGACGCCGCCCCCTTGCCGCGAGATCGCGGCGAGGGAGCGGCGCCGAGCCGAAAGCCTCAGCGCATCTGCGCCGACATCTGCGCGTTGAAGGCGTCGAAAGGCAGCTCGGCGATGCGGAACCAGAGCTGCTCCTTCTTCCAGTACGGCAGGAACGAATCGTAGAACGTCTTGAAGTTCGGGTTCGAGGCCGCGAGCTCGGCATACATCGCATAGGCCTCCTTGAAGGCCGCCGCCATGACCTCCTGAGGGAAGGGCCGCAGCTCGGCGCCCGAGCCGGCGAGGCGCAGCATCGCATCCGGGTTGCCGTGGTCGTATTTCGCGACGCAGAGCGCATTGGCCTCGGCGCAGGCCGCCTCGACGATCGCCTTGTAAGACGCCGGAAGCGCGTTCCACTTGTCGAGGTTCACCAGGAAGCTGACATTGGCGTTCCCTTCCCAGAACCCCGGATAGTAATAGTATTTCGCCACGCGCTGGAAGCCGAGCTTCTCGTCGTCATACGGGCCGGAGAACTCGACCGCGTCGAGCGTGCCGCGCTCCAGCGCCGGATAGATGTCGCCGCCGGCGATCTGCTGCGGCACGACGCCGAGCTTGGCCATGATCTGCCCGCCCATGCCGGCGATGCGCATCTTGAGGCCCTTCAGGTCCTCGAGCGACTTGATCTCCTTGCGGAACCAGCCGCCCATCTGCGCGCCGGTGTTGCCGGAGGGGATGGTGTAGAGGTTGTAGCCCTTCATGAAGGCGCGGCAGAGCTCGAGACCGCCGCCGGAATAGAGCCAGGCGTTCTGTTGACGGGTGTTGAAGCCGAAGGGCAGCGAGGTCTCGAAGGCGAAGGCCGGGTCCTTGCCGATATAGAAGCTCGACAGGGTGTGGCTGCATTCGACCGTGCCGTTCTGGACCGCGTCGAGGGCCTGCAGGCCGGGCACGATCTCGCCGGGTGCGAAGACCTGAATCTGGAAGTTGCCGTCGGTCGCCTCGGCGACGCGCTTGGCGACCTGCGTCGACAGGCCGAACAGCGTATCGAGGCTCTTGGGATAGCTCGAGGTCAGCCGCCAGCTGACCTTCGGCTGCGACTGCGCGATGGCCGGCGCGGCGATGGCGACGCTGGCGGCGGCTCCCGCGCCGGCAGCGGTGACGAATTTACGGCGATCCATCGGCATTCCTCCATTGGCCATCTTCTCGTCCCCTCATCGCGAACATGGTGAGGAACGGATTTTGTGCGCACGCTAATGCCACGAGCCTCGTCGCGAAACCAGCGCGACGAAAGGCGCTCATGCGCTGCACACAAGGCGAGAGGCGCGCGCCGCACGAAAAAGGCCGGCGGGCTCGCGCCGCCGGCCTTCTCGCCATCCTGTCCTCGACTGGCCTATCCGGCTCAGCCGGTCACCCGGCTCAGTTCCTGGCGATGAAGCACTGGCCGCCGGCGCCCTGGAGCTGCGTGCACATGGAGGTCGCATCCTCGCGCGAGAAGGGGCCGACGCGCAGGCGATAGACCGTCTTGCCGCCGGCGAGTTCGGTCTTGCGCACGATCGGCGAATAGCCGCCGAGCAGGTTGCCGTATTTGCGCTGGAGACCGGCGAAAGTGGCGCGCGCCTCGGCCTCGCTGCCGGGAGCCGCGAGCTGCACGATGAAATCGCCCGAGCCGGCCCGGATCGCTGCCGTCGCCGACGTGGCCGGCTGCGCAGCCGGGGGCGCGGACGGCGCGGCGCTGGCGAGCTTCAGCGGCCCCGACGGCGTCGTCGCCGCAGGCGGGGTGACGCGCTCCTGCGCCTTCGGCGCTTCGGCCACGGGCGAACGGGCCGGCGGCTGCGGCGCGGCGACGGGCGTCGCAGCGACCGCAGGCGCCCTCGGCGGCAACGCCGCCGTGACGGTGGGCTGAGCAGCAGCCGCCTCGCCCGATGCCGCGGGCGAGCCGTCGGGCCGGATCGAAACGGTGCGCACGCGGCGCGGCTCGCCCAGCCCCGGCACGGCCGGAACGGGCACGAGAGCGGGCTCGGCCGGCGTCAGGGTCGCCACCGACGGCGTCGCGCCCGGGGCCGCGGCCTCGGCGGCGCCAGGCGCCTGCGCGAGCGGATTCGCGGCAGGAGCGCCGGGCCCGGCGAGGACGACGCGGGATGGCATGCTCCGGGCCGCCTGCTGAACGTCGACGGGCTGCTCTTCGCTGCTGACGACCTTGGTCTTGCCGCCCGGCGCCTCTCCGGCCCGCTCATAAATCTGCTTGTTCTGGTTCGGGATCTCTGCGCCGCCCGGATTGACCGGCTGGATCTTCACCGGCGACTGATCGGCCACGATCGTCGGAGGCGCCCCGTCGGCGGTCACCTTGGAGCCGCGCAGCGCCATCGCGGCGCCCACGCCGGCGACGCCGATCACGACGATCGCGGCGGCGATCACGAGGCCCTTGCGGGACCGCCGCGGCTCGAGATCTGGCATCTCCTCCTCGGGAACATAGGTCTGATCGACGCTCTCCGAGGGCTCGTAGTCGTAGTCCGGCGCCGGAGCGGCGGCGACATAGCCGCCCCGAACCTCGTCGAGATCACGCGGCGGCTGCCCGCCACCATGCGGATCGAAGGGCTGAAAATGCGGCGCCTGAGAAGCCTCGTAGTGCGGCTCGGACGGCTGCTGCGGCTGCGGGACCGCAACCGGCTGGGCCGCCTGGGGAGCCCTGCCCCCTTCGGTGCGGCGCAGAAGCGCCTCGAACTCGTCGAGCGCGCCGCGTACCTCCGGGGCCGGCGCCGGCTTCGGCGCCATCTGCGCGAAAGACGGCTCCTGCCGCGTGCCGGGCCAGGCTGCCACGGGGGCAGGAGCAGGAGCCTGCGCCCGCTCGGCGAAAATCTCCTTCAGCGGATCGTCCTGACCGACGATGCGCGTCAATTCCGCAAGCGGATCGACCTGCTGGCCGGGGCGGGGCATCTGCCCGGCCCCCCTCAGCTGACGCTCCAGATCCTCGAGATCGAGAGCGAAACGATTTCTAGCTGGCTCACTCATGGCATGACCCACTCCAGCGCGGACCGACGCGACGCATTCGACGCCGGGCGGACTACGCGGTCAATCTGACCTGGTGCACGCCGCCGGCAAACCCCGTCAGCGCATTTCCTCCGGCGCCGCAACTCCGGCGACAGCCAGACCGGAAGCAAGAACGCTGCGCACCGCATGCACAAACGCCAACCTCGCCAAAGTCGACTCTCGATCAGTTTGATTAACGAATCGTAATTGCGGCGAGTCTTTGCCCTTGTTCCACAGCGAATGAAAAGCGCTGGCGAGGTCATGCACGAAGAATGCCACGCGATGCGGTTCATGCGCCGCGGCGGCGGCCTCGATCAGACGCGGATAGGCCGCGATCATCTTGACGATGCCCACTTCCGACTCGTCGACGAGCAGCGACAGATCGGCGCCCGCCAGCGCTGCCGACGAGAGATCGATCTCCGGAAAGGCCTCGCGCGCCTGCCGGAAGATGGAGGCGCAGCGCGCATGCGCATACTGGACGTAAAAGACGGGGTTGTCCTTGGACTGCTCGACCACCTTGGCAAGGTCGAAATCCAAGGTCGCGTCGTTCTTGCGGAAAATCATCATGAAGCGGACCGCGTCCCGGCCCACTTCGTCGATGACCTCGCGCAGGGTGACGAAATCGCCCGAGCGCTTCGACATCTTCACCGGCTCGCCGTTGCGCAGCAGCTTGACGAGCTGGCAGAGCTTGACGTCGAGCGCGCCCTTCTCGGCGGTCGTCGCCTTCACGGCCGCCTGCATGCGCTTGACGTAGCCGCCATGGTCGGCGCCCCAGACGTCGATCATCTCGGCGAAGCCGCGCGTGAACTTGGAGCGGTGATAGGCGATGTCGTTGGCGAAGTAGGTGTAGCTGCCGTCCGACTTCAGCAGCGGCCGGTCGACATCGTCGCCGAAGCGGGTGGCGCGGAACAGCGTCTGCTCGCGATCCTCCCAATCCTCGTCCTTCTGGCCTTTGGGAGGCGGCAGCCGGCCCTCATAGACGAGATCGCGCGCGCGCAGATCCGCGATCGTCTCCGCGACGGCATCCCTGTCGCCGTCGACCGTCTGCAGGGAGCGCTCGGAGAAGAAGACGTCGTGCACCACGCCGAGAGCGGCGAGATCGTCGCGGATCATCGCCATCATGCCGTCGATGGCCGTCTGGCGGACGAGCGGCAGCCATTCCGCCTCCGCCATCGCCTTCAGCGCCGCGCCATGCTGCGCCGCCAGCGTCTCCCCGACCGATTTCAGGTAATCGCCGGGATAGAGCCCCTCCGGAATCGCGCCGATGTCCTCGCCGAGCGCCTCGCGATAACGCAGGAACGCCGACCGCGCGAGCACGTCGACCTGCGCGCCGGCATCGTTGATGTAGTATTCCCGCGTGACGGCGTGCCCGGCGAAAGCCAGCAGATTGGCGAGCGAGTCGCCGAAGACGGCGCCGCGGCCATGGCCGACATGCATCGGCCCCGTCGGGTTGGCCGAGACATATTCGACATTGGTCCTCGGCTCGGCCTTCGCACGGCCGCGCCCGTAATCCGTTCCGGCCTCGACGGCCCCCTTCAGCACGGCCGTGAAGACGGCGGGGTCCAGCGTCAGGTTGATGAAGCCGGGCCCCGCGATCTCGGCCTTGCGGATCTCGGGATCGCGCGCCAGCTCCTCGACCAGCAGGCCGGCGAGCGCGCGCGGGTTGGTGCCCGCTTCCTTGGCGAGGACCATGGCGGCGTTGGTCGCGAGATCGCCATGGGCCGGATCCTTCGTCGGCTCGACCACGACGCGCGCGAGATTGAGACCCGCGGGGACGCCCCCTCGCTCGGCCAGCGCGTGGAGCGCGGCAGTGACACGGGCGGAATAGGTCTCGAACAGGTTCATCGCGGCCACGACCATCGGGATGGGAAGCGCCCGGCCCTATCGCAGCGCGGGAGTGGCGTCAAACAGGCGCCGATGCTCGTCGAGCGCGTAGGAGTCGGTCATGCCGGCGATATAGTCGGCGATGCGGCGGGCACGGCGGTGCTCGTCGAGCCCGCCGCAACCGGCGGCCCATTCCTCCGGCATGGCCGAGGGATCGGCACTGAAGCGCTGGAACAGGTCGCGAACCACCTGGGCCGCCTGCGCCCTGATCGGCGCGATGCGGGCGTGCCGGTACATGTTGGGATAGAGGAAAGCCTTGATCGCGCGATCGGCGGCCGAAATCCGCTCCGAGAACGCGACGACCGGCTCGCCCGCGCGCCGGATCGCGTCGGCGTCGGCGGGCGCCAGCCGCGACAGCCTGGCGAGCGACTCCGCGATCACATCCTCGACGAAGCGAGTGATGATGCGCCGGACGAGCTCGTTGGTGGCGCGCGGCCGCTCCAGCCCCGGATGCAACCGCTCGATCTCGTCGAGGAGTTCCGCGAGGAAGGGGACCCGGGCGAGCTCGGCATGGCCGAAGAGCCCGGCACGCAGCCCGTCGTCGATGTCATGAGCGTTGTAGGCGATATCGTCGGCGAGGGCCGCGACCTGCGCCTCGGCCGAGGCGAAGCTGCCGAGCCAGAGGTCCTGGCGGTCCTGATACTCCACGATGGCGGCCGGGATGCCCCGCGCCGCGTAGCGCTCGGTCGGCCTGCCGTCCGGCCCGATCAGGGGGCCGTTGTGCTTGACGAGCCCTTCCAGCGTTTCCCAGGTCAGGTTGAGCCCGTCGAAATTCGCGTAGCGGCGCTCGAGCCGGGTCACGATCCGCAGGGTCTGGGCGTTGTGGTCGAAACCGCCGAAGCTGGCCATGCACTCGTCGAGCGCATCCTCGCCGGTATGGCCGAAGGGCGTGTGGCCGAGGTCGTGCGCCAGCGCCAGCGCTTCGGCCAGGTCCTCGTCGAGGCCGAGCGCACGGGCGAGCGCGCGGGCGATCTGCGCCACCTCGATCGTGTGCGTCAGCCGCGTGCGGAAATGATCGCCCTCGTGCGAGACGAAGACCTGGGTCTTGTGCTTGAGGCGGCGGAAGGCCGTGGAGTGGATGATGCGGTCGCGGTCGCGCTGGAATTCGCCGCGCGTCGGCGAGGCGGGCTCGACGACGAGCCGCCCGCGGCTCAGGCTGGAGCGGCAGGCATAGGGCGCCCGCCAGCGGTCGCCCGGCTCGGCGGGTTGCGGCGGGATGATCTGAGGCTGCGGCATGGCCGGTGTCCGGGCTCGCCCGCTTGAAGAGGGGTCCCGGCGCCATTACGTTCCGGCCAGGCAAGGCGCAAGGACCATCTCTCCATGGCGACCGACACTCTCGAACAGGCCCACGGTATTTCGGTGACGGACAAGGCGGCGAGCCGCATCCTGACCGTGATGAGCCAGGAGCCGCCCGGCTCGATGCTGCGCGTCAGCGTCGCGGGTGGCGGCTGTTCGGGCTTCCAGTACGTCTTCGACGTCGACCGCGAAAAGGCGCCGGGCGACATCGTCATCGAGCGCGACGGCGCCACCGTGCTGATCGACGAGACGTCGGTCGACCTGCTGGCGGGCTCAACCATCGATTTCGTCGACGACCTGATCGGTCAATCGTTCCGAATCACCAATCCGAACGCGACGAGTTCCTGCGGCTGCGGGACGTCGTTCGCGCTGTAGCCGTCCACGCCGACCTAACCCGCGTGCGGCTGCCGGCCTTACTCGGCGGTCGTCCTCATTCCGCATACGATCCCAGGGAGCGCTGTTTCGCCTAGAGGATCGGACTGAATTTCGTATTCAGTCCGATCCTCTAGCTCTTTGATCTTGCATCGGCTTTTCCGAAAACCGCGCTCCACTTTTCGGGCCGATGCCCTAAGCGGCCGCGCTCGCCTTCCCGCTCAGCTGCGTCATATGCTGGAAAGCGCGCAGGAGCGCGGGGTCGAGCTTGCCTGTCATGTTCGCGAGAATGCCGAAGGCCGCGCAAGGCTCGAGCGCCGGCTTGTAGCTGCGACGCTCGATCAGCGCGCCGTACACGTCGCAGATCGTCACCATCCGCACGAGGTCCGAGATCTCGCCGCCGCGCAGTCCGTTCGGGTAGCCGGAGCCGTCGAGATATTCATGGTGCGACAGCACCGCGGCCAGCACGTCCCGCCGAACGTCCCCTTGCGCCACCAGCATGTCATAGCCGAACTGGGGATGCTTGCTGACGATCTCGCGCTCGGTGGCGGACAGGCCTCCATCCTTCTGCAGAATGCCGAGCGGAATGCGGGCCTTGCCGACGTCGTGGAGCACGGCGGCGCAGGTCAGGAGCTTGCGATCCTCCTCGCAGAAACCGAGATGGCTGCCGAACGCAGCCGCCAGCCCCGACACGAGCAGGCAGTGCTGGTAGGTCATGTCGTCATGGCCGCGAACCAGCGCCAGCCAGTCGTCGAGACTCGCGCCGCTCGCGGCCCGGTTGATCGAGAGCACCCCCTGGTCGATCGCGTCGAGCGGCAACGGCTTGCCCGCGGCGGCCGCGGCGAGCATGTCGGAAAACGCGACCGTGGCGGCCGAGACGTCGCGCCGGAACTCCGCCCTGTCCGCCGGAGCGTCGCCGGCACCCAGCATCGCGCCGATCGTCTCCCGCAACAGGCAGGCAGGCGCATCCGAGGAGAGCGTGGCCGTCGCGCCGAGCGCGTTTGCCTGCACCGCCGCACGCACCGACGTCTCGCGCAGCAGGCATAGATGCGGCCGCCCCTTGGCGCGAAGCCGCGCCAGCAGGTCCCGGGCCGCCAGGACAGACGTGCAGTTCGACAGGTCGATGTCGGTGAGGACGAATCGCGGCTGCCCGCGCTTGCCGAGCGGCGCGCCATGAATGTCGGCAACGGCACAGGCGCCCCAGAGCGCGAGCACTCGCTCCAAAGATCCGCTTTTCTCGACGCGATCCGTAATGAGAAGCACGGCGCCCCTCGCTGGCCATGAAGGCCAGCGCTATCAGGCATTTCTTGAGACGAGATGAACGGAACCGCCGAAACCGGGGAGATTGCCGATCCTCCGGAGACTTTCAGCGCCCCTCAGTGGGACGCGATCGCCCCGCCCTGCTCCAGCCTGATCTCGGCCGCCATGAGGCCCTTGGGTCCGGGCCCGTAGCGCACCAGCACTTCCTGCCCCGGAACCAGCTCGACGAGCCCGTAGCGCCTCAGGGTCTCCATATGGACGAAGACATCGGGAGCGCCCTCGCCCTTCGAGACGAAGCCGAAGCCGCGCAAGCGGTTGAACCACTTGACGACCATTCGCTCCAGCCCGCTCGTCGGCGTGACGGACACATTGGTCCGTGCCGCCGGCAGCTCGGAGGGATGCCTGCCTGCCGAGGTGTCGATCGAGAGCACGCGGACCGCCTGGCGTCCCCGCGCCTTCTCGATCGCCTCCAGCACGATGCGCGCGCCTTCGGCGATGGCGTTGAAGCCATCGCGCTTCAGCACCGTGACATGCAGGAGCACGTCGGCCCCGCCATCCTCCGGGATGACGAAGCCATAGCCCTTGGCCACGTCGAACCACTTGACGTAGCCGACCAGCTCCGTCGCGGTCTCCGCGGCGTCACCGCCGTCGAGCCGCATCACGCGATTAAGCGACTGGATGGGTCCCACCGGTGGCCGCCCGCTCTCACCGAACTCGTCGGACATCTGCTCGCTCGCCCCCGCACGCAAGGCCTGATTCGTGGATTTACGATACCATCGCTGCGGAGTCGGGATACAGTCCGCGCGACGTCATCCACATCAAGAGCGCGTCCGGAGAACCGATCCGGAGGAGAATCGGTACCTCGCCTCGATCGGCGGGGGCTCAGCCGGCCAGGCCGCCGAGCGCGGGGCCGATGTCCCCGCGCACCACGAGGTGCGCCACCTCGTCGAGATCGGTGGGCTGGCGATTGACGATGACGAGCCTCGCGCCGTTGCGCCTCGCGATCACCGGCAGGGTCGCCGCCGGAAACACCACGAGCGACGAGCCCGCGACGAGGAAGAGATCGGCTTCGAGCGCGAGCGCCTGCGCCGTCCGCATCGCCGCCTGCGGCATCGCCTGGCCGAAAGAGATCGTCGCCGACTTCACGATGCCGCCGCAGGCCTCGCACACCGGCGGCTCGCCGCTCGCCTCGAAAATCGGGCGGATCTCGGCGAGTTCGTGGCGCCGGCCGCAGGCGAGGCAGGTGGCATAGGTGCCGTTGCCGTGCAGTTCGACCACCTTGTCGTCCGGAACGCCCGACGCCTGGTGCAGCCCGTCGATGTTCTGGGTGACGATTGCAGGCGAGCGCCCCTCGGCGACGAGCCGCGCGAGCGCGAAATGTCCCCGGTTGGGTGAGGCGCCGCGATAATGGTCGTCCATCGCGAATTTGCGCCGCCAGGCCTCGATGCGCGCCTCGCGGCTGGCGAGAAAGGCCTCGAAGGGGATGGGCTTGTTGACCATCCAGGGCGACCCCGGCGAGCGGAAATCCGGCACGCCGGATTCCGTCGAAATGCCGGCGCCGGTGAAACTCACCACGGCCTTCGCCCGGTCGAGCATGGCGTGGAGTTCCTCGATCGCGTCCGTGGTCTCGTCCTGCATCGCCCGTCCCGTATCCGCTGCCCGCGCTGGCGACGATATGGCGATGCCTGTCCCGGCGTCCAAGGATACCGATCTGCGACGGCGCCACCGTGAGAGAGGCCTCGGCATGCGCCGGTCTCGATTGACGCGCGCGCCGCCCGGTCGCAAAGCTGCGACGCCATGCTCAAGACCGGCCCCGCCCCGCTGAACCCCGACCTTCTCGACACCGGAACCCCGCCGATCCCCGAGGCGCAAGGCTGGGCGCGCGCCTATGACGGGCGCTGCGGGCCGCTGATCGACCTCTCGCAGGCCGTTCCCGGGACGCCGCCGCCCGAGACGCTGCTGCGCCGCCTCTCCGACGCCGCCGCCGATCCGGCGAGCACGCGCTACGGCCCCATCGTCGGCGACCTCGTCCTGCGCGAGGCCTATGCGGCCGAGCTCGCCTCCGTCTATGGCGTGCCGTTCGGCACGGATGAGATCGCGATCACCTCGGGCTGCAACCAGGCCTTCGTCATGACGATGATGGCCCTGGCCCGCGCGGGCGAGAACGTGCTGCTGCCGACGCCGTGGTACTTCAACCACGAGATGACGCTGACCATGCTCGGCGTCGAGGCCCGCCCCCTGCCCTGCGCGCCGGAAGCCGGCTTCGTCCCGGATGTCGCGACCGCCGAGGCACTGATCGACTCCCGCACCCGCGCGATCGTGCTGGTGACGCCCAACAACCCGACGGGCGCGATCTACCCGCCGCAGACCATCGCCGCCTTCGCAGAGTTGGCTCGCCGGCGCGGACTCTGGCTCGTGCTCGACGAGACCTATCGCGACTTCCTCCCGGAAGGCTCCGGCCGTCCCCACGAGGCTTTCGCGGCGGGCGACTGGCGGGACACGGTGATCGGTCTCTACAGCTTCTCCAAGGCCTATGCCGTGCCCGGCTGGCGGCTCGGTGCGATCACCGCGGGCGCGGCCGTCATCGCGCAGATCGGCAAGGTGCTCGATTGCGTGCAGATCAGCCCGGTCCGCGCCGGGCAGGCCGCCGTGGCATGGGGCATCGCCGGCATCCGGGACTGGCGCGAGAGGAACCGCGCCGACATCAACGCGCGGACCAGCCTCTTCCGGGAGGCCATGGCGCCGCTGAACGACTGGCGCGTCCTGGCGGCGGGGGCCTATTTCGCCTATCTCGCCCATCCCTTCGCGGACCGGCCGGCGGCCGAGGTGGCGCGAAGGCTGGTCGAGGCGCGGGGCGTGCTGGCCTTGCCCGGCCCCTATTTCGGGCCGGGCCAGGAGCGTCATCTGCGCATCGCCATCGCCAATGTCGCGGCCGACCGGATCGGCGAGCTCGGCGAAAGGCTGCGCGGGTTCAGCCTGTGAGGCCGGCGTCGCGTCAGCGTAGCAGCGCGCGATAGCGGTCGCGATAGGCGTAGACGAGGAGCGCGCCCGCGACGACGAGGATCAGCGCGACCGGGATGCCGGCCGGGTTGATCGCGAAATGGAAGAACACGATCACCGTCATCACCGGCGCGAGCAGGGCCAGCCCGAAGGCGGGCGCCACATTGAACAGCAGGCTGAGCGCCCCAGCGAGGTTGACGGTCTTCATCAGCGGCCAGAAGAAGCCGGAGGCCTGCAGCGCCGCCTCGAATTCCAGCCCCTTCGGCGAGGTCGGCGGATGGATCAGGTGGTGTCCGGTGGCGAGCCACCAGAACCCGTCGACCGCGCTGACGAGGAAGATCAGACCCAGAAGGACGCGCGGGATCGTCACGAGAAGAATGTTTCGCATGGTCGAACCAGTTCGATGAGGTTGGAAGGCGGCTGTGCTCGATGCCGCCCGGCTTGCCGGCGCGACCCTTACGGCAGCTCGGCATACGCTTCTGTCTCGCGAGGAACAAACAGGTTCAATCGGCGGCGCATTTTCGCGGCGCGGTCACGACGTCGTGACGTGCGCCGCGCGCGCTTTCATGGCTCGGATCGGCGACGTTCAACGACCGGACCACGCGCATGTCGCCCGCCCCGACCCGCCGCACCCTGCTCCGCCTGGCAGGCGCCTCCTGCCTCGCGGCAGCCGCAACCGCCGCTGCCCGGGCGGAGGGAGCGCCAGTGGCCGGCGCGGCCGGCCCGAGCCATGCCCATGCCACGCCGATCCGGATCGGCGCCGCCGGCCTCAAGGTTCGCGACCTCGAGCGGGTCAGCGCCTATTACCGGGACGTGATCGGCCTCGCCGTCCTGACGCGCGGGGAAGCCAGCGTCACGATGGGCGCAGGCGGCGTGCCGTTGCTGACCCTGGAGGCGCATCCGCAGGCGGCCCTGGAGCGGCCGACGGCGGCCGGGCTGTTCCATACGGCCTTCCTGATGCCGAGCCGGGTCGATCTCGCGCGCTGGCTCGTCCATGTCGCGCGCAACCGGACGCCGCTGACCGGCTTCGCCGACCACAGCGTCAGCGAGGCCGTCTATCTGCAGGACCCCGAGGGCAACGGCATCGAGGTCTATGCCGACCGCCCGGCCGAGCGCTGGCGCTGGGAAGCCGGCAGCGTCGTGATGGGGACCCACCAGCTCGACGTCGACGACATCCTGTCGCTGACCGACACGCGCGTCAGCAACTACTCTACCGCCCCGGACGGCCTGCGCATCGGACATATCCATCTGCGCGTCGGCGACGTCGCGGCGGGCGACCGGTTCTATCGCGACCTCGTCGGCTTCGAGGCGACCCGACGCAGCGATTCCGCGAGCTTCCTCTCCTCGGGGCGCTACCATCACCATCTGGCGATGAACATCTGGAACAGCGCCGGAGCGGGCGTTCGCAGCGAAGCCGATACGGGCCTGTCCTGGTTCTCGCTGCAGGTCGCGCGGGAGGACGTCCTGGCCGCACAGCAGGAGCGCCTCGGCATGTCCGGCGTGGCGAGCGCAAGCGTCGCCGGCGGCATCGAGAGCCGCGATCCATGGGGAACGCGGGTCAGGCTTCTGCGCGCCTGAGAGCGTTCCGGAGCAGCGGCGCCGATCCGTCGCCGGACCGGCGGCCCCGTCTTTCCAGCGTCAGCCGAAGACCCTGGTCAGGGCGACGTCGATGGCGTCGGTGATGCGGTCGATGTCGGCCGGCGTGGCGATCAAGGCCGGCGACAGGCAAAGCGTGTTGTTGAAGCCCGGAATCGAGCGGTTCGTCACGCCGATGAGCACGCCCTGGGCGTAGACTTCCGCGACGACGCGCTGCGCCAGCTTCTCCTCGACCGGCTCCTTGGTGACGCGGTCCTTGACCAGTTCGGCGCCCTGGAAGAGGCCCTTGCCGCGCACGTCGCCGACGACCTCGTGCTTGGCCTTGAGCGCCTCGAGATTGGCCATCAGACGCTCGCCCATCGCGGTGCAGTTCTCGAGCAGCTTCTCCTCCTCGATGATGCGCAGGTTCTCCAGGGCGGCCGCCGGGCCGGCGGTGCAGCCGCCGAAGGTCGAGATGTCGCGGAAATAGCTCAGCGGATCGGAGGCGTCGTCCTTGAACATCTCGAAGACCTTCTCCGTCGTCACCGTGCAGGAGATCGCCGCGTAGCCGGAGGCGACGCCCTTCGCCATGGTCACGAAGTCGGGCTCCACCCCGTAGTGCTGGTAGCCGAACCACTTGCCGGTGCGGCCGAGGCCGCAGACGACCTCGTCGATATGCAGCAGGATCTGGTACTTGCGGCAGATCTCCTGGACACGCGGCCAATAGCCCTCGGGCGGCACGATGACGCCGCCGCCGGCCGTGACCGGCTCCAGCACGATGGCGCCGACCGTATCGGGCCCCTCGCGCAGGATGACCTCCTCGATGGCGTCTGCGGCGCGCACGCCGTAGTTCTCGACATCCCACTGCTTGCGGTATTCGAGGCAGTGCGGAACCATGACGAAGCCCGGCGTCAGCGGGCCGTACTGCAGGGCGCGCTCCGGCTGGCCGGAGGTGGCGAGCGCGGTGATGGTGGTGCCGTGATAGTCGCGCTCGCGGAACAGGATCTTGGACTTCTTGCCGCCATGGTGCCGGTGCGAGATCTGCCGCACCATCTTGTAGACCTTCTCGTTCGCCTCCGAGCCCGAGTTGGAATAATAGATGCGCGTCATGCCGGGCATCTTCTCGAGCAGCGCCTCGGCGAAGAGAGCGGCCGGAATCGAGCCCGCGCTCTGGGCGAAATAGTTCATCTTGACGAGCTGATCGCGCACCGCGTTGGCGATGCTCTCGCGCCCGTAGCCGACATTGACCGTCCAGACGCCGCCCGAGACCGCGTCGAGATATTCGCGGCCGGTCGCGTCCCAGACGCGCATGCCCTTGCCTTCGACGATGATCCGGGGATCGGAGGTCTCCAGCGCCTTGTGCTGCATCAGGTGATGCCAGACATGCGCGCGGTCTGCCTCGACCACATGCGAGATGTCGTTCTTGTCGAGACGGAGGTTCATCGGGGGCTCTCTTCTCACCAGGAGGGGCAATGACGGCGCGCCGCCGGCCTCGCGGCCGATGGACTTCGAATGGCACTGTGATCGGTGTCCGGCCTCGCGACAAGAGATTGTGACGTCCCGCCCCGCCCCCGGACATGCGGTCTCGCGACAACACAACAATCCACGCAAGAGCCGGTCTTGGACGGAGTTTTCGTTGCGCTTCCCTGCCCGCCCCTCGCGCGCTACGCATGACCGGGACCAACGTCGCTCCGGAGTCCAGCCATGACGATCAGCGCCCGCCGCCCGACCGGGGGACGAATCGCGGTGACCTCGAAGGCCTCCGGCGTGCCGACCGCCGCCGGCTGACGCCATGGTCCGCGAGAACGAAATCCGCCCGGCCGAGGTCGCGGTGGACCCGCCCGTCTGCGATGATGCCGGCCTCGTCTTCATCGGCCGCATCAGGACGCCCTGGACCTCGCGGCCGACCTGCCCGCGCCAGGGCCGGGCGGATGGGCCGCTGTGCCGGATCGAGCTCTTCCCGCCCTGGGACCAGGCCCTGCACGGCATCGAGCGCTTCGAGCGGCTGGAGGTCCTGTACTGGCTGCACCGGTCGCGGCGCGATCTCGTGCTCCAGAGCCCGGCCAGCAACGGCGAGGTGCACGGCACCTTCGCCCTGCGCTCGCCGGTGAGACCCAATCCGATCGGCACGTCGATCGCGACACTGGTCGGGCGCGAGGGCGCGACGCTGCTGGTGCGTGGCCTCGACTGCCTCGACGACACTCCGCTGATCGACCTGAAACCGGACCGGACGCTCTTCACCCCGATCGCGCCGCCGCAGCCCGGCGACCACGAGACGGACGAGAGCATCGCGCGCATGCGGTAAGGCGGGCGAAGCTCAGACGCGCCCGCCCTTTCGACCATGCGGATCGCCTCCGAGGGCATCGAGATAGCCCTCGTAGAAGCCCCTTACATGCGGCATCACGGCCTGTGCGAGCGCGATGCGCTCCTGCTCGGCCGGCGTGCGCGGGCGCCCGAGAGCGTCCGCGATCTCGGCGAGCACGGCGTCGCGGTCGATGCGGGTGAAGCGTCGCTCGCGATAGACCCATTCGCCGCCGATCATGACGCTGTGCACGGCCCTGGACTTCGCCCGCTGGACCAGCACCTCGACGAAGCCCTGCGCCTCGTCCTGATAGGGCCAGGTGACGTCCTTCCAGTCGAAGAGCACGCAGTCGGCCGCCATGCCGGGGGACAGGCGGCCGATCTCGCCGGCGAAAGGCGTGGTGCGGGCGCCGTGCTCGGTCGCCATGCGCAGAACCTCGGCCGGCTCGGGATGGGGCGCGTCGATGCCCGGCTCGCGATGGGCCCGCAGCACGAGCCGCATCTCCTGCAGCATGTCGCGGTCGTCGTTGATGCCGGCCTCGTCGATGCCGATGGCCACCGGGATCCGGCGCGCCAGAAAGCGGTTCACCGGCGCCAGACCGCTCTTCAGCCGGAAATTGGACGAGCAGTTGTGGCAGATGCAGGCGCCGCGCTCCGCTGCCAGCGCGATGTCGCCTTCGCTCATCCAGACCCCATGACCGATGGTGAGCTGCGGGCCGAGGAGGCCGAAACGGTCGAGATAGGCGAGCGCCGAACCGCCCGTGCGCTTCAGCGCATAGGCCTTCTGGTAGGGCGTCTCCAGCACATGCATATGGACGGGCAGGCCGGTGCGGCCGGCGAGTTCGGCCGAGGTCTCGAGCGCCCTGTCGGACAGCCAGTGCAGGTTCGCCGGCGCGATCTGGATGCGGACGCGCTCGTCCCCGTCGGCGCCGGCGGCGCCATGGCGGCGCAGCAGTTCGTCGAAGATCGCGACCTGCTCGGACAGCGGCAGCGTGAAACGCGCGAAATAGGCTTCCAGCGCAGGACGCAGCTCCGCGGGCACCCGCGCGACGAAATCGCGGTCGGCCTCGTAGACGAGGCGGTTCTGGTCGCGCAGGGCCATGGAATAGGAGGCGCGCATGCCGATGTCGCGATAGGCGCCGACGACCTTTTCGGCGGCCGCCAGCACGTCCTCGGCCGAGCCGGGCGCGCGGCTGTGCAGATGCTGCACCGTCGTCACGCCGCTCGCGATCATCTCGAACGCCGAATAGAGGGTGTCCAACCGCAGATCGACGTCGCGCAGCGCCAGGCGGCTGGCGAACCAGAGTTCCAGCGGGTGATCCGGCGAGCCGAGCTGGAGCGGCGTCAGCCCGACATGGTGATGCGCGTTGACGAAGCCGGGCGTGACCGCGAACTCCGGCCCGCCCGCGGTCTCGGCATCCGGATGGCGCCGCCGCAGGGTGTCGATGGCGCCGATCTCGCGCACGGTGCCGTCGCGGATGACGAGCCCAGCGTCGCGGTGCAGGATCGGCGCGCCTTCCGCGTCGAACCCTTCGAGCAGGGTCGCGCCCCAGACGATGCGAGCGGTCATCGCGGATTCGCCTCCAAGAGCCTCGGTCAGGACAGCCGGACCAGCCGGGTGATCCGGCTCGGATTGCCCTCGGCCAGCAGCAGATCGCCGTCCGGCGTGCCGAAGAGGCCGTGGGCGCCGTTCAGCATCGGCCGGCAGCGCCCGAGCCTTTCGCCGGCCGGCCCGATCTTCTGCAGGCTCGGGATCATGTCGGTGACGTAGGTGTTGCCGTCCGCATCGCCCCAGATCGCGACGGGCTGGTAGAAATGCGTCCAGCTCTGAAGGTGGCCGCCGGTGTGGTCGAAGACCTGCACGCGGTCGTTGATGCGGTCGACCACGACGACGCGGCCATCGGCATGGGTCCAGATCGCATGCGGCCAGCCGAACTGGCCCTCGCCCCTGCCCTGTGTCCCCCAGCTCTGGATGTGGACTCCATAGGCCGAGAAGCGATGGACCCGGCTCGCCGCGTAGCCGTCGGAGACATAGATGTCGCCCCAGCTCGAGACATGGACGTCGGTCGGGTGGTTGAAGGGAGCAGCCGGCTCGCCGCGGGCGCCAAGCCCGCCGAGCCGCTCGCCGGCGGCCGAGCAGATGACGACCTCGTGCATGTCGCGGTCGACGCAGAGGATGCGGCCCTGCGCGTCGGCGGTGAGCATGTGCGAATCCGCGATGAGATCGCCGCCCCAGCCGCCGAGATAATTGCCTTCCGGATCGAGCTCGATCACGCGCGGGTCGTCGGGCTGCGTCAGCGGATCGTGCCGCAGCATGACGAAGACATGCCCGCGCGGATCGACCGTGACGTCGGTGACGAAGCCGCTATTGGCCGGCCAGGAGCCGAAGGGGCGCTCGATGCGGTAGCGGGCATCCCCGAGCGCGACGATCAGTTCATGCGAAGACATGGTCCGGCTTTCCGTATCGAGGAGTGACGCTGCGCTCCATATCAGCCCCGGCGCCCGGCCGGCACGGCGAATTGGGAGCGCTCGCGGGCGATGTGGGTCCCCGTGCCGGGGCTGCCCTCGAGCGCGCCGTCGCGCACGACCACCCGGCCGCGCACGATGGTCGTCACCGGCCAGCCCTTCACCGAGATGCCCTCATAGGGGGTGTAGTCGCTGCCATGATGCAGCAGCGACTGGCTGATCGTGACCTCGCGCTGCGGGTCCCAGATCGCGATGTCGGCATCGTATCCCACCGCGATCGAGCCCTTGCGCGTGAGCCCGTAGGCCTTGGCATGGTTCGTCGCGCTCAGCGCGACGAACTCGTTCAGCGTGATGCGCCCCTTGCCGACGCCTTCCGAGAACAGGATCGGCAGCCGCGTCTCGACGCCCGGGATGCCGTTCGGCACCCAGCGGAAGGAGGTGCGCCCCTTCGGCGTCAGCTTGCCGGCGGGATCGTCGTAGCGGAACGGGCAATGGTCGGAGGAGAAGGTCTGGAAGACGCCGGTCTGGAGGCCCTCCCAGCAGGCGACCTGGCTGGCCGCGTCGCGCGGCGGCGGCGAGCAGACATACTTCGCCCCCTCCATGTTCAGCCCGTCCATATCCTTCCCGGTGAGCACGAGATATTGCGGGCAGGTCTCGCCATAGACCTTCAGGCCGCGCGAGCGGGCCCGCGCGATCTCCTCCATCGCCTCACGGTTGGAGACGTGGACGATCATGACCGGCACGTCGATCAGCTCGGCCAGCGAGATCGCCCGATGGGTCGCCTCGCGCTCGACCGGGATCGGCCGCGAGGTGCCGTGGAACTTCGGCGCGATCTTGCCGCCCTGCTCCAGCCGCTGCGTCAGGAAGCGGATGGCGTCGTAGTTCTCGGCATGGACCATGACGAGCGCGCCGGTCTCGCGCGCCACGCTCATCACCTGCAGCATCTCGTAGTCGTCGAGAGCCAGCCCCTCATAGGTCATGAAGACCTTGAAGGAGGAATAGCCGTCGGCGATCAGCCCCGGGAGATCCTGCCCGAGCACCTGCTCGGTCGGGTCCGAGATCACGAGGTGGAACGAGACGTCGGTGTAGCAGCGCCCCTCGGCCAGAGCGTGATAGTCCTTCACGCTCTGGCGCAGGCTGACGCCCTTTTCCTGCATGCAGAAGGGCATCACGGTCGTGTTGCCGCCGAATGCGGCCGAGCGCGTGCCGCTCTCGAAATCGTCGGCCATGACGATGCCCTCGCCGCTCGGCTGCGAGATGTGGACATGGCTGTCGATGCCGCCCGGCAGCACGAGCCTGCCCGTGGCGTCGATCGTCTCCGTCGCCGTGCCGAGACCGTGGCCGAGCGCGACGATCCGCCCATCGCGGATGCCGATGTCGCAGGAAAAACTGTCGGACGCGGTCGCGACCGTCCCGTTCGCGATGATCAGGTCGTAGGACATCTCGTCTCCCGTCACTCGGCCGCGGCCATCGGCGCCTGCGCCCCGCCGGAGCTGGCGATCTCCTCGCGCAGCACCTCCTCCAGCGAAGGACCGACCGCCTCGCACAGCGTCGGCCGCAGCCGCGTCTCGACGAGCGAGAGATGCGTCGTCATCGCCTTGACCGCCTTGCCGCGCTCGCGCCCGGCAAGGGCCCGAAAGATGGCGCGATGCTCGTCGCAGCCGCAGGCGGAGCCGGCGGTGGTCTCATACCGCTTCACCAGCATCAGCGTGCGGCTGATCAATTCGTGCGCCTGGCGCTGGACCAGCGGGTTCGCCGTCATTTCCGCCAGCAGGAAATGGAACTCGGCCGAGAGCCGCTGCCATGTCGCCTGATCGTTCTGCCGCAGCGCCTCGGCCTCGGCCTCGACATGCTCGCGCAGGCGGGCGATCTGCGCTTCGGTCAGGTTCTCCGCGAGATGGGCCGCCATGCCGCTCTCGAGGATGCGCCTGGCCTCGTAGACCATGTGGCCCTCGCGCAGATCGGCCTCGATGGTGAAGGCGCCACGGTTCTTCACGATCTCGAGCAGCCTTTCGGCGCCGAGACGATGCAGCACCTTGCGGATGCGCTCGCGGCTGACCCCGAAGATCTCCGCCAGACGATGCTCGCCGAGCTTCACCCCGCCGGGCAGCCGGCCCGCCCGCAGGACGCGGGTCAGGATCGCGTGAATCGCCTCTTCATTCATGGAGAGATTATCGCCGCTGCACGCCAAAGCGCCAATCGCCTCGCTGCCCGATCTTTTGGCAGGAGCCCGAGATAGTGGCGCACAATCATTGAGCGATTGTGCACAAAATATCGGAAGACCCGCACTGTTGCGCGCTGTCATCGAGATTCCGAAATTCTTCTTAACGAACTGAAAGAGAAGCGCATTTCTGAAATCGGCGACATCCTTCGGGAGTTGGCACAGCGGTTGCTGAAGGGATTTCGAGATTCTCCGCCTCCGAAAGGACCGATCATGGACATCCTCGCTTCCGCCCGGCCGACCCGTCGCTCCCTCCTCGCCGGCGCGGCCGGTGCGGCGACCCTGATCGCGGCGCCCGCCGTGCTGCGCGCGCAGACCAGGGAGCTCGTGGTCGGCGGCGCGGCCGGTCACAAGCCCTGGGTCGAGCAGATCGTCGTCCCGGCCTTCGAGAAGAAGTACAACTGCAAGGTCATCTTCGAGGGCACGCGCTCGCTCGTGAACCTGGAGAAAATGCAGAAGAACAAGGACAAGCAGTACATGTCGGTCGTCCAGATGGACGATCCGGTCATGATCCTGGCGGTCAAGGAAGGGCTGCTCGATCCGCTGACCCCGGCGAAGGCGCCGAACATGGCCGACCTGCTGCCGGGCTCGACCCATATGGACGGCATGTGGGCGAACTATCTCCAGCCCTGGCTCGGCATCGCCTACAACAAGAGCGCCGTGAAGACGGCCCCCGCCTCCTGGGCCGAGCTGTTCGAGGCCAAGTACAAGGGCCGCGTCATCATCCCCTCTCTGCAGAACACGGAAGGCCTGCCCATCCTGTTCGCGGCCGGGCTGCTCACCGGCGGCTCGCTGGAGGCCGTGCAGAAGGACACCGATGCCGGCTTCAAGAAGCTGGCGACGCTGAAGCCGAACCTGCTCACGGTCTACACCCAGCAGCCGCAGGCCTATAACCTGCTGGAACAGGGCGAGGCCCATCTGATCGGCCCCGCCATGTCGTCCTATGCGCTGGAGCGCAAGGCGGCCGGCGCGCCGATCGACCTCGCCGCGCCGAAGGAAGGCGTCTTCGCCATGCCGTCGGGCATCGCCGTAATCAAGGGGGCGCCGCAGCCGGAGCTCGCCTTCGCCTATGTCAACGAACTGCTCGGCGCGGAGCTGCAGAACAAGCTCGCCGGCCCGACCTATTCGCTGGCCACCAACAAGGCCGTGCCGAAGCCGGAGGGTCTCGGCGCCGACGTGAAGATCTTCCAGATCGACTGGGCGAACGTCGCCGCCCAGCGCAACGACTGGATCAAGCGCTGGGACCGCGAGATGTCGATCTGAGCCGCGTGAAGCGACCGTGACCGCCCCCTTCCTCGACATCACCGGCGCCGGCAAGATCTTCGGCGCCGCCACTGTGCTCGACGGCGTCGATCTCGCCGTCGGCAAGGCCGAATTCATCTCGCTGCTCGGCCCCTCCGGCTGCGGGAAGACGACCCTGCTGCGCATCGTGGCGGGGTTGATGACGCCGGATTCGGGCCGCGTCGTGCTCGATGGCGAGGAGATCACGCGAAGGCCGCCCCACAAGCGCGACATCGGCGTGGTCTTCCAGAACTACGCGCTGTTTCCGCATCTGACGGTCGCGGAGAACGTCGCCTTCGGTCTCAAGGCGCGCGGCGCGGCCCGCGAGACCATCGCGCCGACGGTGGCGCGCTTCCTCGGGCTGGTTCAGATGGGCGCCCATGCCGAGCGCTCGGTCAAGGCGCTCTCGGGCGGGCAGCAGCAGCGCGTCGCGGTGGCGCGCGCGCTCGCCGTCGGCCCCAAGCTGCTCCTGCTCGACGAGCCCTTCTCCGCGCTCGACCGCAAGCTGCGCGAGGCGATGCAGATCGACCTCAAGCGCATCCTGCGCGAGGTCGGCACCACGGCCGTCTTCGTCACCCATGACCAGGACGAGGCGCTGACCATGTCGGACCGGATCGCGGTGATGCATCGCGGGCGCATCGAGCAGCTCGCCGCGCCGGACGCAATCTATCACCGGCCCGCGACGCCCTTCGCGCTCGACTTCGTCGGGCTCTCGACGAAGCTCGACGGAACGGTCACGGCGGAGCAGGACGGTCTCGTCACGGTCGATACCGCCTGTGGGACGCTGCGGGCGCGCGGCGGCTTCATTCCCGGCAGCCGCGTGCTGCTCGGCGTCAGGCCGGAGCGCATTTCGCTCGGGGCCAGCGGCGAGAACGGCTTCGAGGCCGAACTGATCGACGCCGCCTTCCAGGGCGCGCGGGTGCAGCTGCATTTCGCGGCGCCCGAGGGCGGGCGCATCATGGTCGAGGCGCCCGCCATGCCCGCGGGCGCAGCGCCCGGCAGCCGCCTGACGCTGGGATGGAGCATCGACGACACGCTGGTCTACCCAGCCACGGCGGAGGCGGCATGAGCTCCGCGCGCCGCCTCGACCCCGTGCTGCTGCTCGCCCTGCCGGCAGTCGCCTATCTCGCGCTGATCTACGGCGCGCCGCTCGTCTATCTGCTGGGCCGCAGCTTTTTCGGCGGTGGCGGGGCCTTCGCCTCGCTGGCGAATTTCATGTCGGACCCGTTCAGCTGGACGGTGATCGGCAACACGCTGCGCAGCGCCGCCTTCGTCACGCTGGTCTGCCTGGTGATCGGCTATCCGACCGCGCTCGCGCTCGCCCGCTCGCGCGGCCTCGCCCAGGCGGCGATCCTGATCGCGATCATCCTGCCGCTCTCCGTCGGCGTCGTCGTCAAGGCCTTCGCCTGGCAGATCGTGCTGCGGCGGGACGGCGTCGTCTCGCAGTTCATGACCGGGATCGGGCTCTGGGACGAGCCGCAGCGCCTGCTCTTCACGGAGACCGGGCTCGTCATCGGCGCAGCGAACGTGTTCGTTCCCTTCATGATCCTGCCGATCTATTCGGTGCTGAAACTGATCGACCCGCGGCTGGTCGAGGCGGCTGCGACGCTTGGAGCCTCGCCCGTCTACCGCTTCTTCAAGGTCTCGCTGCCACTCTCCCTGCCCGGCATCGTCACCGGCGTCGCCTTCGTGTTCTCGATGGCGGCGTCGATGTATGTGATCCCGAGCCTCGTCATCGGCGACCGCTTCCAGACGCTCGCGACGCTGACCGGCCGCTCCTTCCTGTTCATGCGCAACGAGCAGCTCGGCTCGACCACCGCCGTCGTGCTGCTGGTGCTGACGGTCGGCATCGTGGTCGGCAGCGCCTGGCTGTCGCGCAGGCTCGGAGGCGCGCAATGACGCCGATCGAACGCGCTTCGGGCTGGCTGGTGAACGCGCTGGCGGCCGCCACCGTCATCTTCCTGCTGACGCCGCTTGTGGTCACGGTGGCGGTCTCGTTCGGGTCGAGCCCGGTCTTCAGCCTGCCGGCGCCGGCCTGGTCGCTGCGCTGGTACGAGGCGCTGATGCGCTCGCGCGATCTCTGGCCGGCCGTGTTCGCCTCGGTGAAGCTCGCCGTGCTCTCGACCGCGATCGCCCTGGTGCTCGGCACGCTCTGCGCCATCGGCCTGCTGCGCGGGCAGTTTCGCGGCCGCGAGGCGGTCGTGACCTTCCTGGTCTCGCCGCTGATGCTGCCCGGCCTCGTCATCGGCATCGCGATGCTCGAGAGCTTCCGCGCCGCGGGGCTTCGCGACGTCTGGACGAGCCTCGTGCTCGCCCATGTCGTCATCACCCTGCCCTATGTGGTGCGGACCGTCTTCGCCTCGCTCTCGCTGTTCGACTTCACGCTGATCGACGCGGCGCGCACGCTCGGCCTGACCTATCCCAGGGCGATCATGAAGGTGATGGTGCCCTCGCTTGCCCCCGCCTTCCTCACCTCGGGCATGTTTGCGTTCCTCGCCTCCATGGACAATTACCCGATCTCGATCTTCTTCACCGACGCCTGGACCAAGACCTTGCCGATCCAGATGCTGCAATATGTCGAGGAAAGCCCCGATCCGACCATCGCGGCGATCTCGACCCTGCTCATCCTGCTCTCCATCGGCGTGCTGATCGTCGGCGACAGGCTCGTCGGCCTCAGGCGAATGACGGATATCTGACATGCTTCCCGACTCCTCCACCGACCGCGACTTCCGCGGCTACGGCTCCAACCCGCCGGCGGTGCGCTGGCCCAACGACGCACGCGTCGCGATCAACCTCGTCATCAATGTCGAGGAAGGCGGCGAGCTCACCATCGGACAGGGCGACGAGAAGAACGAAGCGATCTACGAGGTCGTCGAGGAAATCCCCGGCGTGCGCGACCTCTGCATGGAGTCGCATTTCGAATACGGCACCCGCGCCGGCTGGCCGCGCATCCGCAAGCTGCTGCAGGCCTATGGCGCGCGGGGCACCGTCAACGCGATCGGCCGCTCGCTGATGATCTCGCCCTGGCTCGTGCAGCAGGCGGTCGCGGACGGGCACGAGGTCGCGGCCCATGGCTGGCGCTGGGAACGCCACGCCAACATGACGATCGAGGAGGAACGCCTCGCCATCGCGCGCACGGTCGAGGCGATCACGCTGACGGCCGGCACGCCGCCGCGCGGCTGGCACACGCGCTCGGCAACCTCGCCGAACACCCGCCGGCTCCTGCTCGAACAGGGCGGATTCTTCTACGATTCCAACGCCTACAACGACGACCTGCCCTATCTGGTCGATGTCGACGGACGCGACCATCTCGTCGTGCCCTATTCCTTCGACACCAACGACATGCGCTTCACGCGCGGCGGCGGCTTCGTCTTCGGCGACGACTTCGCGCGCTACTGCATCGACGCCTTCGAGCGGCTCTATGCCGAGGGCGCGACCGAGCCGCGCATGATGACGGTCGGCCTGCATCTGCGCATCATCGGCAAGCCCGGGCGCATCGCGGGGCTGGAGCGCTTCCTGGCGCATGTCGCCGCGAAGCCCGGCGTCTGGTTCGCGCGGCGCGACGAGATCGCCCGCCACTGGCTGACGGCGATCGGCCGGGAAGAGCTGATCGGCGGACGGTGAAATCGGCCACGCGGCATCCCTATCGCCCAAACCGAGACGCGAGAGCGCGGGCTCTACCGCCCCTCGATGCGGGCAGCCAGCGCGTCGGCCAAGCCCTGCGTCGGCTTCGCCGGCGGACGGCGGAAGGTGCCGGCCGTCGCCTTGCGCGGCTTCAACGCGACCAGCGCCTCGGCCTGCTTCAGCGCCGCGCCCATCTGGTCGACGACGGGCACCGGAATGCGGTCGGCGACCTTGCCGGCGAGCCCCGCCAGCGGAGCGCCACCGAGAATGATGCAGTCGGCCTCGTCCTCGACCACGGCGCGGCGCGCGAGCTCGACGATGACCGCCTCCTTCTCCTCCTGCACGTCGGCGATGTCGGAGAAGCCCTCGTCCAGCATGCGGATGCCGGCACAGCGGCCTTCGAGCCCGTGCATCGCGACGCATTCCTCATACCAGGGGCCGAGCGCGCGGGCGAAGGTGACGATGGCGAAACGCCGCCCCAGCATGCAGGCGGTCAGCATCGCGGCCTCGGCCATGCCGACGACCGGCAGGTCGAAGAGTTCGCGCGCGCCCATCAGGCCCGGATCGCCGAAGGCGGCGATGATCGCGGCATCGACCGTCCCGTGATGCTCGGCCAGCATCTCCAGCGCGATCGCGCCGCCGATCTGCGCCTCGGCGCGGCTGGCGATATAGGGCACGCCGCGCGGCGCGGTCAGCGGCACGATCTCGGTGCCGGGCGCGGCGACGGCCTGCGCCGCCGCCAGCAGCCGCTGGGTGATCGCCTCGGTGGTGTTGGGGTTCAGGAGCAGGATGCGCATGCCTCGATCCCTTGCGCGGGACACAGGTCTTTGGCAAGCGCTGGCGGCGTCCTCGCCGCTGCAGCATGAACGGAACCCGGCCGATGCGCCTCCTGCTGATCAATCCGAACACCAACGCCGCGACGACCGAGGCGATAGCGGCCATCGCCCGCGAGACCGCGCCGGACGGCGTCCGCATCGAGGCGCTGACCGCGCCCTATGGCGTTCCGCTGATCACCGAGCCCGGTGCGCTGGCGGTGGCGGCCGAGGCCGTGCTCTCCCTCGCCGACGCGATCGCGGCCGAGCCGCCGGACGGCGTGATCGTCTCCGCCTTCGGCGATCCGGGGCTCGAAGCGCTCCGGGAGCGCCTGCCCTGCCCGGTCACGGGGATCGCCGAGGCGTCCATGCAGGAGGCCGCGGCGGAGGCCCGCCCCTTCGCCGTGGTGACGACGACGCCCGACCTCGTGTCGTCGATCACGGCCAGGGCGAAGGCCTATGGCCACGAGCCGCTGTTTCGCGGCGTGGCGCTGACTCACGGCGACGTCCACGCCCTGATGAGCGATCCGCAACGGCTGACCGAGGCGCTGGAACAGGCATGCCGTCACGCCATCGAGACAATGGGCGCGCAGGCGCTCGTCATCGGCGGCGGCCCGCTGGCGCAGGCGGCGAAGGCGCTCGAGGGGCGGCTGGCGCTGCCGCTGATCGCCCCCATCCCAGCCGCCGTGCGGCTGGCGACGCGGAGAGCCGCGCACCGGAGCGCATCCCCACGCGGTTGAGGTGGCGGCACCCTGCCCGCCCGTCATCTCGCTGGGCTCGTCCGCCGAGCACCGTCCCTTCTTAGGAGCGACATCGGCGCCGCCGCGCTCCGGTCGCTCCAAGGCCTGCGGCTTCTACGTGGCACGGCCCGCAGGCGAGCCGTCATGTCCGCCGGCCTGTTCCCCGACTGGCTCCTTGCCGAAGGCGCGCCCCACTGCCTCGCCCAGCCGGTCCATGTAGATGAACAGAACTGGCGTGATGTAGAGCGTCAGCACCTGCGAGATCAGCAGCCCGCCGACGACCGCGATGCCGAGCGGTTGGCGCAGCTCCGCGCTGGCGCCGGCGCCGATCGCGATCGGCAGCGTGCCCATGACGGCGGCAAGCGTCGTCATCAGGATCGGCCGGAACCGCATCACGCAGGCGCGGTGGATCGACTCCTCCGCCGACGCGCCCTCTCGCCGCAGGACGAGCGCCACGTCGATCATCATGATCGCGTTCTTCTTCACGATGCCGATCAGCATCAGCAGGCCGATGATCGCGATGACCGAGAGATCGAGATCGAAGAGCCTGAGCGCTCCCAGCGCGCCGATCGCCGCCGAGGGCAGCCCGGTCAGGATCGTCAGCGGGTGGATGAAACTCTCATAGAGGATGCCCAGCACGATGTAGATCGTCAGGATCGCGCCGGCGATCAGCAGGCCCTGATTGGCCAGCGAATCCTGGAAGGTCTTGGCCGTGCCGGCGAGCGTCGTCGAGAGCGAGGCCGTCGGGAAGCCGAGCTCGCCCTTGAGCGCGTTGATCCGCGTGACGCTGTCCCCGAGCGCGACGCCGGGCGGCAGGTTGTAGGAGATGGTGACGGCGGGGATTTGCCCGAGCTGGTTGACCGTGAGCTGGCCGACCGTGCGCTCCACCCGCGCGAAGGCACCGAGCGGCACCAGCATGCCGTTGCCGGCCCGCACGCGGATCTGGTCGAGCCGGTCGGGCGACCAGCCATGGGTCGGGTCGAACTCGACGATGACCTGATAGCTGTCGCCCGCCGTGTAGATGGTCGAGACCTGCCGGACGCCGAAGCCGGAATAGAGCGTCGAGCGCAGCACGTCGGCGCCGATCTTGAGCTGGTTCGCCTTGTCGCGGTCGATGACGAGCGTCGCCTCGGAGGCGCTGTTCTGGAGATCGGTGGTGACGTCGATGAAATGGGCGCGATCCTGGCCCATCGCGTCGGCGAGCTTCAGAGCCCACTCGTTCATCAGCGGCTGGTCGAGCCCCTGAACGACGAGCTGATACTGGCTCTTCGAGGAGCGAGCGCCGATGTTGAGGTTCTGCACCGGCGTCATATAGGCCGTGATGCCGGGAATCTGGCTGGTCTCGCGCCTGAGATCGGCCAGCACTTTCGGCAGCGGCGGCCGCCGATCCTGCGGCTTGAGCTCGACGAAGAGGCGCCCCGCATTGAGCGAGGAGGCGGCGCCGCCGCTGCCGCCGACGCTCGACGCGACATGGGCGACATGGGGCGAGCGGCGGAAGACCTCGGCCACCTTCGCCTGCAACTCCTTCATCGCAGCGAAGGAGATGTCCTGCCGCGCCTCGGTCGAGACCTGGAGCTGGCCGATATCCTCCTGCGGGAAGAAGCCCTTCGGCGTCGTCTGCAGCAGCCAGACCGAGCCCGCCATGGTCGCGAAGAAGACCAGCAGCATCACGGGCTTCACCTTGAGGCAGAGGCCGAGAGTCCGGTCATAGCCGGTGACCAGCGCCGAGAAACCGCGTTCCAGCACGCGCCCGAGCGCGTTTTCGCGATGATGGTCGCCATAGCCGCTCAGCAGCCGGGCGCAGAGCATCGGCGTCAGTGTCAGCGAAACGAAGGCCGAGGCCAGGATCGAGACCGTCACCACCACGGCGAACTCGTTGAAGATGCGGCCGATCACGCCGCCCATCAGCAGCACGGGAATGAACACGGCCACCAGCGACAGCGAGATCGAGACGATGGTGAAGCCGATCTCGGAGGAGCCCTTCAGCGCGGCCTCGAAGGCGGGCAAACCGTCCTCCTCCATGTGCCGGACGATGTTCTCCAGCATGACGATGGCGTCGTCGACGACGAGGCCGACCGACAGCGTCAGGCCCAGCAGCGAGATGTTGTCGATCGAGAAGCCGAAGGCATACATCGCCGCCAGCGTCGCCACGATGGAGATCGGCACCGCGATGGCCGGGATGAAGGTCGCGGCGAGGCGACGCAGGAAGACGAAGATGACCATCACCACGAGCGCGATGGTGAGCAGCAGCGTGAACTGGACGTCCTCCACCGCCGCGCGGATCGAGGTCGAGCGGTCGTTCAGCAGCGAGATCGAGGCGGCGGCCGGAAGCTGCTCGGAGAAGGCCGGCAGCATCGCCTTGACCCGGTCGACCACCTCGACGGTGTTGGCGTCGGGCTGGCGCTGGACGGCGAGCACGATGGCGGGAATGCCGTCATAGGCGCTCGAGGTCTGCGCGTTCTCGACCGAGTCGATCACCTTCGCGACGTCGCCGAGCCGGACCGGCTTGCCGTTGCGCGTGGCGATGATGACGTTGGCGAACTGCTTCGCGTCGGCGAGCTGCGTATGCGCCTGGATGGTGAGCTGCTGCGCCGAGCTCTGCAGCGTGCCGACCGGCGTGTTGGCGTTGGTCGCGGTGATGGCCGATTGCAGCTCGTCGACGCCGATGCCGCGCGCGGCGAGCGCCACGGGGTCGATCTGGATGCGCACGGCGTATTTCTGGCTGCCGAAGATCAGCACCTGCGCCACGCCGTCCACGGTCGACAGCGCCGGCGAGATGACCTGCTGGGCGAAGGCATCGAGCTGCGAGAGCGGGATGACGTCGCTCTTGAGCGCCATCAGGATGATCGGCGCATCGGCCGGATTGACCTTGCGATAGCTCGGCGGGGTCGTCATCTCCTGCGGCAACTGGCGCTGCGCGCGGGTGATCGCCGCCTGCACGTCCGCCGCCGCCGCGTCGATGTTGCGGTTGAGCACGAACTGGATCGCGATCGAGGTCGAGCCCTGCGCATTGGTGGTCGAGATCGAGTCGATGCCGGCGATGGTGGCGAACTGCTTGATCAGCGGCGTCGCCACCGAGGTCGCCATGGTGTCGGGCGAGGCGCCGGGGAGCTGCGCCGAGACGTTGACGACCGGGAATTCGGCCCGCGGCAGCGCCGCGACCGGCAGGACGCGATAGGCGAAGGCGCCCGCCAGCACGAGCGCGACCGACATCAGGATCGTCGCGACCGGATGGCGGATGCAGAAGGTGGAGATGTTCATGAATTCGCCCCTCCCGCGACCGGCACGCCCTTGGCACCGTCGGCCGGCTTGGCCTGCCCGTCACGCTCGCGGATCTTGGCGCCGTCCTTCAGCCTGAGCTGGCCATCGACGACGACACGCTCGCCCGGCTTGACGCCCTCGGCGATCGCGGTGCGCGCCCCGTCGGCCAGGGCCACGTTGACCTGGCGCAGCGCGACGGTTCCGCCCGCTTCGGCAACGTAGACATAGGGGCCCTTCTGGCCGGACTGGACGGCGACGGTCGGCACCACCGCGACGTCTTGCAGCGTGCCCACGGCCACCTCCACATCGACATACTGACCCGGCCAGAGCGCCAGATCGTCATTCGCGAAAGCCGCCTTCACGGTGATGGTGCCCGAGGTCATGTCGACCGTGGAATCGACGAAATTCAGCACGCCCTGCGCCGCCGGCTTGTCCGTGTCGGGGATTTTCGCGGTCACCGGCACAGGCTTGCCGCGCGCCAGCGCCGCCTGCACAACCGGCAGGTCGCGCTCGGGCAAGGCGAAGGTGACGCGCAGCGGCTTCATCTGCGTGATCGTCATCAGCGCCGAGCCGGAGGCGTTGGCCGAGACGAGATTGCCGGGCGTGACCTGGACGGCGCCCGCCCGCCCGTCGATCGGCGCGGTGATGCGGGTGTAGCTCAGCTTGAGCTTGTCGGCCTCCAGCGTCGCCTTGTCTGCGAGGATCGTCGCGGCCGAGGTGGCCTCGTCTGCGGTCGCCTGATCGACCTGGACCTGCGTGCCGGCGTTGCGCGTCAGCAGCATCTGGTATCGCGCGAGGTCCGCCTCGGCGCGGCGATGGGTCGCCTCGTCGCGGGCGATGGCGGCCTCGTCCTTGGCGATCTGCGCCTTGATGTCCCGGTCGTCCAGGGTGAAGAGAAGATCGCCCTTGGCGACGAACTGGCCGTCCGTCACATGCTGCTCGACGATCTGGCTGTCGATCCGCGAGCGCACCACGACGCTCGCCGGCGTCTCGACGAAGCCGATGGCGCGCTTGCGGACGGGCACGTCCGCCTGCGCCACGGGCGCCGTCGCGACGGAGACCGGAACGCCCTCCCCGCCCCGCGACGGCCGCGATGTCGCGGCATGGTCACCCGAGCCGCGCGACGTCGCGAACCAGACGCCTCCGGCCGCCGCCAGCGCGAGTGCGGAAAGTACGATCAGTCCAGGCCTTGTCATGGGTCTTCTTTCAGGCGGCGGTTTCAGACGCGGTGGCGGTCGAGTGCGGATCGGCCAGACGCGCGCGTTCGCGCACGACGGCCAGCGTTTCCAGCGTCGTGGCGAGGGCTGCATCGTCGACGCCGGCCAGCAGATGCTCGGCGATCTCGTGGCGCAGTTCGTCGAGCCCGTCGACGAGCGCCCGGCCCTCGCCGGTGAGGTAGAGCCGGCGGGCGCGGCGGTCGGCGGGGTCGGCGCGGCGCTCGACGAGGCCCTGCTGCTCCAGCCGGTCGATCATGCGGGTGACCGTGATCGGCTGCATTTCCAGCATTTCGGCGAGCGCCGCCTGATTCAGCCCCTCCAGCCGGCGCAGGCGCGCCAGTACGCCCCATTGCGCCCGCGTCGTGCCGCGCCGGCGCGCGCGCTGGTCGACATGGGTGCGCAGCTGTCGCGCCGTCTCGACGAGCTGGAAGACGAGTTCGCGTCGCAGGGGGCGTCGCATCGGTCAATCGCACCTTATAATGAGCATGCTTACAATGCTGCACATTACACCTTTTTTGTGGCGGCCCGTGGCGCTCCCGAAGCTGCGGCGCTCGAGAACCGGCGCGAAGACGCCGGCTGCGCGCGAGGCCCCGTCAGAGGCCGCATCCGTGGCGGCTCGACGGCCGCTCGCGCACGCCGCGCGATGCGGTAACCCTGCCCGGACGATGCGGCAGACCCCTTCGCTGCGGGAAGCAAAGTCTTCTCCCGTCTGTCGAATTGCAGGATCAGAACATGCGCAAAATAACGCAATTGCAGCATATCATTGCGCATAGACGCGGAATTTTAGCACGCCGGGCGGATTGCGGCAGAAAATAGGTTTTGCAATGCTCGCGGTCTGCGAGGATCACATCTCATGCCTAGCCTGCCGAAAGCGAACATCGTTCTCCAGAACGGTCCGATCTATCTCGGCTCGAGGGAAGGCTACGCGACCGCCATCGCCTTGTGGGCGGGCAAGGTTCTGGCCACCGGCACGCCGGCAGACATGGAGCCTCTGATCGGGCCCGACACGCAGGTCATCGACCTCGCGGGCCGGATGGCGACGCCCGGCCTCTACGAGGCTCATCTCCACCTGCTGCCGCTCGGCCTGACCATGAAGGAGCTCGACATCCGGCCGCGCTTCGTGCGGACGCTGGACGGGCTTCTCGACATGATCGCGAAGGCCGCGGCCGAGGCGAAGCCCGGCGAATGGATTCTGGCGCGGGGCTACGACCAGTTCGAGCTCGACGTGAAGCGCCATCCGCACCGCACCGAGCTCGACCGCGCCGCGCCGGAGAATCCGGTCTACATCGTGCGCGCCTGCGGCCATGTCTCGATCGCGAATTCGCTGGCGCTCGAGCTCGCGGGCGTGACCGAAGCGACACCCGTTCCGGCGGGCGGCGCGATCGAACAGGTCAACGGCTCGCTGACCGGGCTGATGGCGGAAAACGGCCGCGACCACATCAAGAAGGTCATTCCCGCCCCGAGCGACGAGGAACTCGTCGCGGCGATCGAACGGGCCGGCCGCTATTGCAACTCCTTCGGCATCACCAGCGTCATGGACGCGGCCGTGGGCATGCGCTCGCAATATCGCGAGGTGAAGGCCTATCGCACCGCGCAGCGCACCGGCCGCCTGCCGGTCCGCACCAATATGTGCCTGCTCGGCGGGCATAACGGCATCGTCGAGCAGTGCTTTGCCGACGGCCTGGTGACGGGGGCCGGCGACGACTGGCTCAGCGTCGGCCCGGTCAAGATCTTCACCGACGGCTCGGCCGGCGGACGCACGGCGGCGATGAGCGTGCCTTATCTCGGCGAGCCCGAGACCAAGGGCATCTTCTGCCTGAGCGATGCCGAGATGGACGCGCTGACGCTGGACTACCACGCCAAGGGCTATCAGCTCGCCGTGCACGCCATCGGCGACGCGGCCATCGAACAGACGCTCGTCGCGATGGAGAAGGCTCTCGCCGCCCATCCCGATCCGGCCCGCCGCCACCGCATCGAGCATTGCGGCTTCAACTCGCGCGACCAGATCGCACGGATGGCGCGGCTCGGAATCGAACCCGTGCCGCAGCCGGTCTTCATCTACGATTTCGGCGATCTCTATCTCTCGGTGCTCGACCAGGAGCGCGTCGACGCCTGCTACCCGATGAAGCGCTGGATGGAGGCGGGCATGAAGCCGGCCGCCTCGTCGGATGCGCCGGTGTGCGACGTGAACATCTGGCCGAACATCTACACGATGCTGACGCGCAAGACCTCGCGCGGCACGGTGATCGCCCCCGACCAGCGCATCACCATCGACGAGATCATCGCCGCCTATACGGATTTCGGCGCCTATGTGAACCGCTGCGAGACCAGCCGCGGCCGCCTGCTTCCCGGCATGGCCGCGGATGTCGCCGTGTTCTCCCGCGATCTCGGAAAGGCGACGCCGGAACAGCTCTTGCACGAGACACGCTGCGACCTGACCATCGCCGACGGCAAGATCGTGTACCAGGCCTGAGAGATGACCGACGCGCGCCGCAGCGGAAAGGCTTCGAAGCGATGCTGAACCATGTCGCCCAACGCCTGGCTCTGTCCGTGCCCGTGCTGTTCGGCGTGCTGTTCTTCGGGTTCCTGCTGCTCCAGCTCGTCCCCGCCGATCCTGCCGCGATCGTCGCCGGGCCGACGGCGTCGCCCGAGCTGGTCGCCGAAATCCGGCGCGATCTCGGGCTCGACAGGCCGATCCCCGTGCAGTTCGGGCTCTATCTCTGGCGCGTTCTGCAGGGCGACCTCGGGGTCTCGCTGATCTCGAATACGGGGGTCGTGGCCGAGCTCGGCGAGGCGATCGGGCCCACCGTCGAGCTGATGCTGGCCTGCCTGATCTGGGCGGTGCCGCTGGGCATCGCGCTCGGCACGCTGGCCGCCGTCTATCGCGGGCGCTTCCTGGACCGGCTGGTCATCGCGATCTCCGTCGCCGGCGTCTCCACCCCGGTCTTCTTCATCGGGCTCATCCTGATGCAGTATGTCGGCTACCAATGGGGGCTGCTGCCGTTCATCGGGCGCGGCGGGCCGCTCTGGAGCCTCGACGGGCTCGCCTCCATCGCCCTGCCGGCGCTGACGCTCGGGCTCGTCTTCATCGGCCCCATCGCCCGCATGACCCGCACCGCCGCGCTGGAGGTCTTCGGCGCCGACCATGTCCGCACGGCGCGCGCCAAGGGACTCTCGGAACGCGCCGTCGTGCTGCGCCACGTGCTGCGCAACGCCCTGATCCCGGTCGTGACGCTGATCGGGCTCCAGGCCGGCTACCTGCTCGGCGGCGCCGTCGTCACCGAGACGATCTATTCCTGGCCCGGCGTCGGGCGGCTCGCGGTCGGCGCGATCCTGGCCTCGGATTTCCCGCTGGCGCAGGGCGCCATCCTCGTTCTGGCGCTGGCCTTTCTCATCATCAACCTGATCGTGGACATGCTCTACGCGGTGCTCGACCCGAGGGTGGCGAAACATGGCTGACGCCGCGCTGTCCCCTGCGGCCGTGAAGGCCGGCCGCTTCTCGGCCGTGCTGCGCCGCCTGCTGCGCGACCGGCTCGCCGTGCTGGCCGCCGTCATTCTCCTCGTCATCGTCGTCGCGGCGGCGCTGGCGCCATGGATCGCGCCCTTCGATCCGTACGAGACGACGAGACGTCCCTTCATCCCGCCGATCTGGAGCGCGGGCTCGCTGCCGCAGCACTGGCTCGGCACCGACGGGCAAGGCCGGGACATGCTGTCGCGCCTGCTCTACGGCGCGCGGCTGACGCTGCTGATGGGCCTCGCCTCGATCGCGATCGGCGGCGGCATCGGCGCGCTCCTCGCGCTTCTGGGCGTGTTCTACCGGCGGCTTGACGGCTACGTCATGCGCGGCTCGGACATCCTCCTGTCCTTTCCCGCGATCCTGCTCGGGCTGGCGCTGGCGGCCGTCGTCGGGCCCGGCCTCACCGCGATCGTGATCGCGCTCTCCATCGCCACCATTCCGGACGTGGCGCGGATCACGCGCTCGGCGGCGGTGGTCGTGATGGGACAGGACTATATGGAGGCCGGCCGGGCGCTCGGCCTGCCGGACTCGACGCTGATCTGGCGCTATCTGGCGCTGAACTGCCTTTCGCCGGTCTTCGTCTTCATGACGCTGCGCTTCGGCCAGATCATCCTGATCGGCGCCGCGCTCTCCTTCCTCGGCCTCGGCGTGCGCCCGCCGGAAGCCGAGCTCGGCATGATGGCCTCGCTCGGCCGCGACGCGCTGTTCTTCGCGCCGCATATCTCGCTGCTGCCGAGCCTCGTCATCATCGCGATCGTGCTCTGCGTGAACCTGCTGGGCGATGCGCTGCGCGATCTGCTCGACCCGCGCATGAGGAACGACTGAACGCGCTGAAATCCCGACAATCGCACGCATAACAAAGGGGAAAAACCACGTGAGCAAGCTGAAGACCATCGCGGCCGGCGCCCTGCTGAGCCTGGCCGCCTTCTCCGGACCGGCCTTCGCGCAAGGCGCCAACCAGACCCTGACGATCGTGCGCGAGGTCGACAGCGACCGCTACGACCCGCATCGCTCGACGGCGCGCGCCGCCTCCGAGGTGCTGTTCATGCTCGGCGACACGCTGGTCTCGCTCGACCACGACATGTCGACGATCAAGCCCGGCCTCGCCTCCTCCTGGACCGTCTCGCCCGACGGCAAGACCTACACCTTCAAGCTGCGCAACGACGTCTCCTTCTGCGACGGAAAGAAGATGACCGCCCAGGACGTGGTCTATTCGATGAAGCGCTGGATCGACCCGGCGACGCGCTCGCCCGTGCGCTGGCGCGCCGGCAAGGTCGACGACATCGTCGCCGTCGACGACTACACCGTCGAATACAAGCTGACCGCGCCGTTCTCCGAGCTGCTCTACCAGCTCACCCAGAGCTTCGCGCTGATCATCGACAAGGCCAATGTCGAGGCGCTCGGCGCCGATTTCGGCGTCAAGGGGCTCAACGGAACCGGCCCCTATTGCTGGGGCGACTGGAAGCCGCGCAACGAATTCCGGCTGAAGAAGAACGCCGCCTACAAATGGGGGCCGCCGATTTACGAGAACACCGGCCCGGCCCAGATCAACGAGATCGTCTGGCGCATCGTGCCCGAGGAGAACACCCGCCTCGCCGCCGCCATGACCGGCCAGAGCCAGGTGACGCAATACGTGCCCTATTCCGGCATGGCGCAGCTGCGCGCCAACCGGACCATGAAGCTCGTCGAGTCCAAGGAAGCCTTCTGGACCTATTTCGTCGGGTTCAAGGTCGACAAGGCCGGCGTCGACGACCCCGCGGTGCGCAAGGCGATGGTGATGGCCGTCGACCAGAAGGCGATCGCCGACAATCTCTATTTCGGCGAGGTCGAGCCGGCATACGGCTACATCTCCAGCGAAGCGCTCGACTGGAACAAGGCCGTCACCCCGCTCAAGACCAATGTCGCCGAAGCCAACAAGCTGCTCGACGCGGCCGGCTGGGCCAAGGGCCCCGACGGCTTCCGCTACAAGGACGGCAAGAAGCTCAGCCCGGTCGTCTACGGCTTCACCGGCTCGACCTGGCAGAAGCTGATGGAGGCGGTCCAGGGCGACCTTCGCAAGGTCGGCGTCGATCTCCAGATCCAGCTCTTCGACGCCACCATCGCCTGGGGCAAGCTCGCGACCCAGGAGTTCGACATGTTCGGGATGAGTTTCCCCTATATCTCGGCCGGCGACGCGCTGAACCTCTATTTCCCCTCGACCAACGCGCCCACGCCCAACCGCATGAACTGGAAGGATCCCGAGACCGACGCGCTGCTCAACAAGGGCATTACCGCGCTCAACGACAACGATCGCGCCCAGGCCTATGGCGAGGTGCTGAAGAAGGTCCACGAAGCCGCCGTCTGGCTGCCGCTCTACCACGAGCCCATGAAGATCGCGGCCTCCGGCAGGCTCGCTCCCTTCAAGGCGCACAACATCTATGGCTGCGGGCTCTACAAGGGCCTGGACCTGAAGTTCGTGAAGTAACGCCTCGTCCCGCCCTCACCCGTCATGCTCGCCCTTGTGGCGAGCATCCACGTCTTGAACACCGCTCTCAGGAGAGGAAGACGTGGATGGTCGGGACAAGCCCGACCATGACGGTGATGGCCCGTCATTCCGAGACCGCCGGAGCCCGCCATGTCCATCACCGTGATCCGCAATGCGAGCTGGATCGTCGCCTATGACGCGGCGGCGGGCGGCCATATCTATCTGCGCGACGGCGACGTCGCCTTCGACGGCGACCGGCTGATCCAGGTCGGCGGCCGGTTCGACGGGGAGGTCGACCGCGAGATCGACGGGCGCGGGCGCATGGTCATGCCCGGGCTCGTCAACATCCACTCACATCCCTCGTCCGAAGCCATGTGCAAGGGCTGGAACGACGAGCTCGGCTCGCGGAAGATGTACGGCACGGCGCTCTACGAGTTCATGCCGCTGTTCCGCTGCGATGCCCAGGGCACGCGCGCCTGCGCCGAGGTGACCTATTCCGAACTGCTGATGTCCGGGGTCACCACGCTCGTCGACATGAGCGTGGCCTGGGACGGCTGGCTGGAAACCTTCAAGGCGTCCGGCCTGCGCGGCGTGTTCTCGCCCATGTACCGCTCGGCCCGCTGGTACACCGACAACGGCCATGTGGCGAAATACGAGTGGAACGAGAAGGCCGGCGAGGAGGCGATGGCAGCCGCCATGGCGCTGCTCGACCGTGTCGCCGCCGACGAGTCCGGGCGGCTTTCGGGCATGGTCTCGCCCTCGCAGATCGACACCTGCACGCCGGAGCTGATCGAGGCGAGCCATGCCGAGGCGATGCGCCGGGGCGTGCCGTTCCAGATCCACGCGGCGCAGAGCGTGGTCGAATTCCACGAGATCACGCGCCGCCATGGCATGACGCCCGTCGAATGGCTCGCCTCGCTCGGCGTGCTCGGGCCTTCGAGCATCATCGGCCACGGCATCTTCCTGGACCATCACAGCTCGTCGCACTGGCCGGAGACCGACGATCTCGGCACGCTGGTCGAAACCGGCACGACCGTGGCCCATTGCCCCATCGTGTTCCAGCGCCGCGGCATCGCCATGCAGAGCTTCGGCAGCTATGTCGAGGCCGGCGTCAATGTCGGCATCGGCGTCGATACCTATCCGCACCACATGCTCGAGGAGATGCGCGCGGTCTGCATCGGTTCCCGGATGATGGCCGAGGACGTCTACGACATGCGCACCGCGGACGTCTTCAACGCGGCGACGCTGGGCGGGGCCAAGGCTCTGGGCCGCAACGACATCGGTCGGCTGGCGCCGGGCGCCAAGGCCGACATCGTGCTTGTCGACGTGACGCATCCGATGATGCGCCCGTTGCGCGATCCGATCCGCAGCCTGATCTACGCCGCGGCCGAGCGCGCCGTGACGACGGTGATCGTCGACGGCGTGACCGTGGTCGAGAACGGCAAGGTGCTGACGATGGACTACTCCGCCGCCGCCGCCGAACTCGAGGAAGCCCAGCGCCGGGCCGAGCCCAAGGTGAAGTCACTGGACTGGGCCGGGCGCGACCATCTCACGATCTCGCCGCTGACCTTCCCGAACGGCGGGTGAGGACGAAGGCGAGACCGCGCTTGCGAGCGCCGGCCCACTCCTGAAACGACCGTGTCCGCGACGCCTGTCGAGGACGCTCCGTCAGTCCGGCAACGTTTCGCTAACCGTATCTTAAGCGAAGTTCACGTTGATGGAGGCTGTCGACGCATCGCGGGGGAACGGGGCATGCGCCTCATCGAACTGTTCTGGAGGAACGAGACCGGCAGCATGGTGGCCTCCGTCGCCAAGGCGAGCCTAGCGATCGGACTGCTCTCCGTGCTCGCCGCCAACTTCATCGCGGGCCGGACGGACGATCTCGACCGTCGCGGCCTCGACGAAGCGACCCTCGCGGCCGCCAGGAGCGCGCCGCGCGATCCGCAGACGACAGGCTCGATCGTTTCCAAGGCATCGGCCACGCGCCTCGACCCCTGCGCCCTGCCCCGCTGACCGCGGCAGGGCCCCGGCCGGCTCAGTCGAGCCAGTCCAGAAGCGCGCGCGTCACCCGCTCGGGAACCTCGAGCGTCGAGAGATGGCCGCATCCCGGCACCGTCACCAGCCGCGCATGAGCACCGATTCCCCGGGCGATCTCGGCGGCCTCCGCCGGGGGCGTGATGACATCCTCCTCCCCGACCAGGACGAGGCTCGGCACCGCGATGGCGCCGAGTCCGGGCCGTGAATCCGGCCGGCCCATGATGGCGCGCTGCTGGCGGACGAAGCCTTCCGCGCCGACCGCTTCGGCCATGTCCCGCACGCGCAGGCGCAACGCGTCGTCGGCAAGCCTGTGCGGCGCGACCAGCCTCTGCCAGACGAGGGTCGTGACGTTGTCGAAGGCGCCCTTCCGGGCCAGCTCGATCATCTGCTCGCGCGGCGCGTTGGTCTCCGGCGTCGCCGGCTTGGCGCTGGTGTCGAGCAGCGCGAGCCGCGTAACCCGCTCGGGCGCCTGGCGCATGACCTCGAAGGCCGTGTAGCCGCCCATGGAGAGCCCGCAGAGGGCAAAACGCGGCGGCGCGGCGGACAGAAGCCGGCTCACGATGCCCTGCAGGCTCTCGTCCGACGCATGATCGGCGACGAAGACGGAGCGGCCGGTCGCCAGCGCAGGCCATTGCGGAGCATAGAGCGCGGCGTTGCAGCTGAGCCCGGGAATCAGCACGAGCGGTTCCTTGGTCACGGACAGACTATCCTTTCAGGCCCTAGATGATTGACTTTGCCGCGCTTTTTCTGCATTGCACACAGGTCCGAAGGCGCGCAGGAAAGTCGTCGCGCCGCCGACGCGGTCGAGCAGGTCATCCCGCGGCGCGTCACCGAGCCTGAAGAAGCGCGATATTTCAATGTCATTTGCCGAACTCGGCCTGAGCGAAAAAGTTCTTACGGCGGTCACCTCCGCGGGCTACACGACGCCGACTCCGATCCAGGCCCAAGCCATTCCCCATGTGCTCGCCCGCAAGGACGTGCTGGGCATCGCCCAGACCGGCACGGGCAAGACGGCCGCCTTCACCCTGCCGATGCTGACCATCCTGGAGACGGGCCGCGCCCGCGCCCGGATGCCGCGCACGCTGATCCTCGAGCCGACGCGCGAGCTCGCCGCGCAGGTCGAGGAGAACTTCGTCCGCTACGGCGTCAACCAGAAGCTCTCGGTCGCGCTGCTGATCGGCGGCGTCTCCTTCGGCGACCAGGACGCCAAGATCACCCGCGGCGTCGACGTGCTGATCGCGACGCCCGGCCGCCTGCTCGACCATGTCGAGCGCGGCAAGCTGCTGCTCACCGGCGTCGAGCTCCTCGTCATCGACGAAGCCGACCGCATGCTCGACATGGGCTTCATCCCCGACATCGAGCGCGTCTGCAAGCTCGTGCCCTTCACGCGGCAGACGCTGTTCTTCACCGCGACGATGCCGCCCGAGATCACGCGCATCAGCGAGCAGTTCCTGCACAATCCCGTCAGGGTCGAGGTCTCGCGCCCCGCAACGGCGGCGACGACGATCACGCAGCGCCTGATCGCCTCGAACGATCAGGATTTCGAGAAGCGCGAGACGCTGCGCAAGCTGCTCAAGGGCGCCACCGACCTTCAGAACGCGATCGTCTTCTGCAACCGCAAGCGCGATGTCGCGACGCTGCACAAATCGCTCCAGAAGCACGGGTTCCCGGCCGTCGCGCTGCATGGCGACATGGATCAGTACGCCCGCATGGCCGCGCTTGACTCCTTCCGCACCGGCGAGAACCCGATCCTCGTCGCCAGCGATGTCGCGGCCCGCGGCCTCGACATCCCGGCCGTCAGCCACGTCTTCAACTACGATGTCCCGACCCATGCGGAGGACTATGTCCACCGCATCGGCCGCACCGGCCGCGCCGGCAGGCTCGGAGCCGCCTTCACCATCGTCACGCGCCATGACGACAAGCTCGTCGCCGCGGTGGAGAAGCTGATCGGCCAGAGCATCGCCTGGGACGGACCCGGGCTCGACGCCCTGCCGCCCGGCGAGCCCCGCGAGGAGCGGCGCGGACGCCGCGACGAGAAGCGCGGCGGACGCTCCAGCGGCGGGCGCGGACGCCCGGAGCGGAGCGAATCCCGGCCGGCGCCAAGCCCCGAGCGCATCGTCGCCGAAAAGAGCGAGCCGCAGCGCAGCCGCCCGGATGGCGAGCAGACGCGCCAGGCGAAACCGACGCAGGCGAAGCCGGCGCGTGCGCCCGAGTCCCGTCGCCGCGACGAGGATGACGGCCCGAAGGTGAAGGGGCTCGGCGACCACGTCCCCGCCTTCCTGTTGCGGCCCGTGCGCGTCGGCTGACGCCGGCGCCATCAACCGCATTTTAACCGGTCTGACGTATGGTGATTGCGTTCTCGCGGGATTACGCGGGAGCGACGGGCGCATGCAACCGTAAATACGGACAGGATGTCCCGCTTCGATCGTTCATCGAAGCTGTCATGGCCGAAAGCCATGAACCGGCTTCATATCCGGGTTTTCGCGGTATGACCGAGCAGGCGCAGAGCTCCTCCCCATCCCATGATCTCGCCGAGCGGGTCGTCGCGGCCATGCGCCAGCACGGCTCGCCCTGCTATCCGCGCGCCTTCGAAGTCTGGTACGCGCATCTGAGCGGCGAGATGCCGTCGGTGAGCATGGCGATGGAATCGGTCATCGCGGGCTCGGACGGCACGGTCGGCGCGGCCGATATCGACAGCATCTACGAGCGGTTCATCGGCACGGAGCGCCTCGCCCGGCAGGCCGAGCGGACGAGCCTCCAGGTCCTGGGCGAGATCGACGGGCTGATGGATCTCGTCGACAAGGCGCTCGGCTCCAGCAAGCTCTATCACGGCCGGCTGAGCGCCATGTCGGAGGAGCTTCCGCCCTCGAACGACCGCCAGAAGCTGCGCGAATGGGTCGAGGCGCTGGTGCTGTCGACGCGCGAGGAAGTCACCCGCAAGGCCCAGCTCGAGATCCAGCTCCGGAACAGCTCGCGCGAGATCCGCAATCTGCGCGAGGCCCTCGAGGCCACGCGCGCGGAGGCCCTGACCGACGCGCTGACGGGCCTCGCCAACCGGCGCCATTTCGAGGACATGCTGCAGAAGTCGATCGACGAGGCCACGCTCCGGCGGGAGTCCTTCGCGCTCGTCATGGCCGACATCGACTTCTTCAAGAAATTCAACGATATGCACGGCCATCTTACCGGCGACCAGGTGCTGCGACTGGTCGCGCGCACGATGCGCGACAAGTTCAAGGAAAAGGCGATCATCACCCGCTTCGGCGGTGAGGAGTTCGCCATCATCCTGCCCGATGCCGACCTGATCGCCGGCAAGTTCGGGGCCGAGACGGTTCGTCAGGCGCTGCTGACCCGCGAACTCGTCAAGCGCTCGACCAACGAGAATCTCGGCCGCATCACGATCTCGCTCGGCGTCGCGGTCTATCATCGCGGCGACACCGCGGGATCGCTGGTGGATCGCGCCGACCAGGCGCTGATCCAGGCCAAGCGCGACGGCCGCAACCGCACCGTCACCGAAGACGCGCTCGATATCGTCAGCCGCGTCGCCTGACGCCCACCTGCGAAGCATGGGCGACCCGGAGCGCGAGGGCGGTCCAGCGTCGCAATTCCTCGGCGTCGTCGAAGATGGATTCGGGCGGCGTCCAGTAGCCCATCGTGGCGAGCTTGCCCTTGCGCGCGTAGGAGAAGGCGTGCCCGCCGGCCTCGGCGAAGAGGGCGGCCGTCTCCTCGTTCGTCTTGAAATAGAGTTCGCCGTCGGCGACCAGCGCGAACATCAGCGGCCCGTCGAAGAGGCCCAGCCCACCGAACATGCGCCGGACACGAACGGGCAGGATGCCGGCGAAGAGATCCTCGACCGCCTCCCGATCCATCGCGACGATCTCAATGGGCGGCGAGCGTCGCGCTCTCGCGGGGCTTGATCTCGACGGATTCGCCGCAGCCGCAGGCCGAGACCTGGTTCGGATTGTTGAAGACGAAGGTCGACGAGAAGCGGTCGGTCCTGAAATCGAGTTCGGTTCCGAGCAGGAACAATACCGCCTTCGCGTCTACGACGACCGTCGCGCCCTTGTCGGTGACCACCTCGTCGCCCTTCCGCGTCTCGCGGGCGACCTCGAAGGTGTATTCCATGCCGGCGCAGCCGCCCTTCTTCACACCGACGCGCAAGCCCAGAGCCGGCGCCTCCGTGGACGCTTGCGCAACGATCTCGGCAATGCGCCGCGCCGCCGCGTCGGTCAGCGAAACGACCTTCAGGCCGGGAATGGAGAACATCGAAAAGTCCCTCCTCGACCGGGTTCAAGGCCCGGTGAAGCAAGATTGCATTCGCAACATAGGGATTCCCGGGCGAAAGGTCGAGATGTCGCAGGTCTGGCATGCTCCCGCGGCACGGCTGCTTCGCACCCGCAGGATTGCGCCGGACCGTCGCGCATGCACTGTCATGCGTCCCCTGTCCTGACGGCTGAGCCCATGACCTACCGCCTGCACCGCCCCGATAGCCTGCGCCGCCTCACCCGCGAGATGATTCTCAAGGCCGGATGGACCGAGGCCGAAGCCATCGAGACCTCGGAGCATCTCGTGCTCGCGAATCTCAGCGGCCATGACAGCCATGGCGTCGGCATGCTGCCGCTTTATTTCCAGTCGCTTGCGGATGGAAACCTCAAGCCGCAGACCAAGCCCCAGACCCGGCTGGACGCAGCGCCCTTCCTGATCGTCGATGCGCAGGTCGCGCTCGGGCAGCCGGCGGCACGCGACGCCGTGGAACGCGCCAGCGCGATGGCGAAGGCCGGCGGCGTCGCGATCGTCAACCTGCTCGACTCCCACCATATCGGGCGCATCGGCCACTACGCCGAGGCCGCCGCGGCCCATGGCCTGATCTCCGTCTTCTGGGTCAACGTCGCGGGCCGCCCGCCCATCGTGGCGCCACACGGCGCGGTCGAGGCCCGCTTCGGCACCAACCCGCATGCCATCGGCATCCCGGTCCCGGATGCCGAGCCTCTGGTTCTCGATTTCGCGACGAGCCGCATGGCCCATGGCAAGGCGCGCGTCGCGCTCAACAAGGGCGTCGAGGTTCCGCCCGGCTACATCATCGACGGCGAGGGTCGGCCGACGACGGAGCCGAAGCATGTCTTCCCGCATGCCATCCCGGGCCTGCCGCTGGGCGCGCTCCTGCCGTTCGGCGACCACAAGGGCGCCGGGCTGTCGCTGATCGCCGAACTGCTCTCGGCCGGGCTGATGGGCGCAGCCCGCATCGACCAGAAGCCTCAGAAGAGCTGGATCATCAACTCGCTGTTCGGCGTGCTGATCGACCCCGCGCGGCTGGAGCCGGACGCCGGGCTGCGCCGCAGCCGCATCGAGAGCTATCTCGCCTTCGTCCGCGCCGCGAAGCCGGCCGACCCGGCCGATCCGGTGCTCGCCCCGGGCGACAAGGAACGGCTGACCCGGATCGCGCGCGAGCGCGACGGCATTCCGCTCGATGACGAGACCTGGTCGCAGATCAAGGCGGCGGCGGCCGCCCATGGGGTGGATGCGGAGGCCTACTGAGCCTCCTGCCCGTCACTGCGAGACGCGAAGCGACGAGGCGATCCGAAGGGGGCGAGCCCCACGGAACGGGATCGCCTCGCCGCCGGATCGCTTCGCGTCGCTCGCAATGACCGAGAACGGCGGCGCAAGCGGCCGCCCGCCCTCCCTCACATCGTCGCGCCGATCTGCCAGGGCACGAACTCGGCGTCGCCATAGCCGAGCTGCTCGGACTTGGAGCGCTCGCCCGACGCGACCTTCAGCAGCGTCTCGAAGATCTCGCGCCCCTTTTCCTCCAGCGACACGCCGTCGAGCACGTCGCCGCAGTTGATGTCCATGTCGTCGATCATCTTCTCGTAGATCGGCGTGTTGGTCGCGAGCTTGACCGAGGGCGTCGGCTTGCAGCCATAGGCGGAGCCCCGCCCGGTGGTGAAGGCCAGGATATTGGCGCCGCCGGCCACCTGCCCCGTCGCCGCCACCGGGTCGTAGCCGGGGGTGTCCATGTAGACGAAGCCCTTGTCCTTGACCTGCTCGGCATAGTGGTAGACGGCCGAGAGGGTCTTGGTGCCGCCCTTGGCCGCCGCCCCCAGCGATTTCTCCAGGATGGTGGTGAGCCCGCCCGCCTTGTTGCCCGGCGAGGGGTTGTTGTTCATGTCCATCCGGGCGCGGGCGGTATAGTCCTCCCACCACTCGATGATGCCGACCAGCTTCTCGCCGACCTCGCGCGTCGCCGCGCGGCGGGTCAGCAGATGCTCTGCGCCGTAGATTTCCGGCGTCTCGGAGAGGATCGCGGTGCCGCCATGCTCGACCAGGATGTCGACGGCGGCGCCGAGGGCCGGATTGGCGGTAATGCCCGAATAGCCGTCCGAGCCGCCACATTGCAGCGCGAGCATCAGTTCCGAGGCAGGAACGGTCTGTCGCACGGCCCTGTTGGCGATCGGCAGCATCGTCTTCAGCGCCTCGACACCGGCCGCGACCGATTTGCGCGTGCCTCCCGTCTCCTGGATCGTCATGGTGCGGAAGACGTCGCTCTCCTCGACGCCATAGGCGTCCTTCATCCGCTTGATCTGGAAGCCCTCGCAACCGAGGCCGACGACGAGGACGGCCGCCATGTTGGGGTTGCAGGCATAGCCCCAGGTGGTGCGCTTCAACACCTCGAAGCTCTCGCCGTTGTAGTCGATGCCGCAGCCGGTGCCGTGCGTCAGCGCGATCACACCGTCGACATTCGGATAGTCGGCGAGAATGCCGGAGCGCCGCACCTCCTCGGCCATGAAGCGCGCGGCTGAAGCCGAGCAGTTCACCGAGGTCAGGATGCCGACATAGTTGCGGGTGCCCGCCTTGCCGTTGGCGCGGCGGAAGCCCTCGAAGGTCGCCTGCTGCTCGACCGGCAGCACGAACTCCGGCTTCGCCTCGGCGGCATAGGCATAGTCGCGCTCGAAGGCGTGGAAGCCGGTGTTGTGCTCGTGCACCCAGTCGCCGGGCGGGATGTCGACGGTGGCGAACCCGATGATCTGGCCGAACTTGCGGATCGGCTCGCCTGTGGCGATCTGCCGCAATGCCAGCTTGTGGCCGCGCGGAATGCGCTTGAGCGCCGTCACGCCGGCCGCAGCGACACCGATGTCGACCGGATCGACCGCCACGGCGACATTGTCGGCGGCGTTCAGGATGAGCGTGCGCGGAGGCGCGGATTTGTCGAGCATGAGCGACCATCGTCTGCCGGGTCGCCGGTCCGGCGACGGGAAGGCCAAGACATGCTCCCTCTCGCCGCTCTTTTCAATCGTTTGAAGAAGCCGTGCCGACCGGCCGCCGCCGGACATGAAAAAAGCCCGGCCTGTGGAGACCGGGCTTGCAACCTGTCGAGCGAGGCGCGCAGGGGCGCGCCTCGCCCTGAATTCTCACTTGGTGGCCGGAACGACCTTGGAGACGATGCCTTCGAACGGCTTGTAGGCGTCCTTGGCCAGGGCCTGGTAGAGTTCGCCCATCTTCGTCATCTGGGCGACGGCGCCCTCGAACGAGGTCTTGAAGTAGTCGGCCTGGATCTCGAGCGCCTTGTCGAGCGTCTTGACGCCGGCGAGCTTCTCGAGCGTCGCGGTGCCGTTCTCGAAGGCCTTCTTCGCATAGTCGGTCGCCTCGACGGCGATGGACTGCACGCCCTTCGAGGTCACGCCGAACGCCTTGAGCGCGGCATCGACATTGTCCTTGGAGGCTTTCTGGATGGTCTCGAACTGCTGGATCATGTTTCTTCCCTTGGCAATGGCTGCCGCTTGTGCTGACGAGCCCTGTGGACCCGGGTATCGCTGCCCCAAGGTCGGATGAGAGCCTCATCACCGGGGACGGCCTTTATATTGTGCACCGCAACATAAAAGTCAAGGCGGGCCCAGGATACCCCTTCGGGGGGATGCCTTGCATTTTAACGGCTCCGTAACCGCATCCCCCTAACCTCCCGTCCTGTGTCCTTCTCGCAACGCAGTACGCTGCGAAAGGGCCGGAACGAGAGTTCTGAGTTCGGGGCGTTGTTCATGGTTTTCCGTTGCGTTGGTCGCCGGGGCGCGCGCGTTCGCGCCGTCCTGGGTCTCGTTGGCGTCGTCGCGCTGGCACTGAGCGTCGCGGCCTCCCCCGCCGAAGCGGCGCGCAAGAAGCGCCGCGCGGTAACCGGCGGCGGCTATGCCCCGCCCTACGCCGCCATGGTCGTCGACGTGAAGACCGGGCGCACGCTCCACGCCACCAACGAGGACGCGCCCCGCATTCCGGCGTCCCTCACCAAGGTCATGACGCTCTATCTGCTATTCGAGCAGCTCGAGCGTGGCCGCTTCACCATGAATTCCGAGCTCACGGTCTCCGCCAACGCGGCCCGTCAGGCGCCGTCCAAGATCGGCTTCCGGCCCGGGGACACGATCGAGGTGCGCGACGCCATCCTGGCGCTCGTCACCAAGTCCGCCAACGACGTCGCCATGACGGTCGCCGAGAACGTCGCCGGTTCCGAAGACGAGTTCGCCCGCATGATGACCGCGCGGGCCCGCTCGCTCGGCATGAGCCGCACGAGCTTCTACAACCCTCACGGCCTGCCCCACAGCCCGCCGAACATCACGACCGCGCATGACCTGACGATCCTGGCGCGCGCCATCCAGGAGCGCTTTCCGCGCTACTACCCGATGTTCTCGACGCGCGTGTTCAACTATGCCGGCGGCGCCTACCGCAACCACAACAAGCTGCTCGGCCGTGTCGAAGGCGTCGACGGCATCAAGACCGGCTACACCAGCCTGTCCGGCTTCAACCTGATGACCTCGGCGAAGTCCGAGGGGCGCCAGATCGTCTCCGTGGTGCTCGGCGGCCGCTCGGGCGCGTCGCGCGACAAGATCATGGCCGATCTCGTCGTCGCCAACCTGCCGCGCGCCGCGACCTCGGGACGCGCCAGCTCGCTCGTCGCGGAGGCTCCCGCCGCCGAGCCGCTTCCGGCTCCGCCCGCCCGCCCGGCCAGCGTGCCGGCCGAGGCTCCCGCGACCGTCGCCGCCGCGGAGCCCGCTCCGCGCCCCGTGCCGCGTCCGAATCTCGAGCCGCAGCCGCTGCCGGCCGCAGCCCGCGCCTACGCGGCGACCACCACGACCACTCCGGTCGCCCCGCCGCGCCCTGTCGGCGCCGGCGTCGCCGCGCAGCCGATCCAGTTGTCGGGCATGCGCCCCGTCGCGGCCTCGACCACCCCTTCGGCCATGCGCTGGTCCATCGGCGCCCAGCCCGCAGACGCCAAGGTGCTGCGCCCGCCGGCGAATGTCGACGTGACCTCCTCGATCGCCAAGGTGCCGGAGCCGGCCGCCGCGCCGGCCGAGCCCAAGGTCGAGATCGCAGCCGCCGCCCCTGCCGGCAGGCTGCCCGCCGCCGAGGTCGCCAAGCCGGGGACCGCCAGGCTCGAGGTGGCCCGGTCCGAAGTGCCAAGGTCCGAAGTACCCAAGTCGGAGCCCGCGAAGTCCGAAGCCCGGACCGCCCCGGTCGTCGCGACGGGGAAGTGGATGATCCAGCTCGGCGCGACCGAGGACGAGGGCAAGGCCAGGGACCTTCTCGCCCGCGCCCGCTCCAAGGCGGCCGGCCCCCTCGCCGACGCCGCGCCCGTCACCGAGAAGGTCGAGAAGGGCGGCACCACGCTCTTCCGCGCCCGCTTCGCCGGCTTCGAGGACCCCAAGGACGCCCAGAACGCCTGCGCCCGCCTGAAGCGCGACGGTTTCTCCTGCTTCGCGACCCGCGGTTGACCGGACAGGGAAGGAGCTCACGCCATGTCGCTGCAGACCCGCTTCCCCTCGGACCGCCCGCTATCCCCGCTTCACCAGGACGTCCTTGGCCTGGTTGACGCGGGCGGCAAGGCCGCTCGATCCACCGGCGTCCGGATGAATCCGCTTCATCAGGTTCCGGTGGGCCTCGCGGATCGCCTCCTCCCGCGCGCCCGGCTGAAGCCCCAGGATCTCGTAGGCCTCCTCCTGCGTCATCGCGCCCGAGCGCGCCGCGCCGCCCTGCCCCGTGTCATGGTGACGGTGAGCGTCTTCACGCCAGCCGGGCGACCGGCGGTCGAGATATGCCTCTAGCAGGCGCTCGCCCTCCGGGTCCTGCGCGAGGCACTCGCGCATCAGCTGCGCGATCTCGCTGAGCGAGAGCCGGTCGAGCTCGCGACCGGCGAAGGTGCCGGCGACGACCCTGCCGGTCATCGCGCCGCTGTCGTGGTCGAGTTCCATCTCCAGCATGGTGGACCGCACCCGCGAGTGTGCGCCGGGCGTCTTGGTCGCCGAGGCGTCCCAGGGAAAGCGGAGGCCACCCGGCCCGGTCGCACTCCACCCGAGCAGCCACGCGCCGATGCCGCCGACGAACAGCGCCATGTCGATGCGCCCGCGGATCACGAGCAGCGCCGCGACGGCGAAGGAGGCCAGCCCGCCCACCAGCTTGAGCGCCCTGGCCAGCAACTTCGGATCCAGTCCGGTGAAGAGCTTCGACAGCCACCAGAGCAACAACACGACCGCCACGCCATAGATCAGCATCATGGCCGGCCGTGCTCCATCGCGCCGAGCAGGCCACGCACGGCCGGGCTGGAGCTGGCGAGCTTCAGCATCGCCTCGTGCCCGCCACTGGCATAGGCCGCCGCCCCGCGCAGCAAATCGAGCAGCGAGGTCGGCGAGCGCGCATCGAAATGCGCATGCGCCCCGCCGGTCAGCCGCGCGATCGTCGCGAAGGCGGAACGCGCCACCGGATCGGCGCCTTCCTGGAACAGGAAGCCGCGGATGCCGCGCAGGCCGAGTTCTCCGGCGAGCGCGGCGAGCCTGTCGACATCCTCCTCCATCGCGTCGCCGACGAAGACGAAGGCGCGCACCGGCACGCCATGGGCCTCGTCGCGGACATGGGCGAGCACGCGGGCGATCTGCGTCTGCCCGCCGGCGCAGGCGATGCGCTCCATCAGGCCGGTCAGGCGGCGCGGCTCGCCGACCCAGCCGGAAGCCCGGCACTCCGCGAGCCCGCGAAAATAGACGAGCTGCACGGCGAGGCCGCCGCTCTCGGCCGCGACCTCGAACATCCGCGCCTGCAACGAGCAGGCGAGATCCCAGGTCGGCTGGCGGCTCATCGTCGCGTCGAGGGCGAAGACGAGGCGGCCGGCCGTGCCGGTCGCGAGCGGCGCGAGCTGCTTCGCCGCGCCGAGGAAACGGTCGATCTCGCCCGGGGCGGAGCGGCCGCCCAGCTCCGTGCCGGCGGGCCTGCCCAGTGCCGTGTCGGTCTTCTTGTCCATGCACCTGATATTGGCCATCGCCGGGACATTTGCTACCCGTCCGCCCAGAGGATGCCTGCCGCTTCATGCCTCATCCGAGTGTCTCCGACGGGATGCAGGCCGGATGCGGCGACGGCCGAGCGAGGAGACTATCGCCCATGACCGCCATCTCGGTCTTCGAAACGGTCTCCGCCATGCGCGCCGCCGTGGCCGGCTGGCATGCGGCCGGCGAGCAGGTCGCGCTGGTGCCGACCATGGGCGCCCTGCATGACGGCCATATCGCGCTGGTCAGGGAAGGCCAGCGCCATGCGCGCCGGATCGTCGCCTCGATCTTCGTCAACCCGACGCAGTTCGCCCCGCACGAGGACTTCCGGAAGTATCCGCGCACCTTCGACGACGACTGCGCCAAGCTCGCCGACGCGGGAGCCGACGCGGTGTTCTTCCCCTCCGTCGAGGAGATGTACCCGCCCGGTTTCGCGACGCGGGTCCTGCTCCTCGGCCCGGCCGCCGCGGGGCTGGAGGATCGCTTCCGGCCGACGCATTTCGAAGGGGTGGCAACGGTTTGCTGCAAGCTCTTCACCCAGTCCCGCGCGGATTTCGCGATCTTCGGCGAGAAGGACTACCAGCAGCTCAAGGTCGTGACGCGGATGGCGGCCGATCTCGACCTCGGCATCCGGATCGTCCCGCTGGAGACGATGCGCGAGGCGGACGGCCTCGCCATGTCGTCGCGCAACCGCTACCTCTCGGAAGAGCATCGCGCCCTCGCCCCCGCGCTTCACCGGATCATGCAGGAGCTGGCCGCGCGGCTGCGCAACCGCGAGAACCTGTTCGCCGCTGTCACGGAGGCCCAGGGCGCGATCATCTCCGCCGGCTTCGAGCTCGACTATCTGGAGGCGCGCCACGCCGAGACGCTGGCGCCGGTGACGTCGCTCGCGGACGGCCCCTTGCGCCTGCTGCTGGCCGCGCGCATCGGCGGCACGCGCCTGATCGACAATATCCCGGTCTAGAAATTCGGCGAAGCCAGCGCGCTCCGCGCTCGTTCGGACTCAGGGCCGAGCGCGACGCGGGATCACAGAAGCCCCAAACCCGCCAACTCCCGCCGCATCTCTTCCGGCATCGCGCCGAGATCGCCCCCGCGCGAGGCGATGTCCGCCGGCACGTCCTTGTCCTGCAGATAGCGCCAGCCCTGGAACGGCCGGCACGGGCGCGGCTCGACCGGCACGACGACCGGCTCCAGCACGAGATGGCAGCGGCCGATCCCGTCCTGATCGGTAAAGGGACGAATCGCGGTGATGCGCTGGCGGGCCGAGACCTGCCCCTTGATCACCCAGTAGAGCGAGCCGCCGTTCACGATCTCCTCGACGCGCTTGGGCACCATCCGGGTCGTGTGCGTCTGCTCCTCCGGCCGGCCCAGCCGCCGCTCCATCGTCATGCGCTCCTCGATCCACTCCTCCAGATCGGAGATCGATTCCGCGCCGACGCAGAGCTTGAGGATGTGCAGAGGCATGGCCGGCAACTTACCGTGCGGGCTGCGGGCGTGCCAGCATGGCGGATGCGACTCTCCACAGATGGACAAGCGGGGCCGTTTCGCTCCACCGTCCGCGCCGCGAACGATCCGAGAGCGGCGCAGCCGCCGAAGGGAGGACGATCTCGATGCGCGGCTTGTTCGGCAAGGTCATTCTGGTCACCGGCTCGACGCACGGGATCGGCCACGCCATGGCCGAGCGCCTGCGCGACGAGGGCGCGCAGGTGATGATCCACGGGCGCGACGAGACGGAGCTCGCCGCCGCGACGGCCCCCGGCGAGCCCGCCATCGCCGGAGACCTCGCCGACCCCGCCACGGCACAGGCCGTCGTCGACGCCACGGTCTCGGCCTTCGGACGCATCGACGGGCTGGTCAACAATGCCGGCATCTATCCGCGCGGGGTCATCGGCGAGACGACGGCCGCCTTCTTCGACCATGTCTTCGCCGTGAATGCGCGCGCGCCCCTGCTCCTGGCCGAGGCCGCGATCCGCGCCTTCCGCAGGCAGGGCTCGGGCGGCGCCATCGTCAACATCGCCTCGATCAACGCCTGGTGCGGCCAGCCGGACCTCACCGTCTATTCGATGTCGAAGGCCGCGCTGGTGACGATGACGCGCAACCTCGCCGATGCGCTCGGCCAGGACCGCATTCGCGTCAACGCGCTCAATGTCGGCTGGACCTTCACCCCCAACGAGGACGCGACCCAGCGCAAGCATGGACGCGAGCCGGGCTGGGAGACCCATGTTCCGGCGATCTTCGCTCCGACCGGGCGGATCATGCAGCCGGCCGAGATCGCCGCCCATGCCGCCTTCTGGCTCTCGGACGACAGCGCGCCGGTGTCCGGCCAGATCTACGAGGTGGAGCAGTACCCTTTGCTGGGACGCAACCGGATGGTCGGAGACTGACCGGCCGCGCCGGCTAGAGGCTCGGACCGGGCATCGTCTTCGGGCCGATCCTCTAGGCCCTCGATTTCGCATCGGCTTTCCCGAAAACCGCGCTCCGCTTTTCGGGCCGATGCTCTATTCGCCCAGCACCACCACCTTCGCGCCTTCCGCGACCTGCGTGCCGGGCTCGCCCGCCACCTCCGCGACGGTGCCGTCGCGCGGCGCGGTGAGCACATGCTCCATCTTCATCGCCTCGACGATGGCGAGCCGCTGGCCCTTCGCCACGGTCTCGCCGGGCGTGACGAAGAGCGCCACGAGCTTGCCGTGCATCGGCGCCTTGACGACGCCGCCCGAGCCCGCCGCCGCGTCGAGATCGACCGAGAACGGGTCGAACAGGGAGACCGCGGTCTGCCGGCCGCGATGCAGTGCGAGCCAGGTCCCGGTCTCGCCCTCGACGAGAACGACCTCGTGCTCGCCCTCCGCGAGATCGTGGCCGGGCAGGCTGACGCGCGCGCCCTCGCCGTGCCACTCGATCCGCGCCTCGACACGCTCGCCATCGACCAGCAGCGGCAGGCCGAGCGGCAGGCGCGGCATCAGCGAGAAGGCGTCGGCGACAAGCCAGGGGGAACGCGCCTCGCCATCGACCCGTTCAGCCGCCTGCATGACGCCGGCGAGCTGCCGTTCCTCCTCGAGTTGAAGCGCCGCCGCGGCGACGGAGGCGGCGTCGAGCGGTTGCTGTTCGGCTCCGAGCGCCGCGATGTTGCGCTCGATGAAGCCGGTGTCGAACGGCCCCGTCCGGAAGCCCTCCGCCTCGGCCAGCGCCTTGAGAAAGGCGAGGTTGGTGCGCGGGCCGGCGACGATCGTCTCGCCCAGCGCGGCCGCCAGCCGGTCGAGCGCCTCGTCCCGGGTCGCGCCATGGGCGATGACCTTGGCGATCATCGGGTCGTAGAAGGGGGTGACCGCGTCTCCCGCGACGACGCCGGTATCGATGCGAAGCCCCTCGCCCTCAGGGAACTGCAGGGCCCAGAGCCGGCCGGTCGAAGGCAGGAAGCCCTTTTCGGGATCCTCCGCATAGAGCCGCGCTTCGACGGCGTGGCCCCGGGCCACGACGTCGGCCTGCGCGAAGCCGAGCGGCTCGCCCGCGGCGACGCGGAGCTGGAGCTCCACGAGGTCGAGCCCGGTGATGGCCTCCGTCACCGGATGCTCGACCTGCAGCCGCGTATTCATCTCCATGAAATAGAAGCGGTCCTCGCGCAGGCCCTCGCGCCCGTCCGCGATGAACTCCACCGTCCCCGCGCCGACATAGCCGACCGCGCGCGCCGCCTCCGTCGCGGCCTTGCCCATCGCCGCACGGACCGCTTCGCTCATGCCCGGCGCCGGCGCCTCCTCGATCACCTTCTGATGGCGGCGCTGGAGCGAGCAGTCGCGCTCGTAGAGATGGACGACGTTGCCATGCGCGTCCGCGAAGACCTGGATCTCGACATGGCGCGGGCTGAGCACATATTTCTCGACCAGAACGCGCTCGTCGCCGAAGGCGTTCCGGGCCTCGCGTTGCGCGCTCGCCAGCGCCTCGGCGAAATCCTCCGGCCGTTCGACCTTCTTCATGCCCTTGCCGCCACCGCCGGCGACGGCCTTGATCAGCACCGGATAGCCGATTCGGTCCGCCTCGCCGGCCAGGAGGGCAACGTCCTGCGCGGCGCCGTGATAGCCCGGCACTACGGGCACGCCCGCCGTCTCGGCCAGCGCCTTGGCGGCGTCCTTCAGGCCCATGGCCCGGATCGCCGAGGCGGGCGGGCCGACGAAGACGATGCCGGCGGCCGCGCAGGCCTCGGCGAAATCCGCATTCTCCGACAGGAAGCCGTAGCCGGGGTGGATGCATGCCGCCCCACTCTCCTTCGCGACGGCGAGGATGGTCTGCGCGTCGAGATAGCTCTCGCGGGCCGGCGCCGGGCCGATGCGCCAGGCCTCGTCCGCCATCTGCACGAAGAGCGCCTCGGCGTCGGCGTCCGAATGGACCGCGATGGTCCTCAGGCCGAGCCGGCGCGCCGTCCGGATGATCCGGCAGGCGATCTCGCCGCGATTGGCGATGAGGATGGAGGGCAGCTTGGCAGAGATCGACATCGGGCAGCGTCCTCGGGCGGCGTCCTGAAGCATCTTGGGCTCTTCCCGCAGTTATAGCCCGCCAGCCCGGCCTGTCGCCGCCTTGTTGCGCACAGCCGGTCGTCAGGATTTCTCGCGCGGCTCAGGCGTCCCCGGCTGCGCGCAGAGAACGCGCGACCGCCCATGTCGCCTGGAAGCAGAGGCCGGCGACGAGGAGATCGAACAGATATTCGGGCCAGCGCATCGGCGCGACGCGGGCGGCGAGCCCCAGAAGCGCGAAGCCGGTGGTCGAGACGAGATCGTTGCGGCTGGACAGCCAGGTCGCGCGGATGACCGGATTGGCGGAGCCCCGAAAGCGCCAAAGCGCAGCGACGACGAGGATGGCGATGACGACTGCGCTCGCAGCCGAGAAGCCCAGCGTCCAGATCTCGATCGGGCGTGGATTCGCGATCTTGTCGCGGAGGTCCCAGAGCGTGTGCAGGCCCGCGACCGCCATCACCGCGCCGATCGCCATCGCGGCCAGCCGCTCCGCCCGCTCGCCATGGCCGAAGACCAGCGCAGCGACGCCATAGAGGGCGACGTCGTAGACCCAGTCGACCCCATCCTTGAAAAGCTGGGCGTTGCCGGCCGACAGGGCCCAGACGACGGTCGCCACCGCCTGGACGAGGATGCCGAGGGCGATCGCCCAGATCGTCAGGGCATAGGCGCGTGGCGACGGGGCGCCCGAATCGTCTGCCCGTCCGTTCAACGCCGACGCCCCGGCATGGCGCCCTGCCCCGGCATGACGCCGTGGAGGAACACGGCGATGGCCCGCCGGGCATGCAGCACGCTGTCATCGACCGTGCGCAGGCGGTCTTCCGGCAAGCGCTCCACGAATCCGCCGAAGGCCATGTCCATCAGCATCCGCGCCGCCGCGCGCGCGTCCGGGACCTCGATGCGGCCCCGCTCCCGCTGCTGCGCGATCCAGTCCGCGAGCATGTTCAGCGAGGGCAGCGCCGCCTCCGACATCACGGCCTCGCGCAGGTCCGGCGAACGCTCTCCCTCCGTCGTAACCAGCCTGATGAAGGCGAGCCGCGCGCGATTGACCGCTTCGCCGCTGTCGAGCCGAAAGATCGCCGCCAGCGCGGCATCGAGCGGCAGGTCGTCCTCGGGACGCGGCAAGGCCAGCATCGAGCGGCGATGATCGGCGACCATCGCCTGGAAAAGCCCGAGCTTGGCCGGAAACAGCCGATAGAGCGTGCGCTTCGACACGCCGCAGCGGGTGGCGACCATGTCCATCGTCGTCGCCGCGTAGCCGATCTCGAGAAAAAGATCGCGGGCGCCCGCGACGATCCTCTCGCGCTGGGCCTCGTCCGAACTCTGCTTCGGCCGGCCGCGCGTCCGCGAGCCCATGCCGCCGCCGGCCTGTCCAGGTCGCTCGTTGTCCATCGCCAGACACCCCCGGATACAGTTCATGCGATTGACAGGCGCCGAACGCAAGCATTAAGGAAACCTTCGAGTTTCCTAATAAGGTATGACCGTGCCGATTCTGCGGATCGAACATCGCCCGGGAAGGCTTCTGCCGGGTCTTCTCCTGCTCGGCGCCGCTGCGCTGGCCGGCTGCCAGCGCGAGCAGGCGGCGGCTCCGCCGCCCCAGCCGCAGGCTCAGGTCAGCGTCGTCGTGCTGCATCCCCAACCGGTGGCGATCACCGCCGAGCTGCCAGGCCGCGTCTCCGCGAGCCTGGTAGCCGAGGTCCGGCCGCAGGTCAGCGGCATCATCAAGTCGCGCCTGTTCCGCGAGGGCAGCGAGGTCGACGCCGGCACGGTGCTCTACGAGATCGACCCGGCTCCCTATCAGGCGTCGCTCGACAGCGCGATCGCCGCCCAGAGCCGCGCCGAGGCCGCGGTTCCCAGCGCCCAGGCCAAGCTCGACCGCTACCGCGACCTGATCCGCCAGAACGCCGTCAGCAAGCAGGACTATGACGACGCCGCCGCGGCCCTCGCCCAGTCCCAGGCGGATGTCGCCTCGGCGAAGGCGAGCGTCGAGACGGCGCGGATCAATCTGGCCTACACCAAGGTCACGGCACCGATCGGCGGCCGCGTCGACCAGTCGACCCTGACGCCCGGCGCGCTCGTCACCGCGAACCAGACGACGGCGCTGACCACGATCCGCAAGCTCGATCCGATCAATGTCGACGTCATCCAGTCCAGCACCAACCTGCTGAAGTTCCGCAAGGGCGTCGCTGAAGGGCGCCTGAAGCTCAGCGGCACGAATGTGGCGGTGCGGCTGAAGCTGGACATCGGGGCGGACTACAACCAGACGGGCCGCATCGAGTTCGCCGAGGCCAATGTCGACCAGACCACCGGCACTTTCACGGTCCGGGCCGAGTTCCCCAATCCAGACCGCCTGCTGCTGCCCGGCATGTTCGTGCGCGCGGTCGTCCAGGAAGGGATCGCGCAGGACAGCTTCCTGCTGCCGCAGCGTGCCGTCGGCCGCAACACCAAGGGCGAGGCCACGGCGAAGTTCGTCGGCAAGGATGGCAAGGTCGAGGAGCGCGTGATCCAGACCAGCCGCTCCATCGGCAACAGCTGGCTGGTGGAGAGGGGCATCGCCGACGGTGACCGCATCGTCGTCGAGGGCGGCCAGCTCGTGCGGCCGGGACAGGTCGTCACCGCCAACGAGGTCACGGTCGACGAGGCGACCGGCGAGATCAAGGCGTCGAGTGGCCAGGCGCCCGCCGGGGCCGCCCCCGCGACGAAGAACTGACGCATGCTCTCACGCTTCTTCATCGAACGCCCGATCTTCGCCTGGGTCGTTGCCATCGTCATCATGCTGGGCGGCCTGCTGGCGCTGCGGACCCTGCCGGTCTCGCAGTATCCGCAGATCGCGCCGACGACGATCCAGATAACTGCGAACTATCCAGGCGCCGACGCGCAGACGGTCGAGAACTCGGTGACGAAGGTCATCGAGCAGGGCATGACGGGCGTCGACAACCTGCAATACATGACGGCGACGTCGACCTCGACGGGCAACGCCACGATCACGCTGACCTTCACCAATGCGGCGAATGCGGACGTCGCGCAGATGCAGGTGCAGAACAAGCTGCAGCTCGTCACGGCGCAGTTGCCGCAGACGGTGCAGAGCACCGGCATCACCGTCGCCAAATCCGCGACCGGCTTCCTCATGGTCGCTGCCTTCGTGTCGACGGACGGCCGGCTGTCGACGACCGACCTCGCCGACTACGTCGATTCGACCCTGAACGACACGCTCAAGCGGGTCGAGGGCGTGGGCTCGACACAGCTCTTCGGCTCCGGCTACGCCATGCGCATCTGGCTCGATCCGGACAAGCTGCAGAAATACGCGCTCATGCCGAGCGACGTGATCGGCGCGATCCAGGCGCAGAACGTCCAGATCTCGGCCGGCCAGCTCGGCGGACTGCCCCAGAGCAAGGGCCAGCAGCTCAACGCGACCGTGACGGCGCTCAGCCGCCTCCAGACGACCACCCAGTTCGAGAACATCATCCTGAAGAGCGGCCCGTCCGGCTCGATCGTCCGCATCAACGACGTCGCTCGCGTCGAGCTCGGCGCCAAGAGCTACGACACCGTCACCTTCTACAACGGCAAGCCGACCACGGGCCTCGCGATCAGCCTCGCCACGGGCGCGAACGCCCTCAACACCGCCGCGGCGGTCAAGTCCACGATCGAGCGGCTGAAGCAGACGCTGCCGGAGGGTGTCGAGGTCGTCTATCCCTACGACACCACGCCCTTCGTCCAGCTCTCGATCGAGAAGGTCGTGCACACCCTGTTCGAGGCGATCCTGCTCGTCTTCGTGGTGATGTACGTCTTCCTGCAGAACATCCGGGCGACGCTGATCCCGATGCTCGCGGTTCCGGTCGTGCTGCTCGGCACCTTCGGCGTGCTCGCCATCGCCGGTTATTCCGTCAACACGCTGACCATGTTCGCGATGGTGCTCGCCATCGGCCTGCTCGTCGACGACGCGATCGTCGTCGTCGAGAACGTCGAGCGCGTGATGCAGGAGGAGAAGCTCTCCCCGAAGGACGCGACGATCAAGTCGATGGGCGAGATCACGGGCGCGCTGGTCGGCATCGCCACCGTGCTGTCGGCGGTGTTCGTGCCGATGGCCTTCTTCGGCGGCTCGGTCGGCGTGATCTATCGCCAGTTCTCGGTGACGATCGTCACCGCGATGATCCTCTCCGTCGTCGTCGCGCTCGTTCTGACGCCGGCGCTCTGCGCCACCATCCTGAAGCCGGCGGGCGACCATGCCGCCAAGCGCGGCCCCTTCGGCTGGTTCAACCGCAATTTCGAGCGCGCCACCGAGGCCTATCGCGGCGGCGTCTCAGGCATGATCGCGCGCCCCCTGCGCTTCATGCTGGTCTTCCTGCTGATCAGCGGCGGGATGGGCTATCTGTTCATGCGGCTGCCGAACTCGTTCCTGCCCGACGAGGACCAGGGCGTGCTGTTCACCATCGTCCAGCTCCCCGTCGGCGCCACGCAGGACCGTACGCTGAAGGTCCTCGACGAGGTTCGCGAGCACTTCCTGGGCGAGGAGAAGGATCTCGTCGAAGGCGTCCTGACCGTGGCCGGCTTCAGCTTCAGCGGACAGGGCCAGAATGTCGGCATCGCCTTCGTGCGGCTGAAGCCCTTCGCGGACCGCGTCGGCAAGCAGGCGACGGCGCAGGCCGTCGCCGGGCGCGCGATGGGCGCCTTCCGGAAGATCAAGGACGGTGTCGCCTTCGCGCTCGCGCCGCCGTCGATCCAGGGCTTCGGCAACTCCTCCGGCTTCGACTTCTATCTGCAGGACATCACGGGAGCCGGCCACGCCAAGCTGATGGAGGCCCGCAACCAGCTGCTGGGACTCGCGGCCAAGAGCCCGATCCTGACCGGCACGCGCCCGAACGGGCAGGAAGACACGCCGCAATATTCGGTCGAGATCGACCAGGACAAGGCGAGCGCGCTGACGCTCTCTCTGGGGGACGTCAACACCACGCTGTCCGCCGCCTGGGGCTCGGCCTATGTCAACGACTTCATCGACCGCGGCCGCGTGAAATCGGTCTATGTGCAGTCGGACGCGCCGTTCCGGATGCAGCCCGAGGACGTGGGGCGCTGGTATGTCCGCAATGCGGGCGGCTCGATGGTCCCCTTCTCGGCCTTCTCCAGCGGCCGCTGGACCTATGGCTCGCCCCGGCTGGAGCGCTACAACGGCGCCAGCGCGGTCGAAATCCAGGGCGCGGCGGCGGTGGGCATGAGCTCGGGCGCGGCGATGGACGAGATCGACGCGCTGATGAAGCAGCTCCCCGGCGGCTACGGCCATGAATGGACCGGCCTGTCCTATCAGGAGCGGCTGTCCGGCAGCCAGGCGACGGCGCTCTACGCGCTCTCGATGCTCGTCGTCTTCCTCTGCCTAGCGGCGCTCTACGAGAGCTGGTCGATCCCCTTCGCGGTGTTGCTGTCGGTCCCGATCGGCATCTTCGGCGCCTTGCTGGCGGCGACGCTGTTCGGCCAGACCAACGACGTCTATTTCAAGGTCGGCCTGCTCACCACCATCGGACTGGCCGCCAAGAACGCCATCCTCATCGTTGAGTTCGCCATCGAGCAGGAGGCGGCGGGCAAGGGGTTGATCGAGGCGACGCTCGAAGCCGCGCGCCAGCGCCTGCGGCCCATCCTGATGACCTCCTTCGCCTTCGTGCTCGGCGTGCTGCCGCTGGCCGTCGCCACCGGCGCCGGCTCCGGCAGCCAGAATTCGATCGGCATCGGCGTCATGGGCGGCATGATCGCGTCGACCCTTGTCGGAATCTTCTTCGTCCCGCTTCTCTACGTTTCGGTTTGCCGGGTCGTCCGGCGTCTGCGCGGCCATGCCGCATCTCCCGCGGCGGAGGCGGCGAGCCACTGATGAGCGCGTCCCTTCTCCACCTTCGAGACCGCCCGATGTCGTCCAGCTCTCCCGCCGCCGGGCGCTCACATCGCTTCGGCACGGCCCTCCGGCTCTGCCTGCTGCTGCCGGCGCTCGGGCTCGCGGCCTGCGCCGTCGGTCCCGACTACGAGACGCCCGGGGTTTCCCTGCCGGGGCGATGGGGCAATGCGCCGAAGACGGCCAAGCCCCTGCAGCCGAAGCAGCTGTCGCAGTGGTGGAAGAAGTTCGGCGACCGGACGCTCGACGGCCTCGTCGCGGAGGCGGTCGAGGGCAATCTCGACGTCGCCTCGGCCAAGGCCCGCATCCGCGAGGCGCGCGCCAGCCGCCGCCAGGCCATCGGTGCGCTCCTGCCCCTGCTCGACGGCAGCGGCTCCTTCACCCGCGCGCGCTCCAGCGCCAACTCCGCGGGCGGCACCGCGACCGATATTAGCAACACGACCTACAACAGCTACGTCGCCGGCTTCGACGCGAGCTGGGAGCTCGACCTGTTCGGCGCGAACTACCGCAACGTCGAGGCCTCCACCTATGGCGTCGATGCCGCTGACGAAGACCTGCGCGCGGTCCTGCTGACGCTCGTCGGAGACGTGACCTCGACCTATGCCGAGGCGCGCGGCTACCAGGCCCGCGTCGCGCTGGCCAAACGCACCGCCGCGTCGCAGCGCGAGACGGAGGCGTTGACGCGCACCCGGTTCAATGCCGGCTCCGCCTCGGCGGTCGACGTCGCCCGCGCCACGGCTCAGGCCGCCTCGACCGAAGCCGCGATTCCGTCGCTGGAAACGGCCTATGCCGCCAGCCTGCACCAGCTCGGCATCCTGCTCGGCCAGCCGCCGGCAACCCTGGCCTCGCGGCTGGCGCGTGGCGGCCCGATCCCGGCCGCGCGGAGCACTCCGCCCGCCGGAATGCCGGCCGATGTCCTGCGCAACCGGCCGGACGTCCGCCGGGCCGAGCGCCAGCTCGCGCAGCAGACCGCCAAGATCGGCCAGGCCGAGGCCGCGCTCTATCCCTCGATCAGCCTCACCGGGAACCTGCGCACCTCGGCGCTGAAATCGGGCGACCTCGCCAAGAACTCCTCGATCAGCTGGTCCTTCGGGCCGAGCCTGAGCGTGCCGATCTTCAACGGCGGCGAGTTGCGGGCCGCGGTCGAGGTGGCGCAGGCGCAGCGCGACCAGTCCGATGCCGCCTTCAGGCTCTCGGTGCTGACCGCGATGCAGGATGTCGAGAACGCGCTGGTCGGCCTGTCGCAGGAGCGCATCCGCACCGGCAAGCTCCAGTCCTCGGCGACCTCCTATGGCGAGGCGGCGCGGCTGTCCCGCTCGCTCTACCAGTCGGGCTCGGCGAGCTTCCTCGACGTGCTGGACGCGGAACGCTCGCTCTACAGCGCGGAGGATGCGCTGCTGCAGAGCCGCGTCCAGGCGACGACCTACTTCATCGCCCTGAACAAGGCGCTGGGCGGAGGCTGGGACAAGCCGGTGGATGCCTCGCGTCCCGCCGTGGTGGATACCAATACGGGGCCGCATCTGCGCCGGCCCTATTGAGCCTGCACCCTTGCGCAGGCCACCGGCGCGGGCCGCTCTGAACGGGCTCTAGCTCATCGGACCGAATATCGTACTCGGTCCGATGATCTAACTTCTTGTTCCGGCATCGGCTTTTCCGAAAACCGCGCTCCACTTTTCAGGCCGATGCCCTAGGTTCGAGACTCAACGCAGCCAGCATGAGACGAGGGCGGCGAGGCAAAGCGAAGCTAGGTAATTCCTTGCGAGCTT
>QFQY01000086.1 GCA_003248805.1 Chelatococcus sp. | reverse complement strand
CGCCGATCCGGAATCCATCGAAGGGCGCTGCGCTCCATGATGGATCCCGGGTCAAGCCCGGGATGACGACGTGTTTCCGGGCAAAATCAGCATAGAGCATCGACCGAATACCGTCTTCCGTCCGATGCTCCCGCTCCTTCCTTCAGCATCGGCTTTCCCGAAAACCGCGATCCACTTTTCGGGCCGATGCTCTAACGGGCCGCCAGAGCGCAGATCATCCGCGCGACCTCGAATGATGTCTCGAAGGCGGGGACGGGCAGGAACTCGAAACGGGAGTGGAAATTGTAGGCGCCGGTGAAGAAGTTCGGCGTCGGCAATCCCCGGGCCGAAAGCGCCGCGCCATCCGTGCCGCCGCGCATCGGAATCACCTTCGGCCTGATCTGCAGCGCTTCCAGTGCCGCGAACAGCAGATCGACCGGGCGGCGGTCGTCGCCGAGGCTGTCGTGGATGTTTCCATAGGTGTCGGTCACCCGACACTCGACGCGGCCCGACGGATAGCGGGCCGCGATCGTCTCGGCGACCTCGCCCAGGCGCTGCTTCCGGCGCGCGAAGCTGTCCCGGTCGAAGTCGCGGATCATGACCTTCAGCCGGGCCTGCCCGGGATTGGCGACGATGTCGTGGAACCAGAAATAGCCCTCGCGACCGTCCGTGCGCTCCGGCGTCTCGGCGCGGTCGAAGGCGGCGATGAAGTCGTGCGCCATCAGCAGCGGGTTCACCATGACGCCCTTGGCCGACATCGGATGCGCCGCGACGCCGGTGAAGACGATCTCCCCGGCGGCGGCGTTGAAGTTCTCGATCACCACCTCGCCGAGCTCGCAGGAATCGATCGTATAGGCGAAGTCGCAAGCGAAGCGGGTGAGGTCGAGCGCCTTGGCGCCGCGCAGGCCGATCTCCTCGTCGGGCACGAAGGCGACGAGGATGTCGCCATGGGCGTCGTCGGGGCCCAGGGTCGCGAGCAGCGTCATGACGATCGCGACCGCGGCCTTGTTGTCGGCACCGAGCACGCTCGTTCCGTCGCTCAGGATGATGTCGCTTCCGGTCCAGGGCGCGATCTCGGGATGCTCGGCCACGCGCAGCCAGATGTCCTGCTCGCGGTTCAGGCACAGATCCTCGCCTTCGAAGCGCAGGATCTGCGGGTGGATGACGGGCGAGAGCCCCGAATCGACCGTGTCGAGATGGGCGATGAAGCCGATCCTCGGCGCGCCGGGCCGGGTGCCGCGCTTCAGCGCGGTGACCGTCGCGTGGTCGTCGACGACGACGTCGTCGAGGCCGAGCCCGCGCAGTTCCTCCGCGAGTAGCTCGGCCAGCCGCTGCTGGCCCGGCGTGCTCGGCAGGGTCGTCGCCTTGGCGTCGCTCTGACTCTCGATCGCCACGTAGCGGAAGAACCGCTCCGTCAATTGCCCGCGAATGCTCATCGTCTCTCCGCCGTTTCGTCCAGCCTCGGCGCCATCGCTAGCGCCATCGCGTCCGCACCGCCATATCCCCCATGAGGATCCCGCCGCGCAGGCGGTGCCGGTCGTCGGCTGCTCTTGTATTCTGCAAATATGCATTATATAAAAATATATAATTACTGAGCGAGAGGATCGCGTCATGAAACCCGTGAGGATCACCGAAGGCTTCGCCGTGGCGCCCCAGCCGGATGCGGAGGACTTCGCCGATTTCGCCGCGGCCGGCTATCGCGGCGTCGTCAATGCCCGGCCGGACGGCGAGGAGCCGGGCCAACTCGGCAATGCCGCCGAGAAGCGGCTGAGCGAGGATGCGGGCCTGGCCTACCACTTCGTGCCGGTGACGGGGACGTCCATCACCGAGCCGGACATCCGCGCCTTCCAGAAGGCGCGGGCTGCGGTGGAGGGGCCGGTGCTGGCCCATTGCCGGAGCGGCGCGCGCGCCCTCATGCTGTATGCGCTCGGCGAGGTGCTCGACGGGCGCATGACGCCGGAGGAGATGGTCGCCCTCGGCGCGAGCCACGACCTCGACCTCTCCGGTGCCTCGCGCTGGCTTGAGCGGGAAGCCGGGCGCGTGCCCGTGGTCAAAGGCTTCTTCGATGCGCGGACCTGGAGCGTCCAGTACGTCGTCTCCGACCCGTCGACGAAGTGCTGCGCCATCATCGACCCGGTCCTCGACTTCGACGAGAAGTCCGGCGCGACCGCGACCACCCACGCCGATGAATTGCTCGCCTATGTCCGGGAGCAGGGGCTGACGGTCGCGTGGATTCTCGACACTCATCCCCATGCCGACCATTTTTCGGCCGCCCACTACCTGAAGCAGAAGACGGGCGCTCCGACCGCGATCGGCGCGCATGTCACCGAGGTCCAGGGGCTGTGGAAGGGCATCTACAACTGGAAGGAGCTGAAGACCGACGGCTCGCAATGGGACCGGCTGTTCGCCGCCGGCGACATGTTCGAGGTCGGTTCGCTAAAAGGGAGGGTGCTGTTCTCGCCCGGCCATACGCTGGCCTCCGTGACCTATGTCATCGGCGATGCGGCCTTCGTCCACGACACGATCTTCATGCCGGATTCCGGAACGGCGCGGGCGGATTTCCCCGGCGGCAGCGCCAAGGCGTTGTGGGCCTCCATCCAGGAGATCCTGGCGCTTCCCGACGAGACGCGGCTCTTCACCGGCCATGACTATCAGCCGGGCGGGCGCCATCCGAAATGGCAGAGCACGGTCGGCGAGCAGAAGCGCGCCAATCCGCATCTGGCCGGGATGGACGAGGCGCGCTTCGTTGCCCTGCGCGAGGCGCGCGACCGGACCCTGCCCATGCCGAAGCTGATCCTGCATGCCCTGCAGGTGAATGTGCGCGGCGGCCGGCTTCCGGAGCCCGAGGCGAACGGGAGGCGCTATCTCAAATTCCCGCTGGACGCGCTGGAGGGAGCGGCATGGTGACGAAAGACGCAACCCTGTCGCGCTCCATGCCGCCCGCGGAGATGGAGGCCCGCGCCGGCGAGGCCGCGGCCCTGCTCAAGACGCTGGCACATCCGGCGCGGCTGATGCTCGCCTGCACGCTGGCGGAGGGTGAGTATTCGGTCGGGGAGCTGGAGGAGAAGCTCGGTATCCGCCAGCCGAACCTCTCCCAGCAACTCGGCGTGCTGCGCGAGGCGGGCGTCGTCGAGACGCGCCGCGAGGCCACGCAGATCTTCTACCGGCTGACGGAAGCGAAGGCGGCGCGCCTGATCGAGGCGCTCTACGCGATCTTCTGCGCCCAGGAGGACCGGACATGACCCCGTACTGGCCTTCTCTCCTCGGCGGCATGCTGCTCGGCCTCGCCGCCGTGCTCCTGCTGCTGCTCAACGGCCGCATCGCCGGCATCAGCGGCATCGTCGGGCGGTTGCTCGGCGGCAGCCAGGTGCCGGTCAACGCGGCCTTCGTCCTCGGGCTCGTGCTCGGGCCCGTGATCTACGCAGCCGTCTTCGGCGGCTTCCCGGCGGTGACCATCGCCGCGTCCTGGCCCACCATCCTCGTCGCGGGGCTGATGGTCGGTATCGGCACGCGCATGGGCTCCGGCTGCACCTCCGGGCACGGCATCCTCGGCCTCGCCCGCTTCTCGAAGCGCTCCTTCGCCGCGACCGCGACCTTCCTCGTCGCCGGTGTCCTCGTGGCGACCGTCATGGGACGCCTGACATGACCGGACAAGCCTTTCCGCGCCTCGTCGTCTCCCTGCTGGCCGGGGCGCTCTTCGGCTTCGGCCTGTCGCTCTCCGGGATGGTCGACCCCGCCCGCGTGCTCGGCTTTCTCGATGTGGCGAGCGGCCATTGGGACCCGAGCCTGATGTTCGTGCTCGGCGGGGCGGTCGTCGTCGCGATCCCGGGCGTGATGCTCCAGAGGCGGCTCCGCAAGCCGCTGCTCGACGACCAGTTCCATCTGCCGGGCAAGAGCGCGATCGACGGGCGGCTCATCCTGGGCTCGGCGATCTTCGGCGCCGGCTGGGGCCTCGCCGGCTTCTGCCCGGGGCCGGCGGTGTCGGCGCTGTCGATGGGGCTGGCGCCGGTCTTTCTCTTCGTGGCGGCCATGGCCGGGGGCATGATCCTGCATGACAGGCTGCTCGCGGGGAGGCTGCCGTGACGCTGGCGAGCCTCGCCCAGGCCGTGGCGTCCGGCGGGCTCGTCGGGTTCACGCTCGGGCTCGTCGGCGGCGGGGGCTCCATCCTCGCCACGCCGCTCCTGCTCTATGTGGTCGGCGTGGCGAACCCGCATGTCGCGATCGGAACGAGCGCGCTCGCCGTCTCCCTGAACGCCTATGCGAATCTGCTGGGCCATGCCCGCAAGGGCCATGTCTGGTGGCGCTGCGCCATCGTCTTCGCCCTCGTCGGAACCCTCGGTGCCCTGCTCGGCTCGAGCCTCGGCCTGCTGGTCGACGGCAAGCGGCTGCTGCTGCTCTTCGGGCTGGTGATGGTGGTCGTCGGGGTGCTGATGCTGCGGCCACGCCGGGCCTCGGCCGGGCCGGAGCGGCCGGTCGACCGGCGCATGTGCCTCGTCACGGCGGCGGTGGCGATCGTTTCCGGCGCGGCTTCCGGCTTCTTCGGCATCGGCGGCGGCTTCCTGATCGTGCCGGGGCTGATCTTCGCGACCGGGATGCCGACGATCAACGCCATCGGCTCCTCGCTGCTCGCTGTCGGCACGTTCGGACTGGCGACCGCCCTCAACTACGCCGGCGCCGGCCTCGTCGACTGGGTTCTCGCGGCCGAATTCATCGCGGGCGGGCTGATCGGCGGAATCGGGGGCATGCTGCTGGCGACGAGGCTGGCGGCTCACAAGACGGCGCTCAACCGCATCTTCGCGGGCCTGATCTTCGCCGTCGCGGCCTATGTGATCCAGCGCAGCGGGTGGGATTGACCGAGGACGCCCCGCCCTTCCGTGCCCGGCGAAGCCGGAGACCCCGCTTTTCTTGCCTGCGCGATCAGCGTAAAGTCGTTCCCGTCTTCACCCTTTGCTAATCATGAGCGACGCGACATTGCAGTCCGTGCGGGTATCCAGAGTCGAGCGGCGGGCCGGCAGAGGCTTTGGGCCCGCAGTCCTCAAGGCAGCCAACGACAACCGGCCCCAGCACCCGCGGGCGGGGATGGCTGGCAGGCTGGGACGGCATCTGATCGTCGCCATCGCCGTCTGTGGGGTGGCAGCTTTGTTGGCCTGGTCCGGTTGGACCGCCATGCTGCTCTGGAAGGGCCTTGCGGTGGCGGCAGGCTAGCTCGCCGGCGAGGGGACATCGGGCCCAGCCTTGGCATCGGCCTTTGCCTTTACCTCGTTTTACCCAGTGGCCGTCGTCGCGCCGATGCGCGAGGTTGCGGGACGGCAAGGCGGGATCTGCCGGAGCCGAGGCGCGACGGCATTTGACGGCATTGGCAACTTCGTTAAAATTTTAGCGAATAGGGTCGACGCGGGTCGGGCGAACGTCATGGTCGCCTTGATGCGGACATGGCCGGCCTTACGACGGGCGCGCAAGCGTCGCCTGCAGCACCCTGAACGGACATCGCCTTGCAAGACCGCATGCCACAGATCGGAAACGCGAGTGGATCGACCGGGGGGCGGGCGGCGAACGAACTCGCGGCGATCCTCGCGGAGTGTCAGGGCGCGAGGCGCTCCGTCTTTCTGTTCGGCAGCGAGCAGCGCGAGATCTATCGGCTGCGCGAGGTCGTCGCCAAGGGCTTCCCCGAGTTGAGGCTCGCCGGCATCTGCGATGCCGATTTCGATGGCCCCGCCAGCCGCGAGATCGTGGCGCATATCGCGGGATCGCGTCCCGACACGGTGATCGTGGACATGCCGCGCCGCGATTTCCTGCGTTTCGCGCGCGATCACGCCTCCGATCTGCCGGGCTCGGCCCTGGTCAACCTGCCCGGCGGCTTCTGCCGCCATCTGCGGGCGGTCGACCGGCCGCGTGTCGGCAGGCGGTTCGCCCTGCCGCGCTTCCTGAGGTCCGCCGCCGATGGCGGAGGTCTGCTGAGGATCGTCCTCGGCCAGGCTCTGCGCGGAACCAGTCCGCGCGGGCGGTAGGCGCCGTCCTGCCGACCTGGCGGCGCCGTGCTCCCGGTCGCCGCGTCGGAGGTGACGCCCGCGCCTGATTCGGCCCCCGGCCCGGCCTCAGCCCGCGTTCGCGAACGCCTTGCGGCTCAGCACGGTGCGCAGAAGAATCACGATATCGAGCCCGAACGACCAGTTGTCGACATACCAGTGGTCGAAGGCGACGCGCTTCTCCATCTTCTCGTCCGTATCGGTCTCGCCACGCAGGCCGTTGACCTGCGCCCAGCCGGTGATGCCGGGCTTCATGTTGTGGCGGCGGGCATAGAGGGCGATCTTGCGCTCGAATTCGTGGTCATGGGCGAGCGCGTGAGGACGCGGACCGACCAGCGACATGTCCCCGGCGAGGACGTTGAGGAGCTGAGGCAACTCGTCGAGATTCGTGCGCCGCAGGAAGCGCCCGAGGCGCGTGATGCGCGGGTCGCCACGCGTCGCCTGGACGATGACGGGGCCGTCATCCGTCACGGTCATGGTGCGGAACTTGAAGATCCGGAAGGGCTGCCGATTGAAGCCGTAGCGGCGCTGCCTGAACAGCACCGGGCCGGGGGAATCCAGCCGGATCATGGCCGCCACCAGCAGCAGCAGCGGCAGGGAAATGAGCAGGATCGCGGAGGCGGCGGTGACGTCGAAGGCGCGCTTCATCGCGATCTCGGTCGGAGACAGGGGCGGGCGCGTCAGGCACAGGCTGGCGAGCGGCCCCGTGCGGTCGATCCGGGCGGTGTCGAAGCGCTGCATGATCCGGCCGGGCGTCAGGCGGATCGCGACCGGCAGGTTCATGAAGGCGTCGATGCAGGCGTCGACGCGCCTGGGGTCGGACCAGGGCAGGGCGATGAACACGGAATCGGGCCGCTTGGTCCGGCAGTTCGCCACGGCGGCGGCGAGGTCCGCTTCCAGCGAGGCGGCAACTTCCGCCTCGCTCTCCCGGCCCGTGGGCGAGCGCAGGAAGGCGACGTCGACGACCGAGAAGCCGAGATTCCAGGGCTGGTGCCGCTCCGAGAACGCCATGACCTCGGCTTCGCTGCCGATGAGGAAGATGCGCTCGGCCGCGATCCGGCCCGCCCGGCTGGCCGCCGAGAAGGCCCGGGCGAGCGCGCCGCGGGCGAGGCCGATCACCGGAATGCCGATGAGATAGGTCGCGACGAGCGCGAGGCGCGAATAGCGCTCGCTGATGCCGGCCAGCACGAGAATCGCGAGGAACGTCGCCATGCCGATGTTCCAGGAGGAGAAGGCGGCTGCGATCTGCCCCCGCGAGACGAGGTAGTTTCCGATCACGTAACGGCCGCGCAGGACGTTCACGAGAACGAAGATCGCGGCGAGCATCGTCGCCGGCTCAAGCACGCTGCGCTGGCCGGTAAAGCTTCCGGCGTTCTGCAGGTAGAAGGCGCAGGCTACGACGGCCGCGACGGCGAAGACGATGGCCGCATCGGCCACGGCCATCACGAGGCCGAGCCAATGGCGCGAGCCTCCGGTCCGGGGCTCGGGTGCCGCCAGCGCGGCGTGGGGCATCTCGTTCACGGTCATTCGGACTATCGCTCCACAATACGCCGGCCAGAGCGGTCGGCGGACATCCGGCGCTTCGCGTCGGCTCAGGCCGCCGCCGCGAGGCGCGCTCTGTCGTTGGGTGGCAAGCGACATGCCGCTCCGGCATGCTCCAGAATGGTGCAACGGGGGTAATACCGCGCCCGTAGCGTGCGTTAATTTGCGGTTAATGCAGGGTGGCGTGCCGACCCGGCACACGTCTTCGCGTGCGGCTCCGCCTCAGGTCCGGGTCGCGCGGCGTGCGCGCGTCTCGCGCATCCAGCGTGCCATGTCCTCCACGATCATGGCGGAGGCCATGCCGAACAGAACGCCGAGAACCTTCACCAAGGCATCCCAGGGACGGCCGTGCCGATCGGCTTCGAGCAACTGGCCCAGTTCGAGGCCGATGGCGAGCGCGCAGACCAGGAGCAATATCCATATCCGCTGCCTCGGATAGGCGAGGCCGAGCGTTCCGGCGAGACAGAAGAAGGCGAGGAAACGCTCCAGGTCGACCCCGGCCATCGCCAGATGAGGCCTCGTGGCGATCGGGCCCAGGGTTGCGAAGGCGATGAAGAGAAGCATGCACCAGCCGACCAGGGCCAGGAGATGTCGTACGCGCGTCGTAAGCTTGTTCAACTGTACCGATTCCGTGCAGCCGGAGGGAAAAACGAGGGAGCAAGCAACTTCCGCACCGTCGCCGGGGCTGACGATCCCGGAAGCTCGGAGCGGGCCATCCCGGCCCGAATATCCGAAGCCGGCTTTCGGCGGGGCGCCGCTGCATGAAACAGGGAAATGCGGCGGCTGCGGGTCGCCTCCGGGTCTTTCCCGCGTCGCGTCGCCGAAGGCAGAGAGCTGGCGGCCGATCCCGTTCAGCTGCCGGCGAGCGCGGCCATGCGGTCGGCGTTCATCAGGCGCACGCCGTCGGGCACGATCAGGATCGTCTTCTCGCGTGCGAGGCGGGTCAGCGTTCGGCTGACCGTCTCGATCGTCAGGCCGAGGAAATCCGCGATGTCCTGCCGGCTCATGGGCAGCTCGACCGTCACCGAGTATTTCCCGACCCGGGCCCAGCGCTGCTGCATGCTGAGCAGGAAGCAGACGATCTTCTCCTCGGCGTTGCGCCGGCCGAGCAGCATCATCTGCTCCTGCGCCAGCGTCAGCTCGTAGGTCGCGAAATCGTGGAGCCGACGCAACAGGTGAGGCTTCGACTCGACGAGCGCGATATAGGCCCCTCGCTGGAAGGAGCAGGCCTTCACGTCTCCCACGGCATCCGCCGAGAAGCCGAAGACGTCGCGCATCGACAGGCCGAGAAAGTCGCCCGGCAGTCCGAAGCCGAGAATCTGGCGACGACCGTCGGGCAGCAACTTGTAGAGCCGCACGACGCCCGACGTGATGTTGAAGAGGTGATGAGCTTCCTGGCCCTGGGTGAAGAGGCTGTCCCTGGCCGCGAAGTTCACCGGGCGGGCGAGCGCCTCGAGATCGTTGAACTCGTCGGGGGAGAGCGATGCGCAGACGCTGGCCAGCCGAGCCTGACAGTCCTCGCAACGGTGCTCAGACCCTCCTTCGGCGTAGCAATTGCCAAGACGACATTCCACCATATCGAACCCTGTGAGGACGATAGCGTACCCTGTCGAGAGGCAGGGTGAAAGATGTCTCCAATGCATGGCGCGGTCTTTATTTGGCGCGCGCCATGCGTCATATCGCTTCACGTCATCTCCAACTCCGTGCGGGCGCGCCATGTCGAGCATCTCCAGTTCCCTCACCGCGCCGGGGCCGATCGCGCGCGGCGGCAAGGCGATCTATGGCGTGCCGCTCGGTATCCTGATGCTGGAGGCGCGCTTTCCGCGGATCCTGGGGGACATGGGCAATGGCGCGACATGGCCGTTTCCGGTGCTCTACCGGGTCGTCGGCGGGGCCAGCCCCGACCGCGTGGTGATGCAGGGGGCGGCGGGGCTGCTGCCGGACTTCATCGACGCCGCGCGCGATCTCGTGCGGCTGGGCGCGGAAGCGATCACCACCAATTGCGGCTTCCTCGCCCTGTTCCAGCGCGAGCTGGCGGCGGCCGTGGGCGTGCCCGTCGCGACCTCCTCGCTGATGCAGGTGCCCTGGGTGCAGGCGACGCTGCCGCCCGGCAAGCGCGTCGGCGTCGTCACCGTCTCGGCCGGGAGCCTGACGCCCGCGCATCTGGAGGGGGCGGGCGTGCCGCTCGACACGCTCGTCGCCGGCACGGAGAACGGCCGCGAGTTCTTCCGCGTGCTGATCAAGGCGGAAAAGGACGACATGGATGTCGGCCTCGCCCGGCAGGACGTCGTCGACGCCGCGCTCGCGCTGGTCGCGGCCCATCCCGATGTCGGCGCCATCGTGCTCGAATGCACCAACATGCCGCCCTATGCGGCCGATGTGCAGGCGGCGACCGGGCTGCCGGTCTACGACATCTATTCGATGGTGACCTGGTTCCACGCGGGCCTGCGGCCTCGCGTCTTTCGCTAAGGAAGAATCGGGCCTGCGGCCTCGCGTCTTTCGCTGAGGAAGAACCGGGCCTGCGGGCCACGCATCCTCGTCCGAGGGGGACAAGCGGCGGAGTTGTCCCCGGCGGGCGCCGGTGCCGGATGATCGCGGGGACGCACATCAATCCCCGCGAGGCCCCATGACCACGACGCCCCGGCTATCCCTGCCGCTCATCGCCGCCGGGCAGGCGCAGAAGCACGTGCCCCTCAACGATGCGCTGACGCGGCTCGACGCGCTCGTCCATCTCGTCGTCGACAGCCGCAGCGAGACCGTGCCGCCCGCTCTGCCGACGGAGCTTTCGGCCTATATCGTGCCGCCGGGCGCCACGGGCGTCTTCGCCGACCGCACCGACCAGATCGCGCTCTACGAGGATGGCGGCTGGATCTTTCTGGTGCCGCGCACCGGCTGGCAGGCCTGGGTCGCGGACGAGGCGGAGCACCATCTCTGGACGGGCACGGAATGGCGTCGCGCCAGCCCGCTCAGCAGCCTGGGCGCCAGCCTGTGGGGCGTCAACGGCACGGCGGACGCCACGACCCGCTTCGTCGTGCAGGCGCAGGCGAGCCTGTTCGACCATGCCGGAGCCGGGCATCAGGTGAAGCTGAACAAGGCGAGCGCGGGCGACACCGTGAGCCTGCTGTTCCAGGACGGCTACTCCGGCCGGGCCGAGATCGGGCTCGCGGGCGACGACGACTTCCACTGCAAGGTCAGCGCCGACGGCTCCGGCTGGATCGAGGCGATGGCCATCGACCGGGCGACGGGCGAGGTGGCGCTGCCGGCGACGCCGTGGGCAGGGGGGCAGAACCTGCTGATCAACGGCGATTTCCAGATCAATCAGCGGGGCTTCGCCGGCGGTGCGCTGGCGGCCGGCGCCTATGGCTTCGACCGCTGGAAGGCGGGCCCCGCAGGGGCGACGCTGTCGCTCGCCGGATATGCGCTGACGCTCGCGAGCGGCGCCATCGTCCAACCTGTCGAGCCGGCTTTGTGGGGCGTCGCATCCTTCGCGGGCCTGCCGCTGACGCTGTCTGTGGAAGGGCTGGCGGGCGGCGCTCTCTCGGTGTCTGTCGGCAGCGCGTCCGGCGTGATCGCGTCCGGAAGCGGGCGCCGCGGCGTGACACTGACCCCTGCCGCCGGCGATACCGGGCCGCTCTCGGTCTCGCTGACGCCCGCCGGCGGGGCTGTGACGCTGATGCGGATCAAGCTCGAATTCGGCAGGCGGGCCAGCGTCTGGGGGGCGCGACCGGCGACCGTGGAAGAAGCGCTCTGCTGCCGTTACCATTGGCGACCCGAGGCTGGGCTTTCGCTCGATGCCTATCAGGCGGCGGGCGGACCGGCGCAGCAGGCTATCGTGCTGCCAGTGCGGATGAGGGCCGTTCCTTCCTCGGCTTTCGCCATGTCGGGAGCGGCGAACGTCGCCGCCGGCAGCGAGACGCTGATCGTATTGTCGCGGCGGGAGGCGAGGGCGAGCGTTGCGGCTGCCGCGACGGGGCGCGTGCAGGCTTCCTTCGGTACCATCGTTTTCGATGCGGAGCTGTGACGGCGGATGTCGGACTCCGTCGTCCCGTTCGATGCTCGTCGCAGCCGACATCGAACCTTTCCCGGAGGCCGCCGCGCGCGACGCGAATGGGCGCCTGACCTTCCGGCCTATGCCGCGACGGTTTCGGGCCGGGCCGCCGCAAGCGCCTTCATCAGGGAAAGGGCCTGACCATGCGAGAAGAGGGTCCGCGATACGGGTCCCTCGACGCCATGCCGCGCGAAAATGGCCTCCTCGCTTGCCCGGCGCAGGTAACCGGCCATCGACCATTTCATGAAGTCGCGCTCCGAGGCTGTGAGCCTGCTGATGATTCGACTGTCGCGGTGGCGGGGATCACGCTCGATCGCCCCATATGTCCGATCGACCGCGTCGTTATCGCCTTCGAGAATCTGCAGGAAACCATAGCCATCGAAGATCAGGCAGCCGGTGACTCCGGTGCGAGCATTGTTCTTGCGCGAGACCTTCAGGATATCGCGCAAGCACTCCAGGGCGCTATCGACCCTGCCGCTGTTGAAGACCGACAGATAGATCAGCTGATGGGCGTCCGGCATGCGGTTCTCCAAATGGAACCTCAGTAACGTCGCAGCTTCGCTTAAGTTCGATCTGCCTGTCTGAGCACAGAAGGGCCGGCCCTTGGGGCCGTCCGCGTCAATGGATCTCCGGTTCGGGGATTTTCGCGGTGCCTTCCAGGTAGTCGAAGTCGCAGCCCTTGTCCGCCTGCCGGATATGGGCGGCCGACATCTTGCCGTAGCCGCGCGGATAGTCGCGGTCGGGCGGCGTCCATTTCTTCAGGCGCTCGGCGATCTGCGCATCCGTCAGGTTCACCGAGATGCTGCGTGCCTCGACGTCGACGGTGATGACGTCGCCCGTCTTCACGGCGGCGAGCGGACCCCGGATATACGCCTCCGGCGCGACATGCAGGATGCAGGCGCCGTAGCTCGTGCCGGACATGCGCGCGTCCGAGATGCGCAGCATGTCGCGCACGCCCTGCTTCAGCAGCTTGCGCGGGATCGGCATCATGCCCCATTCCGGCATGCCCGGCCCGCCGACGGGGCCGCAGTTCTTCAGCACCATCACATGGTCGGGGGTGACGTCGAGGGCCTCGTCGTTCACCGCCTTCATCATCGCGTCGTAGTCCTCGAAGACCAGCGCCGGGCCGGAATGCTTGAGCAGGCGCGGCTCGGCGGCCGAGGGCTTGATGACGCAGCCGTCGGGCGCGATGTTGCCCTTGAGCACGGCGAGGCCGTTGGCGGTCGTCACCGCCCTGTCGAGCGGGCGGATGACGTTGTCGTCATAGACCTGCGCCAGCGCGATCGTCTCCGAGATCGGCTTGCCGGTCACGGTCATCGCATCGGTGTGGAGCTTGCTTTCCAACTGCTTGAGCAGCGCCGGCAGCCCGCCCGCATAGAAGAAGTCCTCCATCAGGAAATCGCCGGAGGGGCGCAGGTTCGCGATGACCGGCACCTTGCGCGAGAAGGCGTCGAAATCGTCGGGGGTGAGCTCGACGCCGGCGCGGCCCGCCATTGCGATCAGGTGGATGATCGCGTTGGTCGAGCCGGCGACGGCCATGTGCACGGTCAGCGCGTTCTCGAAGCTCTTGCGGCTGAGGATACGGTCCGGCGTCAGGTCCTCCCAGACCATCTCGACGATGCGCTTGCCGGCAGCCGCGGCCATGCGCGGATGGGCGGCATCGGCGGCGGGGATGGCCGATGCGCCGGGCAGCGTCAGGCCGAGAACCTCGGCATGGCTCATCATCGTCGCGGCGGTGCCCATCACCATGCAGGTGCCGTGCGAGCGGGCGATGCCGCTCTCCATGTCCTTCCACTGGTCGTCGGTGATGTTGCCGGCTTCTTTCTCGGCCCAGTATTTCCAGACGTCGGCGCCCGAGCCCAGGACCTTGCCGGCCCAGTTGCCGCGCAGCATCGGCCCGGCCGGCACGAAGATGAAGGGCAGGCCGGCGCTGCAGGCGCCCATG
>QFQY01000085.1 GCA_003248805.1 Chelatococcus sp. | reverse complement strand
ACAAGATCCAGGAGGTGATCAAGCGCCGCCAGATCATCCTGGTCCAGGTCGTCAAGGAAGAGCGCGGCAACAAGGGCGCGGCGCTCACCACCTATCTGTCGCTCGCCGGCCGCTATTCGGTGCTGATGCCGAACACGGGCAAGGGCGGCGGCATCTCGCGCAAGATCACCAATGCCGAGGACCGCAAGCGGCTGAAGGAGATCGCCCAGGAGCTCGAGGTTCCGGAAGGGATGGGCCTGATCCTGCGCACGGCCGGCGCCTCGCGCACCAAGGTCGAGATCAAGCGCGACTACGAATACCTGATGCGCATGTGGGAAAGCGTGCGCGAGCTGACGCTGGCCTCGGTCGCGCCGGAGCTGGTCTACGAGGAGGGCAACCTCGTCAAGCGCTCGATCCGCGACCTCTACAACAAGGACATCGACGAGGTTCACGTCGCCGGCGAGGAGGCCTATCGCGAGGCGAAGGACTTCATGCGCATGCTCATGCCGAGCCATGCCAAGAGCGTGAAGCCCTATCGCGAGCAGACCCCGCTCTTCGCCGCCTTCGGCGTCGAGAGCCAGCTCGACGCGATGTTCTCCAACACCGTGACGCTGAAGTCCGGCGGCTACCTCGTCATCAACCAGACCGAGGCGCTGGTCGCGATCGACATCAACTCGGGCCGTTCGACGCGCGAGCACAACATCGAGGACACCGCGCTCAAGACCAATCTGGAAGCGGCGGAGGAAATTTCCCGCCAGCTGCGCCTGCGCGATCTCGCCGGCCTCATCGTGATCGACTTCATCGACATGGAGGAGAACCGTAACAACCGCGCCGTCGAGAAGAAGCTCAAGGACTGCCTCAAGGACGACCGCGCCCGCATCCAGGTCGGCCGCATCTCGGCCTTCGGCCTGCTCGAGATGTCGCGCCAGCGCATCCGCACCGGCGTGCTGGAAAGCTCGTCCGTGCCGTGCCCGCATTGCGCCGGTGCCGGCATGATCCGCTCGACCCCGTCGGTCGCGCTCCAGATCCTGCGCGCGCTGGAAGAGTCGCTGATCAAGAGCGCCTCGCACAATCTCAGCGTCCGTACGCGGCCGGAAGTGGCGCTCTACGTCCTCAACCAGAAGCGCGCGCATCTGTCCGACCTCGAGACCCGCTTCAACGTCGCGATCACGATCACGACCGACGCGACCCTGCTCGGCACGCGCTACTTCGAGGTCGAGCGCGGGGAGTTCGTCGGCAATGAGGGCCGCGTCGTCCCGAGCGGCTTCAAGGCCGTGGCCGTCGCCTCCGATGTCGATGACGAGGCGCTCGACGCGGCGGCGGAAGCCGCGGCCCTCGACGCGGAAGCCGTGGTCGAGGCCGTGGCCGACGACGACAAGCAGGAGCGCGGAGACGGCGAGAATCGCGAAGGCGGCCGCAAGCGCCGCCGCCGTCGGCGGCGTCGGCGGGGCGGTGAGCGTGACGCCAACGGCCAGCAGCTCGACGGCGCGCAGGATGACGGAGCCCAGGACGACGGCGAAGGCGACGAGGGCGAGGATGACGGTGACGAGCAGGCCGTGGAGGTCGTCGCTGCCGAGGCGGTGACCGAGACGCCGGCCGCCCACGAGCCGGAGCCCGTGGCCGAGGAAGCCCCGGCGGAGCCCGCCAAGCCGAAGCGCAGCCGCGCGCGCAAGCCGAAGGTCGTCACCGCGGAAGCCGGGGCCGAGGCCGAGGCAGAAGCGGCGCCGGTCGAGGCCGCGCCTGCCGAAACGGCCCCTGCCGAAAAGCCGAAGCGCAGCCGCTCCAGGAAGAAGGTCGCTGCGACGGCCGGCGAGGATGCCGAGCCGGTTGCCGAGGCGGCGCCTGCCCCCGCACCTGCGGAGCCGGCCGTGCCGGTGGACGCGGAGGCCGCGGAGCCTCCCGCTGCCGAGCCGGCCCCCGCCCCCGCGCCGCAGGCCGCCGAGGAGCCCGTGGCCGTGGTGCTGACCCCGCCCGACCCGGACCGTCCCAAGCGCGGCGGCTGGTGGAACCGGCTCGCCGGCCGGAGCTGACACGACGAAGAGCCCGCTGCCTCGGCAGCGGGCTTTTTTCTTGGGTTCGCGAGCGCCCCGGCGTAGCATCTCGGTCGGCGCCGGGCGGAGCTGGGCGGATCTGGGGGGGTGATCGCAATGCCGCCACCGAGGAGTACGGAGCGTCTCGTCCTGACGGCCATCGCCACGGCGGGGTTGATCGCCTTGGCCTGCCTGGCGTGGCGCATCCTCGGAGGGCTGGGCGTCGGTCTTCTCGGTCTGCTGGTCGCCTTCATCGCGATCCGGATGGAGCTCGAAGGCGGCCGCCCTGTCGGCCCGCAGATGACACCGGGACTGCACGCCGAACAGTACCGCAACGAAGCGAATGCCCGTCACGACGAACGCTCCCGCCGGAGGGCGGATCGTTACGCGCTGACGAGCGGGACGCGGCTCGCCGCCACGCTCGGGGGATTGCTCGCCCTCGGCGGATTCGGCCTCCTGCTCATCTCCTGAGCGAGCGGTCCAGGCCTGCCGACGGCGTCGAGAGCGGTGAGATCATCGGCCCGAAGACCGTATTCGGTCCGATGCTCTCTTTCGTCGCTTCAGCATCGGCTTCCCGAAAGCCGCAGTCCCCTTTTTCGGGCCGATGCCTTATCCGCCCGGGACCAGGGGCGTCGGCGGCGCAACGGCGGAGATCGCCGCGGCGGCGCCGCTCGGCGGCGGGCCGGCCTCGCCCCCGCGCACGGTGACGGCGTTGGAGGCGAAGGGGATACGGGCCTCGTTCAGCGCGCGGTAGACGCGCTTCAGCGCCTCGCGCTGCAGCATCGAGGCCTGGTTCGGCTTGCCGGTGAATTTCAGGCGGATGACGATGGCGGTGTCCGTGATGTCGGCGACGCCCTGCATCTTGAGCGGCGCGATGAAATGCGGCCCGTATTCCGGGTCCTCCATCAGCGCGATCCCGGTCTTCTTGATGGCCTTGCGCGCCTGTTCCAGATCGGCGGAATGGTCGAGCCGCACGTTGAACTTCACGGTCGCCCAATCGCGGCTGGCATTCGTCAATTGCTGGATCTGGCCGAACGGCACGGTGTGGATCTGGCCGCTCTGGTGGCGCAGTTGCATCGAGCGCAGCGAGATCTTCTCGACCGTCCCCTTCAGGCGGCCGGTGTCGACATATTCTCCGACGCGGAAGGCATCCTCAAGCATGAAGAAGACGCCGGAGACGATATCGCGGACGAGCGCCTGCGACCCGAACGAGATCGCGAGGCCCAGAATGCCGAAGCCCGCCAGCAGCGGGCCGATGTCGACGCCGAGCCGCGCGAGCACGACCAGGATGGTGAGGCCGACCACGGCGCCCAGCACGACCCCGCGCAGCACCGGCAGCACGGTGGCGAGGCGCGTCGGCACGCCCTCCTCGGCGGGCGCGTCCTCGTCGAGCGGCCCGGCGATGCGGCGCCGTGGCGCATAGGCGTCGAAGAAGGCGCGCAGGAAGACGAGCAGGACCCAGCCGATGAAAGCGAGGGCGGCCACGCCCGCCGCCTGCCGCGAGATGGCTCCCAGCTGCGCGGTGTCCATGCCGAGCAGGAGTCCGGCCCAGAGCCGCGCCAGCAGGTAGAACCCGCCGGCCCAGACGAGGCCCCCCGCCCCCGCCTGCAGCGCCACGCCGGTCGCGCGCGCCAGCGGCGTGTGTCCCTGCGCGTCCGGATGCGCCTCGAAACGGCAGCGCAGGACATGCGTCACGCCGATGGCGAGGATCGGCACCAGAACGATCACGATCTGGGTGATCTCCGCGGCCCCGGCCCAGCGCGCACCGTTCGACATTATGCCGGCGGCCCGGCCGATCATCCACGTCAGAAGGGCGGCGGCGAGATAGAACCAGGGCGCCGCGACGGCGAGCAAGCGCAGCAACGGGCTGGGCTGCGACGACGCCGACAGGATCAGCGCCGAAAGATCGCGGCGCATGTCGAAGAACCACCAGAGCTTGAAGACGACCGTCAGCAGCCCGGTGATCGCGAGCAGCCCGGCGAGCGGCTCAGGCCCGCCCGAGACCTGCTGCGCCAGAACCGCCGCGACCATGAACACGAGCGTCATGACGGAATAGACCACGAGAATGCGGAAATGCCGGCCGGCGCGCGGCAGGGGCATCAGGCGCCGCTGCGGCATGCCGGGCGAGAGCAGGAACCGGCCGACCGCCAGATAGGCGGCTCCGATCGCCAGGCCGTGCGCCAGCGTTCTCAAGGCGATGAAGGCGAGATCCTCGTTCGGCAGCCAGGCGTTGCGCAGCCAACGGATGACGGCGAGCGCGACCAGGATCGTGACCGCGTCCTGCAGCAGCGCGAACGACGCGGCGATCAGGTTGGCCGTGAAGGTCGGCTCGCGTGGCCTCGACCGGGCGGCGAACCAGCGCGCGGTCGCCAGGCGGAAGGCGCCCGCCGCCGCGAGCCCGATCGCAAGCGCCGCGAACAGGCGCATCCACGCCGGCCATCCGGGCCGCTCGTTGCGATTTTGGGCCCAGCTGCGCTCCCAGTTCCCGGGCAGCTCGACGACCTTCGGGATCGCGGCGTTGCCGTAGTCGAAGCCCCCGATGAACTGGTCCCAGAGCATCTCGGCCTGTCCTTCCTCGAGGGCGAGGGTCGACTTGGCGGCGGCCGCCGGGTTGGTCGCGGGCTCCTTGGCCGGCTTCGCGGGCGCGGCGGCGGGGGGCGCCGCCTGCTCGCCCGCGATCCTGATCTCCACCTTGCGCCCGTCGGCCGAGAGCGCATCGACCATGCGGCGCACGGCGTCGGCCGGCTCGTCGCCGCGCAGGGTCAAGGTCACGGAAGAGCTGGCATCCTGCGCATGCGCCGGCGTGGGCAACATCCCCGCGAAGCGGCAGGCCAGCAGGATCAGCAGCATGCCCCCGACCAGGGCGACCCTTTCGGCTCCCGACTTCGGCTTGCGCATGACCATCCCCCTGACCTGGATCGCCGCCCGTCCTTTCCGGACGCGATGACGGTGATCTAGGTGTTTGTTATCGCATCCGATTGATCGGATGCGACAGCGATGATGATCCGGCGGACCGCTTTGGCAAGGGGCGGCCGGCCGCCGAATCAGCGCCGCGCCAGCCATGCTCCGAGCCGCGACACCGCCTCCTCGCATTCCGCGAGCGAACCGGCGAAGGACAGCCGCACCGTGCGCGAGCCCCGGCCCGCGTCGAAATCGAGGCCGGGTGTGATCGCGACGCCGGCCTCCTGCAGAGCGCTTTGGCAGAAGGCCATGGAATCGTTCGTGTAGCGGCCGACGTCGAGATAGATGTAGAACGCCCCGTCGACAGGCAGGAAGTCGCCCAGCCCGATCTGCGGCAGCGCACTCAGAAGGTAGTTCCGGTTCTCGGCATAACCGGCTTTGATCGCTTCGCATTCCTCGGTCGCATCGAAGGCCGCCTCGCCCGCGACCTGGCTGAGATAGGGCACCGAGATCGAGAAGTTCTGCTGCAGGCGCTCGATGGTGCGCACCATGCGCTGCGGCACGACCAGCCAGCCCACGCGCCAGCCGGTCATGCAGTAATATTTCGAGAAGGAATTGACGATGATCGCGTCCGGATCGGCCGAGAGCGCGGTCGTCGCCGGCGCCTCATAGGTCAGGCCGTGATAGATCTCGTCCGAGATGTACCAGAGCCCGAGCCGGCGGCACGCGGCCGCCACGGCCGCGATCGCTTCCGGGGTCATGACGACGCCGGTCGGATTCGCCGGGCTCATCGTCAGCACGCCGGCGAGCGGCTTTTCGGCGTGGGCACGCGCGATCAGCTCCGGCGTCAGCGCGAATCGCGTCTCGGGGCCGACCTCGATCGCGACGGGTTCGAGCCCGAGCGCGGTCAGGATGTTGCGGTAGGCCGGGTAGCCGGGCGCCGTGATCGCGACGCGCGCGCCCGGCTGGAAACAGGCCAGGAAAGCGAGAATGAAGCCGCCCGAGGACCCCGTCGTGACCACGACCCGCTCGGCCGGCACCGTCACGCCATAGGCTTCCCCATAGTGTCGGGCGATCCGCTCGCGCAGCGTATCCGTGCCGAGCGCCTGCGTGTATCCGATGCGGCCGTGGTCGAGGGCGCGCGCCGCCGCGGCCCGGATCGAGGCCGGCGTCGGAGCCGAGGGCTGGCCGACCTCCATATGCACGACGCTGCCGCCGGCCCGCTCGATCGCGGCGGCCTGGCTCATCACGTCCATGACGATGAAGGGCGAGACATTCGCGGCCCGCTCGGCGAGGGCGGGCATGCGGGCGGACGAAGGGGCGCTGATGGTCATTGTTTCGGCGTATCCGAGCTTTAGCGCTCCGGCAACTCGCAGGCCGGGAATGCCGGACCACCGTGAGAGCCGCACTCTAAGCCGTGATTTGACGAAGACGGCATGACGGCGGAGAAGCGGTTCCAAGGATTGACCACGCGCGCGCATCTGCGGCGCCGGAAGGATGACGACATGACACTCGGGTGGATGAAAGTTGGGATTCTGCCGCGCCTCGGCCTCGCGGCCCTCTCGCTCGCCCTGACGCTGTTCGTCGCGCCGGTGCAGGCGCAGACTCAAGCCCTGACGCCCGAGCAGCGCAAGGCGGTCGTGGACCTCGTCCGCGAAACGCTGATGCAGAACCCCGAGCTGATTCAGGAGGCTCTCGTCGAACTCGAGCGCCGCAACGCGGTCGCGCAGGCCGACGCCCAGAGCAAGGCCGTCGCCTCGGAGAAGGCCCGCCTCGTCGATCCCGCGACCTCGGTCATCGTCGGCAACCCGCAGGGCGACGTCACCATCGTCGAGTTCATGGACTACAACTGCAGCTTCTGCAAAAGGGCGCTGGAGGATGTCCGCGCGCTCGCCAAGGACGATCCCAAGCTCAAGGTCGTGCTGAAGGACTTCCCGATCCTGGGCCCCGACTCGGTCGAGGCCAGCCGGGTCGCGATTGCCGCGAAGGCTCAGCTGTCCGGTCCCAAATACTTCGAATTCCACAACAAGCTGATGGGCCTGAAGGGGCGCGTCAACGGCGCCAAGGCACTCGAGGTCGCCAAGGAATACGGGGCCGACATCGAGAAGCTGAAGAAGGAGATCGACGCTCCCGCGACCCGCGCGGTCATCGAGGACACCGTCGCCCTCGGCGATCGGCTGGGCCTCACCGGCACCCCCGCCTTCATCGTCGGCGACGAGGTCGTGTTCGGTGCCGTCGGCCAGGCGGCCCTGAAGCAGAAGATCGACTCCGTCCGCAAATGCGGCAAGGCGACCTGCAGCGGTTGAACGCGGCGGATATCGGCGGGCCGAAGGCTTCCCCTGCCGGCCCGCAGCGGTTATGACGGCGGCCTCTGCCGCCGTCGCGCGGCGCTGGAACCTACGCGCCCCATGGTCGCAGTCCACGTCCTGAACGGCCCCAACCTCAACCTGCTCGGCACGCGCGAGCCCGCCACCTATGGCGCGGTGACGTTGGACGGTGTCGAGCAGCGCCTGCGCGCCAAGGCGCAGGCGGCCGGGGTCGAGCTCGTCTTCCGCCAGACCAATTACGAAGGCGAGCTCGTGACCTTCGTCCAGCAGGCCGGGCTCGCCGGCGCGGGCGTGGTCATCAATGCCGGGGCCTACACGCACACCTCGGTCGCCCTGCGGGATGCGATCAAGGGTGCGAACGCGCTGGCGATCGAGGTGCATGTCTCGAACGTCCATGCGCGCGAGGAATTCCGTCATCACTCCTATATGGCGCCGGTCTGCGTCGGCGTGATCTGCGGCTTCGGCGTGGCGAGCTACGAGCTCGCCTTCGACGCCATCGTGCCGTTGCTCCAGACGCGGACACCCGCCTGAACCAGACAGAGACGAACGGGCCTGCCGCGAGCCGGCCCATCCATCCGAGACAGACGACGAAGAGCACGGTGACATCCGCCATGGCGACCAAGAGCCCCATCGACCCCGACCTCGTGCGCGAGCTGGCCGAACTCCTGAACCAGACCGACCTGACCGAGATCGAGGTCGAGAAGGGCGATCTCCGGGTCCGCGTGGCCCGCAACTACGCGACGACGGTGCAGGTGCCGATGGCGAGCGCGCCTGTCGCCGCGCCGCTGGCCGCTCCGGTCGCGGCTCCCGTCGAGAGCAAGCCCACCGGCGCGCATCCCGGTGCGGTCACCTCGCCGATGGTCGGCACGGCCTATCGGCGCCCCTCGCCCGAGGCCAAGCCCTTCGTCGAGATCGGCAGCGTCGTGAAGCAGGGCGACCGTGTCCTGCTCGTCGAGGCGATGAAGACCTTCAACGACATCGTCGCCCCGCGCTCCGGCAAGGTCACGGCCGTTCTCGTCGAGGACGGTCAGCCGGTCGAGTACGGCGAGCCGCTGCTGGTGATCGAGTGAGCGGGGCGGGCAGCGACGGCGGCATCAAGATGTTCGACAAGATCCTGATCGCCAATCGCGGAGAGATCGCGTTGCGGGTGCTGCGCGCCGCCAAGGAGCTCGGCATCGCGACGGTCGCGGTCCACTCCACGGCCGACGCCAACGCCATGCATGTGCGCCTCGCCGACGAGAGCGTCTGCATCGGCCCGCCGGCGGCCCGCGAGAGCTATCTCAACGTGCCGGCCCTGATCGCGGCCTGCGAGATCACCGGTGCCGACGCGGTCCATCCCGGCTACGGCTTCCTTTCGGAGAACGCCCGCTTCGCCGAGATCCTGGAGCAGCACAACATCGCCTTCATCGGCCCCAAGGCCGAGCATATCCGGGTGATGGGCGACAAGATCGAGGCCAAGCGCACCGCCAAGCGCCTCGGCATTCCCTGCGTTCCGGGCTCCGAGGGCGGCGTGACCGAGGATGCGGAGGCGCTGCGCATCGCCAGGGAGATCGGCTTCCCGGTCATCATCAAGGCCGCCGCCGGCGGCGGCGGGCGCGGCATGAAGGTCGCGCGCAGCGAGGAAGACCTCGTCGTCGCCTTGCAGACCGCCCGCACCGAGGCCAAGGCCGCCTTCGGCGACGACGCCGTCTATATCGAGAAGTACCTCGAGAAGCCGCGCCACATCGAAATCCAGATCCTCGGCGACGGCCGCGGCAACGCGATCCATCTCGGCGAGCGTGACTGCTCGCTGCAGCGCCGCCACCAGAAGGTCTGGGAGGAAGGCCCCTCGCCCGCGCTCAACGCCGGCGAGCGCGACCGGATCGGCGCGATCTGCGCCGAGGCCATGGCCAAGCTCGGCTATCTCGGCGCCGGCACGATCGAGTTCCTCTACGAGGACGGGCAGTTCTACTTCATCGAGATGAACACCCGCATCCAGGTCGAGCATCCGGTCACCGAGATGATCACCGGGATCGACCTCGTCAACGAGCAGATCAGGATCGCCGCCGGCGCGCCGCTCTCGCTGACCCAGAAGGACGTCGTCATCGAGGGCCATGCCATCGAGTGCCGCGTCAACGCCGAGCATCCCGCGACCTTCCGCCCCTCGCCGGGCAAGATCGCGGCGTTCCACACGCCGGGCGGCCTCGGCGTGCGCGTCGATTCGGCGGCCTATCAGGGCTACGCGATCCCGCCGCATTACGACTCGCTGGTCGGCAAGCTCATCGTACACGGCCGCAATCGCGGCGAGTGCCTGATGCGGCTGCGGCGCGCGCTGGACGAGTTCGTCGTCGACGGTGTCGACACGACCCTGCCGCTGTTCCGCACGCTGGTCCGCAACCAGGACATCCTGAACGGCGACTACAATATCCATTGGCTCGAGAAATTCCTCGCGGCCGGCGGAATGGGTGAGCCCGCCGAGGGCTGAGCCGCGGCTGGCGCGGCCGGGTCCTTCCGGCCGCCTCACCGTCCTGGAAGCGAAGGCGCCGATTGACTCGGCCGGCGCCGCGCGCTCCCCTCCCGTCCCATGAGAGCCCGCTCCGTCCCCGTCCGCTCGCCGGTCGTCACGCCCGAGATCATGCTGCGCGCCTATGCCGCCGGCATTTTCCCGATGGCCGAGACGGCCGACGATCCGAGCCTGTTCTGGGTCGAGCCCGAGATTCGCGGCGTCATCCCGCTCGACCGCTTCCATCTGCCGGCGCGGCTCGCGCGCACCGTGCGCGCCGACCGGTTCGAGGTCCGCGTCGACGGCGATTTCGAGGGCGTGATCGCCGCCTGTGCCGAGGCGCGCGCCGACAGGCCCGAGACCTGGATCAACACCCGGATCCGCGAGATCTTCGGCGAGCTGTTCAAGCTCGGCCATGTCCATACCGTCGAGTGCTGGCGGGAGGGGCGTCTCGTCGGCGGGCTCTACGGCCTGGCGCTCGGCGGCGCATTCTTCGGCGAGAGCATGTTCCACAGGGAAACCGACGCATCCAAGGTCGCGCTCGTGCATCTCGTGGCGCGGCTGCGCCGGGGCGGCTTTCGCCTGCTCGACGCGCAGTTCCAGACCGCCCATCTCGCCCAGTTCGGCACGCAGGAGGTGCCGCAGTCCGTCTACCGCGTCTGGCTGGACGAGGCGATGCAGGTCGCCGCGAGCTGGTGGAGTTGGCCCGCATCGGCGATCGTGCACGGCAGCGACGTGCTCGCCGAGCTCGGCCGCCCATCCCGGCCGGAGTGAGACGCCTGCCGGACCGTGCGCCCTTGCGGGCATTCGCGCGCACGCCCGGTCCTTTTACCCCCGCCGCCGCGAATCCAGCCGCTCCGCCACCCCGACGACGGCGATCGCGACCGTGACGCCCCAGCCGACCTCGAAGACACGCGACAGCATCATCTCGACGGCGCTCTCGCCCGGATGGGGCACGAGCAGGATGATGGTCGCGGTCACGCCGGCGAGCCGCGCGGCGCTCGAGGCGTTCAGCATCCATGCAGCGAGCACGGACAGGGGAACCGCGAGGGCGTAGCTGACGATGTGCTGGCCGGTGACGAGCACGACCGCGATGCCGATCACCCCGCCGATGGCGGCACCGACGAACTGGTCGCGCGCCGTGCTGCGCGTCGCGCCGGACTCGCTCTGAACCACGGCGATGGCGGTGATGGCGGCCCAGAAGCCCTCGCGAAGCCCGAGAACCTGCGTCGGCAGATAGGCCAGGAGGGCTGCCGCTGTCGACATCGCGGCATGTTCGGCGCCGTCCCGGAGCCGCTGCCTCGGCGTCAGGCGCTTCTGCAGCGTGACGAGAGCGTCACCCAGCCGCCTGATGCGTGTCGTGCCGCCCCGCACTGCCCCGCTGTCCTCGGCCGGCACGGCTCAGTTGCCGCCTCCGGTCGGATCGCGCCCCGGATTCGTCGGGAAGAAGCGCTGGCTGGGGCGTTGCTGCGGCTGGGTCGGCACGCCCCGTGGCGGCTGCACGTCGATGCGCTGTTCGGGCACGAGCGGCGGCAGCGAATCGTCACGCGGCGGCACCGGGGCCGTGCGCGGACGGCGAGCGTCCTCCGGCGGGGGCGGAGCCTCCGCCTCCTTCGGCTCGACCACCAGTTCGGTACCGCCTTTGCAGTCGGTCAGCCAGACATCGTAGATGGAATGCTCGACGCCGTGCAGGCCGGGGCTGGCGGCGAACATCCAGCCGGTGAAGATGCGCCGGTATTCGTTCGCGAAGGTCACCTCGTCGACCTCGACGAAGGCGTCGGTCTGAGGTGTTTCCGTCGGCGGGCGCGTCCAGCAGACGCGCGGAGTGAGCTGCAGGGCGCCGAACTGCACCGTCTCGTCGATCGCGACCTCGAAGGAGATGATCCGCCCGGTGATCTTGTCGAGCCCCGCGAAGACGGCGGTCGGATTGCGGATGCGGTCGGCCTTGGCCGGTCCTGTCAGGGCGAGCATGGCCAGCGCGGTCGAGGCCAGACCTGCCAGTGCGATGGGACGGAGGAAGGGCATGCTTCGCGCGAATCTCTTCAGAGGGGCGCAGCGCGCCGCGAAGCCGCGCAGTAGCACGCCAATAGCAGCGGAAAAAGGGCGATTGCGCCCGCGTTCCCGGGCCGCGGCCGCTTCAGCGGCCGGGCGTCCAGGCCTCGTAGTCGCCGGTGGCCGGCGGGCGCTCGCCTTCGGCCAGGGTCGAGCCCTTGGGACGATAGGCGAAGGGCGTGCCGGTCCAGTTCTGCTGGTGCGGCTGCTGCCAGTCGCGCGGCTGGTAGCTCTCCTCGGAAGGAGCGACGTCGACCGTGTGATGCAGCCAGCCGTTCCAGCCGGGCGGAATCTTGGAAGCCTCGGCCTCGCCCTTGTAGATCACCCAGCGGCGCTGGAAGCCCAGCGCCTTGTCCTTGGCGCCGCCCTTGGTGCGGTAATAGACATTGCCGAACTCGTCCTCGCCGACACGCTCGCCGAACCGCCAGGTGTGGAACCGCGTGCCGATGGTCTGGCCGTTCCACCAGGTGAAGATCTGCAAGAGCCAGTCCTTCATCGTCCTCGATCCCGGGCTTTCGGCCGCGCCCTACGATATGCGCGGCCCTTCTGCCGCGCTTATCGCGCCGAGGTCCTGCCCTGTCCAGTCGAATCGCGCCGGAACACGATGCATTACGCCGGCCGCGGCGGGCAGCGCTTCAATCGCAGAATGGCGAGGATGTCCGGATGGACCGCGGAGAGCTGACGAGTCTTCTTGTCTCTGACCAGAACATTGTTGGGAACGATCGACGGACCGGACGCGACCAGGGTCGCCAGGACTTCCATCTCGGCCAGATCGGGCTCGCCCTTGCGCGCGCCGCTCGCATGCGAAGGATACAACGCCTTGGCTGCGGGACTGAGCTCCATCGCGACCTCGGCCACGTTGGCGGACACCTTCGAGCGGGTGAAGGTCATCCCGTCGATCGGCATTCCTGCGGCCGCGATCCCGCTTTTGCCGATCACGATGCGCGGCCCCCCGCAACCGGCCTTGTCCGAAACCCAGTCGCCCGCGAAAGACGGAGCCAGCGGCTCCGGCTCGCTGCAGGCCGCCAGGAGCAGAACGGGCCAGACGAGAATCCCCTTGTTCAAGCGCGCACCTTCCGAAGCCAGATCGCGAGGATCATGACCTTGCGCGCCTAACGCGAACTTACCGGACGCAATGCCGTGCGGTTGTCCGACGGGTCACGGCCCTCCCCGGTCCGCCCACAGGATTCGCATGCCGGCCGAATCCAACGGGATGTCTCGCCATGATTCGGCCATCGTTCCGCCACCGCTCGCCACCGTCGTGCGACGCCGTAAAAGACGGCCTTTCAAGCGCTTGGGCGGCGACTTTGGCGCTGCGCTACGGACGGCCGCGCTGGCATGGCAGGAAAGACACAGTTAACCACGATCGCTCCGATTTTAGGGGCTCCGCCGCCGGCCACGCTGTGGCAATGTCCCGGAGTCGGCGGCGATTCTGCGGGCAATTTCCAACGCTTAGCGCCCGCCTTGAAACTTATCCCCAGAGTCCACAGATAGACACTAGATGTCGTTGCCGGGCGCCAGCCGGCACACCATTCCTTGACGCCCGGACCGGTTCGGGACTAGATTTTGACCATCGCATGACGGCTGGCGGAGACGCCTCTGGAGACTGCGATGTCGAGTTTCCAGAGTGATCGGGGCTGTCATCGAATCCGTCGTGAGGACGGAGGCGAGCGGCGACTCGCGCACCGCTCTGGCCGAGACCGGGCCCGCAGGCGGAAGCATAACCGCCAAGGCCCCCGAGGCATTGAACCGAGTTTGGGCTGACATCAGGAGCCGGTGAGCAACCGGCCGCGCGGGGCAATTCGCCCGCGGCATGCATTAGGGATGACGGATCATGCGCATCGAGCGCCGCTACACCACCGCCGGCCGCTCGCCCTACGAGGCGATCCCCTTCCGCTCGGCCGTGAGCGAGATCAAGAACCCCGACGGCTCGATCGTCTTCCGCCTGGAAGGCATCGAGGTGCCGGAGGCCTGGTCGCAGGTGGCGAGCGACGTGCTCGCGCAGAAGTATTTCCGCAAGGCCGGCGTGCCGGCGCGCCTCAAGAAGGTCGAGGAGAACGACGTTCCCTCCTTCCTCTGGCGCTCGGTCGCCGACGAGGCGGCCCTGGGCGCGCTGCCCGAGGGCGAGCGCTACGGCTCCGAGATCTCGTCGAAGCAGGTCTTCGACCGCCTCGCCGGCTGCTGGACCTATTGGGGCTGGAAGGGCGGCTATTTCACCTCCGAGGAGGATGCGCAGGCCTTCCATGACGAGCTGCGCTTCATGCTCGCGACGCAGCGCGTCGCGCCGAACTCGCCGCAATGGTTCAACACCGGCCTGCACTGGGCCTATGGCATCGACGGGCCGAGCCAGGGCCATT
>QFQY01000016.1 GCA_003248805.1 Chelatococcus sp. | reverse complement strand
ATTCGAACCCTCGATACCCTTGTGGGGTATGCTCATTTAGCAAACGAGTGCCTTCAGCCTCTCGGCCACGTCTCCGTTGAGTGCTCTATGCCCCATCGACATTCGCTTTGACAAGCCGTCCGCCGCCATAATCCGTCGTTGTCCCGTGGGGGAGGCGGCCGGTCCCGTCCGGCGCCTATGCGGCCGGGTGGCGTCCACGAGCCGTCGGCTCGCGCGTTTCCTGCCGGACCATGCCGCATTCGGACCGATCCGGCCGAAGGCGGCGCGATCGTCTCCTCGGCGGTTGGGGGCATGGCTTCCACGAAACACCGGCTGCCACGTTTCGAACAAGGCTGCCGGGCGAGGCTCGGTCGCGATGTCCACGCGGCCGGCCAGGCGGCGCTGCGAGCTCCCCCGAGTCCTGCCTCGCTGGAGGGCGGGCGCCGGGCCGGTCGTCGGCCCGGCGGCCGAAGCCCGCCGGCGCCGGCTGCGACATGGTTCTCCCCCGGGGTTGTCCCGTCCCTGCCTTGATCCTAGAATGTCGATTGTCCGTTGGGGTGCCGGTTCCGGCTGAGAGGCGTGTCTCGCGCCAACCCATCGAACCTGATCCGGGTCATGCCGGCGAAGGGAACGGTCCTCGCTGAAGCAGATGCTCTGCCTTGCGCCGCGGGCCGCCGCCTTTCCCGGCGAGAGGGGAAACGCATGGAGCGCTCTTCGACCGCCCAGCCGCATGTCGCGATCGTCGGGGCCGGCGTCGTCGGCCTCGCCTGCGCGAGCGAGCTTCTCGCGCGCGGCCTGCGCGTGAGCGTGCACGAGCGCGGCGTCTTCGCCGGGCAGCGCGCCTGTTCCTGGTTCGCTGGCGGCATGCTGGCGCCCTGGTGCGAGGGCGAGAGCGCCGAGGAGCCGGTCGTGCGGCTCGGCCGGGAGGCGGCGGATTGGTGGGAGCGACATGCCCCGGGTTCAGTCACGCGGGCGGGCACGCTCGTCGTCTCGCCGAGCCGGGACCGCGCCGAACTGAAGCGCTTCGGGACGCGCACCTCCCATTTCGAGGAGATCGGGGCCGAGGCCATCGCGGCGCTGGAGCCCGATCTGGCGGACCGTTTCTCGCGCGGTCTGTTCTTCGCGCAGGAGGCGCATCTCGATCCGCGCGAGGCGCTGGCCGCGCTGTCGGCCGGCGTCGTCGCCCGAGGGGCGGAATTGCGGTTCGGGGAGGAGGTCGAGCCGGGCGGCCTCGCCGCCGACATCGTCCTGGATTGCCGCGGGCTGGCCGCCGCCGATGCGCTGCCGGGCCTGCGGGGCGTCAAGGGCGAGATGTTGCTGCTCAGGAGCCATGAGATCCGCCTGTCGCGGCCGGTCAGGCTGCTGCATCCGCGCATTCCGCTCTATGTCGTGCCACGCGCGGACGGGCTCTTCATGGTCGGCGCGACGATGATCGAGAGCGGCGACCGCAGGCGCATCAGCGCGCGGTCGATGCTGGAGCTGCTCGGCGCGGCCTATGCGCTGCATCCCGCCTTCGCCGAGGCGGAGGTGGTCGAGATCGGCACCGATGCGCGCCCGGCCTTTCCCGACAACCTGCCGCGCCTGCTGCGGCGCGGCCCCGTGCTCCATGTCAACGGGCTCTATCGCCACGGCTTCCTGCTCAGCCCCGCCATGGCGCGGATGGCGGCGGACGTCGTGCTCGACCCGCAAGCGATTCCGGAGGTTCTGCATGACGTTGCTGCTTAACGGGGAGCCGACGGAGATCGCGGCCCGCACGCTGGCGCAGGCGCTGATCGAGCTCGGCTATGAGGGCAAGCTCGTCGGCACCGCCGTCAACGGCGATTTCGTGCCGGCCCGCAAGCGGGAGGGCACGGCGCTCTCCGAAGGCGATCGGGTCGAGATCGTCGCGCCGATGCAGGGAGGCTGAAGATGGCATCCTTCTACGGCTTCGAGCCGAAGAACCCGCTCTTCCTCGGGACCGCGCGCTATCCCTCTCCGGCGATCCTGGCCGAGGCGGTGAAGCGTTCCGGCAGCGAGGTCGTCACGGTCTCGCTCAGGCGGGAATCGGGCGGGCAGGGGGCGGGGCAGGCCTTCTGGGCGCTGATCCGCGAGCTCGGCGTGAAGGTGCTGCCCAACACGGCCGGCTGCCACGGCGTCAAGGAGGCGGTGACGACCGCGCAGATGGCGCGCGAGGTCTTCGGCACGGACTGGATCAAGCTCGAGGTCATCGGCGAGGACGATACGCTGCAGCCCGATGTCATCGCGCTGGTCGAGGCCGCGCGCATCCTGAGCGACGAGGGCTTCAAGGTCTTCCCCTATACGACCGAGGACATCGTCGTGGCCGGCCGGCTGCTCGATGCCGGCTGCGAGGTGCTGATGCCCTGGGGGGCGCCGATCGGCTCCGGGCGCGGCCTGAACAATGTCTATGGCCTGCGCACCATGCGCCAGCATTTCCCGGACGTGCCGCTCGTCGTCGATGCCGGCATCGGCCTGCCGTCCCATGCCGCGCAGGCGATGGAGCTCGGCTATGACGGCATCCTGCTCAACACCGCCGTCGCAGGCGCTGGCGACCCCGCCGCCATGGCCGAAGCCTTCGCGCTGGCGATCCGCGCCGGCCGCCAGGGCTTTTTCGCGCAGCCGATCGAGGCGCGCGACATGGCCGCCCCCTCAACCCCCGTCATGGGCAAGGCTTTTCTCGCATGAAGCTCGATCCGTTCTACCCGATCTTCGACAGCGCCGACTGGATCGCGCGCATGCTGCCGCTCGGCATGAAGCTGGTGCAGTTGCGCGTGAAGGACCGCCCGGACACCGAGACGGCGAGCGAGATCGCCCGCGCGAAGCGGCTCTGCGCCGAGGCCGGCTGCGTGCTCGTCGTCAACGACTACTGGAAGCTCGCCATCGCGGAGGGCTGCGATTTCGTGCATCTCGGCCAGGAGGATCTCGACACGGCCGATCTGGCGGCGATCCGCGCGGCGGGAATGAGGCTCGGCATCAGCAGCCATGACGAGGCGGAGCTGGACCGCGCGCTGGCGGCGGCGCCGGACTATGTCGCGCTCGGCCCGGTCTATCCGACCATCCTGAAGCAGATGCGCTTCGGCCCGCAGGGGCTGGAGCGGGTGGCGGACTGGAAGCGGCGCATGGGAAGCTTGCCGCTGGTCGGCATCGGCGGCATCAGCCTGGAGCGTGCGGACGGCGTCTTCGAGGCCGGTGCGGACATCGTCGCGGCGGTGACGGACATCACGCTCAACGCCGATCCGGAGGCGCGCTTCAAGGCCTGGGTCGCGGCGACGCGGGCCAGGGCGGCCTGACGACCGTCCTTCTCGGGCGACGCTTTGCATCGCCCCCATCGTCTCACGACGGGACTGGTTTCCGAGACGGTCGGGTCAGGCCCGGCCGTGACGGCAGGGAGTGCGGATCAGCCCTCCGCCTCGGCTGTCGCCGTGTGCCCGTCGACATGGCCGAGGCTGCGCTCGGGATCGAGCCGGTCGCGCACGCGCTGCTTCAGCACCTTCGAATCCGGGAAGCCGCCCTCGGTCTTGCGGTCCCAGATCAGCTCGCCGTCATAGGTGATCTGGAAGACGCCTCCGGTGCGCGGGATCAGCACGACCTCGCCGAGGTCCTGTCCGAAGGTCGAGAGCAGTTCCTGCGCGAGCCAGGCCGCGCGCAGCATCCACTGGCACATCGAGCAGTAGGTGATGGCGATGCGGGGCAGGGGCTTGGTCTCGGTCATCGCGAAAATCTCCGGCGCGTTTCGCCCTCGACACCATGCCCGGGCGGACGGCGCAAGCCCGGACACGGCATGTCGGCTCAGCGCGGGATGCTGAAGCCGAGCGGCCCGCCGTCGCAGAGTCCGTCGGAGAAAACGACGACTCGGTAGGGCGCCCCCGGCCTGTCTTCCAGAGCCGCGATCGCTTCCGGCTTGATCTCCTCGTCGCAGCCACGCAGCTTCACCTTGTCCAGAGCGAGGCTCGCCAACTCTTTCGGCCGCGCTGCCGTCTCGCCCTCGCGGCCGTCCCAGCGCATCACCGAGAAGGGCAGCTTGCGATGCATGGCGTCGTCGTCGGGCCCGACCAGCAGCAGGAAGCCGTCTTCGACCGTGGTCATGTCGCGGATCGCCCGCCCTTCGCCGACCGCAACCCGGCTCAGTCTCGGCCTGGCATCGGCGCCGGCGAAAAGCGCGTCGGCATCGACCGAGAGGATGAGCGCCTGCCCGCCGATCGCCGGGCCGCGAAGGCCGAAATGCAGCCGCCCGTCCTTCACCGCGACGCCTTCGATGTCGATGCCCTGGAGGCCCTTCCTGCGAGGTGCGTCGGGCGGCGGCTCGCTGCCGAGGCACATCTCCTCGCCGACATGCGGCGCCAGCTCCGGCAGCTGCGCCATCAGCCGCCAGAGCGCGCCCGTATCCTGAAGATCGACGAGCCCGCCCTGGCCGTCGCGGAGGCCCCGGCCGGTCCGCGGATCGAGCCGGAAGCGGATGAGGTGGCGGCTGTCGGGATTGCTCGCGCAGCTTCCGCGCTTGGCGCTGTGCGAGCCCACCACATAGTAGAAGCGGCCATCCGTCGCCGCGCCTTCGGCGTCGAGTTCCCGGCCGCCGGGTTGCAGCACGATGCGCTCGGCGTCGGGCAGGGCGGTGCCGTCCGTCAGGGAGACGTAGCGGGCCTCCACGCCCTCGTCGAAGACGGCGAGGCAGAGCCGGGGTCCGGCCGTGGTAGCCGGGCAGGCGATGCCGCTGAGCGAGCGGCGCGTCTTGCCGGCCTTGCGCTCGAAGGAAAAGCCCTTGCCGGTGTCCCAGCGGCCGCCCGCCGGAGGAATGGCCGCCGGCTCCTTCGCAGGCGCGGCGGAAGCCAGCAGGACGAGCCCGCAGGCCAGCGCAAGCGCGCAGCTTCGAAGGCCGATGCTGTAGCATTCGGCATATCGCATGGCCGGCATCCCTCCGCGCTCCCGAGCCTCAGGCTTCCTCGACATAGCGCCGGCGAAGATGCGCCTTGAAGACGGAGGCGTCGAGCGGCCGGCCGGTGGCCTCGGTCAGCAAGGCGTCGGTTTCGAGCAGCGAGCCCTTGCCGTGGATGTTCGCCCGGAGCCAGGCCAGCAGCGGCGCGAAATCGCCGCGCCCGATGCCGGGCAAGACCTCGGGCTCGGCCTTGGATGCCGCGTCGAAGATCTGTGCCGCCGTCATGGCGCCGAGCGTATAGGTCGGGAAATAGCCCCAGCCGCCGGACGGCCAATGGACGTCCTGCAGGCAGCCGAGCCGGTTGTCCGGCACCGTCACGCCGAGCAGCGCCTTCATGCCCTCGTTCCAGGCGGCGGGCAGCTCGGAAAGCGGCATCGCATCCGCGATCAGCGCCTTTTCCAGCCGGTAGCGCAGGATGACATGGGCCGGGTAGGTCACCTCGTCGGCATCGACGCGGATGAAGCCGGGCTCGACGCGGGTGAAGCTCCGCCAAAGCGAATCCGCCTCCCAGGCCGGGCCGGAGCCGCCGAAGGTCTCGCGCATCAGCGGCGCGGCGAAGCCGATGAACTCGCGCGAGCGGCAGGCCTGCATCTCCATCAGGAGCGACTGGCTCTCATGCAGGCTCATGCCGCGCGCGGCGCCGACAGGCTGGCCGAGATAGGCCTGCGGCCGGCCCTGCTCGTACAGCGCGTGGCCGGTCTCGTGCAGCACCCCCATCAGCGCCTTGGCGAAGTCCGCCTCGTCGTAGCGCGTGGTGATGCGCACGTCGTTGTCGGCCCCGCCGCAGAAGGGATGGGTCGAGACGTCGAGACGGCCGCGCTCGAAATCATAGCCGAGCGCCGCCATCATCCTGAGCCCGAGCGCGCGCTGACGCTCCACCGCGAAGGGACCGTCCGGCGCCGGGTGCGACGGACGCCGCGCCTGCGCGTCCAGAGCCTCCCGGATGAAGCCGGGCAGGAAGGCGGCGAGATCGTCGAAGACCGCGTCGATCTTCGCCGAGCGTCCACCCGGCTCATAGTCGTTCAGCAGCGCGTCATAGGCGCCGAGGCCCAGCCTCTCGCCCTTGGCGGCGCCGATCTGGCGCTGCAGGTTCAGGACCTCGGCGAGATAGGGCTGCAGCCCGGCGAAATCGGCCTCCGCACGCGCCTGCCGCCAGCGCATCTCGCAGGCCGAGATCGCCTTGCTCGACGCTTCGACGAGATCGGCGGGAAGGGCGGTTTCGACCGTCCAGACCCGCCGGATCTCGCGCAGATTGGCGCGCTCCCAGGCGCCGAGCCCGTCGTCCTGCCCGGCCTCGTCCAGCCAGTCGCCGATGCGCGGATCGGTGGTCAGGCCGTGGCGCATGACCTGGAGCAGGGCCATGCTGTCCGCGCGGGTGCCGGCCGCGCCCTTCGGCATCATCGCATCGGAATCCCATTGCAGGATGCCGATGGCGTTCGAAAGCGCCGCGATGCGGCCGAAATGGGCGGAAAGCTCGGAATAGGCGGTCATTATGTCGGCTTTCGGATGATGGGTCTCGCTGTCCGTGCGGAAGTTCGCAGCCCTCATCCTGAGGAAGCCCGAAGGGCTGTCTCGAAGGATGCTCTAGTTCGTGCCGGAGCCTCCTGGCGCATCCTTCGAGACGCCGTTCCTGGCGGAATGGCTCCTCAGGGTGAGGGCTTGGAACGTTCCATGTCGTCTCTCAGACGAACAGCTCCTTGTACTGGCGCGGCTGCGAGCGCAGATATTGCGGGGCGGCCTTGACGCGCGCGCCGAGCTGCGCCGCCGCATGCCACGGCCAGCGCGGATCGTAGAGAATGCCGCGCGCGATGCCGACGAGATCGGCCTCGCCGGTGCCGACGATGGCCTCCGCCTGTTCCGCCTCGGTGATGAGGCCGACCGCGATGGTGGTGACGCCGGTGGCCTCCTTGACGGCGCGGGCCAGCGGGACCTGATAGCTCGGGCCGAGGGGGATGGCCTGCCGGGTCGAGTTTCCGCCGCTGGAGACGTGGACGAAGTCGCATCCCTTGTCCCCGAGCGCCTTGGCGAAGGCGATGGTCTGGTCGATATCCCAGCCGCCCTCGACCCAGTCCGTTCCCGAAACACGGACGCCGAGCGGATAGCCGGCCGGCAGCACGGCGCGCACGGCGTCGTAGACCTCGAGCGGGAAGCGCATGCGGTTCTCGAGCGAGCCGCCATAGGCGTCCTCGCGCTTGTTCGACAGCGGCGAGAGGAACTGGTGCATCAGATAGCCATGGGCGCCGTGCAGCTCGATAAGGTCGATGCCGAGCCGCACGCAGCGCCTCGCCGCCGCGGCGAAGGATTCGACCAGCCGCGCGATGTCGTCGGTCGTCAGTGCCTGTGGCTGACGCGGATAACTCTCGAAGCCGGTCGGAGAGGGGGCGACCACGTCCCAGCCGCCGGCATCGAGCGCGAGCTGGGCGCCGCCCCGCCAGGGCTGGTCGACCGAGGCCTTGCGCCCCGCATGGGCGAGCTGGACGCCGATCGGCATGTCGGACCAGTTCCGCACCGAGGTCAGCACGCGGCCCATGGCCGCCTCGTTCTCGTCCGACCAGAGGCCGAGATCGAAGGGGCTGATGCGCCCGGCCGGCTCCACAGCCGTCGCCTCCAGGATCAGCAACCCCGCGCCGGAAAGGGCGAGATTGCCGAGATGGATGGTGTGCCAGTCGGAGGCGTTGCCGTCCTGCGCGGAGTACTGGCACATCGGCGCGATGACGATGCGGTTGGCGAGCGCGAGGCTGCCGAGCTGGAACGGGCTGAAGAGCTGGCTCATCGGGGAACTCTCGGATCGGCTGTGTGGGGGAGGTTGTCGGCCGTCAGTCTACGCGGGTGGCGTCGTCCGCGGCCAGACGGGGCGTGCAGGGGCGCGTCCCGCCGCGCGCAGTGCTCGCCCTCCGTGGCGCCGCTCGGCAGCACGCGGCGGAGCGGTATCAGGCCTGCATCTCCGGCAGCACGAAGCGATGGCGCTGGGCCGGGTCGGGCATCTCGCAGCTCTCCTTGCGGCCGAACCAGCGGTAGCGATTGCGCGCGAGGCGGTCATACAGCCAGTCGCGCGCGCCCCTGGGCAGGATCCGCCCGGCGAGTAGCAGGCGTGCCGGACCGTTCAGGTGCCTGACGAGGGCGAGCACGCCGTCCGACTTGGCGAGCGCCCTGCCGTCCTCGACGAAGAGGAAGCTGTCGGGCTCATCGGGATCGATGCCGTGCGTCAGTGCGAGCGCGCGACCTTCCCGAGACTGAATGGCGACGAAGCGCGTCTCGCGGTCGCGTTCGTGGCGCAGCATGTAGCGCACGCCGCCGGAGCAGAGCACGCAGACACCATCATAAAGCCAGATCGGTGCCTGGCGCTCCATCGGCCTCGGAACCTCCCCGCGGATCGAGCGGCCATGATCCCGCCGGCCGGGCGGCTGTCAATGCGCGGGACGTCTCAGGCGGCGTCGAGGCCGTAGAGCGAATGCAGCGTGCGCACGGCGAGCTCGGTATAGGCGGCGTCGATCAGCACCGAGAACTTGATCTCGGAGGTGGTGATCGCACGGATGTTGATGCCCTTCTCGGCGAGCGCGCGGAAGGCCCGCGCCGCCACGCCAGCATGCGAGCGCATGCCGACGCCGATGGCCGAGACCTTCACCACGTCGGTCGCGCCCTGGATGTCCTGATAGGCGATGACCTCGCGCTTGCTCTCCAGCAGCGTCCGGGCGCGCTCGTAGTCGGCGGCGGGCACGGTGAAGGTGATGTCGGTCGTCGCCTTGTCGTCGGAGACCACCTGGATGATCATGTCGACATTGATGTTGGCGTCGGCCAGCGGGCCGAAGATGGCCGCCGCGACGCCCGGCTGGTCGGCCACGCGCCGGAGCGTGATCTGGGCTTCGTCTCGCGAGAAGGCGATGCCGGTGACGATCTGCTGTTCCACGATGTCGTCCTCGTCGCAGATGAGGGTGCCAAGTTTCGGATTGTCGGGGTCGTCGAAGGAGGAGCGCACATAGGTCGGCACGCGATGCACCATCGCGATCTCGACCGAGCGCACCTGCAGCACCTTCGAGCCGAGGGAGGCCATCTCCAGCATCTCCTCGAAGGAGACCTTGTCCATGCGCCGCGCCTTGGGCACGACGCGCGGATCGGTCGTGTAGACACCGTCGACATCGGTGTAGATGTCGCAGCGATCGGCCTTGAGGCCGGCGGCGAGCGCCACCGCGCTGGTGTCCGAGCCGCCACGCCCCAGCGTGACGATGCGGTTGCTCTGGGCGTGCACGCCCTGGAAACCCGAGCAGACCGCGATCTCGCGGTTGCGGTCGAAGCCGGCGAGGATGCCCGCGCCGTCGACGCCCTCGATGCGCGAGGACCCATGCGCGTCCGAGCCGAAGATCGGAATCTGCCAGCCCTGCCAGGAGCGCGCCGGCAGCCCCATCTCCTGCAGCACGATCGACATCAGGCCGGACGTGACCTGCTCGCCCGAGGCGACGACGGTGTCGTACTCGGCTTGGTCGTAGAGCGGAGCGGCCTCCTTGCACCAGGCGACGAGCTCGTTCGTCTTGCCCGACATCGCGGAGACCACGACCGCGACCTCATGGCCGGCGTCGAATTCGCGTTTGACGTGGCGGGCGGCGTTCTTGATGCGCTCCACGGTGGCGACGGACGTGCCGCCGAATTTCATCACCAGACGGGCCATGGCGGTCCAAAGGCTCTCGAGAGTCGAAACGATCCCCGCCGGGCGGGACGAAAGGTCGCCCTCGCGCCGGGCGCGGGGCGGGTGTAGATGACGGGCGCCGGGCAGCGTGTCAATCGTGGCGGCGGCAAGGTTCGGCGGCAAGGCTAAGCGGCAAGGCTCGGCAGGAGAGGGGCGCAACCATGATGGCCACGGCGACGCAGGGCGATTCCACGCTCGACCGCGACGAGGTCGCGCGTTTCGACGCGATGGCCCGGACATGGTGGGACGCGAAGGGACCTATGGCCGTCCTGCACAAGTTCAATCCGGTCAGGCTCGCCTTTATCCGCGACGAGGTCTGCGCGCATTTCGGGCGCGATCCGAAGGCGATCGACGTGCTCGACGGATTGTCGGTCGTCGATATCGGCTGCGGCGGCGGCGTGCTCTCCGAGCCTCTGGCTCGGCTCGGAGCGAGCGTCACCGGCCTCGATCCGGCGCCGAACAACATCGCCGTCGCCCGCGCCCATGCCGAGGCGGAAGGGCTCTCCATCGACTATCGCGAGCAGATGATCGAGGCGCTGGTCGCCGAGGGCGCGCGCTTCGACATCGTGCTCGCCATGGAGGTCGTCGAGCATGTCGCCGATGTCGAGGCCTTCGTCGCGTCCTGCTGCGCGGCGGTGAAGCCGGGCGGTTTGCTGGTGATGGCGACGCTGAACAGGACGTTGCGGTCCTATGCGCTGGCGATCGTCGGCGCCGAATACGTCCTGCGATGGCTGCCGCGCGGCACCCACGACTGGGAGAAGTTCGTGACGCCGGACGAGCTTTCCAGCGCCATCGAACGCAACGGGCTGGCCTGTGGCGAGCCCACGGGCGTCGTCTACAATCCGCTGTCCGACCGCTGGAGCGCGTCGCGCGACACGGGCGTCAACTACATGGTCGCGGCGCGCCGTCCGGCCTGAGCGGTTCCAGACGGCTCAGGCCGTTCGCCAGGCGACGACGGCCAGCAGCAGGCCCGCGAGCGCGGAACTGGCGGCGACGGCCGCCTTCGGGACGTGGCGCAGGTCGCCCGTCGTCATCCCGAAATGCTGCCATGCCCAGGCGCCGAAAGCGGCTGCTGCGAGCCCGATGAACGCGTTCAGGAAGACGCCGAAGGCGCCGTCGCTCAGGATCAGGTCGGTGAGCCAGCCGAACGCGATCGCGCAGAGCGCGATGATCGCCAGGACGAGGATGAGCCACTCGATCGTCACATCGGGCAGGCCTACCGCCAGAAGGAAAGGACGCATGGTCGAACTCCCTTAGGCTGGAGCAACGGCCCGAGGCGCGGAACGCGGCCTTCGTGGAAAGCCGATGCGAAAGGGAAACCTCGCACGCCCGGTTGAAAAAGACGCTTAGGCCAATGCTAAAAATGCTCGGAATCGTCTTGCCGCGGTGCTCGCGCGGAATCGGTTCGCGTCGAGGCGCCCGGCCCCGTTTCCGCCACCGCGATCGCCACGGCGATGCGCGACACGGGCATGAAATATCTCGGCAGGTTCGGGGAGAGCCTCGCCGCGTGATCGTTTTGCGCTGCAAGATAAGCCATTCGGCGAATGGCGCGTCGCAGCATTCGGTGCATGATCCTCTCCAATAACGGCCAGCCGCGGCGCGCGGATACCAGGCCGACGCAGGGAGACGATCATGTCGATGCCGCAGCCTGCCACCGCGACGTTGAAGTCGCTCTACGAGCTCGACGAACTGCCGCCGCTCGGCCATGTCCCGGAGACGATGTACGCCTGGACGATCCGCCGGGAGCGCCACGGGCCGCCGCAGGAGAGCTTCCAGGTCGAGGTCGTGCCGACATGGACGATCGGCGAGGAGGAGGTGCTGCTGCTCGTGATGGCCGGCGGCGTCAACTACAACGGCATCTGGGCCGGGCTCGGCCAGCCGATTTCTCCCTTCGACGTCCACAAGGCGCCCTTTCACGTCGCGGGCTCGGACGCCGCCGGCATCGTCTGGGCGGTGGGCTCCAAGGTGAAGCGCTGGAAGGTCGGCGACGAGGTCATCGTCCACTGCAACCAGGACGATGGCGACGACGAGGAATGCAACGGCGGCGACCCGATGTTCTCCTCCTCGCAGCGCATCTGGGGCTATGAGACGCCGGACGGGTCCTTCGCCCAGTTCTGCCGCGTGCAGTCGCGCCAGCTCATGCTGAAGCCCAGGCATCTGCCCTGGGAGGAGGCCGCCTGCTACACGCTGACGCTGGCGACCGCCTATCGCATGCTGTTCGGCCATGCCCCGCACACCATCAAGCCCGGCGACAACGTGCTGGTCTGGGGCGCCTCCGGCGGCCTCGGCGTCTTCGGCGTGCAACTCTGCGCCGCGTCGGGCGCCAACGCCATCGGCGTCATCTCGGACGAGACGAAGCGCGACTACGTGCTGGGCCTCGGCGCCAAGGGCGTCATCAACCGCAAGGATTTCAACTGCTGGGGCCAGATGCCCAAGGTCAACTCGCCGGAATATGCCGAGTGGACCAGGGAGGCGCGCAAGTTCGGCAAGGCGATCTGGGACATCACGGGCAAGAAGGACGTCGATATCGTCTTCGAACACCCGGGGGAGGCGACCTTCCCGGTCTCCTGCCTCGTCGCCAAGCGCGGCGGCATGATCGTCTTCTGCGCCGGCACCTCCGGCTTCAACATCACCTTCGACGCGCGCTATGTCTGGATGCGGCAGAAGCGCGTGCAGGGCTCGCATTTCGCCCATCTCAAGCAGGCGAGCGCCGCCAACCAGTTCGTGATCGACCGGCGCATCGACCCCTGCATGTCGGAGGTCTTCCCCTGGGACAAGATTCCGCTCGCCCACCACAAGATGTGGAAGAACGAGCACGCGCCGGGCAACATGGCCGTGCTGGTCTACGCCCCGCGGACGGGGCTGAGAACCTATGAGGACGTCGCGGAGGCGCTGGCCGGATGACGGCCGCTGAGGCTGAACGCTTCGGGATGGTGCCGGCTCTCTCAAGGCCGTTTGACAATGCGAGCCCTCATCCTGAGGAGCCGCGAAGCGGCGTCTCGAAGGATGGGTCGGCGGGTTCCTGAGCCTCTTTCCTAGAGCATCGGCCCGAAAAGCGGATCGCGATTTTCGGGAAAATTCGATTTAAAATCAATGAGCTAGGGTATCGGTCCGAATACGATATTCGGTCCGATACCCTAGACGCCAATCCCGACGGAATGGCTCCTCAGGGTGAGGGCTCCAGCAGTGTCCGAGCAGATACTCGGCATCGCGCGGACCGGCCGGAGGTTGTTCGGTCCGATCGACCGGCCGCGTCTCCGGCACGAGCGAGGCGGCTATCGCGCGATAATCTTCAACGGCATGCCGAGGATCTTGAGCGGGGTGGCGACGAGCGCATCCAGCGAGCCCTCGACGGCCTCTTGCGCTGCACCGCCGGGACTCGGCGCCCGGTGGACGCCGCGCGCCAGCGTGCTCATCAACTCCGGCGCGATCTCGGCGAACTGGGCGAACTTGCTGTGGTTCGTCGAATCCAGCGCCTTGAGATCCGACAGGTCGATGACGACCGCGCCCAGTTCGGCGAGCTCGGCCGTGTCGGAGTCGGCGCCCAGGCGGCGCTCCCCGCCGGCGATGAAGCGCGAGGCGCCGAGCGCTTTGTCGTCCTTCGACAGCACGATGTAGAACGGCTTTCTCGGCTTGCCGAAACGCTGCATTTGCGACCTGAAGACGTCCATGTCCACGTCGGGCGCCGCGAGGAAGATCGCGCCGAGCTTGTTCAATGGCGGCACGCGGCCGGAGATCTTGATCTGCCGCAGGGCCTCGATCGTGACCCAGTTCCCCATCGAATGGGCCAGGATGTTGATCTGCTCGGCATCGCTGGCGAAGATCAGGCGGATGGTGCGCTCGAGATCGTCGCGCGCTGTCGTCGCGCTGTTGGTGTCGTAGATGTACTGGGTGAGTTCGCCGCGCGATGCCCAGGTGAACAACACCGGCACGGCCGGCGACTTGGCGTCGTGAGCGACCTGGGCCAGGCGGTAGAGCCCTTCGGCGAACATCGTGTTGTAGCCGTGGATGAACAGAAGCACTTTGCGGCTCCCGCGTGGCCGTTTCGCCAACTGTTCATTGAGGGAGCGGACAAAGGCCTTTTCGCCGTCGAGATAACCAGCCTGGCGAACCACGAAATCCGTCTGGGGATTGCCCGGCGCCGTCGAGGCCCACTCGATCTCGCCGGGCTTGTGCGTCGCCGGGATCGATACGTCGATCCTGGCGAAATCGAGCGGCTTCGAGCGCTCTCCTCCGAAGAGCGTGCCGGGCCGCTCGTCGCGCTTGCGGGTCGTCGCGACCAGGACGGTATAGTCGGCTGTGCCGACGGCGGGGTCGGAGACCGGCGTCAGGAAGCCCGTTTCCGGCCTGGCGCCGCACCCACCGAACAGCATCGCGGTCAGCAGCGTCGCGAAGACCGCGAACCGGCACGCTGGCGACGCCGACGGTCCTCTGGCGCTTGGCGGAGGCGGCGCTGTCGCGAGAATGGCGTCGTCTGCCGGCTGCATGGGCTACCACTCCGCGCCATCAGCGAGAGCGTTCGCATGGCCTCGACTGGCGATCAGACGCCAGCAGCGGCATCGCAACATTGATTTTCGTCAAGTGCGGCCGCACGGCACGGACGGGGCCGGGGCCCTCCGCCCTTGCGGCTCCGGGGGACGGAGGGGCCAGTGACGGCGCGGCGGGGGCAAGCGCCGAATGGGGGTATGACGACCTATGGCGATGTCGCACGGGCTCCTCCCGCCGGGCGCGCCGGATCGCGATCGAGGCCGAGCGGCCTCGGGATCCGTCCCGGCGATGCAGGCATGGCCGCCGGGCGCGGCTGCGCTGTCGGAGGTCGGCGAAGCCGTGTAGAGCGGAGCCCCAGACAGGCGATCCATGCTATCCTCACCGCTCTTCCTGCGCGCCGTTCCGCTGATCTTCACCCTGCTCTGGTCCTCGGGCTGGGTCGTCGCCGGCTTTTCGGCGTCCTATGCCGACCCGCTGACCTTCCTGGTGGTGCGCTTCGGGGCGGCCGCCTTGCTGCTGGCGCTGTTCGCCCTCGCGCTCGGCGCGCCCTGGCCGGCGACGCCGCGCGCCTGGCTGGACTGCGCCGTCGCGGGCATCCTGCTCCACGCCATCTATCTCGGTGGCGTCTGGTATGCCGTGCGCCACGGCGTTCCGACCGGAATCTCCGGACTGATCGCCGGGCTCCAGCCGATCCTGACCGCGCTGTTCGGGCCTTTCCTGGTCGGGGAGCGCATCTCTCCGATCCGCTGGGCCGGCATCGTCTGCGGTTTCGTCGGCATCGGCCTCGTGCTCGAGCCGCAGATCGCCCGCGTCGAGCCCGAGGCGCTCTGGGCGATCCTCGGGCCCGTCGCCCTCAACATCTTCGGCATGTTCGCGGTCACGCTGGGCTCCTTCTGGCAGAAGGCGCGCATCGTCTCGGGCGATCTGCGGACGGTGACGGCCGTGCAATACGGTGCCGCCTTGCTGTTCATCCTGCCCTTCGCCGTGGCGCTGGAGCCGATGCGGATCGAGTGGAACCTCACCATGGTCCTGGTGCTGGCCTGGTCGGTCCTGGTGCTGTCGCTCGGCGGAATCGGGCTCTATCTGTTCATGCTGAGGCGCGGCGAGGTCTCGCGCATCGCCACCTTCCTCTATCTCGTTCCGGCGCTGGTCGCGGTCGAGGCCTGGCTGCTCTTCGGCGAGACGCTGTCGGCCGTGCAGATCGCCGGCATGGCGGTCACGATCCTGGGCGTCGTCCTCGCCAGCCGGCGCTGATCTGCTCCGAAAGACGGCCTTCGGTCCGGCGACGCTTGGCCTTATGCTGCGTCGCAATAAGACACGGGAGGATATCCATGAGCGCAGCCGCCACCGGGTTGATCGCCGCCGCGCTGCCGGCGTTCGAGACGCTGCTCGACACCGCCGTCGCCAGCGTCCGCGCACGGGTGCTCGTCGATGGCAGGATATCCTCCGCCCGGCTGGAGGCCGAGCAGCACGCGGCCCACGGCCTCTCCTGGCTCGCGACCTATGTCATGGCCCTGCGCGAGCTGAAGGCCTATGGCGAACGCCTGCAGGGGGAGGGGCGCTACGGTGCGGTCGAGGACCTCGCCATCCGCATCGGGGCCGGCGAATACGCGGCGCAGATCCTCGGCGGCATCCCGATGAGCCAAAGCGAGATCGTCCGGCTCTCGGCCCTGGGGCTTTCGGCCGAGGCGGCCGCCGTCGCCCGCGACGTCGCCGTCGAGGCCCTGATCGCGCAGGGCAACACGGCCGGGAACCGCGCCCTGCTGGTCGATCTGTTCAGCCAGGAGGACGGCTCCCACGGTGTCGGCGATCCCGGTCTCGACGAGACGCTGGAGGCGATCCGCACCGAGATGCGCCGTTTCTGCGCGGCGGAGGTGACGCCGCACGCCCATGAATGGCATCTCGCCAACAGCTACATCCCGATGCAGGTCGTCGAGAAGATGGCCGAGCTCGGGGTCTTCGGCCTGACCATCCCCGAGGAATTCGGCGGCATGGGCCTGTCCAAGGTCTCGATGTGCGTCGTCTCGGAGGAGCTGTCGCGCGGCTATATCGGCGTCGGCTCGCTCGGTACGCGCTCGGAAATCGCCGCCGAGCTGATCCTGTGCGGCGGCACGCCGGAGCAGCAGGCACGCTGGCTGCCGAAGATCGCATCGGGCGAGATCCTCCCCACCGCCGTCTTCACCGAGCCCAACACCGGCTCCGACCTCGCATCCCTTCGCACCCGCGCCGTCAGGGAAGGCGAGGGGGATGCGGCCGTCTGGAAGGTGTCCGGCAACAAGACCTGGATCACCCATCCCGTCCGCGCCGACATCATGACGCTGCTCGTGCGCACGGACCCCTCCGAGGGCGGCTATCGCGGGCTGTCCATGCTGATCGCCGAGAAGCCACGCGGCACGGACGAGGAGCCGTTCCCCGTCGCGGGCCTCACCGGCGGCGAAATCGAGGTGCTCGGCTATCGCGGCATGAAGGAATACGAGCTCGCCTTCGACGGCTTCGAGGTGCCGGCCGCCAACCTGCTCGGCGGCGTGCCGGGCCAGGGCTTCAAGCAGCTCATGCAGACCTTCGAGGCCGCCCGCATCCAGACTGCCGCGCGCGCCGTCGGCGTCGCGCAGTCGGCCTTCGATCTCGGCCTGCGCTATGCGCGCGAGCGCGTCCAGTTCGGCAAGAAGCTGATCGCCTTCCCGCGCGTCGCCGACAAGCTCGCGATGATGGCGGCCGAGATCCTGATCGCGCGCCAGCTCACCTATTTCGCCGCCCGCGAGAAGGATGCCGGCCGGCGCTGCGATCTCGAGGCCGGCATGGCCAAGCTCCTCGGCGCCCGCGTCGCCTGGGCCGCGGCCGACAACGCGCTCCAGATCCACGGCGGCAACGGCTTCGCGCTGGAATATCCGGTCAGCCGCGTGCTCTGCGACGCCCGCATCCTCAACATCTTCGAGGGAGCCGCCGAGATCCAGGCGCAGGTGATCGCGAGAAGGCTGGTCGAGGGCTGAGGCGGTCAGCCATAAGACGCGGCATCGTCTCCTACGAGCAGATCGCGAATGGTGCGCGGGACCGGGTAGCCATAGCCGCCACCCGCCCGCTCCCAGCGCAACAAGCCTGATCGGTGGTAGTCGCTCGTGTAGAGATCGGCGCCGATGCCATGCAAGGCCAGCAGAACAGCCTGCGTCGCATCGACACCGTATCCGAAGCCACGCCTCGGCTCGCCCGGCCATCCGATCTCATAGGCGCAACGCCAGTCCTGCTCTCCCTTCACGGGCGGGTCGACCGTCACAGGGATTTCGACCGCGCCCGGACCAACGCCATAGGTCAGTAAGCGCTTGAGGATGATCATGAGGAGATATCAGTCGTTGAGCGGGGGACTTGTCGCCGGGCCAGACAGGCTGCGTAGCGATGACAGGCCTGCTCCTTCCTACCGCCCCGGCATCATCCGCCGCAGCGTGTCGTCCTTGCGGATCAGGTGATGCCAGAGAGCGGCGAGGACATGCAGCGCGGCGAGCCCGATCAGGCCGTAGGCCAGCCATTCATGGACCTCGCGGATCGGTCGCGTCACGCTGCGGTCGAGCGGCGCCGCCAGCGGTGCGATCTGGAAGAGCCCGAAATCCACTCCCTGTCCGCGCAGCACCACATAGATCAAGCCGGCCAGCGGAGCCCCGAGCATCAGCAGGTACAGGCCGGCATGGCCGAATCCGGCGGCCCGCGCCTCGAACGGAGAGATCGTCGTGAACGGTGGGGGGCGGTGCCAGGCACGCCAGCCCAGCCTCGCGGCGAGCAGCACCAGGATCGCGAGGCCGATCGCCTTGTGCGATTCCACCGCCGTGTATTTCCAGGCGCGCGGAAGAGCGTCGATCAGGAGCCCGAGCGCGAATGTCAGCAGGATCAGGCCTGCCATGCTCCAGTGCAGTGCACGCGCGACGGCGTCATAGCCGCGGGAGGGCAGGGGCGATGGGGACACGGCAGACATGATGATTTCCTGATTAGAATAATTCCAATCTACGACTGGGGGGCCTCGGGGAGAAGTTAAATTTCGTCCATCTTCGGCTCCGGCCCCCGATCCCGATCCACTCGCGATAATTTCGACACGATGTCCCTGCTGGCATGGAGACAGGCCGAAGCCGGCCAGCCATGACAGGAAGCGCCATGTCCAAGCCCCTTGCCTCTGCCCTCGTCGGAGCCGCCCTGATCGGCGCCGCGGTCCTGCCGTCGGCGCGGGCCCTCGCGCAGGACGCAGTGCCGGGCAGGCCCTCGCCACGCATCAGCGTGATCGGCGAGGGCGAGGTCGGCGTCGCCCCCGATATGGCCGTCGTCACGCTCACGGTGCTCCGCCAGGCCGATACGGCGCAGAAGGCGCTCGCGGCCAACAGCGAAGCGATGCGCGAGGTGCTGGGCGCTCTCAAGGCTGCCGGCATCGCGGAGCGCGATCTCCAGACCTCGCGGCTGAACATCATGCCGCTGCGGTCCCAGGCCCTACGCGAGAAGCCGCAGGAGCCGAAGATCGTCGGCTATGCCGTGAGCAACGAGGTCACGGTGCGGATCCGCAAGCTGGACGAGGCCGGCGGCATTCTCGACAAGGTCGTGGGCCTCGGCGTCAACCAGGGCGGCGATATCGTCTTCGTCAAGGACGATCTCCGGGAGACCATGACCGAAGCGCGCAAGCGGGCGGTCGCCGACGCGATGGACCGGGCGAAGACGCTGGCCGACGCCGCGGGCGTGAAGCTCGGCCGTATCCTCTCCATCGAGGAGGCCTCGGCACAGCCGCGTCCGGTTCCCTTTGGCGGCACGATGCGCATGGCGGCTGCCGAGAAGGCGGTCCCGCTGGCGAGCGGCGAGAACAGCTACCAGGCGCAGGTCAGCGTCGTCTTCGAAATCGCGCCCTGACGGTCCACCAGCCGGCGGGCGGGTCAGCTCCGCAGGCGGTATTTCGCGAAGCCGTCGCCGCCGTCGCCGGCAGGCTCGGCCTTTAGCCCTTCCGGCAGCCGTCCCGCGGCGGCCGGTGACGTCACGAAGGTGACGTTGACGCCGGCCGGCAGGGGGCTGAGCGACCAGTTGCCGTCGGCCTTGGGCTCGATCGTCTTCTTGTCGATGACGTAGCGCACCACGGCGTCGCGGTTCAGGTCCGGCGCCTCGAGCACGACGGTCGAGCGCGTGCCGGGGAAATTGCCGCCGCCCGAGGCGCGATAATTGTTGGTGACGACGAGGAACTCGGCCTTCTCGTCGATCGGCGCGCCGCCGAAGGAGAGGTCGCGGATGCGCCGCGCCTCGGGTGCGACCAGCTTTCCGTCATTGTCGTAGCGGGAGGGCTGGGTGACGTCGATCCGGTAGGTCACGCCGTCGATGACGTCGAAATTGAAGGCCGGGAAATTCGGATTGATCAGCGGCTGCTCGTCGGCCTTGGCCGGATCGATGCGGTTGAAGATTCCGGCCGAACGCTCGAGCCATTCCCCGACCTGCGCGCCCGTCACCTTCACGATCTGGATCGTGTTCGGGTAGAGATAGATGTCGGCGATGTTCTTGATCGCGATCGGCCCGGCCGGGATGTCGGTGAAGAAGCCGGGGCCGGCCCGCCCTCCGGACTTGAAGGGGGCGGCTGCCGAGAGGATCGGCAGGTTCTTCCAGCGCGTCTGCGCCATCAGCGGCTGCGCGTAAGCCAGCTGGGCTTCGGATACGATCTGGACGGACGGGTCGTCGGCGACGAGCGCGAAGAAGCTGTTGATCGGGCTCGCGGTGCTGCCGACCGGCTCGCGCATATAGGTCAGGGTCGCTTCGTGGTCCGCCTTGACCGCGGCCAGGATGCCGGCCTCGGCGGCCGCCTTGGGCACGATCTTGCGGTCCGGGGTACGCTCATAGATCGGCCGCGGCTCGACCTTGAATTCGGCGATGCGCCAGCGCTCGCCGCGCTTCTCCAGGTCGAGATCGACGATGCCGAGATGCGAGCCCCAGAAGCCAGGCTGGCAGGCCGGCTTGCCGTTGAGCGATCCCTTGACGTTGTCGACGCCGGCGATGCCGTCGAAGGCCTTCCCGCCCGGAAAGACGAGGTGCTGGTGTCCGGTCAGGATGACGTCGATGCCCTCGACCTTCGACAGGTGCAGGGCGGCGTTCTCCTCCATGCCGCGCCGCTCGCCGCCCGCGATCCCCGAATGGCACAGCGCGATCACGAGGTCCGGATTCGCGGCCATGAGATCGGGCATGTGCTTGCCGGCGGCATCGACGATGTCGGTCGCGATCACCCTGCCGTCGAGATTGGCCTTGTCCCACTGCATGATCTGAGGCGGCACGAAGCCGATCACGCCGATCTGGAGCACATGGCGGTTGCCGGCCTCGTCCTCGAAGCTCTGCTCGAACAGGCGCCAGGCGTCGATCAGCGCGCCGCGGCCGACTCGCTCGACATTGGCGCAGACCAGCGGGAACTCCGCCTTGGCGAGACCGTGATCGAGAAAGTCGAGCCCGTAGTTGAACTCGTGGTTGCCGAGCGTGCCGCACAGATAGGGCAGGGCGTTCATGGCGGCGATCATCGGGTGGGTCTCGCCCGCCTTCAGGCCCTTCTTGTAGGCGACATAGTCGCCGAGCGAGGAGCCCTGCAGGAAGTCGCCATTGTCGAAGAGCAGGCTGTTCCGCGCCTCCGCCTGCGCGGCCTTGATCAGGCTCGCCGTCTTGGCGAGGCCGACCGTGTCGTCGGGGCCGTCGCGGAAATAGTCGTAAGGCACGACGTTGACGTGGAGATCGGTGGTCTCCAGCAGCCTGAGCCTGAGCCGGGCCGGCGCCTGCGCCAGGGCGCCGCTGCCCAGGGCTGCGCCGGCCGCCAGCGCCGCGCCGGCCTTCAGGGTTTCGCGGCGTGTGAAACGGGTGTTGCGTGCCATGAGCGTCCCTGCTCCTGCGGACGGCGGAGACTAGCATCGCGTCCCGCGGATGCCATCGCGAAGTTGGCGAGCGCCGGCGGTCACGCGGCTGGCTCGGGTGCCGCATGCGCCCGCCGCAGTGAACGCGCTGCGCGGGATGTCCTAGAACGGCGCCACCTTCGCGCGACAATTCGGCGCCGAGGGGAGATGGCCGGGTCGGCGCCTCGGGTGCTAAGCAGGCCGCAAGGAGGAGACGCGCCATGAATCAACACTTCATCAACGGCCGCTATGTCGCTGGGCAGACGGGCGAAACCATCGCCAAGCTCGCGCCTGCGACGGGCGAGGAGTTCGCGCGCATCGCCTGCGGCAATGCCGCCGATATCGACGCGGCGGTGAAGGCGGCCCATGCCGCGTTCGAGGGCGCCTGGGGCCGGCTGACGGCAGCGGAGCGCGGCCGCCTGATCTCGAAGCTCGCCTTCAAGGTGCAGGACCATTTCGACGAGCTGGCGGGGCTCGAGGCGCGCGATACCGGCAAGCCGATGGCGCAGGCCCGCGCCGACATGGACGCCACCATCCGCTATTTCGAGTTCTACGGCGGCGCCGCCGACAAGGTCCACGGCCACGTCATCCCGTTCCTGAACGGCTACCATGTCAGCGTCATCCACGAGCCGCATGGCGTCACCGGCCATATCCTGCCCTGGAACTACCCGGCGCAGATGATCGGCCGCTCGCTCACCGCCTCGCTCGCCATGGGCAACGCCGTCGTGCTGAAGCCGGCGGAGGACGCCTGCGCCACCGCCTTCCGCCTGGCCGAGCTCGCCAGCGAGGTCGGCTTCCCGGACGGCGCGATCAACATCGTCGCCGGGCGCGGTCACGAGGCCGGCGCGGCGCTCTCCTCGCATCCCGGCATCGCCTTCATGTCCTTCACCGGCTCGCCGGAGGTGGGCAAGATGGTGCAGCACGCCTGCGCCGAGCATCTGATTCCATGCACGCTCGAACTCGGCGGCAAGTCGCCCCAGATCGTGTTCGAGGACGCCGACATCGATGCCTTCGTGCCGATCGCCTGCAAGGCCATCGTCCAGAACACCGGGCAGACCTGCTCCGCCGGCAGCCGGCTGCTGATCCAGAAGTCGATCTATGACGACGTCGTCTCCGAGGTCGCGAAGGCGTTCTCGAAGCTGCGCGCCGGCACGCCGGAGATGGATCTCGATTGCGGGCCGGTGATCAACGCCAAGCAGCGCGGCCGCGTCCAGAGCTTCATCGACCAGGCCCGCGAGGCCGGCATTCCCGTCCTCGCCGAAGGCCAGATCGCCCAGGGCGTTCCCAATGGCGGGTTCTACGTCACGCCGACCCTGTTCGGGCCGGTGCCGCGCGGCAACCGCCTGGAGCAGGAAGAGGTGTTCGGCCCGGTTCTCGGCACCTTCCCGTTCGAGGACGAGGAGGACGCGATCAGGACCGCCAACGGCACCGATTACGGCCTCGTCGCCGCCGTCTGGACCAGGGATGGCGGGCGCCAGCAGCGGGTTTCGAAGCGTGTGCGCGCGGGCCAGGTCTTCATCAACGGCTATGGCGCCGGCGGCGGCATCGAACTGCCTTTCGGTGGCACCGGCAAGAGCGGCCATGGCCGCGAGAAGGGCTTCATGGCGCTGGAAGAGTTCGCCGTCACCAAGACCATCGTGCACAAGCACGGCTGAGCCTCGGAAATCGCTGTAGAAGGCGCGCGCCGATCGGTAAGTGTCTGCTTGCGTTGGCCGATTGGTAGCGTAAGCATCGCTCGGGCATGAATCGAAGCGTCGGCGACACCTCTGAGATCATCGAGCAACTCTGCGCGCCGCTGGCCGGGCGGCGCGTGCTCGATATCGGCTGCGGTCGCGGCCAGCTTCTGCTGGAGCTGGCCGCGCGCGGCGCGCAGGTCGTCGGCATCGATATCGACGAGGATGGGCTCGAGGCGGCGCGGCAGAAGCTGCCTGCAGCCCGTTTCCACAAGGGCAGCGCCCGGCAATTGCCCTTTCCCGATGCGAGCATTCACATCGCCGTCTTCCTGAACAGCCTGCACCACATGGCGCCGGGTGACATGCTGCCCGCCTTGGCCGAGGCCGCCCGCGTGGTCGGGGCCGGCGGCAGCGTCTTCGTCGTCGAGCCGCTTTCGGAAGGCTCGTTCCTCGGCAACCTGATGTTCGTCGCCGACGAGGCAGCCGCCCGTCAGGCGGCACAGGATGCGATCCTGCGGGCGGCGCGGATCGACCATCTGCGCGAGATCCGCCGCCTCGAATACGACTGTTTCGAGGCTTTCGCCGATGCCGACGCGTTTCTCGCGCGCGTGCTGGCGGCGGCCCCGTCGCGCGAACCGCTTGCTCCTGCCGAAAAGCAGAAGCTGCTGGCGCGCTTCGCGATCCTGTCCGAGCGGGATGCCCGAGGCTGTTATCTGCTGCGCCAGCCGCTGCGGCTGTACCATCTCAAGGTACCGATCAAGCGGCCGCCGCCGATCAACCCGCGGTCATTTGGATGATATGGCGGAGGGTGCGGCCCTCGTTCAGCGCGTCGAAGCCTTCGTTGATGCCGTCGAGCCCGCTCGTGCTGGTCCAGAGCCGGTCCACCGGCAGCTTGCCGCGCTGGTAGAGTTCGATGAAGCGCGGGATGTCGCGCATTGGGATGCAGGAGCCGACATAGGAGCCCTTCAAGGTCCGTTCCTCGGCGACGAGCCGGACCGGGGCCAGCGACAGGGAATGAGCCGGGTTGGCGAGACCGGCGGTCGTCGTCGTGCCGCCGCGCTTGGTGATCTGGTAGGCGAGGTCGAGCGCCTTGACCGAGCCTGCCATTTCGAGGCCGTGGTCGACGCCGCCCTTCGTCGCGGCCCTGATCGCCTCGACGATGTCCGGATTGCCGGCGTTGAAGGTGTCTGTCGCGCCGAGCTCCCGCGCCATCGCCAGCTTGTCGTCCGAAAGGTCGACCGCGACGACCCGCGAGGCTCCGCAGGCGACCGCGCCCAGGAGCGCGCTCAGCCCTACCCCGCCGAGCCCGACCACCGCCACCGTCTCGCCGGCCCTGACCCTGGCCGTGTTCACCACCGCGCCGACGCCGGTCAGGACCGCGCAGCCGAACAGGGCGGCGATCTCATGCGGAATCTCGGCGTCGATCTTCACCAGCGAATGGCGGGAGAGCACGGCATGCTCCGCGAAGGCCGAGACGCCGATGTGATGATGGACGGGCTTGCCGTCGACCGAGAGCCTGAAGCCGCCGGCCAGCATCTCGCCGCGTCCGTTGGCGGCATTTCCCGGCTCGCAGAGCGCGGGGCGGCCCTCCGAACAGGGCGCGCAATGGCCGCAGCTCGGCACGAAGACCATGACGACGCGGTCGCCGGGCTTCAGGTCGGTGACGCCCGGACCGGGCTCCAGCACTTCGCCCGCGGCCTCGTGGCCGAGCACCATCGGCACCGGGCGCGGCCGGTTGCCGTCGATCACCGAGAGGTCGGAATGGCAGAGGCCCGCCGCATGGACCTTCACCAGCACCTCGCCCGGGCCGGGCGCGGCGAGGTCCACCTCCGCGATCGCGAGCGGACGGCTGACGGCGAAGGGGGCGGCGACGGGGCTCGCCCGCAGCAGGGCGGCGCGGGTCTTCACGGGGCGTCCTCCGGGATCGGTTGTTTTCGCTATCCGGAGGCCAAGCCGGCCGCTCTGTCAAAGGAGAGGGACATGCAAAGGTGCGGGATAGGCCGCCTGCGCGGCGGACGGCTCTCCCGGCGGGGCCCCCTCGGGCGAGTGGCCCGCCGATCAGCGGGCGGGCAGTTCGCCGGCGTTACGCTCCAGCTCCTGCAGGACCGGAAGAACCCTGGCTGCGAAGGCCTTGAGTTCCGGATCGCTGCCGTTCTCCATGTAGTCTTTGACGAACGACAGGGTCTCGCGATGGACCGTGCGCTGCGCCTCGACATAGGCGCGGTCGAACGCCTCGATCGGCTTGGCGGCGAGGTCGCGCAGGACGTCTAGCTGCTTCGCATCCGGCCTGTCCGGCAGGGCGATGTCGGAGCGGCGCGCGGTGATCTGTCGCAGGCTGCCGGCTGCCGTCCCAAGATCGTCGGCGAGCTTGTGGGCGAAGCTCTTGATGGCGGGGGAGTCCGTTCTCTGCAAGGCGAGTGTTGCCGACTCCACGCCGAACATGCTGGCGGTCGCCGCCTTTTCCGTGAATTCCTGAGCGGAGGGCGCCGCAGTCGCCGGAGCGAGGGCGGTCACGAGCCCCAGCCACGCCAGGAGGCCCAGACGGATCGAGAGTCGGAAATGTCGAGGCATGGGCGCGCGATCTCCTGCTGCCGAGCGGACGGTCACATGCTCGGGAACCGCGAAACGGCCGCGAGGTTCCGTTCCCGCGTCCACGCAGCGACGTCGCGCTCGTCCGGACCGGCAGGCCATGCCGTTCGCTTGTTCGAAACCGTCCGGCTGCTATAGCGACGAGGCACCTGCGGCTCTTCCGTCCCCATGCCGGTGACCGGCGTCGTCAGCAAAGAGGAAATCCCATGCCGACCAGCTCAGAAACCGTCTCCCAGGCCCTCGTGGCGGCATATCGCGGCCGCTCGCTCGTCAAGGGCGCCGAGCTGCCCGCGCTGGCCACCATCGCCGACGGCCTGGCCGCCCAGGCAGCGATCTCGCGGGCGCTCGGCGTCGAGCCCAAGGGCTGGAAGGTCGGCGTGGCGGAAGACGGGACGCCGGTCGCGGCCGCGATGCCCGGACCGTGGCTGGAGCCCGGTGACGAGTACGAAGGCGCTCCCGGCGCCGATATCCGCATCGAGATCGAGCTGGGCCTGCGCCTGTCCCAGGACCTGCCGGTCCGGCCGGGGCGCCCCTATTCCCGAGCCGAGATCCTCGACCATTGCGACCGCGTCTTCCTCGGAATCGAGATCGTCGAGAGCCGGTTCTCCGATTGGCGCGCGGAGATTGCGTTCCCGGTCCGCCTCGCGGATTCCCTCGCCCATGGCGGTTTCCTGATCGGGCCGGAGCTGTCGCCGAAGACGCTGGATCAGCTCTCCGACCTCTCCTGCTTCATCGCGCAGGAGGGCACGGCGCTCTACGACAAGCCCGCCGTGCATCCGAACGGCGATCCGATCGCCCCGGTCCTCGCCTGGGCCAACCGCAGCGAGGATACGCTGGGCCCGCTGCGCGCCGGCCAGGTCATCACGACCGGCAGCCTGTGCGGCGGCGTGCTGGCTCCGGGCAAGGGCGACGTGGTTGCGGCTCTGAGGCCCCTGTCCAGCGTCTCCCTGACGCTTCGCTGACGGGAACCTGCGCCCCGACCGAGCGTTGACCGGCCGCGTGTTGCGGCCGGATCATCATCGGAACACAGTTAGACCTTAATTCGGGGCGTGAGGCGTGGTGTTGCCTGGAGGGTCGATGCGGTTCTTGCGGAGGGCGATCCGCAGCAATGTTCGTCACGGTGGTTGTGCGTTCGCGTTGGTGCTGAGCCTCCAGCCATTGCCGGCTGCCGCCTTCGATCTGTCGTCGCTCGACCTGTTCGGCTTCTTCGGGAAAAAGGACGAGCCGCCGGCGCCGAGCCCCACCACCTTGCCCTACAAGCTCGACTTCGATCTCGGCGACGCCTCGGACGCCAAGTCCTTGACGCGGACTCTGCAGGACGCCTCGCTGCTCTATCGCCTGCGGCAGGACGCCCCGCCCGACGCCGACACGCTGGCAAGGCGCTTGCGGGCCGATCTCGATCCGCTCGTCGATGCGCTCTGGTCGCAGGGCTACTTCAATGCCGAGCTCGCCCTGCTGGTCGATGGCGTGGCGCTGAAAGTCGGGCAGGAGCCCGATGCCGCGCTGCTGCGCGCGCTCGCCAGCCACCGCAATCGCGATGCCGTGCCGATCGTCGTTCGGGTCAAGCCCGGCCCCGTCTTCTCGCTTCGCGACGTCGCGGTGGTCGAGCGCGGGGCGGCCGGCGGCCGGGCGATCGAGGACCCGGTCCGCGCCTCGCGCCTGAAGTCGGGCGATCCCGCGACCTCCGCCTCCCTGCGCGCCGCGCAGGCGTCCCTCGTCGATTATCTGCGGGCCCGCTCGCGCCCGCTCGCGAAGATCGTCGAGCTCCGGCCGGTCGTCGACCACGCCACGGGCCTCATGGACGTGACCTATGTCGTGGACCCTGGCCCCGTCGCCGGCTTCGGGGACGTGACCATCGGCCAGACCGACGAGATTCCGCCGGCCGTCGTCCGGTCCTTCATCTACATCGAGCCGGGCGATCCCTATTCGCCCAAGGCGCTGACCGACACCCGCCGCTCGGTCGCTTCGATCCCCGCCGTCGGCTCGGTGCGGATCCGCGAGGCCGATCGCCTCGACGGCGCCGGCAACCTGCCGATCTTCGTCGACGTCACCGAGAGGCCCAGGAGGCTCCTCGGCTTCTCCGCGCGCTATTCCACCATCGACGGTCCGGCGGTGAAGACCTATTGGGAGCACCGCAATCTCTTCGGCGGCGCCGAGCGGCTGCGTCTGGAGGGCAGCGTCTTCCTCGCCCCGCGCATCGACGGAACGAAGATCACCAAATTCGACGATTTCGAGCAGTCCGATCTCGGGGGCCGGTTCGGGTTTTCCTTCCTCAAGCCGGCGCTCGGCGGCAGCCGCTACGACTGGCTGGTCGACGGTCTTGCGACGCGCGAGCGCGTCGGCACCAGCCGCTATGGCGGCTACACGGCGCGCTACGCCAACGTCACGACCGCGATCCGCCGGCGCTTCGACGAGACCTTCTCGGTTCAGGCCGGCCTCGAGGTCGAGCGCGGCCAGACCAGCGACGTGCTGGGACAGGTCACCTACACGCTCGTCGGCGTGCCGCTCTCGCTGAAATACGACACCACCGACAGCGAGCTCGACCCGACGCGGGGTGTGCGGGCGGTCGCCTCCGTGGCGGCCTATCCGACCTTCCTCGGTTCGACGGTCGGCATCTTCCAGAGCAAGGCCGCGGTCTCGGCCTATTACGCGCTCGACGAGGACGCGCGCTACGTTCTGGCGGGGCGGGTCGGCTTCGGCTCCATCGCTGGGGCCAAGCTCGCCCAGATCCCGGCGACGCGCCGCTTCTATGCCGGCGGCGGCGGCTCGGTGCGTGGCTACGCTTATCGCTCGCTCTCGCCGCTCGGCCCGTTCGACCAGTTGACCGGCGGCGCCAGCCTGTTCGAGGCCTCGGCCGAGGCGCGCATCAAGATCACCGACACCATCGGCGTCGTGCCCTTCTTCGACGCTGGCATGGCGTTCTCCTCGAGCCTTCCGGATTTCAAGGAGGAGCTGCAGATGGCGGCGGGCCTCGGCCTGCGCTACTACACCTCCATCGGGCCGATCCGCGTCGACGTCGCCGCGCCGCTCAATCCGCGCAAGGGCGACAAGCCCGTGGCGCTGTATGTCAGCATCGGGCAGGCCTTCTGATGCGCGGGCTCCTCACCTTGCCCCGTCTCGCGCTGTTCGCCCTCCTGGTCGTGGCCGGCTTCCTCGGCACGGCCCGCTTCGGCGGCTTCGCCCAGAACGCGCAGACCGACCGCGGCGTCGTCGCCGACCTGATCTCGCGCGCGCTCTCCAGCGACACCAGCCAGGTCTCGATCGGCGCGGTGGAGGGAGCGCTCTCCTCCGACGTGACGATCCGCGACATCGTGCTGTCCGACCGCGATGGCGCCTGGTTGCGGCTCGACCGTGCCCGGCTGATCTGGACGCGCAGCGCCCTGCTGCTGCGCCGGCTCGACGTCGACAGGCTGGAGATCGGCCGGCTCGAACTGCTCCGTCGCCCCGCGCCGCAGCCGGCGGCGGCGGCCCCCGCCAACGACCAGCCGATCCTGCCCGAGCTGCCGCTCAAGGTCATCGTGCGCACCTTCCAGCTCGCCGAGCTCTCGCTCGGCCAACCGGTTCTGGGCGTGGCCGCCCGTCTCGGAGCGAACGGCTCCGCGACGCTGGGCCCGCCGAGCGAGGGGCTGGAGCTGCGCCTGGATGCGAGGCGGCTCGATGCCGGCGGCACCTTCGCGGTCAATCTCGGCTTCGTTCCCGACAGCACCCGCCTGCAGCTCGCCGTCAAGCTCGACGAGCCGGAAGGTGGCCTGATCTCGAAGATCGCAGGCCTGCCCGGCGAGCCGCCGGTGAAGCTCGACGTCAATGGCGACGGCCCGCTCGATTCCTTCCGCTCCACCCTGACATTCGTCGCCGGGCCGACCATCGGCGCCGACGGCTCCGCGACACTTTCCCGCGCCGGCGCCGAGCGGCAGCTCGCGCTCGCGCTCGATGCGCGGATCGAGGGGCTGATGCCGGCCCCGGTCGCACCCGTCTTTGCGGGTTCGACGCGGCTCGACGGCTCGGTCGGCTTCCCGGACGGAGGCGGTGTCGAGATCCGCAATCTCGCGCTGGTCTCGGCGCTGGCGCGGCTCGCCGTGGCTGGCCGCTACGGCGCCGACCAGGCCCTCGATCTCCGGATCACCGCCGGGGCGCTCCCGAACGCGGAAGGGCGCACCGTCGCGTCGGGCGCGGAGATCGGCAAGCTCGCCTTCGACGCGACCGTCAACGGTCCCGTCTCGGCGCCGCGCATCGTCGCCAGGCTGGATGCGGAAGACGCCCGCCTGCCTATCGGCCGCCTCGGCAAGCTCGCGCTGGGCTTCACCGCGACACCGAGCGGTGCGCTCGGTCAGGCCGGCAGCAGCATCGCGCTCGTCTCGGACGGCGAGGCCTCCGGGATCGCCCTGGCCGATCCGGCGCTGGCGCGTGCGGTCGGCGAGCGTGTGACCTTCACCCTGCGCGGCACCGGCCGCGACGACGGCACGGCCGATTTCGAGACGCTGAAGCTCGCGCTCTCCGGGCTCGAACTCGATTACCGGGGCAGGGCGGGGCGCGCGCGCGTCCTCGGTACGCTCGATGCGCGCCTGCCCGATCTGTCGCGGATGAGCGGGCTGGCCGGGCGGCCGCTCGCTGGGCGGGCGAGCCTTCGCGCCGAGCTCGATGCGACGCCGCGCCTGAACAGCTACGCCGCCGTGCTGGGCGGCGGCGGCGAGCGGCTTTCGACCGGGACCGCCGTTCTCGACGGCCTGCTCGCAGGCAAGCTCTCCCTCGCGGGGCGCGTCTCCGCGCTCGCGGGCGACATCACGGTCGAGAATCTGCGTCTCGCCGGCGAGCATGCCGCCTTCACCGGCAATGGCAGCATCGGTCAGGCGGCATCGGACCTGCGGCTGGCGCTGTCCATGCCGGACCTGAAGCGGGCGGACGCCCGGCTCTCGGGCCGCGGTGATCTGAACGCGCAGTTCTCCGGTCCGCGCGACAAGCTGGATGCCACGGCCCGCATCGCCGTCGCCGACGCGACCGCGCTCGGCCGCCCGATCCCGCGACTGGCGATCGACGCGACGATCCGCGACCTGCAGGGCGCGCTCGACTCCCGCGTGACGCTCGACGGGCTTGTCGACGGCAGGCCGGCGGGCGGCTCGCTCGCCTTCGCGCGCCGTCCCGACGACGGCTGGAACCTGTCGCAGCTCGATCTGACCATCGGCTCGGTCAAGCTGAACGGCAACCTCGCGCTGGACGCCGCCAGCCGCGCCGCCGGCCGCCTGACGCTGGCCGCGCGCAATCTCGACGACCTTTCGCCGCTCGCCCTGAGCAAGCTCGCCGGCGAGCTCGACGCCGATATCGCGCTCTCCGTCACCGAGGGGCGGCAGGATGTCGACCTCACCGCCCGCGGCGCGCGCCTCGCCGGCCCCTCCATCAGGATCGACCGGCTCGACGCCAAGGTCGCGGCGCGGGACGTCTATGGCCGCCCACAGCTCGACGCCGGCATCGGAATCGACAAGGCTCTCCTGGCGGGAGAGCAGATCACGGCGATCCGCTTCGATTCCAGGGGAGCGCCCGAGGCCAGTGCCTTCAAGCTTACTGCGAATGCGCGCGGCTTCTCGCTGGCGGGAGACGGCCGGCTCGTCCCGGCCGAGCCGCTCAGGCTCGAGATCGCCTCCTTCGACGCCCGCCGGGACGGTCGCCGTCTCGCCCTGACCGGCCCGGCCACGCTGAGCTTCCCGTCCGGCGGCGTCGAGATCGCCGGGCTCTCGCTCGGCATCGACGCCGGGCGGCTGACGCTCGATGGCCGCGTGGGCGATATGCTCGATCTGCGCCTGAACGCGCGCGACGTTCCGCTTGCGGCGGCCCGGATCCTGGTGCCCGGCCTCGACCTCTCCGGAACGCTGAACGCCGAGGCGCGCGTCGGCGGCACGCCGCAGGCCCTCTCCGGTCCCTGGAACCTGAAGGTCGCGCGGCTGGTGACGCCCGAGACGCGGCAGGCCGGGCTGCCTCCGGTCGAGATCGCGGCGAAGGGCGAGTTCAAGGGCGCTGCGACGAGTCTGGACGCCACGCTGCAGGCAGGGCGCGGCGCGAATGTCACGCTGAGTGGAACCGCGCCGCTCTCAGCCTCGGGGGCGCTGGATCTCGCCTTGCGGGGCCGGCTCGACGCCATCCTCGCGGATCCGATGCTCGCGCCTCGCGGTCAGCGCCTGACCGGCGCGGCCGTTCTGGACATGCGCGCGACGGGCTCTCTCGCGAATCCGCGGATTTCGGGCGGCGCCACCCTCTCCAACGGCAGCTTCAGCGACGCGCTTCAGGGCATCCGGCTCACCGGCATCGAGGCGCGCATCGCTGCCAATGGCGAGACGCTGACCATCGAGCGCGCCGTCGCGCGCACACCCAATGGCGGTACGCTGCAGGCGAGCGGGCAGGTGCGTGTCGATCCAGCTGCCGGTTTTCCCGGCGATATCCGCATTCAGGGCACCCGTGCCCAGCTCGTCTCCAGCGGGCTCGTCACCGCGATCGCCAATCTCGCCCTGGACGTGTCGGGGCCGCTCGCCCAGCGCCCGCGCCTCGGCGGGCGGATCGACGTCGTCTCTCTCGATGTCAGCGTGCCGGATCGTCTGCCGGCGTCGCTCCGCCCGGTCCCCGACATCAAGCATCTGAATGCGCGGGGCACCGCCGCGGCGCGTCTGGCGGAGCAGCGCCGCGCGCAGGAGGCGGCGCGCGGGCGTGGCGGCCGGCCAGCGCCCGCCTTCGACGCCGTGCTGGCCTTCACCGTCTCCGCACCGAATCGCGTGTTCGTTCGCGGCCGGGGAATCGACGCCGAGCTGGGCGGGGAGATTCGCGCCGGCGGGACATTGGCCTCGCCCCGGCTCGACGGCGCTTTCGAGCTGCGACGCGGGCGGCTGACGGTCCTGAGCCAGCGACTCGATTTCAGCCGCGGACGCCTGACTTTCACCGGCGGCGTGATTCCGGATCTCGACTTCATCGCCGAGACCAGCGCGGGCGAGGTCACGGCCCGGATCGTCGTCAGCGGCCCCGCCGACCAGCCTTCCTTCGCCTTCACCTCGCAGCCGGAGCTGCCGCAGGACGAGGTGCTCTCCCGTCTGTTGTTCGCCCGCGCCTCGGGCTCGCTCTCGCCGTTCCAGGCGCTTCAGCTCGCGCAGACCGCGGCGCAGTTCGCCGGCGGCGGCGGCGACGATACGCTGGAGCGCCTGCGCCGTTCGCTCGGCATCGACAATCTCGACATCCAGATGGGGCAGGGCGGCCCGACCGTCGGCGTATCCCGCTATATCGGCGACAACGTCTCCGTCGGCGTGAAGGTCGGTGCCAAGCCGGAGGACAGCGGCGTCTCGGTCGGAATCGACCTCACGCGCCGTCTCAAGCTCCAGGCCGACACCGGAGCCGACGGCTCGGCCGCCGTCGGAATCGGGGCCGAGTGGGAATACTGAAACCACGCGGTTTCGTGCTGATTCCCACGCTCCGAGACTTAGTCGTCAGGGCCGCGCGCGCCGCCTTGGTTAACGAGGCGTAAATTTAGCCCCTCAAAGCGTGGCGCCTCTGCAACACCGGGGGGCAAAGCACCCCTCCGCAGCTCTCGCCGGCGTGATCGCGGTTGATCGGCAAACCGGCTTTCGTATGGTTGTCCTGCGTCGGGACGTTCCCGGTCGCTGTTTTTCGTCTTCGCCTCTGAATGGTTCAGGGACGTGGGCGAAAGGCCGGGAATAGGCGGGTTCTGCGGTTCGATCTCCTGGGGTCGGTCGCTGGGGAGCAAGCCGAAGCCCGAGGGTCTCGAAACTCTATCTGGAGGTTACCAATGAAGCTCGTTAAGAGCCTCCTCCTCGGTTCCGCCGCCGGCATCGCCGCGGTCGCCGGGGCTCAGGCCGCCGACCTTCCCTCGCGGAAGGCCGCTCCGGTCGAATACGTTCGCGTCTGCTCCGCTTACGGTGCGGGCTTCTTCTACATCCCCGGCACCGACACCTGCCTCCGCGTTGGCGGCCGTGTTCGCGCCGAGTACGCTGTCGGCACCCGCTTCGGTGACTATCAGGACGCCTACGGCACCCGCGCTCGTGGCCGTCTGAACATCGACGCCCGTACCGCCACCGCCTACGGCACGCTCCGCGCGTTCATCCGCTACGAGCTGACCAACAACTCGGGCCTGTACAACTCCGGCACGATCACCCCGTTCAACACCGGCGCGGTCATCCCGGGTCAGTTCCGTAACACCTCGTCGACCGGCTCCAGCCCGAACCTCGACCTGGCGTTCATCCAGTTCGGCCCGATCACGGCCGGTCGCGCTCAGTCGTTCTTCGCTTCTATGCGTCGGACTACAACTTCGCTTCGATCCGTACGTCGGATACCCGTCTGAACCTGTTGGCCTACACCGCCACCTTCGGTTCGGGCTTCTCGGCCACGATCTCGGCCGAAGATCGCGTCTCCGGCACCGGCAACCGCGAGCTGCCCGGCACCCTGTTCAACCCGCTCACCGGCACCTTCGCCACGGGCGCCGTCGTTCAGGGCCAGGACTTCCCGGATCTCGTCGCTTCGCTGCGCGTCGATCAGGGTTGGGGCTCTGCCCAGCTGTCCGGTGCTCTCGGTCAGCGTAAGTACGCTGCGGGCCTCGGCACCGTCGTCGCTCCGGCGGTCGATGGCGACGAGATGGTCTGGGCCATCCAGGCTGGCGTGAAGATCAACCTGCCGATGCTCGCTGCCGGCGACGCCCTGTTCCTGCAGGCCGCCTACGCCGATGGCGCTCTCAGCTATCTCGGCTGGTACCCGGGTTCGTTCGGCCTCGGCCGTCTGGGCTCTCTGACGCTGGCCGACGCCACGCTGAACACCGTCACGGGCAGCGTCGACAACAGCACGGGCTTCTCGCTCGTTGCCGCTCTGCGTCACTTCTGGACCCCGACCCTGCGTTCCGAGATCTCGGCTTCGTATTCGGAGCTGAAGCTCGGCTACCTCAACGGTGGCACGATCGGCGCTCTGCCGCGTTCGCTGGACCCCAAGGAGTTCCTGGTCGCCGCCAACCTGATCTGGTCGCCGGTCTCGGGTCTCGACATCGGCGTCGAGGTTCTCTACTCGCACCTCGACGTCCGCACGCCGGTCGGCGTTGTGAACAACTTCGGTGGTCGCAGCACGATCCTCGGCATTTCGAACGAAGACTCGATCGCCGGCCGTCTGCGCATCCAGCGCGACTTCTGATCGGTTCTCCGATCTCAGTCGGAAGCCCCGGGGAAACCCGGGGCTTTTTTTGTTCGATGGAGCCCGTTGGGCGGCGGATCGTGCAGGGAGCGACGTGGCGTCTCATCCGGCGCCCGCGCCCCTCAGAGGCGGGATATGGAGCAGCGCGAGCAGGCGCGCGCCTCGCTCATCCGGATCGAGCCGACTTCCAGACGGCGCCATCGCGCGGCTGGCGACGACAGGCTCGGCCTGTTCGTTCCGGAGGGGCGGACCAGGAAACGGAGACGGTCGAACTCTCGCCGGCCGATACAGGTTGCTTCCGGCTCGCCTTATGCGACCGGGGAACTGAGATCATGCTTGTGAACGGCGCTGCAACTTGCTGATATGAATCGGTTTCCCGATCTGTTTTGGACATCCGGGAGTTGAGGGGCGGAGATGTCGCGGCCGGCGCATTGGCTATGGGGTTTGGTGCCGCTGGCGCTGCTGTGGGGAGCCGGCAATCATTTCCTCGGCACGGCGATCGAGCGTGACGTCGCGGAGCGTGCGGTCGCCGCGGCATCGGTCATCGCCGGCGAAGCGCCGGGCGCGCGGCCGGTGACGGCCCTCGTCGTCGGGCGGGACGTCGTGATCTCGGGGGAGGCGCTCTCCGCCGACGGCGCGGCCAGGGCTATGGCCCAGCTTCGTTCGGAATTCGGCGTGCGGCGGGCTCTTGGCGGTCTGACGCAGGTCGTCGCGCGCAAGCCCTATTCCTGGTCGGCGACGAGACGCGCGGACGCCATCGTTCTCGACGGCTTCGTGCCTGACATGGAGACCGCCGCGGCGAATGTCGCGGCCGCCCACGCCGCCTTGCCCGGCATGCGTGTGGAAGATCGCCAGAGTCCGGCCTTCGGGGCCCCGGCCGGGTTCGCGCGGATGACGTCGGGCATCCTGGCGGAACTGCCGCACCTTGCGGCCGGGACGGTCGCGCTCGACGATCAGCGCTTCTGTGTCGAGGGCAGGGCGGAGACGTCGGAGTCCTATCTGGCGCTGCGCGAGGCCGTGGCCCGCCTGTCGCGGGACGGCTTCCAGGCCGTGCCATGCAATCTCGATCCGCCGATCGCCGCGCCCTATCGCTGGAGCGCCGAGCGTGGCGCGGATGGCGCGATCACGCTGAGCGGCTTCTACCCGAGCGAAGAAACCCGCGACCAGATTCTGGCCGCGACGAAATCCGCGTTCCCGCGCGCCCCAAGCATCCTCGACCAGATGAAGCCCGCGCTGGGCGAGCCTTCGGCCTTTCTGGCGAAGGTCGGTCGCGCCATCGGCGATCTCGCCCGGCTGCGCAGCGGAACGGCCGAGCTCACCGGGACCGATTATCGTCTCTCCGGCGAAGGGCCAGAGAGCTTCGAGGCCTGCGAGGCGTTGCGCATCCAGATCGCCCAGGCGGACGGTCCGGATTCGGTCGCGCAGACGAGCATCGCCTGTCCGTCGCCGCCCCCGCCGCCACCCCCGGTTCTTCCGCCTCCGCCGGTGCCGGCGGTACCCGCGCCAGAGCCCGTTCCACCGGCACCTGCTCCGATCGCGACGCCCGCGCCGGAGCCCGTGCCGCTGCGCTGGTCGGCGGTGTTGGCCGATAGGCGCATCACCCTTCAGGGCCTCGTCCGGGACGAGGCGGAGCGGGCGGCGCTGCTCGCGCGGCTGTCGCGTCTGTTCCCCGGCCTGGCGGTCGTCGACACCCTCGTCGTAGAGCCGAATCTTCAGGACGGCTCGGTGTCCGCGGCGGAGTTCGCGCTCGATGTCCTGGCAAAGCTCGGAAAGGGCACGGTCTCGGTCGAGGGCGGCGGCCTCGCGGTCTCCGGCGAGGTGGCCGGCGCGGAGAACCGGCGCGCCTTCGAAGCCTTGCTGGAGAGTTCGTCGCGCCCCGCCGGGCTGGCGCTGCGGTCCAGCGAGGTCGCTCTGGTTCCGCGCCCCTACGGCCTCACCATCTCGGCCGATCGCAACGGCGTCGCACTGTCCGGCCATGTGCCCGATCGTACCCTCGTCGAGACGCTGCGGACGCTCTTGCAGGATTCGCCGCTCGCCGGTCGGATGGTGGATGCGACCGAGATCGCCCCCGGCGCTCCGGCCGGCTTCGCGGCTGCGGCTCGGATGGCGCTGGCCAACCTGCTCAGGTTGGATCTCGGCTCTGCCACCGTGGTGGACGACGTGATTGCGGTTCGAGGCCTGACCTGCCGGGAACTGATCCGCACCGAGGTGGAGACCAGCGCCGTTCAGGGCTTGCCGCCGGGCTTCACGGCCGATGTCGTCGTCGGCCTGCGGCAGACGGGTTGCGTCATCGATCCGCCGAACACCTGCCAGAACGACCTCGATGCCCTGACCAGGCGCGATCCCGTGCTGTTCGCGCAGGGCACCACCGTGGTCGCGCTCGACGAGACGACCGAGCGGGCGCTCGGCGAGGCGGCAGCCATCCTGAAGCGCTGCCCGGGCGCGCGCGTCACCATCGAGGGGCACGCCAATCGCGATGGCCAGGTCAGAGGGTTCGACAATCTCGATCTCTCGCGGCGGCGCGCGGTGCGTGTGCGCGAGGAGCTGATCCGTCGCGGCATCGATCCTGCGCAGCTCGAGGCGCGGGGCTTCGGCACCGAGCGGCCGCTGTTGCCGCATGGGTCGGCGGAGGCGCGGACCATGAATCGTCGCGTCCAGTTCACGATCGCGAAATAGGGGGACGGCATGCTCTATCTCGCGATGCAGTTCGCCTGGTTCCTCGCCGCAGCCTTCGCGCTCGGCCTTGTCATGGGCTGGATCAGTGCCGATGGCCGCGGTTTGCGGTTGCGCGGGCGCACATCCGGTTGGTTCGTCGCCCTCTGGGGCGCTGGCGCCGCGCTCACCTGGTTCCAGGTGCTGAACGGGGTGCCGGCTCGCTGGGTCGAGAGCGCGCTGCTCTTCTCGGCCGTCTATGTCGCTGGCTGCCTGGTCGCGACGCTTCTGCGGCCCGCCCGCAGGCCGGGTGCGGTGGCCGTTCCGGCGGCCGCTTCTGCCGGCGAGGCCGGCGCGTCACCGGCGCCGGTGGCCGAGCCCGGCGTCATGCCGCCGGTGGAAGGCGAAGCGGAGATTCCGGGCACGCGCCCGGCGGGCCTCGTCGCCCCACGCGAGGGCAAGGCCGACGATCTCAAGCTGATCAAGGGGATCGGCCGGCAGAACGAGGGCCGCCTGCATGGCCTCGGCATCTGGCACTTCTCCCAGATCGCCGATTGGACACCGGACCATGTCGAATGGGTCGGCGCCTATCTCGCCTTCCCGGGGCGTATCGATCGCGAGGGCTGGATTTCCCAGGCGAAGGAACTGGCCGCTGGCGGGGATACCGACTTCTCCAGGCGAGCCCGCGCCGGTCTCGTGGAAACCTCGCGGGACGATGGCTCACGCGGGGAGGACAATGTCGCCGAAGGGGGCATCGAAGGCGAGCGGCCTAAGAACCTTCTCGCAGCCGCTCGCGACGGGAAACCCGATGATCTGGAGCTGGTCAAGGGCATCGGCCCTGCGATCGCGGCGGATCTGAACCGTCTGGGCATCTGGCATTTCGAGCAGCTCGCCGCGCTGGGCGACGAGGAGCTGCGCTACGCGTCGGCCTTCGCCGGAGTGTCGGGCAGGGGCCTCGCGGAGAACTGGCGGGAGGACGCCGATATTCTCGCCCATGGCGGCGAGACGGCCCATTCGCGCGCCGTCAAGGCGGAGCGCCAGAAGACGCCGGGCGCGTAGCGGCGAGGCGACCGCCACGGTCCGCCTCCGGCGTCTGCTGCGGCCCGCGCGCGTGGCGGGTTCAGCCCTCGACGGTCTCGTCGCCCTGGCGGATGCCGTATCGGCGCTCCAGGGACGGATTTCCGGCGCCCGGCGCGCCCGGAGCCCGGCTGCTCCGCTCGGCCGGGTCCCGCCCGACCTTCTGCATCAGCTGGGCCAGGTCGACGAACTCGTCGCATTGGCGGCGCAACTCGTCCGACACCATGGCAGGGCTCGTCGAGACCGTGGAGACGACCGAGACCTTGACGCCCTTCCGCTGGACGGCCTCCACCAGAGGGCGGAAATCGCCGTCGCCCGAGAACAGGTAGATCTGGTCGAGATGGGGCGCGAGCTCGAGCATCTCGATGGCGAGCTCGATATCCATGTTGCCCTTCACGCGCCGCCGCCCCGTGGCATCGGTGAATTCCTTGGCCGCCTTGGTGATGACGCGGTAGCCGTTGTAGTCGAGCCAATCCACCAGGGGCCGGATCGATGAGTATTCCTCGCTCTCGACCAGCGTCGTGAAATAGAAGGCGCGGATCAGGTTGCCCCTGCTCTGGAATTCCTTCAGCAGGCGACGGTAGTCCATGTCGAAGCCGAGCTGCTTGGCGGTCGCATAGAGATTGGCGCCATCGATGAACAGCGCGATGCGCGGGTCGCTGGCCATGGCAATTACTCCGCAGGAATGAATTCGTGCACGTGAATCGAACAGAATAGAGATGGAATAATGTCAGCCGGGAAACGATTTCGCGAGCGGATGGTTCCTGAGGGTGACGACCCGTCGCACCCTGTCCCGCCTCAGGCTCCCAGTCCTCGGCTCCCGGGCTTCACCGGAGGAATCGCCGCCAGCTCCGGAGGCAGGGCGTCCGGCGCGTAGTCCGGAATGTCGAGCTGGACGAGGCTGACGAGCGGAACGCCGAGATCGGCCCTGCCGGCTGAGCGGTCGACGAGGCAGGCCGCGCCGAGGATCGTGCCGGGCTCGCCGGCGATCGAGGCCAGGCACTCGCGCGACGACAGGCCGGTGGTCACGATGTCCTCGACCATGACGACGCGCGCGCCTCGGGGGATCGCGAAGCCGCGCCGCAGACGGAACTGGCCGTCCTCGCGCTCGACGAAGATGGCCTTGGCCTTCAGATGGCGGGCCGTCTCGTAGCCGGGCACGATGCCGCCGACGGCGGGGGAGACGACATAGTCGACCGGACCGAAGGCCTTTTCGATCTTGGCGGCGAGCGCCTTGCAGAGCCGCTCCGTGCGCACCGGATCCTGGAAGATGAACATCTTCTGCAGGAAGACGGCGCTGCGCCGGCCCGAAGACAGGATGAAGTGGCCCTCGAGCAGGGCGCCGGCATCGCGGAATTCGGCAAGAACCTCGTTGTCGGTCATATCTGGATGGGTCTCCGTGCCGGGGCTGCGGCTTTTTCCGGCGGATCGGCGCTCGTTGCAAGCATGCAGAACGATGCCCGGGCGCTTATCGACGGATTTGTCGCGTGTCGGGCGCTCGCAGGCCGGATCAAATCAGCCCTTGGGGAACTCCAGCCCCATTTCGCGATAGCGCTCGGGGTCGTCGCTCCAGTTCTCGCGCACCTTCACGAACAGGAAGAGATGGACCTTGGCTTCGGCCGCCTCTGCGATCTCGATGCGGGCCTTCTGGCCGATGGCCTTGATCGTCTGGCCGCCTTCGCCGAGCACGATCTTGCGCTGGCCCTCGCGCTCGACATAGATCGTCTGCTCGATGCGCACGGAGCCGTCCGGCCGCTGCTCCCAGCTCTCGGTCTCGACGGTGGAGCGGTAGGGCAGCTCGTCATGCAGCCGCTCGAAGATCTTCTCGCGGGTGATCTCGGCGGCGAGGAAACGCAGCGGCGCGTCGGAAATCTGGTCCTCCGGATAGAGCCAGGGGCCGGGCGACAGCCGCGTCTCGAGCCAGGTGAGGATGTCCTTGACGCCGTAGCCCGTCAGCGCCGCGACCATGAAGGTCGCCTCGAAGCGCGCCTTCTCGTTCACCGCCGCGGTGATGGCGAGCAGCTTCTCCTTCGGCACCGTGTCGATCTTGTTGAGGATCAGGAACTTCGGCTGCTTCAGCTCGCCGAGCTTCTCCAGGAGGGCAAGGTTTTCCTCCTGATCCGCCCGGCCGACGTCGATCAGCACGCCGATCAGGTCCGCATCGGTCGCTCCGCCCCAGGCGCTGGTCACCATCGCGCGGTCGAGCCGACGCTTGGGCGCGAAGATGCCGGGCGTATCGACGAAGATGATCTGGGCCGCGCCGCTGAGCGCGATGCCGCGGACCTGCGTGCGCGTCGTCTGCACCTTGCGCGAGACGATCGAGATCTTCGCGCCGACGAGCTGGTTGAGCAGCGTCGACTTGCCGGCATTGGGCGCGCCGATCAGGGCGACGAAGCCGCAGCGCGTGGAGGTCTTTGGCTCAGCCATGATTCTCGCCCTCCGGAGTGTCGCTCCACAAGCCTTCGCGTCTCAGAAAGGCCTCGGCCGCCGCCTGCTCCGCCAGCCGCTTCGAGGGGCCCATGGCCTCGGCGTCGGGCAGCCCGACGATCTTGGCGGCGACGACGAAGATCGGCGCGTGATCGGGCCCCGACCGGCCCCGCTCGCTATAGATCGGCGTCTGGTAGCCGCGGCCCTGCGCCCATTCCTGCAGCGCCGTCTTGGCGTCGCGCAGCGGGCGCACCGGCTTGATGAGCCGTTCTCCGAAGGCCCGCTCCACCAGCGCGCGCGCCGCCTCGTAGCCGCCGTCGATGAAGACGGCTCCGATGATGCTCTCGCAGGCATCGGCGAGGATCGCGCGGTTCTTGCGCGCCCCGCCCAGGATTTCTCCGTCGCCGAGCCGCATGTAGCGGCCGACATCCCAGCCCAGCGCGACCTCCGCGCAGGTCTCCTTGCGCACGAGGTCCGCGAGGCGCCGCGAGAGGTCGCCTTCCTCGGCCTGCGGATAGCGCCGGAACAGCATGTCGGCGATGCTGAGGCCCAGCACCCGGTCTCCGAGGAACTCCAGACGCTGGTAGCTCGCCAGCCGCAGGCTGTCGGCGCTCATATGCGTCAGCGCCGTCGCGAGCAGGCCGCGATCGGCAAACCGGTAGCCCAGCGTGGCCTCGAGCCGCGTCGTGTCTGGCGCCTTGCGCGCGCCTTCGCCCGCCTTGCTCACTTGATCGTGCTGAAGATGCGGCCCCAACGCACGGTGGAGGGCCATTCCCAGATTCTCCACGCCGAGGCGCCGTCCTCGATCGAGAAGAAGATGATCTCCGCGCGGCCGACGAAATTCTCGAAGGGCACGTAGCCGACGCTGCGGTCGCGCGAGTCCAGCGAGTTGTCGCGGTTGTCGCCCATCATGAAGAAGTGGCCGGGCGGAACCTGGAAGACCTGCGTGTCGTCGAAGGAACCACGATCGCCCTCGCGCTCGATGATTTCGTGGCTGACGCCGTTCGGCAGCGTCTCCTTGTAGCGGATGACCGGCGTCGTCCGTCCCCAGGCGTCGGTCGTGACGTAGTCCGCGATCCGCTCGCGCTTGACCGGCACGCCGTTGATGTTGAGCACGCCGCCGATCATCTGGATCCGGTCGCCCGGCAGGCCGATGACGCGCTTGATGTAATCGGTCGAGTTGTCGCTCGGCAGCTTGAACACCGCGATGTCGCCGCGCTTCGGCTCCGCCGCCCAGATCCGGCCGTCGAACAGCGGCGGGCTGAACGGGATCGAATGCTTCGAATAGCCGTAGGTGTATTTCGAGACGAACAGATAGTCGCCGATCAGCAGTGTCGGGATCAGCGAGCCGGACGGGATGTTGAACGGCTGGAACAGGAGGGTGCGGATCACCAGCGCGATCAGCAGCGCCTGGACGACGACCTTGATCGTCTCGACGAGACCGCCCTCGTCCTTCTCCCGCTTTGTCTTCGTTTCGACGTCGTTGGCCACGCGGGCGCTCCCGGACTGAAGCGGAATGCCGGGTGGCAGGCGCCGCCCATGCGAGAGATCCACTCCCAAACAAAATTGCGGACACGTTGCGGCGGCCGCAAGGCCGCGCCCGTCAGAGCACGCCCGGAGCGGCCGTCTCGCGCTTCCACGAGCGCGGTCTAGCCGACTATCGCGCTCCGGACAATCTCGCAGCGGCCGCGTGCGGCGCGCGTCCCACGCGCCTGCCCGGCATGGGCGATGCGCCGGGCCGGATGCGCTCCATGGTTGACCTTTGGGCAGAAGGTGCTCAGCTTGCCAAATATTCACGCGGGAGATTCTGCCATGAATACGAAGAAATACGCTGCCGAGGCGATCGGCACGTTCTGGCTGACCTTTGCGGGTTGTGGCAGCGCGGTCATCGCCGCAGCCTTTCCGCAAGTGGGGATCGGTCTTCTCGGCGTCTCGCTCGCCTTCGGTCTCACGGTCGTGACGATGGCCTACGCCATCGGCCACGTCTCCGGCTGCCACCTCAACCCGGCCGTCACGGTCGGCCTCGCCGCGGGCGGGCGCTTTCCGGGGAGCCAGATCGTTCCTTACGTCGTGGCGCAGGTGGTGGGCGCGATCGCCGCTGCCGGCCTCCTCTACGTCATTGCGAGCGGCGCTCCCGGCTTCGATCTCGCCGGCGGCTTCGCCTCCAATGGTTACGGCGAGCATTCGCCCGGCAAGTACGGCCTCGGAGCCGCCTTGCTGATGGAGGTGGTGATGACGGCGATGTTCCTCTTCATCATCATGGGCGCGACCCATGGCAAGGCGCCGGCGGGCTTCGCGCCGCTCGCCATCGGCCTCGGGCTGTGCCTGATCCACCTCGTCAGCATCCCGGTCACCAACACCTCGGTCAATCCGGCGCGCAGCACCGGGCCCGCCCTGTTCGTGGGCGGCTGGGCGCTCGGGCAGCTCTGGCTGTTCTGGGTGGCCCCGCTCCTCGGCGGCGCGATCGGCGGCGTCGTCTATCGCTGGCTGAGCGAGGAGCCGAGCGAGGCCGTGACCGGGACCGTCCCGGCGGAATGAGGGAGGGGACATCGTCCCTCGCGAGGACCCGGGCGCGAGGCGGGAGCGTTACCTTTCTCCGTCTCGGAGCCTGTCAGGCCTTCGCCCGGGCCTCGATCACCACGAAGGCCTGGGCGATTGGCGGATCGTCCGTCATCGAGACATGCACGAAGGCCTCGAAGCCGGGTGGCGTCATCGCCTCCAGCCGCTCGGCCGCGCCGCCTGTCAGGCGCATCGTCGGCTTGCCGCCCGGCAGGTTGACCACCTCCATGTCGCGCCAGAACACGCCGGCCCGGATGCCCGTGCCGAGCGCCTTGGAGCAGGCCTCCTTTGCCGCGAAGCGGCGGGCATAGGAGGCGGCGCGTGTCGCCCGGCGATCTGACTTGGCGCGCTCGCCTTCCGTGAAGACGCGGTGCGTGAAGCGCTCGCCGAAGCGCTCGAGCGACTTCTCGATGCGGGTGATGTCGCAGAGGTCGGAGCCGATGCCGAGGATCATGCTGGCGCTCTACGCCGCGCCGCGTCCGGCGTCCATGGCCGCCCGCATGGCGGCGATCGCCGCCTTGAGCCCGATGAACACCGCCTCGCCGATGAGGAAATGGCCGATGTTGAACTCGACGAATTGCGGCACGGCGGCGAGCGTTCGCGCCGTGTCGTAGTCGAGCCCGTGACCGGCATGGACCTCCAGCCCGAGCGAGGCGGCCAGCTCGGCCCCGCTCGCCAGGCGGCGGAATTCCGCTTCCGCCTTGTCGTGCTCGCCCGCGGCGACGGCTTCGCACCATGTTCCCGTATGCAGCTCGACCACCGGCGCGCCGAGCCGCGCGGCGGCCGTGATCGGTCCGGCATCGGGCTCGATGAAGAGCGAGACGCGGCAGCCGGCGGCCTTCAGCCGGGCGATCCGGGGCGCGAGCGCGGCCTCCTGGCCGACCACGTCGAGCCCGCCCTCGGTCGTCCGTTCCTCGCGCTTCTCGGGGACGAGGCAGGCGGCGTGCGGTCTCAGGCGCTCGGCGATGGCGAGCATCTCCTCCGTCGTGGCCATCTCGAAGTTGAGCGGCTTCGTCAGTTCGGCAGCCAGCCGTTCCATGTCGGCGTCGCGGATATGGCGCCGGTCCTCGCGCAGATGCGCCGTGATGCCGTCGGCACCGGCCTTGACGGCGAGATGCGCGGCGCGGACCGGATCGGGGAGGGCGCCGCCGCGCGCGTTTCGGATGGTCGCGACGTGGTCGATGTTGACGCCGAGGCGCAGGCGGTCAGCCATGGACGGGAAGTCTCCGGGGGAATTGCCCAGTGCATAGACCTCGCGCGGGCGCGGCTCAAGGCAAGGAAAATGATCGTGCCGACAAGCGCAGCTGATGAATGGCGGTCACGGCGCGCCGGGTCGTTGACGATCCCGTAACCGCGTTGGAACGAGGGCCCGCCGGCTAAAGCATTTGTAACGGCCGCCTGCATAGCATGCTCCTCCGTAACGGCATGAACATGCGGGTGAAACGTGAATCTGGCGCTCGACCGCGGCCATCTGAAGGCCGGCATCTCGCCCGACCGGCGCGATCCGACGCAGCCGGCGGATCGCTCGCTCGGCTATGTGATCTCCTGCAACGGCTCGCGTGCGACCATCGTCAGCGCGGTCTCGACTGCCGGGCACCCGGCCTTCGACGACTGGGCGATCGGGCGCATGATCTCGATCAACCTCGGGACCAGCCGTATCGTCGGGCTCATCTACGAGATGCGGGCCGTCGATCCCACCTGGCACGAGGGCGGGGACAACGACGTCCGCATCGAGATCGAGCTGGTCGGCGAGGTTTCCGAGACACCCGATGGCCGCGCGCGGTTCCGCAGCGGCCTGACGCGTTATCCTCCGATCGGCGCCATGGCCCATCGCATCCGTGCCGGCGACCTCGCCCTGGTCCATGATCTGGGAGACCGCAGCGGCGTGGCGATTGGGCAGTTGACGCAGGATGGCGATATTCCCGCGACGATCTGCGTCGAGGACATGCTGTCGCGCCACTTCGCGCTCGTCGGCACCACCGGCGTCGGCAAGTCGAGCGCCGTGGCGCTGCTGCTGCGCAAGTCGGTCGCGGTCCAGCCGAAGCTGCGGGTGCTGATCCTCGACCCGCACAACGAATATGCCAGCGCCTTTCCCGACCTCGCGGTGACGATCGACGGCGACGCGCTCGATCTGCCGTTCTGGATGTTCAAGCTCGAGGAGATGAACGACGTCGTCTTCCGGGGGCGCCCGCCGCTGGACGAGGAGGCGGACATCCTGCGCGAGGTCGTCACCACCGCGCGCGGCCGCTACCGGCGCGGCTCCAGCCACGATCCCTCGCGCGACCTCGGCTCGACGCTGCTCAAGCGGCCGCTGGACATGACCCTGCAGGGCGGTCCCGACGTGTCCGCGAGCGCGCTCGATGCCCCGACGCCCTACCGGATGACCGATGTCTTCGCGATCATCGACGAGCTGATCGGCCTGCACGAGCAGCGCTGGCCGCGCTCCGCCCTGCGCTCGCTCAAGGTCCGGCTCGAGGCGCTTCATTCCGACCCGCGCTATCGCTTCATGTTCGCGCGCGCCAACATGATCGAGACCATGGCGCCGGTGCTCGGCCAGATCTTCCGGATGCCGCTGCGTGGCCGCCCGATCACGGCCTTCCAGCTCGGCGGCCTACCCTCGGAAGTGGTCAACGCCGTCGCTTCGGTGCTGTCGCGCTTCGCCTTCGATCTCGCGCTCGCGAGCCAGGGAAGCTGCGAGATCCTCGTGCTCTGCGAAGAGGCGCATCGCTATGTGCCGGCCGATCCCTCGCTCGGCTTCGGCCCGACCCGCCAGGCGCTGGCGCGCATCGCCAAGGAAGGCCGGAAATACGGCGCCTATCTCGGTGTCGTGACGCAGCGCCCGGGCGAGCTCGATTCGACGATCCTGTCGCAGTGCTCGACGATCTTCGCCATGCGGCTCGCGAACGAGCGCGACCAGCAGATCATCCGCTCCGCCATCGCCGACGCCTCGGCGAGCACGATCTCCTTCCTGTCCTCGATCGGCAATCGCGAGGCGATCGCCTTCGGGGAGGGGGTCGCGACGACGATGCGCATGCGCTTCGCGGAGCTTCCCCCGCAGGAGCGCCCGGCCATGGCCGCCATCGACCCCGCGCGATCGCAGGCCGGCGGCGAGCCCAGCCTCGACGAACTGGTCCGGCGTCTGCGGGGCTGACCGCCCGCGATCCGAATCTTGCATCGCGCGGTCTTTGGCTGTAAGGCCAAGCCAGACCCATTCCCCTTTATCGCCGAGACCGGAAGGAGCCTCCGATGGCTCGCGTCACCGTTGAAGACTGCATCGACAAGGTCGACAACCGCTTCGAACTCGTCCTGCTCGCCAGCCACCGCGCGCGGATGATCCAGTCGGGCTCGTCGATCCTCGTTCCCCGCGACAACGACAAGAACCCCGTCGTCGCGCTCCGCGAGATCGCGGACGAGAAGCTGAAGCCGGAGGACCTCAAGGAGGACCTCATCCACTCGCTGCAGAAGCATGTCGAGGTCGACGAGCCGGAGCCGGAGACGGTGCCGCTGCTGGCGAGCCCGACGGCGAATGCGAGCACGCCGGATTCGGAGGTCCAGTTCGACCGCATGAGCGAGGAAGACCTCCTGCGCGGCCTCGACGGTCTCGTGCCGCCGACCGAGAGCGCCGACGACGAGGACTGAGGGCCGCACGGCCTACGATTTCTTCATCGGCTCCTGCTAAAGCCCGGCATCGCCGGGCTTTTTTGCGCGGGTGCGGCGAGGTCTCCTTGTCGCCCGCCTCGCCGGCGCAGATATTGATGACGGCGGCGCCGAGCGGCCGGGAAGGGTGCAGTGATCCGCATGGCTATGATGCGGCAATATGAGCTCGTTGACAGGGTCAGGAGCTACAATCCGAACACGGACGAGGACCTGCTCAACCGGGCCTATGTCTACGCCATGCGCGCCCATGGCACGCAGAAGCGCGCCTCCGGCGATCCCTTCTTCGCGCATCCGCTCGAGGTCGCGGCGATCCTGACCGAGCTCAAGCTCGACGACGCCACCATCGTCGCCGCCGTGCTCCACGACACGGTCGAGGACACCGAGGCGACGCTCGAGGAGATCGAGACCATGTTCGGTCCCGAGATCCGCCGCCTCGTCGACGGGCTCACCAAGATCAAGAAGCTCGACCTCGTCTCCAAGAAGGCGGCGCAGGGCGAGAATTTCCGCAAGCTCCTGCTCGCCATCGTCGACGACATCCGTGTGTTGCTGGTCAAGCTCGCCGACCGGCTGCACAACATGCGCACCCTGCATTTCGTGCTTCCCGAGAAGCGGCTGCGCATCGCCGAGGAGACGATCGAGATCTATGCCCCGCTCGCCGGGCGCATGGGCATGCAGGAGCTGCGCGAGGAGCTGGAGGAACTCGCCTTCCGCCATATCAAGCCCGAGGCGCATGCGACGGTCACGAAACGGCTGGAGGAGGTGACCGAGCGCGAAGGCCCCGTCATCAGCGCGATCGAAAGCGACCTCAACGAGAAGCTCGCCGCCAGCGGCATCGAGGCCAGGGTCTATGGCCGGCGCAAGCGGCCCTATTCGATCTGGAAGAAGATGGAGCGCAAATCCATCTCCTTCGAACAGCTGTCCGACATCTTCGGCTTCCGCGTCATCGTGGAGAGGCCGGAAGACTGCTATCGCGTGCTCGGTATCGTCCACATGACCTGGCCGATGGTGCCGGGCCGCTACAAGGACTACATCTCGACGCCGAAGCAGAACGATTATCGCTCGCTGCACACCACGGTCGTCGGCCCCGGCCACAGCCGCGTCGAGCTGCAGATCCGCACCGACACCATGGATCGCATCGCCGAATACGGCATCGCCGCCCATGCCCACTACAAGGACGGGCGGACCACCGAGCTCACCCAGTACGCCGACGAGAGCCGGGCCTATCAATGGCTGCGGCGCACGGTCGACCTGCTGGCGGAAGGCGACAGCCCCGAGGAATTCCTCGAGCACACCAAGCTCGAACTCTTCCACGATCAGGTCTTCTGCTTCACGCCGAAGGGCCGCCTGATCGCGCTGCCGCGCGGCGCCACGCCGATCGATTTCGCCTATGCGGTGCACACCTCCGTCGGCAACAGCGCCGTCGGCGCCAAGATCAACGGCCGCATCGCCCCGCTCCTGACCGAATTGCAGAACGGCGACGAGGTCGAGATCACGCGCGCCGAAGGCCAGTCGCCGCCATCGGCCTGGGAGTCGCTGGTGGTCACCGGCAAGGCGCGCGCCGCGATCCGGCGCGCGACCCGCGCCGCCGTGCGGCGGCAATATGCCGGGCTCGGCCGCCAGATTCTGGAGCGCGCCTTCGGCCGCGTCGAGCGCCCCTTCTCGGACGAGAAGCTCAAGGCCGCGCTGAAGCGCCTCGCCCGCAACGCCGTCGACGACGTGCTCGCCGCCGTCGGGCGTGGCGAAATGTATTCGGGAGACGTCGTCAAGGCGGTCTATCCCGATCTCGAGCCGGCGAAGTCAGTCGCGCCCGAGGCCAAGCCCGGCAAGGCCGAGAACGGCAAGGGCTGGTTCGAACTCGGCAACAGCGAGAACCTGAAGTTCAAGCTGCCTGGCGAGGCGCCGGGCGCCAACGCCATTCCGATCCGGGGGCTCGGCGGCGATCTGCCCGTGCGCTTCGCGCCGGAATGCGGCGCCGTCCCCGGCGACCGCATCGTCGGCATCCTGACGCCGGGGAAGGGCGTGATGATCTATCCGATCCAGTCGCCTTCGCTCGCCGCCTTCGACAATGAGCCCGAGCGCTGGCTCGATGTGCGCTGGGATCTGGACGACAAGGCGCCGCAGCGCTTTCCCGCGCGGATCAGCCTGAACTCGATCAACGAGCCGGGCTCGCTCGCGCAGGTCACGACCACGATCGCCGAGCATGACGGCAACATCGACTCGGTCACCATGGTCCGTCCGAACCCGGATTTCACCGACGTCACCATCGACCTCTCGGTCTGGGATCTGAAGCACCTGTCGGCGATCATCAGCGAGCTGCGCGAAAAGCGCCAGATCAGCCGCGTCGAGCGAGTCGTGGGATAGCGGGGCGTCAGCCGCGGAAGGCTGCGGTGAGCTCGCGCACGAAGGAGCGGCCGCGCGCGCTGGCGACCTGGCTGCGCAGCACGACTTGCGAGCGGCCGAGCTGCGGCAGGCCCCAGGCGCGCCCGACATCCACGGCGTCGCGCGGGGCGATGCGGCCGGCCAGCAGGCTGACGCCGAGGCCGCCGGATATGGCGGCCAGCACCGCCGCCATGCCGCCGCCGATGAAGGCTTCCCGCCACGGTCGCCCGCTGCGCGTCAGCGCCTCCATGGCGTGATGGCGCAGGCGGCACTCCTCGACGAGATTGATCAGCGGTAGCGGCGCGTCGGGGTGCGGCTTCGGCAAGGCGGGGGAGGCGAACCAGCCGAAAGCGTCGTCACGCAGCACTTCGCCGGTCTTGCCGGCCCCGATCCGGCGGACCAGCACGGCGTCCAGCTCCCCGGCCTCGAAAGCCGCTTCCAGCAGGCTCGACGGCGCGATCCTCAGATTCACGAGCACACCGGGATCGTGCGAGGCGAGCCGCGCCAGCAGCATCGGGATATCCGGCCCCGCCGCCTGCTCGCTGATGCCGAGGGCGATGCGCTCCGGTCCATCGGCAAAGGCCGTCAGCGCCCGGCCATGCGCGGCCAGGAACTCGCGCGCCGCCGGCAGGAACAGCTCCCCCTCCGCCGTCAACCGCACGAGCCGCGGATGGCGTTGCAGCAGTAACCGGCCGAGCGTCGTTTCGAGCCGCTTGATTCGCGTGCTGACCAGCGATTGCGTCGAGCCGAGCGCCTCCGCCGCGCGCGTGAAGCTGCTGAGTTCGGCAGCCTGCACGAAGGCGGCGACGGCTTCCACATCGAGAACCGGGAGTGCCATAGATTGAAAATCCGTATCATTGATATCTGAAGCGATACGATTTCATGTTTTTATGCCGGGCGCTAGCATCTCTCCATCGGCGCGCACGGTTCGCGCGGAGCCACGAATGGAGAGCACCATGCCCCTGATCCGAGTGTCCATGCGTCGCGGCCGCCGGGCTGCCGAGATCGCCGCCATCGTCGATGGCGTCTACAGGGCTTTGCGCGAGGCCTTCGAGGTGCCCGAGAACGATCTCTTCGCCCTGATCCACCAGCACGACGCCGACGAGTTCATCTACGATCCCGGCTACTTCGGCTTCGAACGCTCGGACGCGATCGTCTTTCTTCAGATCACCGTCAGCGCCACGCGCGGCGCGACGCAGAAGAAGGCGCTTTTCGCGAAGATCCACGAGAACCTGCGGCTCGCGCCCGGTCTGCGCTCCGACGACATCTTCATCAACCTCGTCGAGACGGCCCGCGAGAACTGGTCCTTCGGCGCCGGTCTCGCTCAATACGCGGACTCCGCCGCGCCTGTCCCGGCAGCCCCCGTCGGCGATCAGGGGTGACGAAATTGACCAACCGGCCGCCCAGGGCCTAACTCGCTCATATGGAATGGGCCGACGAGGGCACGATCATCGGCTCCCGGAAACATGGCGAGAATGCCGTGATCCTGGAGGTGATGACGCGCGAGCACGGGCGCCATCTCGGTCTCGTGCGCGGCGGCCGGTCGGCGAAGGTGCAGCCCGTGCTGCAGCACGGCAACGCGGTCGCGCTGATCTGGCGGGCGCGTCTCGACGAGCATCTCGGCGAGTACAAGGTCGAGCTGCTGGCGTCCCACGCGGCCCGGCTGATGGCGCAGCCCGCCGCACTCTATGGCCTCGCCACGGTCGCCGCACTGCTGCGCCTCCTGCCGGAGCGCGATCCCCATCCCGGCCTGCACGAGGCGCTGTCGGTGCTGATCGCGCATCTCGACGAGCCCGGCCTCGCCCCCGCTCTGACCGTGCGCTTCGAGCTGGCGATGCTGGCCGAGCTCGGCTTCGGGCTGGATCTGTCGCGCTGCGCCGTCAGCGGCTCGCCCGACGATCTCAGCCATGTCTCGCCCAAGACGGGCCGGGCCGTCAGCCGCAAGGAGGCCGAGCCCTATCGCGACCGCCTGCTGGCGCTGCCGGCCTTCCTCGCCGAGGGGCAGGGCGCGCGACCGCCGAGCGCCGGCGATCTCGCCGCCGCCTTCGCCCTGACCGCGCATTTCCTGCGCCGCCACATCTTCGAGCCGCGCGGCCTGGCCGAGCCCCCCGAGCGGGAGCGGCTGGTCGAGCTGGCGCTGCGCGGGACCGCGCCGTCATCCACCGCTTGAGCAGCGAAATCGCGCCATGGGATTTGCGCGCATAGCCCGGGAACGGCATCGTTCTGGCGGGCTGATTCGCGACGTGCCATAGAAGCCGCGCGAGATTTCGACGAGACGAGAGGCCAGCGAGGCATGGGTAAACCGGTCGATCCGCCGCCGGAGGGGGAAGCCGAGCGCATCGATCTGAAATCGGCGCTCGAGGAGCGCTATCTCGCCTATGCGCTGTCCACCATCATGCACCGCGCCCTGCCGGATGCGCGCGACGGGCTGAAGCCGGTCCACCGCCGCATCCTGCACGCCATGCGGCTGCTGCGGCTCGACCCGGGCCAGGTCCACAAGAAATGCGCCCGCATCGTCGGCGACGTCATCGGTAAGTTCCATCCGCATGGCGACCAGTCGGTCTACGACGCGCTGGTGCGCCTCGCGCAGGATTTCGCCCAACGCTATCCGCTCGTCGACGGGCAGGGCAATTTCGGCAATATCGACGGCGATAACGCCGCCGCCTACCGCTACACCGAAGCGCGCATGACCGAGGTCGCGCGCCTCCTGCTCGACGGGCTGGAGGAGGACGCGGTCGATTTCCGCGAGACCTATAACGGCGAGGACGAGGAGCCGGTCGTCCTGCCGGCCGCCTTCCCGAATCTGCTGGCCAACGGCTCGCAGGGCATCGCGGTCGGCATGGCGACCTCGATCCCGCCCCACAACGCGGCGGAACTCTGCGATGCCGCGCTCTACCTGATCCAGCACCCGGAGACGTCCTCCGAGCAACTGATGACCTTCGTGCAGGGTCCCGACTTTCCGACCGGCGGCATCATCGTCGAGAGCCGCGCCTCGATGGCGGAGACCTACCGCACCGGCCGCGGCGCCTTCCGCACCCGCGCGCGCTGGGTCAAGGAGGATCTCGAGCGCGGCGCCTGGCACGTCGTCGTCACCGAGATTCCCTACATGGTCCAGAAGGGCCGCCTGATCGAGAAGATCGCCGAGCTCCTCAACGAGCGGAAGCTGCCGCTGGTCGCCGATCTGCGCGACGAGTCGGCCGAGGACATCCGCATCGTCATCGAGCCGCGCGCCCGCAATGTCGATCCCGCGCTGATGATGGAATCGCTCTTCCGGCTCTCGGAGCTGGAGGCGCGCATTCCGATGAACATGAACGTGCTGACCGGCGGGCTGGTGCCGCGCGTGCTCGGCCTGAACGAGGCTCTGCGCGCCTGGCTCGACCATCGCCGAGAGGTGCTGCTGCGGCGCTCGCGCTTCCGGCTCGGCCAGATCGAGAAGCGTCTCGAAATCCTGCGCGGCCTGCTCATCGTCTATCTGGACCTCGACCGGGTCATCAAGATCATCCGCGAGGAGGACGAGCCGAAGATCGAGCTGATGCGCGTCTTCGAGCTCACCGAGATCCAGGCCAACGCCATCCTCGACACGCGCCTGCGCGCGCTGCGCAAGCTCGAGGAGATGGCGCTCAAGACCGAGCTCGACGAACTGACGACGGAGAAGGGCCAGATCGAGGAGCTGCTCGGCTCCGAGCCCAAGCAGTGGAAGCTGATCTCGCACGACATCCGCGAGGTGAAGAAGCTCTTCGGCCCCGAGACGGCGATCGGCAAGCGCCGGACCGGCTTCGCCGACATGCCGGATACGACCGATATCGACCTGACGCAGGCCATGGTCGAGCGCGAGCCGATCACCGTCGTCATCTCGAAGAAGGGCTGGATCCGGGCGCTCAAGGGCCATGTCCAGGACCACTCGACCTTCAGCTTCAAGGGCGATGACGGCCTGAAGACCGCCTTCTTCACCGAAACGACGGCGAAGCTCCTGGTTCTGGCCTCCAACGGCAAGGTCTTCACGCTCGAGGCGTCGAAGCTGCCGGGCGGGCGCGGCTTCGGCGATCCGCTGCGCCTGATGATCGAGCTGGAGGAGACGGCCGAGATCGTCTCCGCCTTCCCCTACCGGCCGGGGCAGAAGCTGTTGATGGTGAGCACGGAGGGGCGCGGCTTCGTCGCGCCGGCCGACGACATCGTCGCCAACACCCGCAAGGGCCGGCAGGTGCTCAATGTCGACGCGCCGCAGACGGCCATGCTCGCCGTTCCGGCCGATGGCGACCATGTCGCGATCATCGGCGAGAACCGCAAGCTCATCTGCTTCCCGGTCTCCGAAGTCGCCGAGATGGGCAGGGGCAAGGGCGTGCGCCTGCAGCGCTACAAGGACGGCGGCGTCTCCGACGCCAGGACCTTCAAGCTGGCCGAGGGGCTGACCTGGCTGGACACCTCCGGCCGCACCTGGACCGTCGCGCAGGCCGACCTGCTGGAATGGCTCGGCCACAGGGCGGAGGCCGGCCGACTGCCGCCGAAGGGCTTCCCCAAGAGCAACAAGTTCGGCGGGTAGGGCTGTCGTCATGCTCGGGCTCGACCCGAGCATCTCCTCGACGAGATTCTCGGGTCTTCGCTCCGCGACGCCCGAGAATGACGCTATCTCAATGACTTGGATGCTTTGCCGGAATCGGTTTCGCAGCCGCTTGAATCACCGTCTCAGCGGATAGCCTGGCCGATCACGCCGACTTCGAGCCCGAGCGTGACCTTGTCCGTCACCGCCCATTCGACGCCGGCCCGCGCTTCGGGCCTGACCGCGATGTCGCTGCGGCTGAACGGCGCGGAGAACGGCGTCGCGCCATAGCGCCAGGTCTCGTTCACCGCCGCCATGCCGACCTTGGTGTAGAGAAGCACCTCCGGCGTCACCAGCACGCCGGCCTTGACCTGGAAAGCGCCTGCGAAGTCCTGCGTGTAGGCCGTCGTGCCGAAGCCCGGCGTGCCGTAGCCCCCGATGGCCGGCATATAGGAGAGCGCGCCGACGACGCCGTAGACGAAATTGCCCTCTTGCCGCATCGTCCCGGCCTCCAGCCCGAAGATCGGGCCGGCATTGCCGCCGAGCCGCTTCGAGCTCGTGACCTGGAAGCCGCTGGAGATCCGGGCATAGGAGCCGTCCCAGCGCACGCCGCCGGGTTCCGTCGTCGGCCGGTCCCAGGCGAAGGAGGGCAGGGCGGCGAAGCCCGTCAGCGGCAGCGCGAGCTGCGCATGCGCAGGAATCGCGCCAAGGGCGAGCGCGCCGGCGACAGCGGGAAGGAGCGGGAACCTCACTGGGCGGCGACCCTCGTTCTGACTTCGTGCAGGCTAGCACGAGGCCCGGCGAATGTCGCGGATTTGTGGCGCGGCGCCGTCGGCCACGCGCCCTCAGGCCAGCTTGACCTTGAGTTTCAGGAACCGGAGCGTGCGCTCCGCCGTGGCCATGTCGAGCTTGAGATAGGCCTCGAGATCGTCCTCGATCTTTCCAGAGGGGAAATAGAGCCGGCGCGCTCGCAGCCCGAGGATGGCGCGGAAGGCGTCGCTCCCGATATCGAGGGAGCGGCATGTCACCACGATGCCGCTGGCGTCGCGCTGCATCAGCACCCGCAGGGCCTGCTCGGTCGTGATGCCGGAGATCTGCGCCAGGACCTGAGCGAGATGATAGGCGCGATCCTCGTCCGCGAGCATCGTCACCACCTCGTCGGGCCCGCGCCGCTTGGCGGCGAGGTCGGCCAGGAGCAGCTTGACTTCGAGCCGCTGCTGGCGCGCCTGCCGCGCGAGCGTCGCAGCCGCGTCGCCCGGATTGGTCCAGAGGCTGCCTTCGGCGCTGAGGCGCTCGACGATCTGGAGCATGCGCTGCGCGCGGTCGGGCGAGGTGTCGGAGCGCTTCGACATGTTGAGGCTGATCTCGGCGTCGCCGCCGCCGCGTTCGATCAGCTTGTCGAAGCCCTTGTCGGAGAGCCGGGCACCCTCGTTGCTGCTGACGGTCGACAGCACCTGGCGGTCGCCGCGCTCGACGAGGATGTCGGTCACGCTCTCGGAGAGCTGCGTGCGCTCGGCGATGGCGACGAGATGGCGCTGCGACTGGCTGACGGCGATGGCCGCGAGATCGGCGTCGGTCAGGACGGGCGAGAGCGAGAGGACGAGCCGCGCCACGTCCGCGTCCGCGTCGCCGGCCAGCTTGACCGCGACGGCGTGGGGCAGCGTCGGAGCGGCTGCGACGTTGTCGGCATAGGCCTTGCGGTCGCCATCGTCCAGATGAGGCAGGGACTGCAACGCGATCTGCCCGTAATGCTCCTGGGCGACCGTGCTGGGGTCCTGGTCCAGCAGGAAGAGATCGGTCACCGCGTTGAGCAATTGCCTGCGTGCGTCCGAAGACATTTCCGCGGGCATGCGGGTCAGTTCGAGGAGCATGGGAGGACTCGTTTGCGTCATCGCGCCCGACCATGCCGCGCGGCAGCTTGATTTACCCTTAAGATCAGTGGCGCACCCGGCTGCCATTCGCGATGAAGGCCGCGGATTTTCCTTCCGAGAGCTTCGCCGTCATGCGCGCGAAGCGGATGCTCTGCTGCGCGGCGGTCGCGTCGACGATGGCGTAGTTGCGCAGATCGTCCTCGATGCGCTTGTTGGCGAACATCAGCCGTCGCGCCCGTAGGGCGAGGATCGCTGCGAAGGCCGGATAGCCCACATCGAGCGCGCGGCAGATGAGGGAGATGCCGTTGGCGCTTCGGCGCAGCAGCGTCTGCAGCGCATAGTCCACGCTGGTCGTCGATTGGGACGCGAGGACCTGGGCGAGATGATAGGCGCGATCCTCCTCCGCGAGCATCAGCAGCACATCGTCCAGCGCGCGCGTCTCCTGCGCCAGGTCCGTCAGCAGCCCGGACACTTCCAGCCGCTGCTTGCGCGCCTCCTGCGCGATCGCGACGACGTCGTCATTCGCGTCGCGGCTGCCATCGCCCTCGTTGCCGAGTTCGACGAGCAGGCGCATGACGCGCTCCGCGCGCTTCTCCGTCAGGTCCGAGCGCACCGCCACGGTGCGATGGATTTCCGGCGCCTCGCGGCCGCGCTCGAGCAACTGTTCGAAGCCGATGTCCGAGAATTGCGCGCCCTCGTTGCCGCCGACCGTATTCAGAACGCCATTGTCGCCGCGCTCGACGAGGATGTCGGTGACCTTCTCGGACAGGCGCGCGCGCTCGGCGATGGCGGCCAGGTGTCCCTGCGACTGGTTGAGCGCGATGGCAGCGAGGTCGCGATCGGTCAGGACCGGCGAAAGCCGCAGCACCAGGCGCGCCACCTCGCTTTCGCGGTCGCCGGCGAGGGCGGTCGCCACGCTGTGGGGCAGGTTCGGTTCCGCGGCGACGTTGTCGGCATAGGAGCGGCGCGCCTTGTCGCCGATATGCGGCAGCGTCGACAGCGCGATCTCACCGTAATGCTGCTTCGAGCTCGTCGTCGGGATCGGGTCGTAGAAGAAGAGCTTCGTCACGGCACGCAGCAGAAGGCGGCGCGACTTGGGCGAGGTCTCGGTAGCGAGCTGATACAGCGAGTGTAGCATGGCACCTCCGAGCCGTTATCAAGAACACACAGAGCTTGCGCGAGGCTTGCGTGCCCGCCGCGCAAGCCTTTTTCTTGCCGCGCGAGGTGCTTCCCGCGCAACAATTGCTCCGGATCGGGGTGAACGAAATCTGTAGGCCGCAGGGCGGGGCCGGCGCGGGGCGTTTACGCGGCCGGCAGGCAGGCCGGTCCCAGCGGCTCGAAGCTCTTGTAGGTCAGGATGAATTCCTGATGGCCGAGTTCCTCGGACTTCGTCTTGCCGCCTCGTCCGAGCGAGACGACGAGGTCGCGGATCTCCTCTCCGACCTCGTCGAGGCTCGCTCGCCCCTCGAGGATGCGCCCGGCGTCGACGTCCATGTCGTCGGCCATGCGCCGATAGGTCTCGGGATTGGCGCAGATCTTGACCACCGGCGAGATCGCAGAGCCGACGACCGAGCCGCGCCCTGTCACGAACAGCACGCAATGCGCCCCGCAGGCGATCAGCTCCGCGATCTCGGCGTTGTCGTTGATGTTGGGAAAGCCGAAGCGCACCTCGCCGTCCGGCACGACGTCGAGCAGATAGAGCCCGCCATGCGGCGGCACGTCCCCGGGCTTGATCAGGCCGGAGATCGGCGAGGCGCCCGACTTGGCATAGGCGCCCATCGACTTCTCCTCGATCGTCGACAGCCCGCCCTCGGCATTGCCGGCGGCGAAGGAGCCGTAGCCGAGCGTGGCGTAGTAGCGCGCCGCCTTGGCGACAGATCGCTCCAGCTCGGCGCCGAGCTCCGGCGTGAGGGCGCGCGCGGCCATGATGTGCTCGCAGCCGATCAGTTCGCCGGTCTCCTCGAAGATGCAGGCAGCGCCCTCCGCGATCAGCCGGTCGAAGGCGCGCCCGGCCGCCGGGTTGCCGGTGATGCCCGAGGTGCCGTCCGAGCCCCCGCAGACGGTGCCGACGACGAGTTCCGAAACCGCCATCGGCACGGTCTCCTGCGCGTCGAGAGCCGCGCGCTGCTGCTCGACCCAGGCGCGGCCTTCGCGGATCGAGGCGCGGGTGCCGCCGGTGCCCTGGATGACGATGGTCTTCACCGGCCGGCCGGAGGCGCGCACGGTGCGCTCCAGCGCGTATTTGTTGAAGCTCTCGCAGCCCAGCGAGACCAGCAGCACCGCCCCGACATTGGGATGGGTGCAGAGCCGCTCCATCATCCGCTCGGCGTAGGCGTTGGGGTAGCAGCCCGGGAACCCGATGGCGTGCACGTCGTGCTCGCGCCAGGGCAGGGCGATCTCGCGGGCGACATGGTGGGCGCATTCGACGAGATAGGCCACCGCGACCGTGTTGCGGATGCCCTTGCGGCCGTCTGACCGGAGATAGCCACGCATCGTGGTCATGCCGACGCTCCCGCCTTGCGCTCGTCCTCGAGATGGTAGGTCGGCGTGTAGGCGCTCTTCATGTTGTGGACATGGACATGGGCGCCGGCCGCAATGGCGTCGGTCGCCACGCCGATCGGCGCGCCGTATTTCAGGATCGTGTCCCCGGCCGCGATCGGTTGCCGGGCGACCTTGTGGGCCAGCGCGACATCGCGGTCGAGAGTGGCCGGACCCGTTCCCGTCTGGATGCGTTCGCCGGCCGCAAGCCGGGTCCGGGCGACGAGCACGTTGTCGCGCGGATCGAGCAGGATCAGGCGGGAGTCATGGGTTTGCATGGCGCGGCCATTCCCGTGTCGCGGCAGCCCCGCCTCCTCGCGCCTCGCCCGGAGGCGAGGCGGAACGAGACGGCGACGGGCTCAGAATTTTCCGTATTGCAGATAGGCTTCTTGCGGATCGGTCCCGGCCAGGATCGCGGTGCGAACCTTGTTCTCCGTCGAGATCGCGGCCTCGGCCTTCGCCAGAACCTCCTCGACGATCTCGGCCGGGATGCGCACCACCCCGTCGCGGTCGCCGAGGATGTAGTCGCCCGGCCGGATCCAGACCTCGCCGATCTTGATCGGCTCGTCGACGGCCTTGGGCAGCCAGACGCCGACGATGTCGCGCGGCGTGTAGGCCTTGAAAAAGGCCTGGAAGCCCATCTCGATCATGAATTCGGTGTCGCGCGAAAGCCCGTCGATGACGCAGCCGCGCACGCCCTTGTTCTTCAGCGTCTCGGCCGAGAGCTCGCCCATCAGGGCGACCTCCTCGGTATTGGGCTGGCAGACCCAGACATGGCCGGGCTTGGCCGCCGAGAGCAGGCCGGTCCAGCCCAGCAGCGTCTCATGCGCGTCGAACTCGCCGGTCTTGCCTTCGACCGTGAAGGCCGGGCCGGCGAGCTTGGTTCCCGGCAGGAGAGGCCGCAATGCCGGCGGCAGGGTGAAGTCGGTCAGACCCATGCCGCGCATGACGTCGTGGATGATGCCGGTGTAGCAGCGCTCGAGCCGCTCGGTCAGGGTATCGCTCATCGTTCCTCCGCGCCGGCCTCTGCCGGCCGAGCGATGCTCGGCGCGGGCCGTTGGACGGAGATTGCGGGCGCGTGCACGGCGCCGCAAGCGCGTTTTCGGCACAGCCCCGATGCGTTTCAAACGGTTTAGCCGGAGGGCGCCGAGAGGGCAGGCGGCTTGTCCGGCGAGGCGGCGGCTTTAGCCCACGCGCTCCCAGCCCTGCGGCATGAGGCGTTCCTGCGGCAGGAAGCGCGCCTTGTAGGACATCTTGGGCGAGCCATCGACCCAGTATCCGAGATAGACATAGGGCAGGCCGAGCCGGCGCGCCCGCTCGATATGGTCGAGCACCATGAAGGTGCCCAGCGAGCGCGGCTCCAGCGCGGGGTCGTAGATCGAGTAGACCATGGAGAGGCCGTCGTTCAGCTTGTCGGTCAGCGCCACGGCGTAGAGGTCGCCCTGGCCGCGCCCGGTGAAGCCGGAGTCCGGTCCGCGCCGGCGGTATTCGATCAGGCTCGTCTCGACATGTGTGTCCTCGACCATCATCGCGAAGTCGAGCGCCGTCATCGTGGCCATGCCGCCGTCGGGATGGCGTGCTTCGACATAGCCGCGAAACAGGGAGTAGTGCTCCGAGCGCGGCTGCGGCGGGCGCACCTCGCCGACGAGATCGCTGTTGTGGGAGAGCACCTTGCGGAAGCTGCGCGAGAGCCGGAACTCGCCGACGCAGATACGCACCGAAATGCAGGCGCGGCAGGTCTCGCAGGCCGGGCGATAGGCGATGCTCTGCGAGCGCCTGAAGCCGCCCTGGCTCAGCACGTTGTTGAGGTCTCCCGCCCGCGGACCGACGAGATGCGTGAACACCTTCCGCTCCTCGCGCCCGGGCAGGTAGGGACACGCGGTCGGCGAGGTCAGGTAGAATTGCGGTGCATCACGTAACGGGCGCGTCACGCTGTCATGGCTCCGGAGGGGTGACGCCCGAACTCTATCACTCGTCCCGCCGGCAACAAGCGCCCGATCACGCCCTGACGACGATGAGCCCCGTCAGCAGGTCGTGGCCGAAGCGGCGGTCGGCGCGCAGCACGCCGAAGGCGATGTCGACCAGCCAGAGGCCCACCGTGCCGGCGGCGACATAGAACAGCAAGGCGTGGACGGCGGCGGCCAGACCGTCCGGGCGTCCGCCATAGGCGGTCTCCACCTTCAAGCCCGCCATGCGCATCCCGAAGGTCGCCTGCTTGGGCCCGCCGATGGTGATCGCCGCGTATCCGAGCGCCGTGCCGATCGTCGCGAGCGGCAGCAGGAACCAGGTTGCGCCGAAGGTGACGATGCCGAGCACCACCAGCAGCAGCACCACGAGCCAGCCGAGGAAGAACAGGATGACGATGTCGCCCAGCCAGGCGAAGAGACGCGCGCCCAGAACCCCGCGCACGTCCTGGATCGGACGGTCGTCGATGGGGACCACCGGCGGGCGGTCGTAGCGCAGGTCGCTCATGGCCTTACCTCTTGGGCACGATCGTCGTGCCTTCACGCGAGCAATGTTTGGTCACTGCCCCGGTTCTGCAAGTCCCCGGGGCAGGATGCGCAGCGGCGAGAAGCCGCTGTCCCGCAGCATAGCCTCGATCGCGCGTGCATGGTCCCCGCCACGCGTCTCGACGGTGACGTCGAGCGAGACGCCCTTGGCCGGCACGTCCAGGAAAAGGCGGCCATGGCTGACCTCGAGGATGTTGGCGCCCTCGCTCCCGAGCAGGCTCGCGACGCGGCCGAGCAGGCCCGGCCTGTCGCTGGTCGTCAGGCGGAAGGCGACGATCCGGTCCTCGCGCTCCAGCTCGCGCACCATGATCGCGGCGAGCAGGCGCGTGTCGATGTTGCCGCCGGTCAGCACGAGACCGACCTTGCGCCCGGCGAACCGGCCGGGCTCCTTCAGCAGCGCGGCGAGCCCGGCCGCGCCCGCCCCCTCGGCCAGGCTGTGCTGCAGGCAGGCGAAGGCGTTCACCGCATGCTCGATCGCCTGCTCCTCGACCAGGACGATATCGGCGACGAGGCTGGAGACGATCGGCAGCGTCTTGACGCCGACGGTCTTGACCGCGATGCCCTCGGCCAGCGTCGCGCCGCCGATCGGCCTGTCCTCGGCGTTCACCGCGTTGAAGAAGGAGGGATAGAGCGCGGCCTCGACGCCGATGAGCTCGATGCCCGGCTTCAGCGCCTTGGCCGCCACCGCATTGCCGGCCATCAGCCCGCCGCCGCCGAGCGGCAGCACCAGCACGTCGAGATCCGGATCCTCCTCCAGCATCTCATGGGCGACGGTGCCCTGTCCGGCCATCACCGCCGCGTCGTCATAGGGGTGGACGAAGACGAGTTCCCGCTCGCCCGCGAGATGGCGGGCATGCGCGGCGGCCTCGTAGAGCGTCTCGCCATGCAGCACGACATCGGCGCCGTGGGCGCGGGTGTTCTCCACCTTCACCAGCGGCGTCGGTTCCGGCATCACGATGGTGGCGGGGATGCCGAAGCGCCGGGCATGATAGGCGACCGCCTGGGCGTGGTTGCCCGCCGACATGGCGATGACGCCATGCGCCGCCTCCTCGGCCGAAAGCGTCAGCAGCTTGTTGACCGCGCCACGCTCCTTGAAGGAGGCGGTGGCCTGCATGTTCTCGTATTTCACCAGAACCGTGGCGCCGGTCAGTTCCGAGAGACGCGGCGCCGCGACCAGCGGCGTGCGCAGGACATGGCCCGCGATGCGTCGGGCCGCCTCGTCGATATCGTCCGGCGTGATAGCGAAAGGCTCGTGCATGGTCCGTGTGCTCTTATCCTAGACTTGGCGCGGCGCCAGCGCGCGCTCGCCGAAAAAACCGCCCGGACGCAGGATCAGCACCGCGGCGAGCAGCGCATAGACCGCGATGTCCCGCTGCTCCAGAGGCATGCTCGCCGACCAGAGCGCCTCGAACAGCGCGATCGAGAGGCCGCCCAGCGCCGCCCCGCCGACCGAGCCTATCCCGCCGAGGATGGCCGCGACCAGAGCCTTGAGGCCGAGCGAGAACCCGCCTGCGAAGCCCATCCCGCCCTGGATCGCGGTGACGATCACGCCGGCGAGCCCGCAGGCCGCGCAGGCGATGACCAGCGCGATATCGTGGACGCGCCGCGCCTCGACGCCGAACAATGCCGCCGTGCGCGGATCGTCCGAGACGGCCCGCCAGGCGCGGCCATAGGCGCTGCGCCGGATCATCAGCACGAGCGCCCCCGTGACGCTCAGGCCGAGCCCGGTCAGCGCCAGGGACAGCGGCGTGGCGGTGACGAGGAAGCTCTGCGCATGCGCGAGCGGCCACGGTTCGTTGAACACCGGCGGCAGCCAGCGCAATTGCGGCCCCTGCATCAGGCGCAGATACTCCGAGAGAGCGATCGCGAGCCCGATCGTAGCGATCAGGACCTGCTGCCCGGAGGCCCGGGCGAGAGGGCGCAGGACGAAGCGCCCCATCGCGAAGCCGTGAAAGGCCGCGACAGGAAGCGCCACGGCGAGCGCGACGAGAAGGCCCGAAGCCGGCGTCGCCACCGCGAGCGACAACGTCACCGCGACGCCCACCACCGCCGCGAGCGCCCCCAGCGCCGCAAACTCGCCGAAGCACAGGATGATCCGCCCGGTGAGCCCGTAGATCAGCGCATAGGCGCAGGCCAGCAGCGAATAGACGGCCGCAGAGGGCAGGGCGGCCAGCCCCTGCTGCAGCCCGTAGGCCAGGCCGAAGGGCAGCTCCGGCAGGCCCTCGCCGGGGCTGATGCCGGGGTCGGGAGGAGGCTCGGCGCGGTTCTCGAGATAGAAGCGCCGCAACATGTAGAAGCTGGCGTCGCCCATGGGCTGCCCGTCGGAGGCGATGCCGATCAGCGCGCCCCGCTGCATGCCCTGTCCCTCCCGGTCGAACAGGCAGTCGATGGCGCGCCGGCGCGCCCCCGAGGCCGTTTCGCTGCGATAGATCAGCCGCAGCACGTCGTCGCGCGGCCCGGTCATGCTCCGCTCGATGGCGATCTTCGCGTCGGGCGGGTTCAGCGGCGGGATCGCCTGCCGGCAGAGCCGCGTCTGGTCGCTGTCGAAGCCGACTCCGCAGCCGGCGAGGAGGCCGGCGAGCCCGAGGGCGGACAGAATCGGAAGACGAGCGCAGCGCATGCGACGTCAAGGCTAGAGCAGTTCGCCATGCAGCGGTATCGCCCGCAGGCCTGGCTGCGGGGCCTCGTCATGCATGGCTGCCCGGGTGCGGCTCGTCTTGTGCGGTGCAACAATGAGGCCTATGTCCAGCGGGCCTGAAGGCGACCCTTCCCCACAATCTGAAAGGAGGTCCCATGCTGGAACGGCAGGAGTCCGAATCTGCGCCCGAGAGCGAGCGCGAGCCGGAGCAGGAGCGCGAGACACGGCAGGAGGACGCCGAAGCGTTCTCGCCTCGCGACTACCAAGAGGGTTTCTGGAGCTGACCGGCTCCCGAAAGACGAGCGGAGGGCCGATCGGCCCTCCGCATCTGGGACGGTGCGCTTGTCGAGCGCGGTCCCTACCTCAATAGCGATAATAGCCCGGAGGCGGCCCGTAAGGGCGCGGGCCATAGCCGGGAGGCCCGTATCCGGGACGCGGCCCATAGCCCGGACCCCGTCCGTAGCCGGGGCCGGGGCCATAGCCGGGACCCCTGCCGTACCCGCCGCGGCGCCCATACTGCTGCTGCCGCATGGTCTCCTGCATGATCATGAGACGCCGCTCCTTCGCCGCCGACATGGTGAACTCCGCCGGCTGCCCGTCGAGGCGCTCTGCGAGCGAAGCTGGCAGCGCCTCCGAGGCGCGGGCCGGCGCCGTCAGGGCGGTTCCCGCGGCGAGGACAGCGATGACCACTAGCTTGTGCATTGCGAATTCCCTTGTTCGTTCGCGCCATCAGACCCGATCAGACGTCAACGCAGGGTGAACAGGAATGTTCGCTCGCGTTCATGTGCAGATGATGCGTGACAATGCTTGCGCGTGGTCGAGCCCAAGCATGCGGGGTCTGCCGTTGCAAAAAGCTGGAAAGGATCGACTGCTCGAAAAAGCTAGGCCGTAGACTCATAAGCTCGCAGCCATAGCCGCATTGAGCCGAGCTGGATCATGGCGAGGAAGTTTGCGGCCAGCTTGTCATAGCGCGTGGCGACGCGGCGGAAGTGCTTGAGCTTCGAGAAGAACCGCTCGATCAGATTGCGCTCGCGATAGAGGCGCTTGCTGAAGCACGGCTTCCATTTGCGGTTGCTCTTCGGCGGGATGTTGGGCGTGGCTCCCTGCTTCTGGATCAGCTCGCGGATGCGGTCGGCGTCATAGGCCTTGTCGGCCAGCACGATGGTATGCGGACCGAGGTGGTCGAGCAGCGTGTCAGCCATCTGCCCGTCGTGCGCCTGGCCAGCGGTCAGGCCGAGCCGGATCGGGAGGCCCTGCGCGTCGACGACGACGTGAATCTTGGTCGTGAGCCCGCCGCGTGATCGACCGAGACAGTGATCTGCACCCCCCTTTTTGCCGTCGCAGCCTGCTGGTGGGCCCGAACGGAGGTACTGTCGATCATCTGGATGTCGCCGTCGTGCGCGATGGTGATGGCGTCCATCAGTCGGTCCCATACGCCTGCCTTCCGCCACCGCACGAACCGGTTGTAGCAGGTGGTGCGCGGACCATATCGCTCCGGCAGGTCGCGCCACGGCGCGCCGGAGCGTAGGACCCAGAAGATGCCGTTCAGCACGCGGCGGTCATCAACGCGCGGGACGCCGCGCGGTTTGTTGGGCAACAGCGGCTCGATCACGCGCCATTCGAAGTCGGTCAGGTCATATCGGCTCATGCCAACGCTGAATCAGATTTGTTGGTGCGGCGAAAGCCTGCCATCTTCTTGTCGATGCCATCGAAGTCAGAGGCGCAGATGTCAGGGCAGATAATCGACCGTGTTGATCTTGCTGATCAGGCAGGAAGCATCGTGCTTTACGATTGGATGGCGGAAGAGGTGAAGGACGGTCGGAACCTCATGCGGATCGATGTAGAGGGCAACATCCTCTGGAAGGCATCGCCGCCTACCAACGGCATGCAGGACTGCTTCACCCGCATGCAGTGGAACGGTCGAGCACTCACCGCAAATACATGGAGCTGTTATCGTGTCAGCGTTGATCCTGGGAGCGGCGAAGTGACCGTGCTGGAGTTTACGAAGTAGGCCGCCCTCGCGCCGAGGGGCCTTATAGGTTCACAGCCTAGATAGCCGCCTTGAGCTTCTCTGCGACTCTCGGCGCGAAATAGGTCAGCACGCCGTCGGCGCCCGCACGCTTGAAGGCGAGCAGGCTCTCCATCATGGCCTTGTCGCCGTCGAGCCAGCCATTGCCGGCCGCCGCCGCGATCATCGCGTACTCCCCCGACACCTGATAGGCGAAGGTCGGCACGCGGAAATGCTCCTTCACCCGCGCCACCACGTCGAGATAGGGCAGGCCGGGCTTGATCATCACCATGTCGGCGCCCTCTTCGAGGTCGAGCGCGACCTCGGCGATGGCCTCGTCCGTATTGGCCGGGTCCATCTGGTAGGTTCGCTTGTCGCCGATCAGCGTCGCGTTGGTGCCGATCGCGTCGCGGAACGGGCCGTAGAAGGCCGAGGCGTATTTCGCCGCATAGGCCATGATCTGCACGTCCTCGTGGCCCTGGTCGTCGAGCGCGGCACGGATCGCGCCGACCCGCCCGTCCATCATGTCCGAGGGGGCGATGACGTCGGCCCCGGCATCGGCGAGCGCGAGCGCCTGCTGGACCAGGATCGCGACGCTGGCGTCGTTGAGGATGCGATCTCCGTCCATCACGCCGTCATGGCCGTGCGAGGTATAGGGGTCGAGCGCCGCGTCGCAGATGATCCCGATCTGCGGCACCTCGGCCTTGATGGCGCGCACGGCCCGGCACATCAGGTTGCGGGCGTTCAAGGCCTCCGAGCCGATCGGATCGCGCAGTGCCTTCTCGACGAACGGGAAGGGGGCGATCGCGGGAATGCCGAGCGAGGCGGCATGGGCGCTCTGCCGCACCGCCTCCTCGATGTTCAGCCGGTCGACGCCCGGCATCCAGGCGACGGGCGTGCGCGCCTCCGGCGAATCGATCAGGAAGATCGGCCAGATCAGGTCGTCGGCCGTGAGACGCGTTTCCCGGACGAGCCGGCGCGACCATTCCGCCTTGCGGTTGCGGCGCATGCGGCGCACGAGGCCGAGGGAGGACGCGGGCGCGTCGTCCTGTCGCTCCGTGTTGCGTGCCGTCGGGCCGGCCAATGGCCGCACGGTGCCGGAATCCATCGAAAGTCCCTCGTGCTGTGAGCGGCGGATGCGGCCCGCAGCGCCGCGGGACCGGGCTTTTCTGCGGGCGGTCTAGCACATCGGAACAATTCCAAGATAGCGGGCAGGTCGAGGCGCATGGTCGCAATGGCTGCTTCCATCGTGCAGCTTCGCGCGTTGACAACGGCCGTGCGGGCGGACGAGAACCGGCCTCCCGCTCCCCGGAGAAGGCTTGCCCATGTCCCAGGACGTCGCATCTCAGGAGGCCGTGTCTCAGGACGCCGAGATCATCTGCGAGGTGCGCGGCACCGCCGGCGTCGTGCTGCTCAACCGGCCGAAGGCGCTGAATGCGCTCAGCCTCGGCATGGTCCGCGAACTCGCCCGCGCCCTGGAGGCCTGGCGCCACGACCCTCGCGTCACGCGCGTGGTAGTCACCAGCGCGAGCGAAAAGGCCTTCTGCGCCGGTGGCGACATCCGCTCGCTGCACGATCTCGGCCGCGCCGGCCGGTACGACGAGATGCTCGCCTTCTGGGGCGAGGAATATGTCCTCAACGCCGTCATCGAGGCGTATCCGAAGCCCTATGTCTCGCTGATCGACGGCATCGTCATGGGCGGAGGCGTGGGCATCTCCCTGCATGGCAGCCATCGCGTCGTCGGGGACCGCTATCTCTTCGCCATGCCCGAGGTCGGCATCGGCTTCTTCCCGGATGTCGGCGCGACCTACGCGCTGCCGCGCCTGCCCGGCGCGGCTGGAATCTATCTCGCTCTGACGGGCGACAGGATCGGGGCCGCCGATGCGCTCGCCTTCGGCCTCGTCACCCATGCCGTGCCGAGCGCGCGCATGGCCGAGCTCGCCGAAGCGCTGACGGGGCCCGGCGATCTCGATACGATTCTGGCCGGTTTCGCCCGTGATCCGGGCCCGGGCCCGCTCGCGCCCGAGCGGATCACCATCGCCGAATGTTTCGGCGCGAGCGGCCTGCCCGCCATCATCGGTCGCCTCGAGGCGGCCGAGGCGGGCGGAAGCGCCTTTGCCGCCAAGGCGCTCCAGACCCTCGCCGTGAAATCGCCGACCAGCGTCGCCATCGCCTTCGAGCAGATGCGACGCGGCGCCGGCCTCGACTTCGCCGAGGCGATGCGCACCGAATACAGGATCGTCTCCCGCATCGCCCGCGGCCATGACTTCTACGAAGGCGTCCGCGCCGTCGTGATCGACAAGGACCAGTCGCCGCGCTGGCGGCCGGCGACGCTCGATGCCGTCGATCCCGCTGCCATCGCCGCCTATTTCGCGCCGCTGGGGGCCGACGAACTCGTGCTGGAGTCGTGATCTTGGGTCTGGCCGAAGACGGAGACGTCCTGCGCGGCGTCCGGACGGAGGAGGGCGGCGGCAAGTCCGGCAGTTCGCGCTGGCGCACGCTGCTGGTCTGGCTCCTGCGTCTCATGTCCGTCGTCTGGATCGCCAAGGGACTTCTGGCCTGGGCGACGATCCTCGGTCTTCTGGGCGACGTTCAGCCGCCCTTCGAATCGCGGCTGCTGAGCTATCAGGCGATCATCGTCTATTTCGCGGTGATCGATCTCGTCGCCGCCGTCGGCCTGTGGCTGACCTCGACATGGGGCGGCGTGCTCTGGCTGCTCGCCACGATCAGCCACATGCTGCTGGGCTTCTTCTTTCCGCGTTTGCTGCCGATCACGACCTGGACGGCCGCTGCCTATCTCGGGCTGATCGCGGCGTATTTCCTGGCGACATGGGCGGCCGAGAACGAAGCGGGCTGAGCCGGGACCGCCTCCGCCGCTCGCTCGATTGCCGGACGCGGTGGTAACAAACGCTTTAGCTTAAGCGTTTCTTGGTTCATCTTGCATTCACCCAAAGGGGTAAATCCCCGATTCATCCTGATATTTAAACTCGTTTTCATCCGTGCCGCCTATGGTGTTTCTCAGAAGCGGATCGGGAATTCAATCTCGACCGATATCCAACAGGCGAGATGTACCATGAAAGCGAGCGTCAAGACTTCGGTGTCTCCTAAGGTCGAGGAAGCAGATCTGCAGGTGAGGCCGCTTTACCTTGAGTCTCTGACCCTGGTCGAGCGGCTTCACCGGCGCCTTCTCGACGTCATCAAGGACGAGTTCGAGCGGCGCGGCCGGGACGACGTCAACAGCGTCCAGGCGCTGCTGCTCTACAATATCGGCGATGCCGAGCTGAGCGCGAGCGAACTCCGGACGCGCGGCTACTATCTCGGCTCGAACGTCTCCTACAACGTCAAGAAGCTGGTCGAGCTCGGCTACCTGCACCATGCCCGCTCGCGCATCGACCGTCGCTCCGTCCGCATCAGCCTGACGGAGAAGGGCGCGGAAGTGCACAACATCGTGAAGGGCGTCTACGACAAGCACGTCCGCACGGTGGAGCAGATCGGCGGCATCGCGGCCGACGACTTCGAGCGCATGAACAACGCGCTGCTGCGCCTCGAGCGCTTCTGGACCGACCAGATCCGCTACAAGCTCTGAGATCGGCGTCCGGAACCCGTTTCCGGGCGTTTCTCTCGCGCTTCGTCTTGCCGCGGCCGGGTTGCTCCCGGCCGTTCGGCGTTCTTGGTTACCCTCTGTGCACCGGCCGCCATGCATGCGGCATCGCTGCGGCATGCCCTAAATTCGCCGCGCTCCTCACCTCTCGTTAACGGCGATACGACACGGTCGCCTGGAATGCGGTTTCTTGCTATGGCGGAAACCGCCGGCCGGGCGTCGGTGCATGCCGGGCGCCATATCCGGAGTGGAACGAGGGACACGATGCCGATGACGAGTCTGACCCGCCGAGAGACCGTTCTGGCCCTGCTTTCGAGCGGCGCGGCCGTCGCGAGTGCTCCGGCCTTCGCCCAGCAGGCGGAGTGGCGGCAGAGCTATGACGCAGGTGCGCGCAACGCGGTGCTGCGCTCGTCCACTCCGATGCTTTCTCCCGAGTCGCTCCAGGCGACCGAGCAGGCCATCCTCGCCTATCGCGACCTTGCCGCGCGCGGCGGCTGGCCGGCCGTGCAGATCTCCGAGCGGATGGCGCTCGGCTCGAAGGGCCCGGCCGTCGTCGCGCTGCGCCAGCGCCTCGTCATCACCGGCGATCTCCACGAGAACGCGGGCACCAGCAACGTCTACGATTCCTATGTCGAGGCCGGGGTGCGGAACTTCCAGGCCCGCATGGGCCTGTCGACCACGGGCGCGATCAACCGTGCGACCATCGCGGCGCTCAACGTGCCGATCGACCGGCGCATTCGCCAGCTCGAGACCAACGTCGTGCGGCTGCGGTCCTGGTCGGGCAATCTCGGCCACCGCTATGTCGTCGCCAACATCCCCGCCGCCATGGTGGAGACGGTCGAGAACGGCCATGTCGCGACGCGCCATGCCGCGGGCGTCGGCAAGATCGACCGCCAGTCGCCGCTGCTGCAGACCAAGATTCCCGAGGTCAATTTCAACCCGACCTGGACGGTTCCCGCCTCGATCATCCGCAAGGATCTGATCCCGAAGATGCGCAAGGAGCCGAACTACCTGACCGAGAACAAGATCCGCATCATCTCGCCGAGCGGCGGCGAGATCGCGCCCTCGCAGGTCAACTGGAACTCCGACGAGGCGACGCGCTACACCTTCCGGCAGGATCCCGGCGGCGATTTCAACTCGCTCGGCTTCGTGCGCATCAACATCCCGAGCCCGCATGGCGTCTACATGCACGACACCCCGGCGAAGGGCATCTTCGGCGACGACTTCCGCTTCGTCTCCTCGGGCTGCATCCGCGTCCAGAACGTGCGCGACTACATCACCTGGCTGCTCAAGGAGACGCCTGGCTGGGATCGCACCAAGATCGACGAGGTCATCGCGTCCGGCGAGCGCATCAATGCGCGCATCGCCAATCCCGTGCCCTGCTACTGGGTCTATGTCACCGCCTGGGCGACGCCCGATGGCGGCGTGCAGTTCCGCGACGACATCTACAACAAGGACGGCCTCGGCCCCGAGCCGGTCGCCGCATTGCAGGCGAGCGGCCAGGACATCTGACAACCCGAGCGACCGAGTGCGGATCGCCGGTATCGAACGAAACGGCCCGCCGGAGACGGCGGGCCTTTTTCGTGCGCGCGGAGCCGGCGCGAGCGATGGGCAGGCCGGCGGCTGATCAGGGCCGATCCGGCGCCGGATCGGGTCTGGGGCCGCCCGCCAGCCGCAGCACGACCACACCGGCAAGCGCCGACAGGATCGAGCCCGTGAGCACGCCGATCTTCGTCACGCCGCCGAGATCCGGCTGGTCGGGGAAGGCGAGCGCTCCGATGAACAGGCTCATCGTGAAGCCGATCCCGCAGAGCAGCGAGACGCCGTAGAGATGTACGAAGCCGGCTCTCGCCGGCATCGCCCCGAAGCCGCATTTCACCGCCAGCCAGACGAAACCGAACACGCCGACCTGCTTGCCCAGGAACAGGCCGAGCGCGATTCCGAGCGGGACCGGCGCCAGCAGGGCGGCCGGGCTCATCCCCGTCAGGGATACCCCGGCATTGGCGAAGCCGAAGATCGGCACGATCAGGAAGGAGACGTAAGGGTGCAGGCCGTGTTCGAGCCTGTGGAGCGGCGAATGCTCCGGCTCGTCGCTGTCCGTGCCGTCGCCGATCGGGATCGTCAGCGCCAGCGCGACGCCGGCGAGCGTCGCATGCACGCCGGACTTCAGCACGAACACCCAGAGCAGCGCGCCGAGTCCCAGATAGGCGGTAAGCCGCGTCACGTTCAGCCGGTTGAGCGCCAGCAGGGCGACGAGGCAGGCGGCGGCGCCCGCGAGCATCGGCAGGGAGAGCTCGCTCGTGTAGAACAGCGCGATGATCACGACCGCGCCGAGGTCGTCGATGATCGCGAGCGCCGTCAGGAAGATCTTGAGCGAGACCGGCACGCGCGAGCCGAGCAGCGCCAGCACGCCGAGCGCGAAGGCGATGTCGGTCGCGGTCGGGATCGCCCAGCCGCGCATCGCGACGGCGTCGCCGCGCGTCAGCGCGAGATAGATCAGGGCGGGGACGACCATGCCGCCCAGTGCCGCGATGCCGGGCAGCGCCCGCCGCGACCAGCTCGACAGTTGCCCTTCGACGAACTCGCGCTTGATCTCGAGCCCGACCAGCAGGAAGAACAGCGCCATCAGCAGGTCATTGACCCAGTGCAGCACGCTCAGCCCCCCGACATAGGCCGAGAGCAGCCCGAAATACGCCGGAGCCGCCGGCGAATTGGCTATGAGGAGGGCGAGCGCGGCCGCGCCCATCAGCAGCAGACCGCCGGCCGCCTCGCTTTTCAGGAAGGCGCCGAGAGGGGAGCGCCTGGCGGGATGGGCATCGGCGTCGTGTCGCATGCGGGGCGGCTCGCTTTCGTTCGTTTGTGTGGGAGAGCATTTGTGGCGTTGCCGCGCGCTCATGTCACCCGCTTCACGCTTGGAAAGGAGCGTCGCGAGTGGTAGGGGACCGGCGACGGCGGGAGCGCGCGGACGGATTACGCAAGCAGCCGTAACAGCATGCACAGCCGGATCCCGGGCTTCGAGCCTGCGACGATCTGGCGCCGATGGAGCCCGCCATGAGCCATGACGCCGCCGCCGACAAGCACCTGTCGAACTCGTTCTTCGGCGCCTCGCTCGCCGATGCCGATCCCGAGATCGCCCGCGCCATTTCTCTGGAACTCGGTCGCCAGCGCGACGAGATCGAGCTGATCGCCTCGGAGAACATCGTCTCCCGCGCCGTGCTTGAGGCGCAGGGCTCGGTGATGACCAACAAATACGCCGAGGGCTATCCCGGCCGGCGCTATTATGGCGGCTGCCAGTTCGTCGACATCGCCGAGAAGCTCGCGATCGAGCGCGCCTGCCGCCTCTTCGGCTGCAGCTTCGCCAATGTCCAGCCGAACTCGGGCAGCCAGGCCAATCAGGGCGTGTTCATGGCGCTCATGCAGCCCGGCGACACCTTCATGGGCCTCGACCTCGCCGCCGGCGGGCACCTGACCCATGGCGCGCCGGTCAACCAGTCCGGCAAGTGGTTCAACGTCGTGTCGTACGGCGTCTGCGTGGTCGACCAGACGATCGACTACGACGCGCTGGAGCGCCTCGCCCGCGAGCACAAGCCGAAGGTCATCGTCGCCGGCGGCTCGGCCTATGCGCGGCACTGGGACTTCGCCCGCTTCCGGGCTATCGCCGACGAGGTCGGGGCCTATTTCATGGTCGACATCGCCCATTTCGCCGGGCTCGTGGCCGGCGGCGCGCATCCCTCGCCGTTCCCGCACGCCCATGTCGTCACCACCACCACCCACAAGACCCTGCGCGGCCCGCGCGGCGGAATGATCCTGACCAATGACGAGGCGCTGGCGAAGAAGATCAACTCGGCGATCTTCCCCGGCATCCAGGGCGGCCCGCTGATGCATGTCATCGCCGCCAAGGCCGTCTCCTTCCTCGAGGCGCTGCAGCCGGAGTTCAAGACCTACGCCCACGCCGTGGTCGCCAACGCCAAGGCGCTGGCCGAGACGCTGAAGACCAAGGGCTTCGATCTCGTCACCGGCGGGACCGACAACCACCTGATGCTGGTCGATCTGCGCTCGAAGAAGATCACCGGCAAGGCGGCCGAGGCCGCGCTCGGCCGCGCCCACATCACCTGCAACAAGAACGGCATTCCCTTCGATCCGGAGAAGCCGATGGTGACCTCCGGCATCCGCCTCGGCACGCCGGCCGCCACCTCGCGCGGCTTCGGCGTCGCGGAGTTCCAGAAGGTCGGCGAGCTGATCGCCGAAGTGCTGGACGGGCTGGCCGCGAATGGCGAAGAGGGCAACGGCGCCGTCGAGGAGGCCGTGAAGGCCAAGGTCAAGGCGCTGACGGGGCGTTTCCCGATCTATTGAGGTTCGTCACGGCAGGGCAGCTTGAACGAGCTGCCCTACGGGCTTACATACGTGCCGGTAGAGGAGGCCGACATGGTCAGGACCGCCGTCACGATGCGCGAACTGCAGAAGATGTCGGCGGCGACGATCAAGGCGCTGCCGCATGCCGTGCCGATCAAGAGCGGTGACGAGACGGTGGGCATGCTGATGCCCCTGAGGAGGCCGGATCCCGAGCGAATGCAAAGGGTGCTCGACCGTATCGCGGAAGACTACGCCAAGCTCAGCCCGGAAACGCAGCAATGGCTCCAGCGCTTTCTCGACGAGCGTGAAGGCTGATGCGCGGACGTGCGCCTTCTGCCGATCTGGTCGTGGATGCCAATATCGTTCTCGGAATCGTGTTGGGAGCGCGCGCCCCGGCGACTTGGCTGCGCGCGCAGGCCAGTCGCCGGCTCCTGATGTCGGTCGAGGCTGTGACGGAGGTCATGACGGTGGCGTCCCATATGCTGGATCGCCAGCCGGCGGCCTTGGAACGGGCCGGAGAGCTGATCGAGCTTTTGAATGTGCCGATGGCAGATCGCTACGAGGCGGAATTGGATGCCGCCGCAGCCGCGCTGAGGGATGCGTCCGCCTCCCGCAACGGCAGTGACAAGGATGCCCATATCCTGGCGTTGGCCTGGACCTCCGACGCCGATATCTGGTCGCATGATCGCGATTTCGCGGGCACCGGGTGGCCGTCATGGTCCAGCGCCAATCTCGCCGCCGCCCTGTCCGAGGAGGCGGTCGCCTCCGGTCCCGAAGCTTGAAGGCCTCGCCATGCGCTGCCCCTATTGCGGCTCTCTCGACACGCAGGTGAAGGATTCCCGTCCGACGGAGGATTCGGCGTCGATCCGCCGCCGTCGCGTCTGTCCCGATTGCGGCGGGCGCTTCACCACCTTCGAGCGCGTGCAGCTGCGCGAGCTGACCGTGATCAAGCGTTCCGGGCGTCGCACGGCGTTCGACCGCGACAAGCTGCAGACCTCGATCGAGCACGCGCTGCGCAAGCGGCCGGTGGCGCCCGAGCGCATCGAGCGCATGGTCAACGGCATCGTGCGCCAGCTCGAGAGTTCCGGGGAGGGGGAAATCCAGAGCTCCGCCATCGGCGAGCTCGTGATGGAGGGGCTGAAGGCGCTCGACGACGTCGCCTATGTCCGCTTCGCCTCGGTCTACCGGAACTTCCGCGAGGCCCGGGATTTCGAGGAGATCCTCGGCCAGCTCGGCACCATCGAGGACGAGACCGCTATCGCCGCGCCACCAGTCCGTGATGACGACTGACCAGGCGACGCTCGATCGCGTCTTCATGCGCCAGGCCCTGGCGCTCGGCGCCCGCGGACTGGGCACGACCTGGCCCAACCCCAGCGTCGGCGCCGTGGTCACCCGCGACACGCCCGACGGTCCCGTCGTCGTCGCGCGGGGCCATACCCAGCCCGGCGGCAGGCCGCATGGCGAGGCCAATGCCTTCGACCGGGCGGGAGACGCGGCGGCCGGCGGCACCCTCTATGTCACGCTCGAGCCCTGCTCACACCGCACCATCCGGGCCGCGACGCCCTGCGTCGAGCGCACCGTCCTTGCCGGGGTGACGCGCGTCGTCGCGGCGATGGCCGATCCGAACCCGCTGTTTCGCGGGCTCGGCTTCGCCCTGCTGCGCAGCGCGGGCCTTCGCGTCACCACGGGGGTGCTCGAGGACGAGGCGCAGCGCAGCCATCGCGGCCATGTGCTGCGCGTCACGCAGGGCCGACCGACGGTCACGTTCAAGGTCGCGCGCACGGCAGACGGCTTCGCGGGCGGGCCGGGAGGGGCGACGCTGCCCGTGTCCTGCCCGGCCGCTTCGGCCTTCGTCCATCTGATGCGTGCCCATCACGACGCGATCATGCTCGGCATCGGCAGCGTGCTCGCCGACGATCCCCGGTTGACGGTGCGGCTGCCCGGTATGGCGTCCCGCTCGCCGATCCGCATCGTCCTCGATTCGAGCCTGCGCCTGCCTCTGTCGTCGCAGCTCGTCCGCTCGGCGGGCGAGGTCCCCGTCTGGGTGATCGCCACCGAGGCGGCATCCGTCGCGCGCGAAGCCGAACTGGTCGCGGCCGGCGTCGAGGTCATGCGCGTTTCGGCCGGCGAGGACAGACATCTCGATCTCCGCGAAGCCCTGACGCTGCTCGGCACGCGCGGCCTGACGCGCGTCTTCTCCGAGGGGGGGCCGACCGTGGGCGAGCGGCTGGCGCTGGCCGGACTCGCCGACGAGGTCGTGATCTCGACCTCGCCGCGCCGGCTGGACGCGCCGGGCGTCGTCGCCGTGCGTCCGGGTCTTGCGGGATTGCTGGCCGACCCCGATCTTTACCGCCTTGTCGAGACCGACCTCGTCGGCTGCGACCGCTTCGAGCATTTCGTGAGGACAGCCTGATGTTCACCGGCATCGTCACCGCCATCGGCACGGTCGTGGAGGCCGAGAGCAAGGGGCCGTCGTTGAAGCGGCTCGCCATCGCCTGTCCCTGGGAGGCGGCCGGCATCGAGATCGGCGCCTCGATCGCCTGCGCCGGCGTCTGCCTCACGGTGACCGCGCTGAAGCCGCGTCCCGATGCCGAGCCGGGCTGTCTCTTCCAGGTCGAGGCCGCGGCCGAGACGCTCGCCAAGACGCAGGTGGGCGAGTGGAAGGCCGGCACCCATATCAATCTCGAGCGCTCGCTGAAGGTCGGCGACGAACTCGGCGGCCATCTCGTCACCGGCCATGTCGACGGCGTCGGCCGCATCCTGAAGATCGAGCCGATCGCGCCCGATCCGGACGAGCCCTGGGGCGCGACGGCCCGGTTCCACATCCGCGCGCCGCAGGGGCTGCCGCAATTCATCGCGGCGAAAGGCTCGATCTGCCTCGACGGCACGTCGCTCACGGTCAACACGGTCGAGGACGACGTTTTCACCGTCCTGCTCATTCCGCACTCCTTCTCGGTCACGACCTGGGGCGAGCGGAAGGAGGGCGATCCCGTCCATGTCGAGGTCGACCTGATGGCACGGTATGCCGCGCGGCTTGCGGAGGCGCGCGGGCGGGGGTAACAGCGCCCCTCGAACTCCATGAAGGACAACAACCATGGCCGGACCCCGGCAGATCTCGGCCGATGAGGCCGCAACTCCTGTCGCGCCGCTGGACGGCGCGCGCGTGCTCGTCGTCGAGGCACGCTTCTATAACGAGCTGGCCGACGAACTGCTGGCGGGCGCGCTCGCCGTTCTGGACAAGGCCGAGTGCCGCGTCGACGTCGTGACCGTGCCCGGCGCGCTCGAAATCCCCTCGGCCATCGTCATCGGCCTGCGCGCCGCCGACGAGGCGGTCGACCCCTATGAGGCGGTCGTCGCGCTCGGCACGGTGATCCGTGGCGAGACCGGCCATTACGACATCGTCGCCGGCGAAAGCTCGCGTGCGCTGATGGACATCTCCGTCGCCTACGCTATGCCGCTCGGGAACGGCATCCTGACGGTCGAGAGCGAGGCGCAGGCCTGGGCCCGGGCGAAACGCTCCGAGATGGACAAGGGCGGCGGTGCCGCCGAGGCGGCGCTGTCGGTCCTGCGCTACAAGCGCTCCCTGGCGGAGCAGGCCAAGTGAGCCGGGCCGAGATGCGGCGCGGGGCGCGGCTCTCGGTCGTGCAGGCGCTCTACGAGATGGAGGTCGGCGGCCGCGGCGTGGTCGAGGCCATGGCCGAGTTCGAGGCGTTCTGGATCGGCAAGGAAGTCGAGGACATCGAACTTCCCAAGGCCGAGATCGCCTTCTTCCGTGACATCCTCGGCGGTGTCGTGCGCGAGCAGCGCCTGGTCGACCGCACCGTCGACGATCTGCTGGCCAAGAGCTGGCCTCTGAAGCGGGTCGAGGCCGTCGTGCGCGCCATCCTGCGTGCCGGCGCCTATGAGCTCGCCTTCCGTAAGGACGTGCCGGCGCGCGCCGTGATTTCCGAGTATGTCGCCGTGGCGCGGGCCTTCTATGAGGGCGAGGAGATCGGCATGGTCAACGCCGTCCTCGACCGCATGGCCCGCGAGTTCCGTACCGACGAGTTCGATACGCCTGCTGCGTGAGGGCACGGGGCAGGCCTCGGCCGGCCGGTCCGGGAGAGAAAACCGATGAGTGCCCGCGGCGAGTTCGAGCTGATCGCCCGCTATTTCGCTCCGATCGCGGGGCCGGGCGGGCTCGGCCTCGTCGACGATGCCGGCCTGCTCAGGCCCGCGCGGGGCTATGAGACGGTCGTGACGGTCGATGCGCTGGTCGCGGGCGTCCATTTCTTCGCCGGCGATCCTCCGGGCTCGATCGCGCGCAAGGCGCTCGCGGTGAACCTCTCCGACCTCGCGGCCAAGGGCGCCAGGCCTGAAGGCTTCGTGCTGGCGCTCGCCCTGCCGCGGGGCTGGGAGGAGAACTGGCTCGCCGCCTTCGCGGAAGGCCTGGCCGCGCAGGCGCGCGAGGCCGGCTGCCCGCTGATCGGCGGCGACACCGTCTCGACGCCCGGACCCCTCACCCTTTCGATCACCGCCTTCGGCGCCGTCCCGGCCGGCCGCATGGTGCTGCGCTCTGGAGCGAAGCCCGGCGACCTGCTCTGTGTCTCGGGCACGATCGGCGACGGCGCGCTCGGCCTCAAGGTCCATGGCCCCGAGCGGCCGGGCTGGGTCGAGACACTGAGCGAGCCCCAGCGCGCGGCGCTGGCGGATCGCTACCTCCATCCGCGCCCGCGATGGGCGCTCGCGTCGGCGCTGCAGCAGCACGCCTCGGCGGCCATGGACATCTCCGACGGCCTCGCCGGCGACGCCCGCAAGCTCGCCTCCGCCTCCCGTGTCGGGCTCGAGATCGATCTCGACACCGTGCCCCTGTCGGAGGCGGCCCGCGCGGCAGTCATGGCCGATCCGGCGTTGGCGGAACTGGCGTGGACCGGCGGAGACGACTACGAAATTCTCTGTGCCGTGCCCGCAGGAGAATTTCCTTCCCTGAAGGCGGCGGCCGACGAGGTGGGCGTGCCGCTTGCGGTCATCGGTCGTGTGGCCGGAGAAGCCGGGTCGGTAACCTGCCGGGAGAAGGGGAGCGTGCGAAGCTTCGCGTACGGCTCCTTCGCGCATTTCTGACAGCGGCGGCTGACCGGAGAGTCCGCCACGGCAAGGGCGGGAACCTATGAACCAGCACGCTCGGCTCGCCGAGGGCGACGCACTCGCCAGGCGCAACGCCGTCATTCTCTCCTGCGCACAGGCGCTCGGCGGCGCAAACCCCGCGATCGTGATCTCGCTGGGGGGCATCGTCGGTGCGAGCCTCGTTTCGGACCAGACCTTCGCGACCGTGCCCGTCAGCCTGTTGCAGCTCGGGATCGCTGCCGGCGTCATTCCGGCGGCGATGGTGATGCGGCGGCTCGGGCGGCGCTCCGGCTATCTCATCGGCGCGCTCGTGGGAGCGACCGGCGCGAGCCTGGCGGCGGCGGGAACGGTGGAACGGCTGTTCTGGCTCTTCTGCCTCGGCACCTTCGTCTGCGGCCTCTACGGCTCCTTCGTGCAGAGCTATCGTTTCGCGGCCGCCGACACGGCGAGCGACGCCTTCAGGCCGCGCGCCATCTCCTGGGTGATGATCGGCGGCCTCGCCGCGGGCGTCATCGGCCCGCAATCCGTCTACTGGACGCGCGACCTGACCCCGGCCGCGCCCTTCGCCGCGAGTTTCCTGGCCCAGGGCTCGCTCGCGCTGATCGCCATGCTCGTCGTCTCTCGTCTCCGCGCGCCGCCGCCCGCCTTCGCCAAAGCCGCGGGCGGGCGTCCGCTGTCCGAGATCATGCGGCAGCCGAAATTCGTCGCGGCGGTGGCGGCGGCCCTCGTCAGCTATGGGCTGATGAGCTTCCTCATGACGGCGGCGCCCCTCGCCATGGTCGCCTGCGGCCATTCCGTGGGCGATGCCGCGCTGGGCATCCAGTGGCATGTGCTGGCGATGTTCGGGCCGAGCTTCTTCACCGGGCGTCTCATCGCCCGCTTCGGCAAGGCGCAGGTCACGGCGGCGGGGCTCGTGATCACGGCCGGCGCCGCCCTCGTCGGCCTGTCCGGGCTGAGCGTCGGCCATTTCTGGCTGGCGCTGGTGCTGCTCGGCATCGGCTGGAATTTCGGCTTTCTCGGCGCGACGGCTCTGGTCACCGATTGCTACCGGCCGGAGGAGCGCGTGAAGGTCCAGGCGGCCAACGACTTCCTGGTATTCGGTTCGGTCGCGGTGGCTTCGTTCTCGTCGGGTGGCCTGCTGCATGCCGGCGGCTGGGGCAGCGTGAACTGGGTGGTCTTTCCGCCCGTCCTGCTGGCGCTGGCGCTGGTCTTCTGGCAGTCCCGGCTGCGGAGCCTGCAACCGGCCTGACCAGCGAGCGGCCGGTCGGCCTGAAGGAGAGTGCGATGCGTCCCGACGAAATCCCCGTGCCGCCGGGACAGTTGCCGCCCGGCGCCATCGGCCATAATCGCGGCGTGGTGAAGTCGAACTACGCCTTCATGCCGCCCGAGGGCGTCCTCGTCAGCCGCCTGCCGCATCTGGCGCAGACCATCGTCCGCGTCCTGGCCGCCCCCGTTCTGGGCGCGCGCTTCGCGCAGTATGTCCTCGAGATCGCGCCGGGCGGCGGCACCGTCGCGCCCCACATGGAGGAGGGCGTCCAGCATTTCTACTATGGCTTGTCCGGCGAGGCGGCTTTCGCCCTCGACGGTGGGGAAGCGCGCGGCTTCGGCCGCGGCTCCTATGCCTATGTGCCGCCGGGCCTGCCGTTCTCCCTGCGCAACGAGGGCACGCGGACCGCGCGCGTGCTCGCCTTGCGCAAGCGCTACGAGCCGGCGGCCGGCCTCGCCATGCCGGAGCCGATCCTGTCGCATCAGGATGCGGTGCCCGTCACCAACCACACCGGCAAGCAGGGCCGCGGCTTCCAGTTCCTGCTGCCCTATGGCGATCTGCGCCATGATTTCGAGATGAACCTGATGTGGTTCAAGCCGGGCGCGTCCTTTCCGGCGGTCGAGACCCACGTCATGGAGCACGGTCTCTACATGCTGGAAGGGCAGGGGCTCTATTTCCTCGGCCAGGACTGGCACGAGATCTGGGCGGACGACTTCATCTGGATGGGCGGTTACTGCCCGCAGCAATTCTATCCGACCGGATTCGGCGACGCCTGCTACCTGCTCTACAAGAACGTCAACCGCGAAGTGCCGCTCTGATCAGGCCCGCGCGCTTCCCCAGAGTTCCGCGCCTATCGTCGCGTTTGCGCTCTCGGGCGAAACTTGCCACAAATTCGCCTGACGACGGCGACGCGATGCGGGCCCGATAGTCTTCCGGCCCGTATTTTCATGTGCCTGACGTCCAAACCGGCAAAGAGAGGAGCGGCAGCGCTCCCGGCGGTCGATTGCTCTAGGGGTCAGGAAACCGAATGTCTGCTCTGCTTATCATCATCCTATTAGGCGCGCTTTCGATCGCATACGGCGTCTGGGCCTATGGCGACGTCATGAAGCGCGACGCCGGCAACCAGCGCATGCAGGAAATCTCGGCGGCGGTCGCCGAGGGCGCTCAGGCCTATCTGCGCCGGCAATACACCACCATCGCCTTCGTCGGCGTTGTCCTCTTCGTCGCGCTCTTCTGGCTGCTCGGCAAATGGGTGGCGGTCGGCTTCCTGATCGGCGCCGTGCTCTCGGGCGCGGCCGGCTTCATCGGCATGAACGTCTCCGTGCGCGCCAATGTCCGCACGGCGCAGGCGGCCATGCAGTCGCTGGGGGAGGGGCTGGACGTCGCCTTCAAGGCGGGTGCTGTCACGGGCATGCTGGTCGCCGGCCTCGCCCTGCTCGGTGTCGCCGTCTACTACGGCGTGCTGACCTCCTTCCTCGGCTTCGCTCCGTCCAGCCGCACGGTGATCGATTCGCTGGTGGCGCTCGGCTTCGGCGCCTCGCTGATCTCGATCTTCGCCCGTCTCGGCGGTGGCATCTTCACCAAGGGGGCCGATGTCGGCGCCGACCTCGTCGGAAAGGTCGAGGCCGGCATCCCGGAGGACGACCCGCGCAACCCCGCGACCATCGCCGACAATGTCGGCGACAATGTCGGCGACTGCGCCGGCATGGCGGCCGACCTGTTCGAGACCTATGCGGTGACGCTGGTCGCGACCATGGTGCTCGCGGCGATCTTCTTCGCCGGGCAGCCCGTGCTGGGGACGATGATGCTCTATCCGCTGGCCATCGGCGCGGCGTGCATCGTCACCTCGATCGTCGGCACCTTCTTCGTCAAGCTCGGCGCCAACCAGTCGATCATGGGGGCGCTCTACAAGGGCTTCATCGCGGCGGGCGTGCTGTCGGTCGGCGCCATCGCCCTGGTGAACTGGGTGATGTTCGGCGGCTTCTCGGCGGCTTTCACCACCGTGCAGGGCGCGAGCTTCACCTCCGGCGGCCTCTTCGCCTGCGCGCTAGTCGGCCTGATGGTGACGCTCTTCATCGTCGTCATCACCGAGTACTACACCGGCACCGGCAAGCGTCCGGTGGTCTCGATCGCCCAGGCCTCGGTGACGGGGCACGGCACCAACGTCATCCAGGGTCTCGCGGTCTCGCTGGAGGCGACGGCCGCGCCGACCATCGTCATCATCGCCGGCATCATCGTCTCCTATGGTCTGGCGGGCCTGTTCGGCATCGCCATCGCCACGACGGCGATGCTGGCGCTGGCGGGCGTGGTCGTGGCGCTCGATGCCTTCGGCCCGGTCACGGACAATGCCGGCGGCATCGCCGAGATGGCGGGGCTGCCCAAGGAGGTCCGCCACTCGACCGATGCGCTCGACGCGGTCGGCAACACCACCAAGGCGGTCACCAAGGGCTATGCCATCGGTTCGGCCGGCCTCGGCGCCCTGGTGCTCTTCGCCGCCTACACCTCGGACCTGAACTTCTTCATCGCCGAGGCCAACCGGGCGGGCTCGACCTCGTTCCAGTACTTCAAGGGCGTCACGGTCGATTTCTCGCTGTCGAACCCCTATGTCGTCGTCGGCCTGCTGCTCGGCGGCCTCATTCCCTTCCTGTTCGGCGGGATGGGCATGACGGCCGTGGGACGCGCGGCCGGGTCGGTCGTCGAGGAGGTGCGCCGGCAGTTCCGCGAGAAGCCGGGCATCATGGAAGGCACCGATCGGCCCGACTACGGGCGAGCCGTCGACATGCTGACCAAGGCGGCGATCAAGGAGATGGTCGTGCCGTCGCTGCTGCCCGTGCTGGCCCCGATCGTGACGTTCTTCGCGATCAACGCCATCGCCGGTCGCAACCAGGCCTTCGCGGCGGTCGGCGCCATGCTGATGGGCGTCATCGTGACGGGCATCTTCGTGGCCATCTCGATGACCTCGGGCGGCGGTGCCTGGGACAACGCCAAGAAGAGCTTCGAGGACGGCTTCGTCGACAAGGACGGCGTGCGCCACATGAAGGGCTCGGAGGCCCACAAGGCCTCGGTGACGGGCGACACCGTCGGCGATCCCTACAAGGACACGGCGGGCCCCGCCGTGAACCCGGCGATCAAGATCACCAACATCATCGCGCTGCTGCTGCTGGCGATCCTGGCGCATTCCTGAGCGCCGGCCGCCATCGTCGAGACCTCGACCCCGCGGAGCGATCCGCGGGGTTTTTGTTTTATTTCAGAGTATTGCCGAGCCCGTTTGAATCGATCTCGCAGGTTTTCCGGAACGCTACCGCCGCCCCCGTAGCGTTCCGGCGAGCCATCGCGCCTCCCGGCTGGCATGACGCTTCCAGCCAAGGAGACGTCCATGACCGCACCATCCCTCGCCACCGTCCCGCCCGAGACGAAACGCCCGATCGAACTCGCCCTGCTCCTCGTCCTCGCGACGCTCTGGGGCGGTTCCTACACCTTCATCAGGATCGGCGTGGAAACGATTCCTCCGGTGACCCTGATCGCCGCCCGGACGCTGCTGGCAGGCACGATCCTGCTTCTGATCATGCGCTGGCGCGGCCTGCGGCTGCCCCGCGATCTCGCGACATGGCGGCTCTTCCTGGTCCAGGCCTGCCTCAACAGCGTCCTGCCCTTCACGCTGATCGCCTGGGCCGAACGCAGCGTCGAAGCCGGGTTGGCGACCATCCTGAGCTCCACGAGCCCGATCTTCGTCGTGCTGCTCTCGGCACTGTCGCAGACGGGCGAACGCCTCGCGTGGCTCAAGCTGGCCGGCATCGGGGCAGGGCTCGCGGGCACGGTGCTGATCGTCGGCACGCAGGCGATGTCCGGGCTCGGCGAGCATCTCGCCGCCCAGATCGCCCTGGTCACGGCGAGCCTCTGCTATGCCGGCGCTGCCCTCTTCGGCCGTCACTTCAAGGGGCTCGATCCGATCATGCCGGCCGCAGGCTCCCTGGTCAGCGGTGCCGCCATCCTGCTGCCGCTCAGCCTTCTGCTGGACCGACCCTGGACGCTTGCGCCCTCGGCGGCATCGGTGCAGGCCTTGATCGCGCTCGCCCTTCTGTCGACGGCGCTGGCCTTCGTCATCTATTTCCGGCTGATCGCGAGGCTCGGCTCCGTCGCGACGACCTCGGTCGCCTATCTCCGCGTTCCCACCGGGGTGCTGATCGGGATGATCTTTCTCGGTGAGGTCCTGCCGCTGACCGCCTGGGCCGGGCTGATCTTCGTGGTCGTCGGGGTGCTCGCGATGACGTTGCCGGCGCGCAAGCGGGACGCGCCGGCCTGAGACGACACGCTGCGGCCAAAGAAAAACCCGCGGGGCGCGCGCGCGCCCCGCGGGTTTTCTCGTCTGATCGGTCGTCGTCGCGGCGCCCTACGTGCCGAACGGCGAGAACTTGGTCACGCCGCGGAAGAGGTTGCGCAGGAAGCTCTGCTCCTCGCCTCCCGTCGCCGTGGTGCGGCTGATGAAGTCGAAGATCACGCCGTCCTTGAGGCCGTAATGGGCGACTCGCTCGACCTTGAAGGACTTGTTGAAATAGACGACCAGCACGTTCTGGTCGACGACCTGAAGGTCCTGGAACTGGAAGCGCCGATAGACGCGCTGGCTGATGTAATAGAAGGTCCGGTTGCCGACTGTCGAGGTCGTCGAGGGCGTGCCGAGGATCGTCAGCACCTGCTGAACGTCCATGCCTGGCTTGATCTGCGCGATCAGCGTGTCGTCCATGACGAAGCCGCGCGTATATTCCTCGTTCATGCCGGCCGAGGTCGGCAGCTTGAAGCCGCCCGCATTCGGCCCGCATCCGGCGAGAGCCAGGGACGATGTCGCAAGGGCACCGAAGAAGGCCGCGCGGCGGGATATGACGGTCATGCTGACGTAATCCAGGAGGCATGGCGCTCCCGCAGCCGGGAGCGCTTGTCAAACGGGTGGAGGTTGGCGTAACGCCCGAGCATGGCTTTGGCAAGGCGGGCCCCGCGCGAGGGCGGGCGAGGGACGTGCGCGTGATCTTCGGCTTGTTCGGCAGGAGCAGGGAAAGGCGGGCGCCGGTCGATGCGTTGTTCGCGCGCCTCGCGGAGGCCTCGCGGCAACCCGCCCTCTATCGCTCATGCGGTGTTCCCGACACGTTCGAGGGGCGGTTCGAATCGCTGACCCTCCATCTCTTCCTCCTGCTGCGCCGCCTGCGGGACTTGCCGGCTCCGGCCGCCGACCTGTCGCAGGAGCTGGTCGATGCCTGCTTCGCCTATCTCGAGCTCGGCTTCCGCAATGGCGGCGTCAGCGACATCGCCGTCCCCAAGCGGATGAAGAAGATCGGCCAGAGCCTGTACGGTCGGCTGAAGGCCTACGAGGCGGCCTTGGACGAGCCGGGGCCCGAGGCGTTGATCGAGGCACTGCGTCGCAATGTCGGCGCGGGCGAGGGGGCGGAACAGCTGGCCCGCTACGCCCTCGACAGCGCGGAGCGCCTGGCCGGCCGCGATCTCGCCGCGATCTTGAGCGAGGGCCAGCTCTTTCCAACCCTGACCGCCGGTGAGACCCGCCATGACGCCTGAGATCGCCGCGCCGCTGAGGCATGTCGTGAGGGTCGAGGCCATCAAGACGCGGGGCACGCCCGTCGCCGTCACGGCCGGACCGGCCGAAAGGCAGGCCGTCGCGACTGCGCTCGGCCTCGCCTCGGTCGAGGCTCTGGAGGGGCGCTATTCGCTCTCGCGCAACGGGGACCGGGTGAGGCTGGAGGGCAAGATCGAGGCCGCCCTCCATCAGACCTGCGTCGTCACGCTCGAGCCCTTTCCGGTCAAGCTCTCCGTGCCGGTCGAGCTCGATTTCGCTCCCGAGGTCGAAAGCCGCGTCGCCGCGAGGCGTGGCGGCGACGCCGAGGAGATCGATGTCGAGGTGATGCTCGGCGAGGCCGATCCGCCGGAGCCGATTGTCGACGGAACGATCGATCTCGGCTCCGTCACGGTCGAATTCCTCTCGCTCGCGCTCGATCCCTATCCGCGCAAGCCGGGCGTCGCCTTCTCGGAGCCGGCGCCGGAGCTGCAGGAGGAGCGCTCGCCCTTCGCCGCGCTGGCGCGCCTGGGACGCGGGGAAAAATGAAGCCTTTCAACGTGGCCGGGATGGCTTGCGGCATGCTCGCAAGTCGCTATTGTCCCGCGCGCAACGAGCCGCCGCGTCATCAGGGTCGGCCGCTCCCGGGATCATTCAGCACTCCATGACAAGACCGGTTACAATCGCGCTCGATGCGATGGGCGGTGATCACGGCCCGGCCGTGGTGATCCCCGGCGCGGCGTTGATGCTCGAGCGCCGCCCGGATGCGCGCTTCATCGTGTTCGGCGACGAGAAGGAGGTCCTGCCTCTGCTCGACGCACACCCGAAGCTCAAGGGCGTCAGCGTCTTCCACCACACCGAGGTCTCGGTGAAGATGGACGACAAGCCGAGCCAGGCGCTGCGCTACGGGCGCTACAAGTCGTCGATGTGGCGCGCCATCGAGGCGACGAAGACCGGCGAGGCCGACGTCACCGTTTCGGCGGGCAACACCGGCGCGCTGATGGCGATGTCGAAATTCTGCCTGAAGTCGATGCCGCAGGTCGACCGGCCGGCGATCGCCT